>DEDT01000054.1 GCA_002350105.1 Selenomonadaceae bacterium UBA2897 | reverse complement strand
GGCTTGACAAAATAGGAAGGAGTATTTAGATTATCTTTTTGGTATGTATGGAAAAGACGTCAGAGATATATATATGCATTTTACCCAATGCATAGCGTTTATGCCATCAGAAGTTTTTTCTGAATTCAGCAGAAAAATGCTTTCGGTTCCTATCACTTATAATTATAGTAAACAGACGAAACTCTTGAAATTTATATGCGAATATGTACGATATGTTTTTGTTTATGTCTTGTCATTACCAGATGCTTGGGCAGTTGAGAATGCTAATTTAGGTTCATTGCCTATAGAAGGAATAAAGGATACGTTGAGAAAGGTGAACCATGAAATAACATTGACTATAAGAGATTTGCGACAATATAATGTGTCACGGCAGCAATATGATGTAGTAGATGACTATGTATCGATACAACAGTGCCTAGAATTTTTAGAAGAAGCTCTTGAAAGTGAAAAAAGTGAATATAATCCCTTGATAGATTTCGTAAAGGAAGGAAATAAAAGAAGAGAGGAAGAAGATGAGATGATAAAGCAATGCAAATCCGGAGAAGCTTTACGTAAGGCGATAGATGTTAATGGTAAAGGTAATATGCGAAATCTAGGAGAAATAACACGTATTACTAGGTCTATGAAATATTTAAAAAGTGAAGAAAAACAAAAATGAGCATAGGTTTGACACCATTACAGTGGAAATATCCCCGTGCAAATATATCAAGTTGTAGTTGATGGTGCTGCTGGTAAAGGGCACGTGAATTGCGATCATGATCATCCAATTCATATACCCTTAAATAGCATTACAAATTAACGATAGTCAATCTATCTATAAGAGGAAATGAAGGAAGTTAGCTAATTATCATGATTTTTATCCCTTTATTCCGAATGGAGATGAGTGTATGTTAGTACCAAGAGGCCAGCAAATGCGGGTTCTGGGGTTGCCGATGGAAGGAAACTTTTTAGTCAGTGGGTCTGCCGGCAGCGGAAAATCGATTATGGCGCTGACCAGGGCGTTGAATTTAGCCATAGTGCATCCTGAGGATACCGTGTTGCTGCTGGTGTATGTCAGGTCCTTGAGTTCTTTCCTTGGTGGTATGCTGTCAGATGTATTGCCGGAGCGAACTCCCGTGCCGAATAATTTATGCATTATGGGCTTTCATCAATATGTTTATCGGTGTTATCAGACATTTTCTGGGGTGCCTTATGGAAATATTGACTCTGATGGCGCCGCATGGGATAGATTTACGGACGAAACGGCTTCCTTGTTGCAGGAGCCAACTTGCCAGCATCTTGTTGTTGATGAGGGGCAGGATTATACAGCCAGCATGATTCGGTTTGTCCGCAAATGCTGCAGCAAGAGCCTTACTGTGTTCCTGGATAGTGCGCAGACTATCTTTGAGGGAAACGGTGGCTTGGCCTTATATCGTCAGATGCTTGTTTTGACCGAGGAACCAGTGTATTTCAGTCATGATTATCGTAATTGCGGCGAGATTGCTGATTTTGCCAATGGCCTGCGTGCCAGCCAGTATTGGCAAGGTATGCCGGAGGATCCCGTACTGGAACGAGATAATAATGTCGACGGACGCAAACCGTGTGTCTGCTATTTTGCTGAGCGGGAGCAGGAGCATAGTTGGCTTTGCCAGCATGATGTATTGCAGAACCGAGGGTATCAATCGACGGCGTTTTTGTTTAACGAGAATGGGGAAATAGCTGAATTTCGGGACAATTTATTAAAGCATGGGATACCTCAACGGGATATACAGATAATAAACCGTCAGATAGGCTGCTTTAATACGCACTGCGGAATATTTTTGGCTACATATCATAATGCCAAAGGCTTGGAATTCGACAATGTATTTTTGCCTGATTTTTATGTTTCAACCTATGAAAAGGATATACAGGAAAAATTGCATTTGTGCTACGTTGCATTTACGCGAGCTAAGAGTATGTTGAATATATGCTGTACGCGTATGTCGCCACTGTTTGATGCATTGCCAGATGCAACGTACGAGATGGTAAATTTCTGCAATAAGCAAAGAATGAGTATGGATGACTATTTTGACGATAATCCGTTTTGAGGTGACGTTGGATGAATGAGAGAGTCTTATCCTACTTATGCCAGGAACGCGGCGTAACACGATTTTGTCATTTGACTAATATCAGTAGCATGTTCAGTATGGCGCTGGATGAGTTTAATAATGGTATCCTGGCAACGGCGTATATTCCTCTGGATAATCGTTATCAGAATGACAATGTACGTATGGATAACTGCACGGATTATATTAATTGTTCCTGCCAGTATCCGAACTATAAATACCTTTTCTGTTCAAAAGATAGAGTAAGGCCGTTTAATACATGGTGTTGCCTGTTTATCGATCCGAGAATTATAACCGTACGCCGCGCCAGGTTTTCCGTTGGCAATGCCGCGCGTCATGGCGGTGCTGATATCAGGCCGAATTTATCTGGAATAGAAAGTATGTTTGCGGGAAGAAATCGAGGCAGGCGCTTGGCGTCCTGTCCCGATGACATACAGGCAGAAATCCTGATTGAACGAGATATCCCTTGGACATATGTCACCGGTATTGCCGTAGAGACCAGTGACATAGCGAGACGGATTTATCGTACGTTGATTATCCAATATGGCAAAACGTGTCCTGAACTATACGTGGCACCAGATATTTTTTCTAATCAGTGCGAAATGTTCATCAGGAATGGCAAGGTACCGATGGAAGAGGAATGGCAAAATGTGTGATAATACTGTATTGAAGGAGCAGCGGGCCTGTGGCGCTATGCTTGGCGTAGCAATCGGCGACGCGATAGGCTGGCCGTTTGAGCGGCAGGGAAAAGTATACCAATCCCATGAAGACGGGAATTTCTTTGCCTGGCAGATGAGTGGCGGCCTGTATAATAATCGTTATACAAAGCGTATAGAGGCGGGAACTTATAGTGATGATACGCAGCTGACAATAGCGGTAGGGCGATGCCTGCTTTTTGCGGAAAAATGGGGCCAGCAGTTTCTCAAGCACGAATTGCCTGCCTGGCTGGAATATCAGCAGGGTGGTGGCGGCGCGCTGAAAAGCGTTGCCAGAGGGATGCTGAAGAATAAATATCCCTGGGTTCCGGATAACTTGAATAAATACTTGCAGGCGGGGGCTAATGGCGCAGCGATGCGTATCCTGCCGCATGTTTTATATGGGCCTGCGAAGAATCAGGAAAACACTCTGGATGCGGTGCTGCAGGATGTACGCAGAGATGCCTATTTGTCTCATGGACATCCTCGTGCCATCGTTGGTGCGACATGCTTAGCCAGCTTGCTATATGATTTATGGCAGAGGCCTTTATCTGACCGTGTGCCGTATGGTGGCCTGTTTGATCGTGCACTCGCTTTGAAAGAGCACTGGGGAGCCTTGTTGCCGGAATGGTCGTTCGATGGGGCTGACCTGCAACAATCTTTATCGGTTTATAAGGGAAAAAGTTATGCGGAATGCTGGCAGGAAACCGTACAGGAAATGGTCCGGTACCTGCAGCAATGCAAGAAGCATCTATTGGTGCAGTCGCCGTTTTCCTTGGAGGATCTGATGCAGCATATCGACGCTATCGGCCGCCAAAATGGGTCAGGTACCAGTTCAGTTGCGGCAGCCATATATTTCGCATCGTTGGAAGGGCGTCCGACTGTTCATGCGGTGTTGAAAGCAGCTTATTGCGAGGGATTGGATACCGACACCGTGGCATCTATGACTGGCGCCATTACGGGAATGTTGTTTGGCGAGGACTGGCTATCCGGGTGGCAGGGAGTACATCAGGTACAGGACGTGGCATTCCTGCGTGATTTGGCGCTGGCTCTGGTGCGGCACGAGCCGGAACGCGTCAGTGCGCAAGTGCCGGCATTGTTGTATCCGGGCACTGTTGAGAATATGCAGAAAGCAAAAGAGCCGCGTTGGGAGGCCAGGGGCTGCCAAACATATTTTCGGGCGTCATGGGGCCAAACCTTTGCTGTTTACCAATCGGCTGCTGACCTGAGAAAGAAAGGCGTGCATCATGAACAGCCAGTGACGCCGTTAGGTGATACATCGGACAGCCAGATTTCTTTGCCTCTGCAACAGCCATCGGTTGTTGCAACTACGCATTTACCGCAGGAAAATAAGCAATCGCAGCAGATGACGCAGCATGATTTCCAGCAAGCGTTGCAATATTTCTTGGCTATTTTGCAAAAGGATGCAACATGGCAGCGTAAGCAAGTCGGTACCTTGGCTAAAAGCATATCAAACCCAGATACTATCTTGTACGAGGCATTGTCAGAGGCATGCGCCAAGGCCTCTCAACATAAGGCTTAAACACTTGGTGCCAAGGGTATGTCATGCTATCAGCAAAATAGTATGTTATCCTAATATCGAATATGCTGAGGAGTGAGGATGAGATAAATGGAGCGGTATTATTCTTTAAATGAGATGATGCGAGGCACGGGTTGTGTACTTTGTTATGGTTGTGGCAATGCAGCTGATGTTTTTGTCAAGTATTGCAAGAGCAGCGGAATAGACATTGCTGGTTTTTTGGTTACCCAAAAGGCAGAGAAACAGGATACCTTTCATGGTAAGAAGGTCTGGCAGCTGGATGAGTACATGGGTCCGTTTACATTTGGTATAGTGATAGCTGTCGTATTTCCTCAATATGTAAAAGAGATTATCGAAAGCCTTAGCAGCAAGGAAGTAAAAGTTTTATGGCTGTATGATGATAAAGCATATATTCACGCAATAAGGAGTCGTTTGCACAAGGCAATTCTTAAACGGAAAAAATATAGTATCTTTGATTTTAAAAAGTTGGCGGCTCCATTATATTATGAGGACGTGGCAGGATCAGGGTATCTGTTTTACGGAATATATAAGGCCGTAAAGAAATATACTCAACGAAGCCAATTAAAAATAAAGCAATGCGGTATCAGTCATGGCGCATCTAACAATACGATGATTATTGGTTCCGATAAATATCTGGCAGAAAAATATCATACTTTGTATGTATGTGGAGGCAGAAACGTGTGGGAGACAAGAGTTTCTGATACTGTGAACGTACACTATCTCAGTCCCTATATCTATTATGCTCGTTCCTTGCTTAGCTATGGCAGATTGCGGAAAATAAAGCGCAAGCTAAGGAAAACCTTGCTGGTGTTTCCCTTGCATAGCGTCAATAATAGAGAATACATGATATATGATGTTAATGCTTTTATTGGCCAAATAGAAGACGTTCAGAAAGCTCATGGTTATGACAGCGTATTAGTGTGTATGTATTGGTGTGATATTTTGATGCACCGCAATGAGCCATATCAAAAAAAGGGATGGAAAATTGTCACGGCTGGGCATAGATTGGATACTAATTTTCTCCGCAGGTTGCGTAGTATCTTTTCATTGGCCGATATGGTGGTTACGAATGGAGTCGGGACGCATGTAGGCTATGCGATTTGTATGAAGAAGCCGGTGTATATTCTCGATCTGCCTAGTCGCGATACTGTTTTTGAAGTTAATAAAAATAACTATGGCGAGGCATTTGCGCGAGAATTGGTTCTGGAAAGTCGCATATCGGAGCAAGAAATCAAGCAGCCTTTTCTCCAATATAGCGAAAATATTACGCAGGAACAGATATCCGTTGTAAAAAAATATTGGGGAGAATGGAACGAACATAGATATTTGCGTCAGATTTCAATTCGGAGATAGAAGGAAAGTATAATCATTTGGCTGGAGGATGCTGTTATGATATTGAAAAAGGAAATGGAACGGGCATGGGAGCAATATTTCCATCGTATTCGTATAGCGGCTGCAGAGCATACGGAAGTGTTTATTTATGGTGCTGGAATGTATGGAAAGCGACTTTGTCAGGAACTGGCCAAGAGGCAAATTACCGTGACAGGATTCTGTGTAACGAAGTTGGGGCGTATCAAGGAAATCTATGGGAAGAAAATCTGTACTGTGAACAGTATTGTAAAACGGGGGGGGGGACAGGTGCACTTTATTTAATTGGAGCGAAAGCACCACTCAGTCTAGAGATGGGAAAATGCTTACAACAATACGGTATTCATTCTTATATTAGCATGCCAGTGCCCGTAGAATGCATGTTTGAGGAAGCTTTTTCATTACCTGTTTTAGAAATTACTCCTAAAGCAGGATGCAAGATTCAATGCCACTTTTGTCCACAGAAACTGTTCTTGAAGCAGTATTGTACAAATGGGCGTTCGACAGAAATGTCTTTTGATGCATTTAAAGCATGCTTGGATAAGACACCGGCGGGACTCATGGTGGATTTTTCTGGTTTTGTCGAGCCTTTCCTGGCACGGGACGGGCTACGTATGGTGCAATATGCGCATGAGAGCGGACATGAGGTACGGTTGTTTACGACGTTGATGGGCCTGGATATGCCATCGTTTCAGGTTATCGAAGATATCCCGTTCAAGCTCGTCGTTTTGCATTTGCCCGATGTACATCACTATGCCAATATCCCTGTTACTGAAGAGTATTTGGAACTTTTGCGTTATGTTGTGGCGAAAAAACGTCCGAATGGTGAACCCTTTGTGGATATAGCAAATTGCCAGAGTAATCCAGATCCGCGCGTAGTGGAAATTATCGGTCATCGTTTTCCTATTTCGTGGGATATGGTGGATCGGGCGGGAACCCTATCGGATGAGCATCTGCGTTCCGCAGAGAGGATGGCAGAGCCAATCTATTGCAGTCGTACACCAAGGCTGAATCACAATGTGCTTTTGCCTAACGGAGATGTGGTGTTATGCTGTATGGATTTTGGCATGCAGCGCGTGCTGGGCAATCTCAAGCAACAATCCTATGAGGAAATTATGCAGGGAGATCCGCTGGCGCGTATCGTGGGAGCTAACGCACGTCAAGGGGATTTGCTTTGTCGTCAATGCACGTTCGCAAAGAGAGTTACACCGTTGTTGATGGGCTAAATATTATGTCGACGCTGGAGGATGACGGATGAAGGTTTTATTGTTTGGCACGGGATATTTTTATCGAGCGTACCATCATTGGTTCAAGGATGAAGATATCGTGGCTTTGCTGGATAATGATGCGGCAAAGCAGGGGCAGGTCCTGGATGGTCATAGAGTGGTTGCTCCGGCCGATGGTGTGAAGCTGGATTATGAAGCGGTGTTTATCCTCAGCATGTACGAACGTGATATGCGGGAGCAACTGTTGACGCTGGGGGTGCCGCGGAATCGTATCTTTGGCGTGTTTGATATCGGCCGCTTTGTGCAGGGGAATGGGGAGAATGCTAGGGTACAAAAATTCCCTGCTGTGAGGAGAAACGATACGGGCAAAGTGCGGATTGCAATTTTGTCGGCAGATTTGCGCCGTAATGGGGCGAGTGTAGCTGCTGTTTATGCGGCACAGGCGTTGCGGGAACAGTATGATGTGACGGTGATAACGCCGACGGATGGACCATTGCGGCAGACGTTGACCGAGGCGGGCATTGAAGTATGGATGGCACCCGTTCTACAGGTTGCCAAGCAGGCGGATGTGCCCTGGCTGCAGGAATTTCGGCTGCTTTTTTGCAATACGTTCATTTGGTATGCATTCCTTTCTCGACGCGATGTCAGGCAGCCAGTTATTTGGTGGCTGCATGATGCGGCATGTTTCTACGATATGGTTGATAACTCCGTATTGCGGCAAATTGATTTGCATAATCTTTATATTATGTCTGTGGGACCTCAGCCGGGAGAGGCGCTGCGTCGTTTCTTGCCTCAGGCAGAGGAAAAGGATTTGCTCTATGGCTTGCCTGATGCATGTCCTCAGGTGTATCAGCCGCAGATAGGAGAGCAAGTTCGTTTTGCCACGGTGGGAATGGTACAGTCGCATAAAGGCCAGGATTTGCTGCTGGATGCTATTGCATGTATGCCAGCGCATTGGCGTCAGCGCGCGGAATTTTATCTGGTAGGGGATACGGATTCGGCGCTGGCGAAAGAATTACACGTTCGTCTAATTGATTTCCCGGAAGTGCAGATGACCGGCGAAATGAGCCGTGAGGATTTATTGCATTTTTATGAGCAGATTGACGTTTTGGTGTGTCCTTCACGTGCAGACTCGATGCCCATCGTAGCGACAGAGGCGATGATGTTTTCCCATCCGTGTATCATTTCTGATCAGGTGGGGACGGGTAAGTACCTGCATCAGGGTGAAGACGGTATAATTTATCCTGTACAGGATGTGGAGGCATTGGCAGAGGCTATGGTAAATTTCATCGCGCAGCCACAGCTGATTGCAACGATGGGGAGCAGAGCTAGAAAGGTATACGAACGTATCTTTGCCTGGCCTATATTCGAACATAATATCCGGCAATGTGTGACTGAGGCTTTGAATGACTGAGAAAAGGAAGAAAGAGATGAGATATTATGAGACTGAATTCGATTTCCGTGCGTGATTTTAGAGGAATACATGAGCAATCTTTACAGTTTGATGGAAAGAATGTCATTATTTTCGGGATAAACGGCGCAGGGAAATCCAGTATTTTACGTGCAATTAATCTGCTCTTTGCGCCTATCGTCAGCCGTTTGTCTGGCCGTCGTACAAGCGCGGAATCATTGTTGTCAGCTGATGATGTTTCCTATCAGGCTAAACAATGTAAGCTGGTATGTCAATGTACATTGGGGGATAACCTGGTGGAATATTCGCGGACGGCACAAGTACATAATGGCAAAGTGGTCGGCAAACGCAATCCTCCTACTGAATTCTGCGATGTATTTAACCGCCTATATGGGGAGGAGAATGGGATTGGCCGTATGCCTGTCTTTGTAAATTACGGGGTACACAGACTCGTCTTGGATATTCCTTTACGTATTAGGCAGCATCATGCTTTTACGCAGTTATCTGCTTTAGATAAGGCCATCGAATCGAAAATTGATTTTCGTACTTTTTTTGAGTGGTTCCGCTATCAGGAAGATTTGGAAAATGAACAAAAAATCAAGTTGTGGAATAAACGCTATCAGGATAAAGCGTTGCAGGCTGTGCGGACAGCCATTTACGGTATAATGGACGGTACAGAACATTTGCGTATTGAACGAAGACCATTATCTATGAAGTTAGATAAGAACGGCATCCCTTTGTCTATTAATCAGCTTTCGGATGGAGAAAAAGGCGCATTGACTTTGTTTGGCGATTTAAGTCGCCGACTTGCGCTGGCTAATCCGCAATTAGAGAATCCCTGCGAGGGTGAAGGGGTGGTGCTTATAGATGAAATTGATTTACATCTTCATCCATCTTGGCAAAGACAAATTGTCCCTGCATTAAAGCGCACATTTCCACATGTACAATTCATTATTACGACCCATTCTCCGCAGGTTCTAGGAGAAATAGATGATACATTTCAAATTTATCAGATCACGCGTAAACAAAATGATATCAGCGTACAGCAGATTTCTCGTTTAGATGGATGGAACAGCAATGAAATCCTGGAACAGTTAATGAATACCAGTAGTCAAAATGATATGGTACGTCAGGAATTTCATGAAGTTTTTGTAGCAATTAAAGCGCGAGATTATGTCAGTGCTGAGAGCAAGTTGAAAAAACTAAAACAATGTGTTTATCAAGAAAATCCAGCACTAGTGCGAGCAGAAACTTTGCTTCAATTGGGGATGTATCATCATGATAAAGATTGATAAGGGCGAGGCCCCGGCCTTTTTACGTGATTTGAAGAAAAAAGGATTATCGTATAGAGATTTACCGCACAGTCCATATGAGCACTACATTAATGTTTTACGGAAACAGTTGCTTAGCGAGCAACATGGCTTATGTGGCTATTGTTGCAGAGAAGTATCGCTTAACAATTCCCATAATGAGCATATGAAAGCTCAAAAAGGATATAATAACAAGACGTTGGAATATAATAATATCATAGCATCGTGCAATCATGAAAATACCTGTGGAAAAAAGAAACATGGCGATTGTTCGGATATTGTGTATCCCACGCGTGAGGATTGTGAGCAACAATTTGAATTTAATGAATTTGATGGCAGTATACATGGGACAACAGATTTGGCAAATCATACGGTAGACGTATTAAATCTAAATGAGCCATCTTTGTGTGAAGCTCGCGTGCACACGCTGTATGGTATAGCCTGGAGCTCTTATCAGGATGTATATGATCAATGTTATAAAGAATCGTTACCCCAATGGTTGCATTACGCAGATATTGTGAGGTATGTTTTGCGTGAGTATAAGAATAACTGGCAGGCATTTCAACAGACATTCCGTGGTCTTTATAATAACGTATAGCATAGATATGATAAATACGTTTGGATATGTTTCGCAAAGTGAGGGAGAAATTTGAGCGAACGCGAATGTTATGAAGACCTGCTGGCATGCCTGGCTCCGTATCGGCATATTTTGCTTTATGGGCTGTCGGATGCTACGCGGGCTTTGCTGGAGGCTTGCCCGGAGTTGCCGGTGGAGGGGCTGCTGGACGGATTTCAGACGGAGGGCACGCTTTATGGCAAGCCTATCGTGCCTTTGACACAGGCAGTAGAACTCGGTACGGAGGCCATCGTTATCGTGGCGCGGCAGACGTCGACGGGGATTATCGCAAAGCGTATCGAGGGTTTCGTAAGGGAGCAGGGGATACGCATTTATGATTGGCAGGGCCGAGATTTGCTGGTGCGAGTGCAGGAGCAGGCTGTGCCGGATCATCCGTATTTCCAGTTGACGTTGCGGCAGGTACAGCAGGCCATTTCGCAGCACGAGGTCATTACGTTTGATGTTTTCGATACCCTGATTATGCGCGGTGTGCCGGAGCCGGATGATGTGTTTGCGCTGTTGGCGCAGCGGGAGCATTGCCTGGCGTTTGTGTCCAAACGCATGCAGGCGGAACATGAGCTCTACCGCGGTGGCGGGAATCCCACCCTTGCCGAAATCTATGCCCGCCTCCATCAGAAAATGGGATGGACGCAGGCAGAGGCGGAGGCCTGGCAGGAAAAGGAATTGGCGTTGGAGCGTGCCCTGCTCGTGCCACGGCCGGGGATGGCGCAGCTGGTCAACTGGGCCAAAGAGCAGGGAAAACGGGTCTGTCTGATTTCGGATATGTATCTGCCTTCGGCCTGGCTGCAGGATGTGCTGACAGAGCTCGGTGTCCGTGGCTATGATGCGCTGCTGGTATCCTGCGAGGCCCGCACGAGCAAGCTGCAGGAGCTCTTTGCGGTTTGCCAGCAGCAGTTCCATGCGCGGTCCTATCTGCACATCGGCGATAGCCCTGAGGCGGACGGCGAAGCAGCGCGCGCACATGGCTTTGATGTCGTGCACGTGGCCAGTGCGCGGGAGATGGCGGAACTGTCGACGTGGCGGAAGCCTTTGCGGGATGCGCGGAGTCTCGCGGAGAAATTGCTGGCGGGGCAGCTTTTGCAGCGGCGTTTCAGCAGCCCCTTTGCTTTGCAGGGCTCTAAGGGGCGTCCGCAGCTGGCGCGTGGTCAGGAATTGGGCTATTGTATTTTCGGCCCCATGCTGGTCGCATTTTTTTATTGGGTGATGCAGCGGGCGGCAGGACGTCAGGAGGTTATCCTGTGGGCGGCGCGTGATGGATATCTCTTTGCCCGGATGCATGAGGAACTGTTGCGGGCGCGTACGGCATCACGGACTGGTTTGCCGCAGGACTGTTATTTTTATACATCTCGCATGGCATCATTGCCGGCGGCTCTCCATGATGCAGACGATATCCGCTATTTGGCGCAGATCGGTTTTGCCGGGACGCTGGAGCAGATGCTGCGGCAACGCTTTGGCGTGCCGGAGGACGAGATTCTGCCTCAGGGAAAGGATGAGCCGATGCTCCCCTATATCCTGCGCCATACGGCGGCAATCCTGCGGCAGGCGCAGGCACGGCGGCAAAGGGCCGGGCGGTATTGGCAGAGCCTCGGCTGTGAGGGAAAGAGCCTGGCCTTCGTCGATTTGGTTTCCTCGGGCAGCTGCCACATGGCGGCAGAGGATTTGAGCGGGCAGCGTATGGCAGGCTATTATCTGATTCACATAGAGGAGGCTTATGCTAAAAAGGAAAGGCTATCCTGCCAGGCGTATCTGGAAAGTAGCCGTCTGATGATGCTTAAAAGCATCCTGGCGGCCAACTATGAGCCGTTGGAGACGAGCGTAATGTCGGACGAGCCCACGCTGGCTGATTTTGACATGCAGGGCAGGCCGGTATTCGGCAAAGAACAGCGTACACTGGCGGATATGCAGTACCTGCGCGAGGTGCAGCAGGGCATCATGGATTGTTTTCACGACACATTGCCTTGGGCCGATATCTTTTTGCAGGAAGCAATCCGTCCTGAGTTCGTGGATACCATCTATGGTTTTCTGCGTACCAACAAGACGCGTATAGAGGACTGTTCTTTGGCCACAGCCAAAGTGGCGGATGATTTTACGAACCGGGTTTTCACTATGAAAAATATGTTTGACTAGAAAAATAAAGTACGTTGGTGCAGTAGTGACTGATTGAGGAAAACGAAATCTATTACATTGTGCAGGAGGTGCGCGAACGGTAGGAATTCATGATGGCGATAATGGATGATTTCGACCATAAGAAGGATACTTTTGAGTATGTCAATGCGTTGCACGAAGAAACCGATACGCGTATGACAAAATTTGAGCAGGCCATGGCGGCAGGCTGAACGGCTGCATTTAAGAAAATAAGCATAATGCCGATATATAGGGCAGGATAAGGCGTGGGACACGTTGTCCCACGCCTTTTATTGACGAAGCGTAAGGGAGGATATCATTTTGCATATCGCTTTGGTTTTGGCCGGGGGATCGGGGAGCCGGATGGGGCAGGATATCCCCAAGCAGTTTATTCATGTGAATAACCGGCCCATTATTATCTATACGCTGGCTATGCTGCAGGCGCAGGCGTGCATTGACCGCATCGTAGTGGTGTGCGTCGAGGGCTGGGAGCAGGTGCTGCGCGGGTATGCGGCGCAGTTCAATATCACGAAGCTCACGGATATCGTGCCGGGCGGCGGCACGCGCTATGACTCGACGCGGCGCGGCATGGAGGCGCTGCAGGCGGCAGATGATGATGTGATTGTCGTGCATGATGCCGTGCGGCCGCTGGTGACGGCGGAGTCCCTGGCGGATGTGGTGCGGGTCTGTGCGCAGTATGATAATGCTATGGCGGTCATCGACTGCGTGGATACGATGTATGCCCGCACGACGCCCACGGCGACATCGGAGGTGGTGGAGCGGGCGAATCTCGTGCGCGGCCAGACGCCGGAGGCCGTGACGGGGCGGCGCATGCGCGAGATGTATGCGCGGGCCGATGCCCAGGGCCTGCAGCTGGACTCGATCTCCGCGCTGCAGAACGCGCTGGGCTGGGAGATTCATTTCGCCCAGGGCTCGCCGCGCAACCTCAAGCTCACGCGCGTGGAGGATATTGATTTGTTCAAGGCTTTGCTGGTGACGGAGAGGGAGGAGTGGCTGAAATGAGTACGGAGACGATGATGGCGTTGAACCTGCACGGCGTAAATGACCTGCGCTATGAGGAGGTAGAGCGCCCGGTGCCGCAGGCGGATGAGGTGCTGCTCAGGGTGCGGGCCGTGGGCATCTGCGGCAGCGATATCCCGCGTGTGTTCTCGAAGGGAACGTATCATTTCCCCACGATTATCGGCCATGAGTTCGCGGGCGAAATCGTGGCGGCGGGGGATAAAAGTCTCATCGGACGTGGCGCCTCCGTCTTCCCTTTGCTGCCCTGCGGCACGTGTCCGTCCTGCGAGACGGGGCATTATGCGCAGTGCCGCCACTACAGCTATTACGGTTCGCGGCAGGACGGCGGCATGGCGGAGTATATCGCGGTGAAAAAGCGTAACCTCTGCCTCATGCCGGCGGGTGTGAGCTATGAGGAGGCCGCGATGAACGAGCCGACGGCGGTGGCGCTGCATGCGTTCCGCCGGAGCGGCGCGGGACTCGGCGACACACTCTTTATCTATGGCGTGGGCACGATTGCGCTCATCATCGCGCAGTGGGCGCGGGCCGCGGGCGTGCGGCGCATTATCCTCGCGGCGCGTACGCCGGAGAAGGTGGCCTTTGCTCAGCAGCTTGGCTTTGCGGATGCCTATAACGTGCGGGAGACGGATATCCGCGCTAAAGTGGCGGAGCTCACGGACGGGCAGGGCGCGACGGCCTGCATCGAGGGTACGGGTGAGTCAGAGGGGCTGGAGGCCTGCGTCTGGAATGTGCGGACATTCGGCCGCGTCGTGACGCTGGGAAATCCGGCGGGCAGCATGACGCTCACGCAGGACGGCTACTGGCAGATCCTGCGGCGCGAGCTGCAGCTCGTGGGTACGTGGAACAGTTCGTTCCAAGCGATGCAGAACGACTGGCAGGATTCTCTGCGGGGCATGGCGAATCATTCTCTTGAACTGAAGAAAATCATCACGCATCGCTTTGCCCTGCAGGATTATCAGCAGGCATTCGCGCTCATGCATGAGAAGCGCGCGTGCTACGGCAAGGTGATGTTTACCCTTTGATTTGAGGTGCAAAGTTATGAGTTTTGAGCTGATGGCCTCCATGATGTGCGCAAATTACCGCAATCTGGAGCACGAAGTGCGTGCACTGGAATACGGTGGCATTGACTCGTTCCATATCGATATCATGGACGGGCGCTTTGTGCCGAATTTCGCTATGTCGCTGAATGATATGCGCTGTATCCGCGACCTGACGCACAAGCCGTTGGATGTGCATTTGATGGTAGAGCATCCGAGCAATACCATTGATCTGTTCATCCGCAATCTGCGTCAGGGTGATACCATCTATATCCATCCCGAGGCGGAGTACCATCCTTCGACGACCCTGCAGAAGGTCATCAACGCGGGGCTCATCCCGGGCATCGCGATCAACCCGGGCACGAGCGTGGAGACGGTCTACGAGATGTTGCGCATCGTGAAAAAGGTGCTGGTGATGTCCGTGAACCCGGGCAATGCGGGCCAGATGTTCCTGCCCTATGTGGGCGAGAAAATCCAGCATTTGCTGGATCTGCGGGAAAAGATGGGCTTCGAAGTCTACTGGGACGGCGCCTGTGGCGCAGACAAAATCAAAACCTATGCGCCGCTGGGCGTCAAGGGCTTCGTGCTCGGCACAACGCTGCTTTTCGGCCAGGAGCGGTCGTACGAGGAAACCCTCAGGCGCGTCAGGGCGCTGCAGGTCTGAACCGACTTATGCTATTAAAATAGTGAGGTGGGACAGTGATGAATACGGCGATGCCGGTTGGTGTAGAAGATTTTGCGGAAATACGCGGCAATTACTATTGGGTAGATAAAACGGCGGTTATTTCAGCGTTTTTGCAAGATCATAAGAAGGTAACACTCTTCACGCGGCCACGCCGTTTTGGCAAGACGCTGATGATGTCGATGCTTCGCTATTTCTTTGACATGGAAATCCGCCAGTGGTATGATGGCTACCGTTTTGCCAGTCATGAGATTTACAATCCATGGTCTGTGGTAAACTATTTCGATAATGGCTGCAAGCCGCGGACATATTGGGTCAATACCTCAGGCAATGCTATTCTCGGTGAGATGCTGCGCCATTCCCGCAGCCGGGTCATGGACAAGCTGGCGCAGGTCCTGCAGGGCGGATCGCTGATTTCGCGCGTACGGGAGGGCTTCATCTACAGCGAAATTTATAAGAACGAGGCTGCCCTCTACACGATGCTGGTCACGACAGGCTATCTCACGACCAAGTCGGTAACAGAGACTGACCTGGGGATGCAGGTCGAGCTCATCTTGCCGAATAGAGAACTGCGATCCCTATACCGCATCGAAATCCTCGAGCGTTACCATAGCGACGAGATGGACATGGAGGTCGACGAGCTCATGCGCGCTTTTATCGAGGACGACATCGAGACGGTGCGCGTGGGGCTCGGCCAGTATCTGGAGGTACTCACGAGCAGCTTTGATACGGCCAAGGGCAAGGAGAGTTTCTATCACGGCCTGGTCCTCGGCCTGGTGGCGACACTCCTGGATGAGTACATTATTCGATCGAACCGGGAGTCGGGCTATGGACGTTATGATATCGCGGTTTTTCCCAAGCAGATAGGGAAATGTGGCATGCTTATCGAATGTAAAGTGGCAGAGAGTGAAGAAGCTTTAGCGGCTCAGGCACAGGCTGCATTGCATCAAATCGAGACGCGTGATTATGAGGCCGAGTTCCGTGCGCGGGGCGTAGGGCAGGTACTGCACTACGGCATCGCATTCTGCGGCAAGCGGGTCTGCGTGCTATTGAAGTAAATGTGTGAGATACATGGCGGAGAGAGATGGATAGGCAGTGGTTGATGACAGGAGGGGGAAACCAAGGTGCATTATCTGCATGAATTGGCTGTGGCAGCCATTATGAAGGATGAGAGTCCGTATCTGCAGGAGTGGCTGGATTTCCACCTCTGGGCAGGTGTGTCACACTTTTATCTATACGACAATGGCAGTACAGATGGGACCAGGGAGATTTTGCAGCCTTATATCCAGCAGGGTTGCGTGACCTACAAGTATCGGCCGGCTGCAGGAGAGCAGCTGCCGGTCTATCGGGAGGTGTTGCAGCGGTATCGTTTCCTTTGCCGGTATATTGCCTTTATTGACCTGGATGAATTTCTCTATGCCCCGGAGGGCAGGAGCCTGCCTGAGACTTTGCAGGAATTGGTACGTGACTTTGGCGAGCCGGGCGGCTTTACGGCAAACTGGTGCTGCTACGGTTCATCGGGCGCACGGGAGGCGGAGCTCAGCCGCGGTGTACTGGAGCGGTTTGCCTGGCGGGCGGCGGATGGCTTTCCCAATGATAGGCATATCAAGAGCATCGTGAATCCGCGTTGCGCGGCCTATTTCGCTACGCCGCATGCACCGGTCTATTTCCTGGGCAAGTATGCCATCGATGAGACTGGCCAGCGCGTAGAACAGTGGTGCAATAAACGGCATCCTGTCAGCCGCCTGCGCATCAACCATTATGGCGTGAAATCGTATGCGGAGTGGGTGCAGCGCCGCAGCCGCAGGTGTGCGGATACGGGTGGCGTCGTTGACAGGGATATCGATGCGTGGTTTCGGGAATTTGACCGTAACGATATACAGGATCAGGGCATCCTGGCCTATCGGCAGTTGCGGCAGGACATGCCGCCCAAGCGGGATGATCAGGCGGCATTCGTGGCGCAGCTGGTAGCGGCCATTCAGGCATGCCTGCAGGAGCAGCAGGACGTTTCGGTGGCAGAGTATCTGGCGTATATCCAGAATGCGCAGCTGCTTTTCCCCGCGTATTTAGCTGAAGAGGAACTGGTAGCGCTGCTGCTGTCGCTGCTGGCGCAGTTACGCCAGTGCCTGTCGCGCGAGGTGCTGGAACCGTGGACGGCACAGCTGTGCCTGGATGCGGCACCACTATGGCTGCCCGTGCTGCCACCAGTCCAGCGGGAGGACTGGCGACGTACCTTGTCACAGTTGGCGACTGGTCTGGCCAGTGCGGCCAATCAGGCATATGATACGTCATGCTATTATTGGTACGATTATCTGGCACAGCTGTTCCGTACTGGTGCATAGCGTACATAGGGTACGTAGGCAGTTGACGCATGAAAAAGGCTCTATTCCTGTGAGCAATGGCAGGGATAGAGTCTTTGCGTATCCGGTCAACGGTATTGCATGGCAGCGGCTTTGGCGAGCTGGTCGCAGCGCTCGTTGAGGGGATTGCCCGCGTGGCCCTTGACCCAGTGGAAGGTGACGGCGTGCTTCTGGAAGAGCGCGTCGAGGGCCTGCCAGAGGGGCTGGTTGAGCACGGGCTGGCCGTCGGCCTTGCGCCAGCCGCGGCGTTTCCAGCCCTCGACCCAGTGTTTGGTGAAGCCGTTCCTGAGGTATTGGCTGTCCGTGTAGAGAGCAACCTTCGCGGGGGCCGCGGGGAAGCTAAGTCCCTTGATAGCGGCCGTGAGCTCCATGCGGTTGTTCGTGGTACTCGGGTCGCCCGCGGAGAGCTCCGTGACTTTGCCCGTGGCGACCTCGCGGATGACGGCGGCCCAGCCGCCGGGGCCGTCGGGATTGCGCAGGCAGGAGCCATCGGTGAAGATGACGTAGTCCTGTTCCTCGTCGGGGATGATGGGAGCAGGCGCTGCCGTGCGCCGCGTCTTGGCCGCCGTGCTGCGGCTTGTGGCGGAGGCGTGCTGTGCATTCGCTTTGGCGTTTCGGCGTGTGGCAGTGACGTGGCTGGAGCCGGCGGCGCCGGTACTGCTGCTCGTCGATGGGCCGCCGTTCAGCCATTGCAGGGCCTCGCGGACGTCAGTGAAGCTCTTGAACTGAGCGCCGGGGTAGCCTGCGGTCTGTTTCTGGCATTCGGCCCAGCTGGTGAAGATGCCCGTGGCGCGGCCGCGGCGCACGGCATAGACTTTGGATGTTGGCATGGTGCATTCCTTTCGTAACAAGGGCCCTCTCATCTCCCATGGGGGAGTTGTCGGCCATCGGCTGATGGAGAGGGTCTTTTTCTTGCATTGTAGCATCTGCCAGATGGATTTGGCAATGTTTGTAAAAAATAGTACATTTTTGTGTACTATTTTGCCCTGAGATATGGTACAATGCTAGGTAGTATCACCATATAGTGATACAGGAAGAGAAAGGAGGGCGCGATGCTGAACCGTATTCTGGAGGCGATCGGCGGCTTTGTGCTGCGGCGGCTGGCGGAGCTTGGGCGCATGGTGCTCCTCTATATGGAGACCATCCGGCAGACGTTTCATCGGCCGCGCTATCAGCAGATCCTCACGCAGATGTCGCATCTGGGCGTGGATTCACTGGTCATCGTGAGCCTCACGATGATTTTCACGGGCGTGGTGCTCACGCTGCAGACGGCGGATGAGCTCATCAAGTACGGTGCCCAGAGCACCGTGGGCGCGATCATCGCCATCGGCATCGGGCGCGAGCTCGGTCCCGTGCTCGTGGCCGTGGTCTGTGCGGGCCGCGTGGGCTCGGCCATCACGGCGGAGATCTCCACGATGAAGGTCACGGAGCAGATCGACGCACTGCGCGTCATGGCCGTGAGTCCTGCCGATTACCTCATCGTGCCGCGCATGCTCGCGTGCATGGCCATGGTGCCGGTGCTCACGATCTTCGGCGACGTGCTGGGCGTGCTCGGTGGCTATGTCATCGCGGTCTACTACTCGGGCATCAGCTCGGTGACGTTCATGAATTCCATCCATACGTATGTGGATGTCTACGACTTCACGGGCGGCCTCATCAAGGCGATTTTCTTCGGCAACATCATCGCGGTGCTGGGCTGCTACTACGGCCTCTCCAGCCCGGACGGTGCGGCGGGCGTCGGCAAGGCGACGACGCGCACGGTGGTGACGTCGATTATCGTGATCTTTATCCTGAACGCCTTGTTGACGTTTGCGCTGTTCTGAGGTGCCTATGATAAGAATCAAGGATGTATGCAAGTCATTTGACGGCAAGGAAGTCCTGAAGCATGTGAGCCTCGATATTGCGGATGGGGAGACCATCGCGATCATCGGAGGCTCGGGCTCGGGCAAGAGTACCCTGCTACGCCTGCTCATCGGCCTTATCCGGCCCACGAGCGGGGAAATCTGGATTGGCGATACGGAGATCGGGCAGCTCGATGAGCGGGCGCTCGACCGCGTGCGTCTGCGCATGGGCATGGTGTTCCAGTATTCGGCGCTCTTCGACTCGATGACCGTGGGCGACAACGTGGCCTTCGGCCTGCATGAGCACACGGATAAGAGCGACGCGGAAATCCGTGAAATCGTGCGTGAGAAACTGCATCTCGTGGGACTGGACGGCGTGGAGGGCATGATGCCGCCGGAGCTCTCCGGCGGTATGCAGAAGCGCGTGAGCCTCGCGCGGGCCATCGCCATCGAGCCGGAGATCATCCTCTACGACGAGCCGAGCTCGGGTCTCGACCCCATCATGACGGAGAAGATCGATGAGCTCATCATCCACACGCAGCGCGAGCTGCATGTGACGAGTGTCGTGGTCACGCATGATATGGCGAGCGCCTGCCGCATCGCGGACCGCATCGCCATGGTGTATCAGGGCGAGCTCATCGCGGTGGCACCCGTGGAGGAATTTAAAAAGCTCAGGGATGAGCGGGTGCAGGCCTTTTTCCATAGTCTGCGCACGGTAAAGGAGGACATCGGGCATGACAAATGAAGCAAAGGTCGGCGCTTTCACGGTGGCGGGCATTGCGCTCTTAGTGGCCGTCGTGATGTTGCTCGGCAATTTTTCCTTTCATCATGATAAGGGCTATACGCTCTATGCCGGCTTCAATCAGGTCAACGGCATCCAGAAGCAGGCGCAGGTCTGCCTCTCCGGCGTGCCCGTGGGCACCGTGACCTCCGTGGCCAACGAGGGCGGCGGCGTCACCGTGGCCTTGAAGATCAATGCAGATGCGCGCATCCCGCGCGGCTCACATGTGAGTGTGGGCTCGCCGGGCGTCATGGGCGATAAATTCATCAATATCACGCCCGCGAAGGACGGCGGCGACTACGTGACGGATGGTGACTATCTCATCGGCGAAGATGAGGCGGGCATGGATACGCTCTTTACCGGCCTCAGCCAGGTGGTGACGCAGGCGCAGAGCCTGCTGGACTCGCTGAACAAGATTGCGGGCAATCCGAAGTTCCAGGGCAATATCATCCAGATGACGGCCAATATGCGCGACATGACGGCGCATCTGAACGGCCTCATGGCGGCATTGGAGGCCACCGTGCAGCAGAATCAGGGCAACATCAACCAGATGCTCACGAACCTCAATGCGATGTCGGCGAGCCTCGAGCGCACGGTGAATGCGGCGGAGGCCGTGATGAAGAATATTGAGACCGTAGGCGCTGACCCGCAGACGGCGGAGAACCTGCGCCTGACGCTCTCGAATATCGCCGACGCCAGCGGCCGTATCCAGCACGTAGCGGCGAACCTCGACAATTCCCTCGGGGATCCGAAGACGGCCAAGGACCTGACGGATACCATCCAGCATGCGAAGAACGTGTCCGTGCGGGCGAAGAACCTCATGGACAAGCTGGACAAAATCGAGACAAAGCCCAGCGTGGATGTGCTCTACAATGGCAGTGACAAGGACTGGACGACCGATGCCAACCTCGACTTCTCGACGGGAGGCAAGGCCTTCTTCCGCATGGGCATGGAGGATATCGGCGATGGCAATGACCTCAATGCGCAGCTCGGTTTCCGCCGTGGGAACATCGGCGCGCGCGGCGGCGTCATCGCCGGCGATCCGGGGCTGGGTATCGATGCTTATGCGGGGCGGTTCCGCTTTAGCACGGATGCCTATGATTTTGACGATTTGAATGTGCGCCTTACGGGGCAGTACGATATTACCGGTGATGGTACCTATGTCATGGGACGATGGGATAATGTGCGCGATAGTGATAAGCGACGCGCCTATTTCGGTCTCAGGCAGGAGTTCTGATATAGGGCTGGCAACCCTGAGGTTAACCAGCCATGACTATTTTTCTAATGTCTCCGTGCTATACTGCATTTAGTTCTATTGGCAAAATGAGACATCGAATTTTGAGGAGGTCAATACCTTGAAAAGAAATGGCTTTTATAAAAAACTGACGGCACTCGTGGTGTCGGGACTCATGATGACGGTCGGACAGACTGCCCTGGCTGCCAATACGGTCGAGATCGGTCTCAGCGACAGCGTGCAGATGGCACTCGAGAACAACCGCACGATCAAGGAGTCGCTGGCGGACGTGGATGTGGCGAACTGGGCCATCTCCCAGAGCCGCCGCAAGTTCGGCCCGACGCTCTCCTGGAGCACGACGGCGAACCGCATCGGCGGTGAGGCCTATCAGCAGGCGAAGATGACGGGTGAGAACTATAAATGGAACTACGGCAACACGCTGTCCGTGGGGATGCCGCTCTATAACGAGCCGCTGCGCCAGCAGGTGGAGGTCAGCAAACTCGCGCTGAACAGCGCGGATCTCGCACTCGAGAATACGAAGCAGGCCGTGCGCCTGCAGGCGACGTCGGCCTACTACCAGATCCTGCAGGCACGCAACCTCATCGATGTACAGCAGGATGCGGTGAATACGCTGCAGACGCATCTCGATAACGTCAACGCGCAGTTCCGTGCGGGTACGGTGGCCAAGTCCGATGTGCTGGCCTCGCAGGTGCAGCTCGCGAACGCGCAGCAGGCGCTCGTGACGGCCCAGAACAATTACGATGTCGCCATCTCCACGCTGAACAACATCATCGGCCTGCCGACGAGCACGGTGCTTTCCCTGCATGATCAGCTGAAATATACGAAATATGATCTCACGCTCAGCGATTGCACGCGCTATGCCCTCGCGAACCGCGCGGATGGCGCAGCGGCCGTCTATGCCGTGAAGCAGGCGGAGCAGGGTGTCAAGGCGCAGAAGGGCGGCTATCTGCCGACCGTCAACGGTGCTGTCGCGCGCAACATCGGCGGTGAGCAGCCGTTCCGCGCGAACCATAGCAGCAGCAACAACTGGTCGGCGGGCGTGAGCGCGGCCTGGGATATCTTCGACAACGGCGTGACGCAGGCCAATGTCAGGTCGGCGGAAGCCAGTGTAGAGAAGGCGAAGGAAGCCTCGGCACAGATGGATGAGAGCATCGAGCTCGATGTGCGCACGGCCTTCCTGAATCTGCAGGCGGCCGAGAAGAACATCCATACGACGGAAGTCGCCGTGACGCGGGCGCAGGAAGACTACAAGATCGCCCAGGTCCGCTACAGCGCAGGCGTGGGCACGAACCTCGACGTCATGGACGCTGAGGAAAAACTGACGTCGGCCCGCACGAACTACTATACGGCGCTCTATAACTACAATACGAGCAAGGCCTCTCTCGACAAGGCCATGGGCATCCCCGTGGATCTCGATGTGACGAAGTATATGGCGGCACAGGAAGAGGGCAAATCTGCCCCGGAGGCGCGCGAGGCGGGCCGCCTGCACGAGAATGCCCGCTTCACGCTGCCAAAGGAAAAGGAACAGAAGCAGGTGAAGCAGCAGAAAGAGCGCAAGCAGGCTGCGAAAAAGGCCAGGAAAGAAAAGCAGGCTAAGCATGCGGATAAGGCAGCTGAGAGCCAGCAGCCGACGGTGAAGGCAGACAGCAAAACGGCAGCTGCGCCCGTGAAGGTCAAGAGTGAGCAGCCGGAGTCGGCGCAGGCCGTGGCGGCAGAAATGGCACAGTAAACAGGAATGCTGACGGATTGAGGGGAGTCTGTCCGTGTTTCTCTAAATAAACAAGTCTCATGGTGAGACGTTGGGGATCGTGATGGCAGGATGAAGAAACGTACGCTGGCTTATATTCTGGGGGGACTCTGTGTGCTGTGCCTGCTGCTGGCGGGCGGAGCGTGGTACTATGTGCAAAGCCATGCGGATGCCATCATGGCCCAGGTAGCGTCGAAGGCTGAGACCAAGGCCTCCGACGCGCTGGGGGTACCCGTGGAGCTCGGTGAGATTCAGGTCATTTCGCCACGTGAACTGGCCGTAAACAATATCGCAATCTATGACAAGCAGGCGGACTGCATTGCCCGCGCCCAAAAGGCGCAGGTGAAGCTCCGCCTGCTTTCGGTGTTTCAGGCCAAAGACCTGCTCGCCCAGCCGGCTGAGGCCGTGGAGGAGGTCACGCTATCCGGCGTGGATGCCGTACTGCGCGAACGCGAGGATGGCAGCTGGAACGTGGAGGATCTCCAGAGCGAGAGCTCAGGGGAGACGACCTTTCACGGCCGCGTGACCTTTGCGGACAGCCAGCTGACGCTGCAGGCCAGGGGCATCGAGGAAAAGCTGACCGACGCTTCCGGCGAGGCGGATTTCTCGGCCTATCCCGTGCTGAAGGTGCAAGTGCAGGGCAAGAACCACGACAGCCACGTCGAGGCATCGGGCACGCTGGGCAAGGCGAAACAGATCGTCAATCTCAGGACCAGCGATGTCGATCTTGCCAATTACTTCTATCTGCTCGACCTGTTGCCCGAGGGCACAGTGCCGCAGGATGTCGTCCTTCAGGGCGGCAGGGTGCCGCAGCTGGAGGCGCATGTGCTGAACCGTCGGGGTGCGCCGCTCTCGCTCACGGGCACGGCAGACTTCGAGGATGTCGCGCTTCAGGTCAAGGATACGCCGGTGGAGCATATCACGGGCCATGCGCAGTTCACCCAGCGCGATGTGCTGCTGCAGGCCACGGCGGAGGCCGCGGGCCAGCAGGTGGCGGCGCATGGAAAGGTGACGCTCGATACGGGCTCACCCTGTTTCGATATCTATGCGCAGTCGGACTCTTTCGACCCGTCGCAGGTGCTCAGGAACGTACCCGTGAGCGGTGCCGCGTCTTTTGATGCGCACCTCACGGGTACGGTGGCAGATCCCGTTGTTGAAGGCACGGTGCAGCTGGCGAACGGCAGTGCCATGGGCATCGCACTGCAGAATGCTTCTGCCAGAGTGCGCCTGCTCGATCAGCATCTCTACGTGCAGGATCTGCAGCTGCAGGTCCTGGGCGGCCAGGTGACGGGCGAGGCCGAGGCTGTGCTCACAGATCAGAGCTATACGGGCCATCTGAAGGTTCAGGATCTCGACGTGGCGCAGGCGGCACAGCTCGTGCCCGCGCTGGCGGCGGAATCCGTCACGGGCAAAGCCACGGCCGATGTGGGCTTCTCTGGAACGGGAACGGATTTTGCCAACATGACGGCCTATGGCAGCGCCCGTGTGCGCGACGGCTCGCTGCACGGCATTCCGCTGGAGGACGTCTCGACGTCCTTCAGCCTGCAGGGGCAGGACATCACGATCGACTATCTATCGGCTAACCTGCCGCATCGCAGCAGCCTTGGCCTGGAAGGACAGATTCGTGCCGGGCAGGAGCTCGACCTCGCCTTCTACGGCGGCCATATGGATCTGACGCTGGCGAATGAATTCCTGCAGCAGATTGTGCCGCAGGCGGAGATCACGGGCCTCGGCGATTTTCAGGGTACGGTGCAGGGCAGTCTCGCGAATCCGCAGGTCGAGCTTAAGTTCTCGGCGATGCATGGTACCTTCTTCAAGCAGCCCTTTGACTCGCTGAAGATCACGGCGGGTGGCAGCCTCGACGGCGTGCATGTCGATGACTTCATGCTGGAGAAGGACGGCCAGCAGACCTGGTTCGTGCAGGGCACGGTCGGTTTCGCGGGCGGGAAGAAACTCGACCTGCGCATCGATACCAAGGGCGCGCGCATGGAGGATATCGCGTCCCTCATCGCGCCGGACCAGCCCATCACCGGTAATGTCGACAACGTCATTCAGCTCAAGGGCACGCTCGATAATCCCGAGGGCGTGGGCTATATTCATTTCTATCGCGGCAGTTACGCAGGCGTGCTGCTTTCCGGTATGGATGGCGATTATTTCCTCAACAATGGCGTTGTGCGTCTGCAGGATTTCCATCTGTTCAGCCCCATGGTCGATGCCGTGCTCAACGGCACCATCGATCTGCAGCGCAACCTCAACATGGTCGTGCGCGCTTCGGATCTCGACTTCAGTCGCTTCCAGCACAAGCTGCCTTATGCGGTCAGCGGTCATGGACGTTTCGAAGGCCAGATCAAGGGCACGCTGGCTGCGCCGGAGTTCTACGGCGTGCTCGATGCACCTTCGCTCATCATCAACGGGCAGCAGGTCGATCAGCTCAACGGCCACGTGCAGTATCGGAACGATCAGGTGTCCGTCGATCGTTTTGGTTTTGTGCAGAATGACGGCAGCTATGATATGGAGCTGAGCTTTAACCGCGTAAGCCGTGCGCTCAAAGGCACGGTGGTCGTGCAGAACGCCGACGTGAATGCACTGGCGGCGATCTGCAATTATCGCAACGATAAGCTGCAGGGGCGGCTGTCAGCCGGCCTGGACCTCGACGGTACGCTGGACAGCCCGCATGCCGTGCTGCATGGCGAGCTGGCTAAGGGCAGCGTCGCAGGCTGCGACGTGCATGATGTGGCCCTTGCGGCCCATTTATTGGACAACGTGCTCTACGTCGATAAGCTGCAGGGACAGCAGGGAGAGGTCGGAGTTTTCGGCCTGCAGGGCACGGTGACTTTCAACGAGCCGCTGGTCGAGGCGGGCAACGCGCCGCTGGATGGTGCCATCAAGGGTACACTTTCGGCGCAGAACATGGATCTTGGCCTCTTTGCCGGGCTCGCGGATGCGTCTGTACAGGCCGTGGGACAGGCGGATGTCGAGGCCGCGCTCGGCGGCTGGCTGCGCAACCCAACAGTCGATGCAACGCTGCGGGCACGCGATGGCGGCGTGAAGGGAAGTACCTTCGACACGCTGAGCAGTGTGCTGCATCTCAAGAATGGCCAGATCGATATCGATACGCTCAATGTGCAGAAGGCCGTAGGTCAGCAGACCTATCAATTCAGTGCCGAGGGCGTTGTACCCCTGCGCGCGCTGCAGGCGACACAGGCGCAGGATGAGGCCAACGACGTGGAGCAGATCATGCTCAACGTCTCCCTTGACCATGCGGATCTCTCGCTGCTGCCGGTCTTCGCTCCGTCCATTGAATGGGCCGTGGGCGCGACACAGGGCAGCCTGACGATTCGCGGCACCGCAGCGAACCCGCGCATCGATGGCTCTATCACGGTGCCCGATGGCGGGATGAAGCTCAAGGCACTGGAGAAGCCACTCACGAATCTGCACTTGCAGGCGGATTTTAATGGTCATACCATGACGTTAAAAGATGTCTCTGCTAAAATGGGCGACGGTCTGGTAAAGGGAACCGGTCACGCAACGCTCGCTGGCCTGAAGCTGAGCGATTATCAGCTCGATCTGCAGGCAGATCAGCTCGATATCCAGAGCGACTTCTTCCGCGGGCCCCTCACGGGTGATCTGCACCTCTCTGAGGGAGAGATCTGGGGGTTCAGGATGCCGAAGCTCAGCGGGCAGGTGGATTTCCACGATTGCCAGATTTCCGTGCCGACGATTCCCGACACGGAAGGCAGTCTGCCCCATATCCTGCTGGACATGCAGGTCAACGTGGGCAGGAAAGTACACGCCTATAGCCCGTATCTCTACGATTTGTTCCTCACGGGACAGGTGCACTTCGGCGGTACGACGCGGCATCCGCTGACAAGTGGTACGCTCGATGTTAAGCGAGGCGGTACGGTCAATTATCTCAAGACCGTGTTCAAGATCGATGAGGGTGCGGCCTATTTCAACCAGGTGGATTCCTTCCTGCCCAGCATTCATTTTGCGGCGCAGACGCGCCTCACGCAGGCGAAGGTCTTCCTCACGCTGGATGGGCCGCTCGATGCGATGAAGATCAGCCTGACCTCCAGCCCGGAGATGAGCCAGACGGAAATCATTCAGCTGCTCACGCTCCGCAACGCCTACAAGGCGGGCAAGCAGATCGATGCGGGTGATCTCCTGAACGTCGGTCTGCAGATGAGTTTCCTCTCGGAGGTCGAAGGCGTCATGCGCAAGATGCTCTGGCTCGATGACTTCACGATTGCGCGCGGCAGCGGCTCTATCGTCGAGAATCATGACCGCTCCCGGCAGGATGATGATGAAAATGTCTACAACGTCGAGATGGGCAAGTACATTGGCGATAAGCTGATGCTGAAATACACGCAGGGTATCGGCGACGATGTCCGCCGCTACGGCCTGCAATATGATATGGATGACCGCTACAGCTTCACCCTGGAGAATCAGGACAGTGCGACCATCGTGGGTGCACAGGTCAAGGTCAGATTTTAAAAGTACAGGAAAGATTTTTCGTATCGTATAATATAGTAGATGGGAGGTGAAAGCATGCGCTTCGAGCAGTATATGGCGGAACTGAACCGGGTAAAGCTCCTGACGCCCGGGGAAGAAAAGTCTCTCTGGCTCGCCTATAAGGAGCAGGGGGATGAAGCGGCACGGAGGCGGCTCATCGAGTCCTATCAGCCGCTGGTCTTCAAGCAGGCCCTGCCATTCCGGCAGTATCAGGGTATCATGGATATCGTGCAGGAAGGCACGATCGGCCTCATCGAGGCCGTGGAGCACTACGACCATCGGCGAGGCGTGGCGTTCAGCCTCTTTGCCGTGCACCGCATCCGCGGGCGCATGCTGGATTTCCTGCGGCGCGAGGGGAACGTCGATGCGCCCTGCCTCGAGGAGCGGCGGGCTTTCGCGGATGATGAAGGTGCGCCATGGAAGGAGCAGCTGCCCGATACGGCACTGCCCGTGGCGGAGCAGGCTGAGCAGCATGAGCTGACCTCCCGGGTGAAGCAGGCACTTTCCCGCCTGCCGGACCGGGAAAAGGCCGTGCTGGAGGGCATGTACCTGCGCAGTGAGGATGCGCGCGAGGTGGCGGAGGATCTGCAGGTGACGCCGTCGCATATCTACCGCCTGCAGAAAACAGGTATCCGCCGTGTGCGTGGCATGTTGTCGCATTTCATGCACTATTGGCAGTAGGCCACTATAGTAAATCGAGAAAAATGGCTGAATATGGTCTTATTCTGGAGTAAGTGAGCGCTGTTTGGCGCTCACTGCTTTTTTTGCCGGTTTTTGCTCTGTCATAAATATCCCGGCTGTGGCGAATATAGGGGTGTATTTCTTTTCAGGGCTGGGGACAGGAGGTGAGCAGCATGGCTAAGCGGCATAAGTCACAGGAACATATCCGCGCGGCACGTGACTGGCTGGGCGATGCGGAGGATTCCCTCGCGCAGGCGGATGATGTGCGCAGCGACCTGAAAGTCATGCTGGCGAAGGCGGAATTGGCACAGGTGCAGGCGGGGCCGCACACCCGGCGCCTGCAGCGCTGGCTGCGGTGCCTGCTGCCGCCTGCCGTGGCCGTGCTGCTCGTCGCCGCTGGCTGCTGGGGGTGGCAGGCCTATACCTCTGCCCCCCGGCAGGAGTCGGCCGAGACCACTGCCGTCAGCGTGCAGCCCGCACCCGTGCCGCAGCCTGCTGGCCATGATGAGGCGCCCACTGCAATGGAGACAGAGGAGCCATCCCCGGCAGCGATGACGGCTGACGCGGAGCCCTCGAAGGAGGCAGTACCGGCACCGGCCCAGGTTGTACAGCCAGCTCCTGCCACCGTCCCTCAGGCCACAGGACGGTCCGCCGTGCAGCAGGCCAGGGCACAGACACAGCCTCCGGCTACTGTGCCGCCTGATGCGCAGAAGCAGCGTCTGATGCAGGCGGCAGGACAGAGCCTGCGCGCGCCCTGAGAGGGGGATAGTATAGCAGCCGTTTTCCGGGAAACACTTGCAATCAAGTGCAATTCCCGCTAAGATATAGGAAGCACTGTTTTGTTCTTAGGATGATTGACTGGCGCCATGTGCCCAGATTTTTTTAGGAGGTTTGTTCTCTTGGATAGAAGACAGTACAGAAAATTGACCTGTGCCGTAGCGCTGGCTGTGGGCTTTGCCGCGCTGCCGGGCTTCAGCTATGCCGCTGAGCAGATGGCGTCGCAGACGGACCAGCCGGCCACTGCCCAGCCGACTGATGCAAAACCAGCTGCTGCCCAGCCGACTGCAGCTCAGCCGGCCAATGCACAGCCTGCCACCCAGTCCACAGCTGACGCGCAGGCCAGGGAGACTCCGGCGGCCGCCGGCACGCAGTCCGCAGCTGCCGACCAGGTGACGAAGCAGGCGGAGGGACAGCAGGATGCGCGGACGCAGGCCTGGGTGAAGTCCCGTCCCGCCGAGGATATCATCACCAAGGCCATGAAGCAGTACGAGGGCAAGACCATCGTCGATACGACGTTTGATGGCACGACGGAACTTACGGCCAAGATGGCCAAGTCAACGCTGACCATGCATACGGGCGATATGTTTACGACGAGCGGCCTGCAGAAGGATCGCGAGGCCATCTTTGCCACGGGTTATTTCTATGATCTCTATCCGACGGTGGAGCAGGTGCCAGAGGGCATCGTGCTCACGTATCACGTGCTGGAGAACCCCGTGCTCAAGAGCGTGAAGATCGAAGGTAATACCGTGGAGAAGACGGCAGACCTCGAGCCGCTCATTACGGTGAAACCGGGCGAGATTCTCAACAGCCGCACGCTGCATGAGAACGTGCAGGCCATTCAGAAACTCTACCGCAAGGATGGCTATATCCTCGCGAAGATCACGGACCTGAACATCGACAAGGATGGCAACCTCGCCATCAAGATCAACGAGGGCAAGCTCGAAGGATTCAAGGTCAAGGGCAACACGAAGACGAAGGACTATGTCATCCTGCGCGAGATGCGACAGAAGGTCGGTGAGCCGTTCAACTCGACGAAGGCCCGCCGCAGCATGCAGCGCGTCTATAACCTCGGTTTCTTCGAGGACGTCAATATCAAGATGAATCCTGGCGTTAACCCGAATGCCGTCATCATGGAGATCGACGTCAAGGAGAAGCGCACGGGCTCCTTCGGTATCGGCGCCGGTTACTCCAGCGAGGATGGCGTCATCGGCATGCTGAGCGTCTCGGACACGAACTTCCGCGGCACGGGCGATGCGGTGAGTGTCAGCTATGAGGTCAGTGGCGATGATTCCGATGCCCATGGCTATACGTTCTCCTGGCGTCATCCGTACATCGATGCAAAGGAGACTGTCGGTACGCTGAAGATCTACAATCGTACCTATGAGTACAGCGATTACGACGAGGATGGTAACCTCAAAGAGGAGTTCATGCGCAAGTACTCCGGCGGCGAGGTCACCTTTGGCCGTCCGGTCAGCGAGTATTCCACGAACTATGTCACGCTGCGCAACCGTAAGGATGAGTACGATAACTTCGATGAAAGTGACGAGAGTACTCGTTACAGCACACAAGAGGGAGAGTACTATACGGATAGTGAGGGGTATGTTCACATCCTTGGTCGTAGTGGTCCACGCTGGGCGCAGTGGCGCAAGGATAACTTCGGCCTCACGCGCAGCGTGATCCTCGAGCATGTGACGGATAACCGCGACAATATCTACAACCCGACGACGGGCGGCCGCGTGAGCCTCACTGGTGAGTTCGCGGGCCTCGGCGGTGATTTTGACTATCAGAAATTCGATATCGAGGATCAGCGCTACTTCAAGGTCGGTCATGCGCAGGTCATCGCACTGCGCGGCCAGCTCGGCGGCAGCCATGGTCATATCTCGGAGTACAGCCGGTTCCGCATCGGCGGCCAGAGCAGCCTGCGCGGCTACCGTGATGAGCAGTTCCGCGGCACGCGCATGTTCCTCGCGACGGCGGAGTATCGTTTCCCCATCGTCTCGAAGGTGCAGGGCGCGATCTTCACGGATTGGGGCAGCGCATGGTCGGATGATTGGCAGCCGGATGCAGACCTGATCCATGGCAGCGTCGGTGTCGGCATCTCGCTCAACACGCCGGTCGGTCCGCTGCGCCTCGATTATGGCCGTGGCGACCAAGGGGGCCGCGTGCACTTCACCGTGGGTGGTACGTTCTAATTGCCCCTGTCCTTTCGGCGCAGCAGCCTGATGGTTTTTGTCCTGCTCCTCTGCCTGGTCCTGCCGACGGCCGCGGGAGCCGCGCCACGGATTACGTCGGTCGCGAGCAGCGTTACGGGGGAGCAGCTGCCGCCGCTCGTGCAGCAGCGCATGCAGGAAAGCGTGCGCATCATCAGCGAGCAGGTACTGCTGGACCAGCCCGTGCGCAATGCCTATCCGCAGCAGGCGGAACTCATCCGTGAGGTTTTCGACAAGGTGCTCGTGGGCTATACGGTGCAGCGGGTCACGGTGACGGTGGTGCCATCCGGCACGGCTGAGGTCAGGGTCAGCCTGCTGCCCTGGGCCGACACGATTCCGCGCGTGCGGGTTGTGACGGCTGTCGAGGGCATGCCGCCGCTGGTGGAAAAGCTCGTGCGGCAGGACATCTCGGGCGTGGATACGGTCTTTCAGGAAGCCCTCGTGGGCCTGCCTGTGGCCGCTACGGACTGGACGAATGGCGTATTGAAGCGTCAGCTGCGCGCCTACCTTGCGGCCCATCTGCCGGAGTTCCGTGGCGATTTCGACCTTATGCCGCAAAAGGATGGCACGATGCAGGTGCAGCTTACGGTTTTTCCGCGGCTGCCCGTGGTGCGCACGGTGGATCTCTCCATGCGCTCCGATACGGTACCGAATTTTACGCTGCTCAGCCATCGCGAGCTCGTGCAACAGCGCGCCGATGAACTCGTCGGCGTGCCAGTGGCCTTTGTCGCGCGTCATCAGTCGGTTTTTGCCGCGAGCATTGCACAGGCCCTGGATTCCCTGCCCGATTCGCGGCAGTTCCAGCTGCATACGGAGGTGCAGATTACGCCGGCAGAGCAGCTGCAGGTGATGAGCCGTTCGAATACGCGGAATTTTCGCCTGCGGCTTACGGGCTGGCTCGATACGGGCAGAAAAGACAACGATAATCATGATCTCATGTTCCGCCTGCGGGGCGGCCGCATGCTGAGCCAGCGCGATGAGCTGCTGGCATTGCTCGATGTCTACCCCCAGAATATGGATTGGGACTGGCAGCTGGGCTGGCGGCACAGCATTTCCAGCAAGGGCCGCGCCGACCTGCGCTACGATATGCGCGGCAAGCGCTTCCTTATGGCAATGCAGCAGAATTTCCTGCAGCGCTGCTGGCTGCGTTATGAGTACCGCTGGCTCACGGATACCGGCGAGGTTGCGCTGGGTTATAAGCTTCACGACTTCCTGAGCCTCGAGCTGCTGCGGGATAATGATGATAGCTGGCTGCGCGTTATCGGCAACTTTTAGCCCAATCTGCCATGAATCAGCTTGAATAACGAAAACCAGTCTGTTATAATGAAACTGCTTTGATTTCATCATAGTCAGACACTCTATCAATAAACCCGTAACGGGAAAAGGAGTAAAACAACAAATGGTACAGTTACAGAAAAAGACGGTCAAGATCGTCAGTGTCCTCATCGCCCTCGTGTTCGTCGGCTCCGTCGTAGCTCTGGCTCTGACGCAGTCCGGCTCGGGCATCGCTTCGGCGGCCAGCTCGAATGTCGGCGTCGTCGATATGCGCCAGATTTACAGCGCACATCCGCAGACGCAGAGCATGCAGGCAGAGATGCAGAAGGCAGCTGCCGATGCACAGAAGGAGTTCGAGGAGAAATCCAAGAACATGAATGACCAGGAAAAGAACGACTACTATCAGCAGACGATGCAGCGCCTGCAGCAGAAACAGCAGGAGCTGACGGAGCCGATTGAGAAGGATGTCGAGGATAAGGTCAAGACGGTGGCACAGGCCAAGGGCCTGAGCGTCGTGCTGCTGAAGGATACCGTGGTCTATGGCGGTACGGATATCACGCAGGACGTCGTCAACAAACTCTCGAAATAATCCGTATAATCCGCGGGTGCGGAAAATAGCAGTACCGGGCGCCTGACGTGCTCGGTATTCTTGCGTGTAGGGCTTCTGCCAGGGCTCGGGGAGGTGTGGTGCATGGCTGAACAGCCGGAGAAACAGCCGGAGGAGCAGCCCGCTGCTGCATCCCCTGAGCGCGGGAGCAGACGTCGCCGCTTCCTTGCAGGCGGACTGGTGGCCGCCGTGCTGCTGGCCCTGACGGGCGGCTGGCTCTATCATCATTTCCTGGTGCCTGCTCCTCCTGCGGCGGTGGTGGTATCTGCGGAGGCTGCCCTTCTGAACCTGCAGGACGTCATGGCAGCGCATCCGCGCTATGCAGAGTTGCAGCAGCTGCGCGAGGAGGCGAAATCCCTGCGCCTGTCGTTGGAGGCTGCAGCCGATCTGGAACCGCCAGAGCTCACAGTTGAGCCACCGGAGGTGGAGAGCAAGCCATTCGATGATTCCGTCTGGCAGAAGAATGCGCAGGCCGTCATCGGCGAGCGCGTGGCGCTGGCCCGCGAGCAGAAGCAGCTGCGGGAGAAATACCGTAAGGAGCATGAAGCGGAATACCTCGCGCGGCGCGATGCGCTGGACGAGGAGTACCGCAATACCATCCTCAATCTGCAGCTGAAGCTCGACAATGCCGAGGTCATGAATCTTAGCCAGGCAAATGTCGATAGCCTGCAGCAGGAGCTTACGGCCGTGAAAAAAGAGCGCGGTCACAGGCAGTGGCAGATGTATCAGGCCTGGCAGCAGGAGATTGGTTCCTACGTGCAGTCCGTGATGGGCCCGAAGATTGAGGTCTGGCAGGCGAAGGCACAGCAGGCGAAGGCACAGCAGCAGGCGGCGGCGCTCGCCAGGCAGTCCGAGGCGCAGAAACGCGATACCGCGGCCATGTCCGAGCAGCTGAATCAGCTGCATGCTGCGGATCCTTCCGGCAAGCTGCAGGAACAGCTGCAAAAGCAGCAGGCACTGCAGGCCAAGCAGGATGAGATCAACGCGCTCGAAGCGCATATCCTCAACGATATCGCGGGACGGGCCGCCAAGCTGGCCATCCTGCATCACTACACGCTGATCCTGGCTACGCCGAGCCGCAGTATTGCCTCCTACCTGCCCGCGGTCATTCCAACCGTGGAAAACCAGGAGCGTTATACGGATGTAACCGGCGTGACGACAGACGATATCACGGATGAAATGGTAACAGAAATACAGAGCCTGTAATACGGGCCTGTTCTTAGGTTTGGGAAAAGCAGATTTTCAGAAAGAAGCGAGAAGATTAACATGAAACTGAGCAAGAAAGCCGTGGTGCTACTGGCATCAGCCCTGTTTTCCGTCGCGCTGATGAGCGGCTGCGGCAAGACGCAGATCGGCTATATCGATGGCTCCCGGGTCATGGAGGAGTCACCGCAGATCAAGGCCATCGTCGAAGAGGGCAACCAGAAGATGGCGGAGACGCAGCAGGAAGCGGAGCAGAAGCTGAAGGATAATCCGGATATGTCCCAGGAGGACGCGCAGAAACTGCAGGTGGATACGCAGCGTAAGCTGCAGGGACTGAACCAGTCCTATACGATCCAGATCAAGCAGAAGATCGATGCCGTGCTGGCGGATATCGCCAAGCAGAAGAAGCTCGATGCGGTCATCGACAGCGAGGAGAAGAATAAGACGGCGATCATGGGCGCAACGGATGTCACCGATGCGGTCATCGAAAAACTGCAGTAAGGACGGGGTGCAGCATGAAGAAGACCTTGCAGGAAATTGCTGACTATGTCGGCGGCCGCGTCGCGGGTCCCGAGGGGGCAGGCGATATCGTCATTCATGGCCTCGACAACATCGAGGGAGCGGGCGAGCATGACCTGACCTTTGCCGTGGAGCCGCACATCGAGGCGGCGAAGACCTGCCAGGCGGCGGCCGTGATGCTGCCGGAGGGCACAGAAGACTTCCCGAAGCCGGCTCTCTATGTCAAGGAGCCGCGTGCAGCCTTTGCCAGGCTCCTGGAGCACTTCACGCCGAAGCTGCATTTTCCTGCGGGCGTGAGCCCCGAGGCGCATATCGGCAAGGATGTTAAGCTCGGCAAGAACGTGACGATCCTGCCCTGTGCCGTCGTGGACGACCACGCGGTCATCGGCGACAATGTCACGCTCTATCCGCACGTCTACGTTGGTCAGTACGTGGAGATCGGCGATGATACGCTGGTCTATGCCAACGTCTCCATCCGCGAGCACTGTCATATCGGCAAGCGCTGCGTGATCAACTGCAACGCGGTCATCGGCTCCGATGGCTTCGGCTTCACCACGGCGGACGGCGTGCACACGAAGGTGCCACAGGTCGGTAACGTCGTGCTGGAGGATGATGTCGAGATCGGCGCCAACGATGGTATCGACCGCGCGGCCATGGGCTCGACGGTCATCGGTCACGGCACGAAGGTCGACAATCTCGTGCATATCGGCCATAACTGCAAGATTGGCCCGAACTGCCTCATCGTCGCGCAGACGGGTATCTCCGGCTCCACGAAGGTGGGGCACAACGTGACCTTCGGCGGGCAGGTCGGCACGGTCGGGCACATCGAGATTGGCGCGAACTCCGTCTATGCAGCACGTTCCGGCATCATCGGCAACATGCCCGAAGGCGTATTCTGCGCCGGCTTTCCCGTGCAGCCGCATACGGAGTGGCTGCGCATGCAGGCTATGATGAAGCGTCTGCCGGAGATGTATAAAAAGATGAAACTGCTGGAAAAGAAACTTGCGCAGTACGAGAAAAAGAATTAAGAAACATTGATTCATTGAGTTAGCCCTAACAGCAAACTGCTGCGCGTCATGACGGCAGCAGTTTTTTTATGAGAATGGATAAGGATGGTGTGATATGGCCTCGTATTATCTTCTGAAAGCCATCAGCTGGCTCTGCTGCCATCTGCCGCGGGGCTTTTGCGAGGCTTTGGGGCGTTTCCTCGGGGCGGCGCTCTGGCCGCTTGTGCCGCGAAAGCGCAAGCAGCTGGCCTTTCGGCAGGTGAAAAAATGTCTCGGCGTGAGCGATGCCGAAGCCTGGCGTATCGCGCGGGCCAGCTCCGTGCGCTTCGGCCCCATGCTCTTCGAGGTACTGCGCTTCCCGGTCATCCGTGCCCATATCGCGGATTACGTGCGCGTCGAGGGCCTGGAGAAGCTGCAGCAGGCAATGAAAGAAGGCAAGGGCGGCATCATCGCCACGGGGCATTGCGGCAACTGGGAGCTCATGGGCGGCGCTTTTGCCCAGTACGGCATCCCGCTCGTGGGCGTCGCGATGCAGCAGAAGTCGGCGGGGGCCGACCGCTTCATCATGGAGTACCGCACGCTTATCGGCATGCATATCACCTACAAGACCGGCGTGCGTGAGATGTTCCGCATGCTGAAGGAAGGCTGGTTCATCGGCCTCATCATGGATCAGGATACGAACCGCCACGATGGAATCATCCTCGATTTCTTCGGCCAGCCGACGAACTGCGTACCGGGCGCGGCCTCGATGAGCCGTTTCCAGCAGGCACCGATTTTCCCCTGTTTCATGCACCGCCATGCTGATGGCACGCATACGCTTTGCATCGGCGATCCGGTCTATACGGCTCGGACGAAGGATAAGCAGGCGGATATCCGGGAGACGAGCCAGCTGCTGACTCATGCAATCGAGCGGCACATCCGCCGCTATCCGGAGGAGTGGTTCTGGCTTCACGACCGCTGGAAATCCATGCGGCCGTGACAGACTTTGCCTGCCCACTTGCGCGAATGACGAATGTTTTGTAAAATAGTAGCAGCTAAGAGAGAAAGCGGGGGCATTATGGAAAAGCAGCAGGTTACACTCGCCAAAGCGGTGACCTACAATGGAATTGGTTTGCATTCCGGCAGGGAGGTACATGCGCGGTTCTGCCCGGCAACGGCGGATACAGGCATCGTCATCGTACGCACGGATCTGCCGGGAGAGCCGGTGATTCATGCGTGCGCGGCCAATGTCACCTCCACGCTGCGGGCGACGACGGTGGAGGAGCACGGCTGCAAGGTCTTTACCATCGAGCACTTCATGAGTGCCCTGCATGCGCTGCGCATCGATAACTGCCGCATCGAGCTTGATGCGGAGGAACCGCCGGTGGCAGATGGCGCTGCGCTCGTCTATTTCCAGCTGCTGCAGTCCGCAGGGACGCAGGAACTGGATGCGCCGCGCCACGAGCTCGTCATCGACAAGGTGTATCGTATCGATGACGAGAAGACGGGCCGCTTCGTCATGGCACTGCCTTATGACGGCTTCCGCGTGAGCTTCACGTCGGTGAATCCCCACAAGCTCATCGGCATCCAGTACGAGGACTTCCATATCGATCCGGCCACCTACGAAAAGGAAATTGCGCCGGCGCGCACCATCGCCTACGAGAAGGAAATCGCGCAGTTGCAAGCCATGGGCCTCGGCCTCGGCGGCAGCATCGACAACGTCATCATCTACAACGATGAGGGCTGGATCAATCCGCTGCACTTCGAGGATGAGCTTGTGCGCCACAAGATCGTCGATGTCATCGGCGACCTGCGCCTCGCGGGCCTCATTCGCGGCCATATCATCGCGGCCGCCTCAGGACATGCTTTGAATACGCAGCTGGCGAAACAAATCGCTGCAGCTCATTTATGATACATAGAGGAGAGAAAAATATGCAACTCGACATCAAAGAAATCATGAAGATTTTGCCGCATCGTCCGCCCATGCTGCTCGTGGACCGCATTACGGAGATCGAGCCGTTCCAGTCCGCGACGGGCATCAAGAACATCACGATGAATGAGCCGCAGTTCCGCGGGCATTTCCCCGGCAATCCCATCATGCCGGGCGTACTCATTCTCGAGGCCATGGCCCAGGTCGGCGGCGTGGCCATGCTCTATCCGGAGGAAAACCGCGGCAAGATCGCGCTCTTCGGCGGCATGGAAAACGTGAAGTTCAAGCATCCGGTAGTGCCGGGTGACCAGCTTGTGACCAAGGCGGAGCTCGTGCGCCGTCGCGGTGACTTCGGTCTGCTGCACTGCGATGGCTATGTCGGTGACAAGCTCGTCGCTTCGGCGGACTTCAAGTTTGCCCTGAAAAGGGACGAAATTAGCAAATAATAGCTTATATTGGTGAGCTAATCGCAGATAAGCTTTGTTCAGCTCGTAAAACACCTGGATTTGCTGTCAGATTGCAGACGAATTTTGGAAGTGTATTTGGGATTATAGTTGAAGTAGACAGAGCAAAGCAATCGGGCCGCCGCAGACGGCTGACAGAAAAGAAAGAGAGTTTAGGAGTTGGAGCAGATGAATACGGAGAATGAAACCGCAAGTGGTATCCATGCCACGGCCGTCGTGTCTCCACAGGCACATATAGGCAAGAATGTCCAGATCGGGCCCTACGCCGTCATTGAGGATCACGTCAGCATCGGGGATGGTACCATCATTGGTGCACATGCGGTGATTCACGAGTGGACGACGATCGGCGAGAATTGCCATATCTTCCAGTGCGCCTCGGTGGGCGAGGTGCCGCAGGACCTGAAGTTCAAGGGCGAGAAGAGCACGACGGTCATCGGCGACCGCACCTCGATCCGCGAGTTCGCGACGATTCACCGCGCAACGGGTGAGGGTGAGGAGACGCGCATCGGCAACGACTGCCTGCTCATGGCCTATACGCACGTCGCCCATAACTGCGTGGTCGGCAACAACGTTATCATGAGCAACGCGGCGATGATCGCGGGTCATGTCGTCGTTGAGGACCGCGTGGTCATCGGCGGCATGACGGGCGTGCATCAGTTCGTGAAGATCGGCCGCAATGCCATGGTGGGCGGCGCTTCGAAGCTTGTACAGGACGTCGTGCCCTACACGATTGTCGATGGCCGTCCGGCCAAGGCCGTGGGTCTGAACACCGTAGGTATTTCGCGCGCGGGCATTGCGCCGGAGTCGCGCCGCCGGCTCAAGCAGGCCTACCGTATTCTCTACCGTTCGGGACTTTCCCTGCCACAGGCCATTGCGGTCATTGAGCAGGAGATTCCGGCCTGCGATGAGGTGGATCATATCCTGCGTTTCCTGCGGAATGCGGAGCGCGGTATCTGCCGTGTGCGGCATGAATCGGAATAAATAGAGAGTGAGCAAGGGGTGTCTGTATGGAAAGAGTAGGATTGCTGGCTGGTGCCGGCCGTTTGCCGGTGGAATGCGCGAAAGCCGCAGCGGGGCTGGGCTTCGAGGTTTACGTCGTAGCGCTGTTGCCGGAAACGGATAAGGAGCTGGCACAGTGCGCGGCCCACTACGAGGAGATCAGCATCGCGCATCTCGACGCTATCCTGAAGTATCTGCAGGAGAACAACATCAAAAAGGTCACGATGCTCGGTAAGGTCACGAAGGAACTGCTCTTTTCGGGCAAGGTGAAACCGGATGCGCATCTGCTGCAGCTCATCATGGCGCTGCCGGATCGCAAGGACGACACGATCATGATGATGTTCGTGCGCGAACTCGCGAAGATTGGCGTGCAGGCTTTCGACCAGACGACGCTCCTGCGCCGCCTCATGCCGCATCACGGCACGCTGACCAAACGCGAGCCGACGCCGGAGGAAAAGGCGGATATGGAATTCGGTTTTGTCGTGGCGCGCGAGCTCGGCCGCCTCGATATCGGCCAGACCGTCGTCGTGAAGAACAAGGCCGTCATGGCCCTGGAGGCTATCGAGGGCACGGATGCGTGCATCCGCCGCGGCGGTGCATTGGCACGCGAGGGGGCTGTGGTCGCGAAGGTGGCCAAGCCACAGCAGGATAACCGTTTTGACGTACCGACGGTCGGCGTGCAGACGTTGCAGACGATGATTGAGGTGAAGGCCTCGGCGCTCGCCATCGAGGCGGATAAAACCCTGCTGGTTGACCAGCCGAAAGTCATCGCGCTGGCGGAGGCCAACAACATCGCGATCGTAGCGATGTAAGAGTCTATGTGAGTATCGGGAATCATGGGCGTGATTCCTGGCAGACGCGGCGAAATCCCGCCAAGGGAGCTTCCTCGCGTCTTTTTCACGTCATCTATCGGGTGACCTGGTGGTACTGCGGGGAGGAGTGCAGAATGAAGATCATGCTTTCGGCCGGCGAGGTATCCGGCGATTTGCATGGGGCCAAACTCGCGGCGGCCATCCATCATCAGGTTCCGGAGGCGGAACTCATCGGTTTCGGTGGGCCGGAGATGGCAGCGGCCGGCGTGCGCCTCGCGGCGGACTACCGCAGCTACAATGTCATGGGTGTCTGGGAAGTGCTGAAGAATCTGCGCCGCCTGCTGCGCCTGCTCGACACGCTGACGGCATTCATGCGGGAAGAGAAGCCGGACCTGCTCGTGCTCATCGATTATCCGGATTTCAACTGGCGTCTCGCGAAGCGCGCGAAGGCACTGGGTATCCGCGTGTTTTCGTATATTCCGCCTTCGGCCTGGGCCTGGCGCAAGGGCAGGGCGAAGAAATGCGCACGTCTGGCCGACGAGTTCGTGGCGATTTTTCCGCACGAATTACCCGTCTACCAGCAGGCAGGCGCAAAGATTTCCTTCGTCGGCAACCCGCTCGTGGACAGTGTAAGGGCGGAATTGCCCGAGGCAGAGGCCAGAAAATATTTCCAGCTGCAGGCAGACGAGCATGCGGTACTGTTGCTGCCGGGCAGCCGCAAGCAGGAAATCGAGCTGCTGCTGCCCGCCATGCTGGGCGCGGCACAGCTGCTGGCCAAGGCACATCCGGCGCTGCGTTTCTTCCTGCCCGTAGCCGAGGGCATCGATGAGGTGGATCTAAAGCGACGGATCGATGCGACGGGCGTGAAGGTCACGCTGACGCATCGGTACCGCTATGCGCTCATGGGTCTTGCCGATGCGGCCATGGCCACGTCGGGCACGGTCGTTATGGAGGCCGCGCTCATGGGACTGCCCTGCGTCGTGCTCTATCGGCTCTCGCCGCTGTCGTATTTCGTCGGCAGGCTGCTCGTGCACGTGAAGAGTTTCAGTCTGCCCAATATCCTGCTCGGCGAGCCCTTTGAGACGGAGCTCTTGCAGGATGAGGTGCAGCCCGCGCGCATCGCGGCAGAGGTGGAAAAGCTCTGCCGTGGCTCGGCGGAGCGTCCCGCGGTGCTCGCGAAGCTGCGTGCGGCCTGCGAATGCCTCGGCCAGCCCGGAGCGGCGGAGCGCGTGGCGGCAAAGGTGCTGGCGGCGGCAGGATATACAACGGAAAGTAATGAGGAAAAGGCATGAAGAACTATAAACGGCTGCTGCAATACATCCGGCCGTATCTGAAACAGCTGGGGTTTGCCATCATCTGCATTATCATGGCAGCGGCGGCAAATCTTTATCTGCCCTGGATCATCAAGGATATGGTCGATAAGGTGCTCACGGATAAGGACATGGGCATGCTGAACATCATCTGTCTCGGCATCGTCGTCGTCTTTATCCTGCGCGGCATCTTTTATTACGGCCAATCCTACCTCGTGTCCTATATTGGCCAGAAGGTCATTATCGACGTGCGCGAGGTCATGTTCCGCAAGTTCCAGCGCATGCCGCTGGCCTACTATGATAAGCACCAGACGGGCGAGACCATGAGTTACATCACGAATGATGTGGCGGCCATCCAGTCGGCGCTCGTCGATAACCTCATCGAGATGGTGACGGAGGGCTCCATCCTCATCGGTTCGCTGGTGATGATGCTCGTGCTCGACTGGAAACTCTCCCTGCTGACGCTGGCCATTATCCCGCTCGTGGGGCAGGCCATGAAGATTTTCGGCCGCAAGATCAAGCGCAACGGCACGGTGATTCAGGAGCGCATGGCGGACATCACCTCGCTGCTGCAGGAGAGCATTTCGGCCATCCGCGTCGTCAAGTCCTTCGTGCGCCAGCGCTACGAGATCGACCGTTTCTGCCGCCAGAACGAGCTGAACTTCCAGGCGGCGATGAAGAACGTGCAGCTCACGAGCCTGCTCACGCCGTCCGTGGAGTTCCTGGCCGCCGTATCCGTGGCCGTCATCCTCTGGTTCGGCGGCTACGAGGTCATCAACGGCGTGCTGACGGCCGGTTCGCTCATCGCGTTCCTCACTTACGCCGTGAACCTCGCGAATCCGGTCAAGCGCCTCTCGCGCGTCTACGGCAACCTGCAGCGCGCCATGGCGGCGGTGGACCGCGTGTTTGCGGTCATCGACCTGCCGGAAACGATCAAGGACAAGCCGGAGGCGAAAGAGTTGCCTCCCGTTCAGGGCGCAGTCAGCGTGGAGCATGTGGACTTCGCGTACAAAGAGGGCGTGCCGGCGCTCATCGATATGACGCTGGAGGCGAAGCCAGGCCAGATGATCGCCTTTGTCGGCCCCAGCGGCGCGGGCAAATCGACGATCGCGAACCTGATCCCGCGCTTCTACGATGTGACGGCTGGCAGCATCAGGATTGACGGCTATGATGTGCGCGACGTGACGCTGGATTCCCTGCGCGGGCAGATCGGCATCGTGCCGCAGGAGACCATGCTCTTCTCGACGAGTGTGCGAGAGAATATCCGCTACGGCCGTCTTGATGCCACGGATGAAGAAGTCGTGGCGGCGGCCAAGGCCGCGAATGCGGATGAATTCATCCGCGCGCTGCCCCAGGGCTACGATACGCAGCTCGGCGAGCGCGGCCTGAATCTCTCGGGCGGCCAGCGCCAGCGCATGGCCATCGCGCGGGCCATCCTCAAGAACCCACGTATTCTCATTCTCGACGAGGCGACTTCCGCGCTCGATACGGAGAGTGAAAAGATTGTGCAGGCGGCCCTCGACCAGCTCATGGTCGGCCGCACCTCCTTTGTCATTGCGCATCGCCTTTCGACGATTTTCGATGCGGATCAGATCTACGTCATCGATCATGGACGTATCCAGGAACATGGTACGCACGAGGAACTGCTGGCAAAAGGTGGTCTATACAGCACCCTTTACAACATTCAGTTCAGGAAGACGGCGGAGAGCGAGGAGCAATGAGATGCAGTTAATCTATAATATTGCGGCGATTATCATCGCTTTCCTGATCATTCCCGTATTCTGCGTGCGCTCCGTGCGCGAGAAGGGCTTCGTAGAGCGCATCAAACAGAGCCTGGGCTTTTTCCCCGAGCATGCCCTCGATCGCGTGGAGAAAAAGGAATGCATCTGGGTGCATGCGGCCTCCGTGGGCGAGATCGTGGCCACGAGCCCGCTGATCAAGGAGTTTCGCAAGGAATTCCCCCATAGCCCGATTCTCGTCTCCGTGGTGACGACGAGCGGCTACGAGATGGCAAATCGCATCATCAAGGATGCAGATGCCATCATCTATTTCCCGCTGGATCTGCCCTTCGTGGCGGCACATGTACTGCGGCGCATCCGTCCGCGCGTGTTCCTGCCTGTGGAGACGGAGCTTTGGCCGAACTTCCTCAAGACGGCACGTCATCTGCGCATCCCCGTGATGATGGTCAACGGCCGCATCAGTGACCGCAGCGTGAAGCAGTACAAGCATCTGCACAGCATCCTGCGGGATATGCTGGGCACGGTGAAGCTCTTCGCGATGCAGTCCTCCATCGATGCGGACTACATCAAGCGCCTGGGCGCTGACCCGGCCAAGGTGACGGTTACGGGGAACACAAAATTCGATCAGACTTATACGGATGTGAGTCCGGAGGAAAAGCAGCGCATTATCCGGGAGATGGGACTGGAGCAGAACGACGGTATCTTCCTCGCGGGCTCAACGCACCGCGGCGAAGAGGAGCCGGTGCTGAACGCTTTCCGCGCCGTGCGGGAGAAACACCCGCAGGCGCGCCTCGTCATCGCGCCGCGCGAGCTGCTGCGCACGGCAGAGGTTGTGCATCTCTGCAAGAGTGCAGGCTTTACGGTAGCTTGCCGCACGGAGCTGCAGAAGCATCCGGGAAATAACGAGGACATCGTGATTCTCGATACCATCGGCGAGCTGGGCAAGGTCTACAGCATCGGCGACGTCATCTACGTCGGCGGCAGCCTTATCGCCCACGGCGGCCACAACATCCTGGAGCCGGCGGCCCATGGCAAGGCCATTATCGTCGGCCACTATATGTTCAACTTCAAGGATACGCACGCGCTGTTCAAGAATCGCGACGCCGTAATTACCGTGCAGAATGGCAAGGAACTCGCGCAGCAGGTCGTGAAACTCTTCGATGACCCGGCCGAAAGGCACCGCATGGAGGAGGTCACGCTCTCCATCGTCAAGGAGAACAAGGGGGCCTCGCGCAAATCGGCCATCCTGCTGCGCAAGATGCTCGATGCCTACGAGAGCGAGGAAGAGACGCGCCGTGTGCGCTCTACGCAGAAAATCGCGAATCTGCAGACGTATTTCATCGATCTCGTGCATGCTAAGGAAGTCGATGGTTTCTTCCTCAACATCGTGCTCGCCATCCTGCACCTGTTCTCGTTCATCTATGCGGGACTCGTCAATATCAAGCTGGCTGGCTACCATATCGGCCTGTTCCGGCGCCACCGTCTCGATTGCTTCGTGATTTCCCTCGGCAACGTGACCGTGGGCGGTACTGGCAAGACGCCGACGGCACAGCGTCTGGCGCGCGAGATTCACGATATGGGCTACCGCGTCGTGATCCTGAACCGCGGCTATCGTGCGAAGTGGCACGGTGAGGTCGGCATCGTTTCGGATGGCAGGAAGCTCTACATGGACGCGGCCGAGGCGGGCGATGAAGCCTATATGCTCGCGAAACACCTGCCCGATGTGCCGGTGCTCATCGGCGCGGAACGCGTCAAGACGGGCCGCTATGCCATCGAGCACTTTGGTGCGGAGGTAGCGATTCTCGATGATGGTTATCAGCACTGGCAGCTGCAGCGCGACCTCGATATCCTGCTCGTCGATGCGGTCAACGTCTTCGGCAATGGCTATATCCTGCCACGCGGTACGCTCAGGGAGCCAATCTCGCACATCAGCCGTGCCGACGTCTGCCTGATGACGAAGGTCGATCAGGCGGCGGAAGGCTCCTGTGACTACATCCGCCAGACCGTGGCGAAGTACAATCCCGATGCGCATATCCTCGAGTCCGTGCATCAGCCGCGCTGCTTCATTCCCATTCAGGAATGGTACCGCGACATTGCGGACGAGGGCATCGACGTAGCGGAGATCAGGGGACGTCGTGTCGTGGCCGTCTCGGCCATCGGCAACCCGGCCTCCTTTGAGCAGACGCTGTCGGATCTCGGTGCGGTCATCATCGAGAGCCTGCGCTATCCGGATCATCACGACTATACGATGATGGAGATGCAGGATATCCTGGAGCAGGCGGAGAATATGGGAGCAGAGGCCATCGTCATCACGGAGAAAGACGCCGTGAAGATTCCGGCCGAAGTCATCCGCGCGCGCTGGAACATGCCGGTCTATGTCATCTGCGTCGAGGTCACGTTCACGCAGGGCGGCGGGGAATTCCAGCAGCTCTTGCAACAGGATATCGTGAAGAAACTGGGCCGGCAGCCGCAGGCACCGGCAGAAGGGAAGTAAACTATGCAGGTCTTATGTGTTATTCCGGCGCGCTACGCATCGACGCGGCTGCCGGGCAAGCCGCTCATGGATATCGCGGGCAAGCCGATGGTCGTGCGCGTCTACGAGCGCGCCGCGCAGGCGCAGCGCGTTGCTGAGACGCTGGTGGCGACGGACGACGAGCGCATCAAGGCCGCCGTGGAGCAGGCGGGCGGCAGGGCTATGCTCACGCGCAAGGATCATCCCACGGGGACGGACCGGCTCGCAGAGGTCGCGGCAGCTCATCCCGAGGCGGAGCTCATCATCAACGTGCAGGGCGATGAGCCCCTCATCGAGCCCGCGCTCATCGATGCGCTCGCGGCGGCCTTCGATGATGATCCGGAGCTACAGATGGCTACGGTCAGGACGGAGATCACGGACGAGGCCGAGCAGCAAAATCCGAACAACGTGAAGGTCGTGACGGATAAGCAGGGCTATGCGCTCTACTTCTCGCGTTCGCTGCTGCCGTTCCCGCGCCATACGGGTACGCCTGTCTACAAGCACATCGGCATCTACGCTTACAAGCGGGATTTCCTGCTGCAGTATGCGAAGATGGCAGAGACGCCGCTGGAGCATGCCGAGAGCCTGGAGCAGCTGCGTGCGCTTGAGAATGGCTATCGCATCAAGGTCATCGAGACGAAGTGCCATTTCGTGGGCGTCGATACGGCGGAAGACCTGGAGAAAGTGCGGGAAATTTACTGCAATTTGCAGTAAAATAGAACGAGGAAAGGTGGCAATCATCATGACGCAAGTAAAAGTTGGCAATTTCGTAATCGGCGGCGGTGCACCGCTGGCCCTGCTGGCCGGCCCCTGTGTGCTGGAGGGCTATGAGCGCAGCCTCTACATCGGCAGGACAATCAAGGAGATCTGCGGCCGCCTCGGCGTACCCTATGTCTTCAAGGCATCCTTCGACAAGGCCAACCGTTCCTCGTACCACAGCTTCCGTGGGCCGGGTATCGAGAAGGGGCTCGCCATTCTGCAGCGCATCAAGGATGAGCTGCAGGTGCCCATCGTGACGGATATCCATGAGGCGTGGCAGGCGGAGAAGGCCGCGAAGGTCGCCGATATCCTGCAGATTCCGGCGTTTCTTTGCCGCCAGACCGATCTTTTGCATGCGGCGGCGCAGACGGGCAAGGTCGTTAACGTGAAGAAGGGCCAGTTCCTCGCGCCGGATGACATGCGCAACGTCGTCGACAAACTGCATGAGAGCGGCTGCGACCAGCTCATGCTCACGGAGCGCGGCGCTTCCTTTGGCTATCACAATCTGGTCGTGGATATGCGCAGCCTGCCCATCATGCGCCAGTTCGGCTATCCGGTCGTCTTCGACGGTACGCACAGCGTACAGCTGCCGGGCGCGGGCGGCACGACGTCTTCGGGTAATCGCGAGTACGTCGAGTACCTCGTGCGCGCAGCCGTGGGCGCGGGCGTGGATGCGCTCTTCCTCGAGGTGCATGACAATCCGGCGGAGGCGCTTTCCGATGGGGCGAACATGGTCTACCTCGACAAACTGGAGCCGTTGCTCAAAGACGCGTTGGCCATTCACGAGATCGTACGCAAGAAACTGTGAGAAAGGGGCACCAGGCAAAAGACATGAGTGAACATCAGGCACTAATCAAAGAAAAGGCTGTGGAGACGCTGCAGATCGAGGCGGATGCCGTGCTGGCGCTCAAGGCGCGCATCGATGAGGAATTTATCAAGGCTGTGGAGTATATCCTGACCTGCAAGGCCCGTGTCATCGTGACGGGCATGGGCAAGTCCGGCCATATCGGCCGCAAGATTGCGGCGACGCTCGCGAGCACGGGCACGCCGTCGTTCTTCCTGCATCCGGCTGAGGCCTTTCACGGCGACCTCGGTATGGTGACGGAGGACGATATCGTCATCGCCATCTCCAACAGCGGCGAGTCTTCCGAAGTCGTGAAGATCCTGCCGATCATCCGCCGCATCGGCGCGGGCATCATCGCGATGTGCGGCCGCCGTGACTCGCAGCTCGGCCAGTTCTGCGATTACTTTATCGATACGGGTGTCGAGCGCGAGGCCTGCCCGCTCGGCCTTGCGCCGACGGCCAGTACGACGGCGACGCTGGCCATGGGCGATGCCATTGCCATGGCGCTCATGTCTGTGCGCAACTTCACGAGTGAGGATTTCGCGCTGTTTCATCCGGGCGGTGCGCTCGGGCGCCGCCTGCTGCTGACGGTGAAGAACGTCATGCATACGGGCGAGGACAACCCGATCGTGCGCGAGGATGCCACGGCCCGCGATGCCCTCTTCGTGATGACAGACAAAGGCCTCGGTGCGGCGTCGGTCGTGGACGCGCGCGGCAAGTTCATCGGCCTCGTGACGGATGGTATCATTCGCCGTGCACTGGCGAAGGACAACAATTTCCTCGATATGCCGGTCAAAAATATCATGTTCGAGACGCCGATGGTCATCGCGCCGGAGCGCATGGCGGCCGAGGCATTGCACGAGATGGAGAAGCACAAGCCGCGCCCCGTCACCGTGCTGCCGGTTATCGATGCGGACAACAACCCCGTGGGCATCGTGCATCTGACGGATCTTTTGCGGCAGGGAGTGGTGTAAATGGTAATGACAGCGGAAGCTTTGGCGGCGGCGCGTCAGGTGAAGCTTGTGATCTTCGATGTGGATGGCGTGCTCACGGACGGTGGTATCTACATCGGGCCGCAGGGTGAGCTCTTCAAGGCCTTCAACGCCAAGGACGGCCTCGGTGTCTCGCTCTGGCATAAGGCGGGCGGCAAGACGGCTATCATTACGGGGCGCACCTCGGAACAGCTGGCCTGCCGTGCCCAGGAGCTCGGCATCAGCCGCGTATGGCAGGGACAGCGCGACAAGCGCGCCGCCTATCGTGAGCTCAAGGAGGCCTTTGGCCTCGCGGATGAGGAAATCGCCTACATCGGCGACGATCTCATCGACCTGCCCGTCATGCTGCAGGTTGGCTTCACGGGGGCGCCGGCGGATGCCTCGCCCGAGGTGCGGCGCATCGCGAGCGTAGTTTCCGGGCTTCCCGGCGGCCATGGCGCCGTGCGCGAAGTTCTCGAGTTCCTGCTCAAGGCGCAGGGCAAGTGGGAGGCACTGCTCGGCCTCTTTGCCGTGCAGCCTGCGGACGCAGCCGGACTCGCACAGTAAGCCTGCAGGCCGATAGACGGAATCTTTGGGAAGGAAATACGTATGATTTATAAATCCCTCATGGCGCTGAGCTGGCTGGTCTGCCATACGCCCTACCGCCTGGTGATGGGCGCGGGCTGGGTGCTCGGCAATCTCTACTACCTGCTCGTGAAGAAAGAGCGCGAGCGGGCGGTGGCGCAGGTGATGCCGGCCCTCGGCATGGATGAGGCCACGGCGCGCCATACGGTGCGGCTCTCCTTTATCAACATGGCACGCAATGTGCTGGAGATTCTCTACATGCCGAACCTGAATGAAAAGAATTTCCGCGATTATATCGACGTGGAGAATCTGGATACGCTGAAAAAGGCCCTGGCAGAAAAGCACGGTGTCGTGATTCTCACGGGCCATATCGGCACCTGGGAGTGGCTCTCTGCTTCGTTCACGCTGAACGGCCTGCCCGTCACGGCCATCGCCAAGCCGCAGCCGAATATCCAGTATACGCGGGTGCTCGATGACTTGCGCGCGACGATTCACGTGGAGATTTTTTCCCGCGGCACGAGCGAGCTCCTGGCGGCGGCGCGCGCGCTGAAGAAAGGCAAGATCCTGGGGTTCCTCGTCGATCAGGATGCGGGGCCGGGCGGTGCTTTCCTGCCCTTCCTCGGTAAGACGGCTTCGACGCCGATGGGCCCTGCGGTATTTTCGCGCAAGTTCCACAGTCCCGTGGTGCCGGCCTTTATCCTGCGTCAGCCGAATGGCAAACATAAGGTCGTCATCATGGATCCGGTCCCTTATCATGACACGGGGAATCCGGATGCTGATATGCTTGACTATACGGCGCGCATGACAAAGATTGTGGAGCAGGTCATCCGTGATAATCCGACCCAATGGCTATGGTTCCAGAAGCGCTGGAATACGAAGCCAGAGGAGCAGAAGCTGGGCAAGCACCATACGGCCGGGGAGGAGAAGGCATGAGCAGGAAGGGCAAGGCACTGGCAGCCGTCATCACGTTGCTCTTTATCGGCCTCGTCGTCTGGACCGTGCGCTCCATCCCCACCGGTCATCTGCCGATGCAGACGACGGATGATTCCCGCGTGATGAGTTACGACGGCAATACCATCAGCGAGGAAAAGGACGGCCGCAAAATCTGGGAACTCACGGCACAGCATATCGAGATGAACCTCGATACCAAGGATGCCACGATGACGGGCATCACGGGTCATTTCTACGCGGAAGACGGCCGTGTCGTGGATGTGAAGGCCGAGAAGGCCAGCTACGATGCGGCGACGAAAGATGTGAAGATCGAGGACGGCATCGAGATCACAACCAGCGATGGCGCCAGCATGAAGAGCGACGAACTGCTCTGGACGGCAGCAGAGGATATGCTGACGGCGCAGGGCAATGTCTACATGGCCAAGGATGACATGCAGGCCTCGGGTGACAGCATCACGAGCAAGGATGGTTTTAATCAGCTCACACTCACGGGTAACGCCTACATAACCAAGGCTGATATGGAGGCTTCGGGCAGCAGCATCACGAGCGAAGATGGCCTGAAGCAGTTCACGATTGAGGGGCCGGTGCACGTGTCAAAAGGTGACATGAGTGCGACGGGCGATCGCCTGGAGACTACGCCGAATGTGACGAAAATCAAATTGATTGGGCATGTGCACATTAAGCAGTGAGCTGATTTTTAAGCAGAGAGCCAGTTTTGAAGGAGCGCAGCGACGCGCAAAACTGTGAGAATCGCTTAGTCAGGTCGCCGCAAGGCGAGCTTGACATCCTATGATTGACAGAGTTGGGAGTTGAGAGTTGGGAGTGATATCCTGGCCGATACTCTTGAAGGAGTTTGATACCATGAGGAAATGGCAGGGAAAGAAGGTCATGGTGGCCTTGTCCGTGGCTATCGCTTGCACGATGGGGACGCTGTACGCAGCGGGCAGCTCGGCGCTGGATGCGGATACTGTGGAGTACGATATGGGCACGGGCGAGATTACGGCCTCGGGCAACGTGCTGATGAAGCACGATGGCGCCCGCATTGCAGGCTCGCAGGCCCGGTACAATATGAAGAGCCAGCAGGGACGCGTGACGGGCAGCGTCATCGCCGAGAAGGACGATATGCGCCTGAGCTGCGCGGAGCTCACGGTGGATGGCCCCGGGCATTACCTTGCCTCGGGCAATGTGCAGGGGCAGCAGGGCGACAAGAGCTTCAGCGGTGCGCAGGTGGATTATTACCCGGATAAGCAGTACGTCAGCATGACGTCTGGCGGTACGCTCGCGAGCAGTGAGGGTACTTTTACTGCAGATAATCTGCAGGGCTGGCTGCAGGAGGCGCACTATGTCGGTACGGGTAATGCGCATATCGTGAGTCCGCCGCGTGACCTCGAGGCCGGTGGCAACCAGTTTGACTACTATGGTCAGGGCTCGGGACAGGCCGTGCTCACGGGCAACGCCTGGGCCGTGCAGGGCAACAATACCATGCACAGTCAGCGCCTGACGATTTATCTTGCATCGGATGGTTCGGCTAAGGTACAATAAAGTGCGGCTCCCTGGGAGCTGAGGAAACGACACTTTTTTTCTGGAGGGCACGCCAGTGCATATCGAAACGAAGAATCTCGTCAAGAAGTTCAAGGAACGCACGGTCGTCAACCGCGTCTCCCTGCGGGTCAATAAAGGGGAAATCGTGGGCCTGCTCGGCCCGAACGGTGCGGGCAAGACGACGACGTTCTACATGATCGTGGGACTGGAGCATCCGACGTCCGGGCAGGTGTTTCTCTCCGATATCGATATCACGGATCAGCCCATCAACCGCCGGGCGGAGCTGGGCATCAGCTACCTCGCGCAGGAGGCATCCATCTTCCGCAAACTCACGGTGCGAGAGAACATCATGGCCATTCTCGAGACGACGAAGCTCTCCCGCGCTGAGCAGAAGAACCGCTATGAGGAGCTCATCAGGGAGTTTCATATCGGCCATGTGCAGGAGCGCAAGGGCACGGAGCTCTCTGGCGGCGAGCGCCGCCGCGTGGAGATTGCACGCTGCCTGGCGCTGAAGCCGGAATTCATCCTGCTCGATGAGCCTTTCGCGGGCGTCGACCCGCTGGCCGTGGCCGATATTCAGGAAATCGTGCAGCAGCTGCAGCAGATGGGCCTCGGCATCCTCATCACGGATCACAACGTCCGCGAGACGCTGGCCATCGTCGATCGCGCTTACATCCTCAGTGAGGGGAAGATTCTCATCGAGGGCGATAGGAACGATATCGCGAACAGCCCGATTGCCCGGAAGTTCTATCTGGGCGAGAATTTCAAACTTTGAGCAGGGGGCAGTCATGCATATCCGCATATTGGACAAATATATTTTCCGCGAGGTGCTGATCACCTTCCTGTTCGGCATCTGCGCCTTTTCCGCCGTCTTCATCGGCTCGGGCACGTTGTTCAAGATCGCCAAATACATTACGGACTACGGCGCTTCGCTGCAGTCCGTGGCGAAGATTTTCGTGCTCGGTCTGCCGAAGGTCGTGATCTGGACATTCCCCATGTCGATGCTGCTGGCCTCGCTGATGACGTTTGGTCGTCTTTCGGGCAACTCCGAGATCACGGCGATGAAATCCTGTGGTATCAGTTTTGGCCGCATCGCGATGCCGGCGCTGATCCTGGGCTTCATCGTGAGCATGGGGGCCGTGGCCTTCAATGAATACGTCGTGCCCTGGGCCAATACAGCCTATCGTAATGTGCTCTATTATGAAATTGAGAACAACGCGGGGGCGAAGTCGCAGGAGCACATCATCCTCAAGGAAATCCGGGACGGCAACATGCAGCGCCTCGTCTACGCGCGCTATTACGATGCGGACTCGCAGACGCTGCAGGGCATCACGATGCAGGATTTCGATGCTGACGGCAAGGTGCGCCACGTCGAGAATGCGAACTATGCCGATTGGAATGGCAATATCTGGACCATGCATGAAGGCGTGATTTACGATATTTCCGACGAAGAGGGCAAGAGCGAGCACAGCGTGCGCTTTGAGACGCAGCAATTGCCGGTCTCAGCTAATCCAAAGCAGATCGTGCGCGAGCAGAAGGATCCGGAGGAACTCACGATGAAGGAGCTCCGGGCGGAAATCAACATCATGAAGTCGCAGTACGTGAATACGAATAAGCTGGAAGCGGAGCTCCACCAGCGCGTGAGCGTGCCGATGGCCAGCCTGATCTTCGCGCTCATCGGCGTGCCGCTTGGCCTGCAGCCGACGCGCAACAGTTCTTCGGCCGGCTTTGCCATGAGTATCGTGATTATCTTCATCTATTACGCGCTCATGACTATGGGCAACGCGCTGGCGCGCAGCGGTGCCGTAGCGCCGCTGCTGGCCGTCTGGCTGCCGAATATCATCGGCCTCATCGCCGGTTTCTTCCTCATCCGAAAGGCTTCGCGCTGAGAGACAACATATCCAATTGAGAAAGGGGGATATATTCTATGCTGTACGGTATTATGCTGATCATCGTGCTCATCATCACGGGCGGTGCCATCGCCTTCATCGGCGACCGCCTGGGCACGAAGGTCGGCAAGAAGCGCTTGTCCCTCTTTGGCCTGCGGCCACGGCATACTTCGATTATCATTACGATTTTTACGGGTATCTGCATCACGACGCTGACGCTGGGTGTCAGTGCAGCTGTTTCGCAGAATGTGCGCACGGCGCTCTTCGGTATGGAGCGGCTGCAGCAGCGCATGACAGCGACGCAGCAGCAGCTCGACCAGGCTGCAAGCAATCTGTCGGCCGCCCAGGAGGAACAGGCGGCTACAGACCAGGCACTGCGCAAGGCCAAGGGCGATGTAGCCGACCTGCGCGAGCAGTCCGCACAGCTGCAGGAAGGCAACCGCATCCTGCAGCTTGCCAACGAGGCACTGCAGGCGAACAACAGCAGCCTGCTGGCTGATAACGACCGCCTCGGCAGTGAGAATGCACAGCTCAGTGGCCTCAATGACCAGCTGAACAGCACGAACGCTGCCCTCAGTGAGCAGAATACGAAGCTTACGGCGGGCAACAAACAGCTCAGCACGCGCAACGACACGCTGACCCAGGTCAACAACATTCTCGGCAAGCGCACGGAGGAGTTGGCCAACGGTCTCATCAGCATGCGCGAGGGCGATATCGTGTTTCGCGCCGGCGAGATTCTCGCCAGCGGCGTCATCCATGGCGATCAGCCGGAAGAGAAAGTCCGGCAGGACATGGAAAGTCTCATGCAAATGGCCAGCCGCAACATTTCGGCGCGCGTGGGCAAGAACCAGACCGACCAGAATATCTGGGTCTACAAGCCGGAGTATGACGGTGCGGTGGCCGAGATTGCCAAGAGCAAGAAGGATATGGTTGTGCGCGTAACGGCGGCTGGCAACCTCATCCGCGGCGAAGAGGTGCGCGCTTCGCTGGAGCTCTACAATAACAGCACCATCTATCAGGCCGATGAGTTCATCCTCGCGCGGCGCTATACGCTGACCGGCAAGTCGGGCGAGGCGGAGCAGGCGGTTATGGATTTCCTGCACGACATCAATTTTGCGGCACTGCAGCGCGGTATTCTCGCCGATCCGCTCAACGGTTCCGTGGGCGTTATGGAGGGCACGCAGTTCTACGATATCGTGCAGGAGCTCACGAAGACGCACGGCGATGTCGTGCTTTCGGCCTATGCCCGCAGCAGCACGGATGCCCTCGGCCCGTTGCGCCTGAAAGTGAAGGTGGAGGGCCTGCCCTCTGATTCGTAAGCCGGGAATGGAAAATGATGGAAAAGCCCCGTCGGGGGCTTTTTTTATGGTCAAAATGTGTTATGCTATAGGGAATACAAACGCGGGACGCAAAGGAGATGATGGTATGGCGGCGATAGCGGCTTTGGATCCGGGACGCGATAAATGCGGCCTCGCCGTGCTGCAGGCCGATGGCCATACGCTTTGGCAGCGGGTGGTGCTCACGCGCACCCTGCCGGAGCAGGTCAGGGCGCTGCAGGCAGAGTACGGCTTTACGGTACTGGTCTCCGGCAACGGTACGACGAGCGAGCAGGCGGAGGAAAGGTTGCTCGAGGTTCTGCCGCAGCTCCACATCGTCGTGCTCGACGAGTACCGAACGACGGAGCTCGCACGGGAATATTACTGGCAGGCTCATCCACGGCACGGCTGGCGGCGTCTGCTGCCGCTGGGCCTGCAGACGCCGCCGGAGCCCGTGGATGATTTCGCGGCGGTCATCCTGGGCCGCCGCTATATTGCGGGCCAGGGGCAGCTGGCCAAAGACCTGCCGCCGGTGCCCATGCATTTAAGGAAACGCTGATTCAATCGTCAGCTCATCTTGCCGCATCTTTTTCGCCTATACTTCGTCAGTTCCTCTCGGCATAGCCACCGCTATGCCTGCGAGTTACTTCCTTGCCTAGACGAAAAATCTACGACAATCTGAACCAACTTATTAATCAGTGTTTCCTTACCATCGCGAACGGAAGAGGGGAGGAAGAAGCATGAATAAGAAACAGACGCGTCCGGACTGGACGGAGTATTTCCTCGATATCGCGAAGGCGGTGGGGCGCCGGGCCACTTGCCTGCGCCGCCGCTACGGCGCCATCATCGTCAAGGACAAGATCATCGTGAGCACGGGCTACAACGGCGCGCCGCGTGGCGAGGCGAACTGTATCGATACGGGTCTCTGCGAGCGCGAGCGTCTGCACGTGCCGAAAGGGCAGAACTACGAACTCTGCGTGGCGGTGCATGCCGAGCAGAACGCCATCATCAACGCCAATCCCGCCGATATGGAGGGCGCGACTATCTATATCGTGGGCTTCAATGCCGATGGAAGCCTGGCGAGCGGCAAGCCCTGCCTGCTTTGCCGTCGCATGCTGCGCAACGCGAAACTCGCGCGTGTCGTCTACTACGATGAGGACGGCCAGGTCGTGAGCTGTGCGCCTGCGGAGATACACGACTGAGCATTGACACCCGTAAGGGCGTGTTGTAAAATGGGGATGTTATAGGCCTGTAGGAGAAGTGCGCATAAAGACTGCGAATCAATCGAGCGTACAGGCGGCTTGTAGAGATAAAGGAGTGCAGGAAATCCATGCCAGATTACATATTGGCATTTGTTATCGCAGCGGGCATTGCGCTGCTGGTGACGCCGGGCGTCATCTGGTTTGCCCGCAAGACGGGGGCGCTGGACGCACCGAATCAGCGTAAAGTTCATAAGAAGCCGATTCCGCGCATCGGCGGCATCGGCATCTGGCTTGCCTTCATGCTGGCCATCGTGATTGCGACCGGCTACACTGAGGTGCCCGATGACCAGGAATTCGAGCTCATCGGGCTCATGGCCAGCAGTACGCTCATCGTGCTCGTTGGCGTCATCGATGACTACAAGGATCTGCCCGCGAAGGTCAAGCTTTTGGGCCAGATCATCGCCGCGGCCGTGCTCGTCATCGGCTTCGGTGTGCGCATCGACTTCGTGACGGATCCGTTCGGCGACTATATCTTTCTCGAGTACTTCGCGGTGCCGCTGACGATCTTCTGGGTCGTGGGTATCACGAATACCGTGAACCTCATCGATGGCCTCGATGGCCTCGCGGCGGGGGTCTCGACGATTGCGGCTATTACGATCTGCCTGGTGGCGCTGCAGCAGGGGGATGTCTTCCTTGCGACGCTCACGGCCTGCCTGGCCGGCGCGGCGGTCGGTTTCCTTTATTACAATTTCAACCCGGCCAAGATCTTCATGGGTGATTCCGGCAGCATGTTCCTCGGCTTCATGCTCTCGGGCATTTCCGTCATCGGTGCCGTGAAGGCCGCGACGACGATTGCGCTCATCGTGCCGATCTTGGCCTTGGGCCTTCCCATCATGGATACGACTTTCGCTATCGTGCGCCGCTATCGCGGCGGTGTGCCTATTTTCAAGCCGGATAAGGGTCATCTGCATCACCGCTTGCTCGACATGGGCTTCACGCAGCGTCAGGCGGTGCTGCTCATGTACGTGATCAGCGCGATGCTCGGCCTTTCGGCCGTAGCGCTCACGGAGGTGAGCAGCCAGTTCGCCATCGTCATCGTCTGTGTCGTCCTGGCAGTCGTTCTGTTCGGTGCCAAGAAGATCGGCATCTTCCATATGAACAATACCTCGAATTCGCAGCAGTAAAGATAGATACCCTGAGGCTGCACAGGCAGCCGCATCAAGGAGGAGCCTGGATGGAAAAGAAGAAGATCAAGGTCATGACCGTGTTCGGTACGCGGCCTGAGGCGATCAAGATGGCACCAATCGTGCTGGAGCTGCAGAAGCATCCGGATACGATTATCCCCGTGGTGGCCGTGACAGCACAGCACCGCGAGATGCTCGATCAGGTGCTGCATTTGTTCCACATCAAGCCGGACTATGACCTCGATATCATGGCGGCAGGGCAGACGCTCTTCGACATCACGAGCAAGGCCATGAACGGCCTCGACAAAGTGCTGACCGAGGAGAAGCCGGATATCGTGCTCGTACACGGCGATACGACGACGACGTTCGCGGGCGCGCTCGCAGCCTACTATCATCAGACGGCCGTGGGGCACGTCGAGGCGGGCTTGCGCACGCACAACAAATACTCGCCGTTCCCCGAGGAAATGAACCGCCAGCTCACCGGCCGCATCGCCGACCTGCATTTCGCACCGACGGCTACGTCCGAGCAAAACCTGCTGGCCGAGAACGTGCCACAGGATAAGATCTTCGTGACGGGCAATACGGTCATCGATGCGCTGCATCATACGGTACAGGATGACTTTGGCTTCGAGGATGAAGTCCTGCAGAATGTGGACTTCACGCACAAGCGCATCATCCTCGTGACGACACACCGTCGCGAGAACCTCGGCGAGCCCATGCGCCATGTTTACAAAGCATTGCGCCGTCTCACGGAGGAGTTCGCGGACGTTGAGGTCGTCTTCCCCGTGCACAAGAACCCGAAGGTACGCCAGGTGGTCAAGGAAGAGCTCGGTGGCCTCGCGAAGGTGCACCTCATCGATCCGCTCGACTACGAGCCGTTCGCGAATGTCATGCACCGGGCCAGCCTCATCCTTACGGATTCGGGTGGCGTGCAGGAGGAGGCGCCGGCCCTCGGCAAGCCCGTGCTTGTGCTGCGCGACACGACGGAGCGTCCTGAGGCCGTGGCGGCCGGTACGGTCAAGCTCATCGGCACGGACTGTGAGCGCGTCTATGAGGAGGCGAAGCGCCTGCTCACCGACCCAGCGGAGTACAGCCGCATGGCCGAGTCCGTCAATCCGTATGGCGACGGCCACGCTGCCGAACGCATCATCCAGGCGATTCTCTATCACTACGGCCTGAGCGGCCAGCGCCCCGCGCGCTTTACCGCAGAATAATACGCATCCTGGTATAGGCTCAAATCGCATCCTCAGCTTCGGCTGGGGATTTTTTGTAACATTTATGATTAAATTTATAAGACATATTGACAATATATGTAAAGGGTGATAATATAAACCTTGCAAACATATTTTAAAGATATGTTTTTACTTAGAGGGGAGGCGCAGTCCAATGCAAGCGGGCAGGCAACTGGCGCCGGGAGAAATCCCTCAGCCAGTCATGGAGTATATCCTCCATATCCTGAGACATACCCTGTATGGGCAAATCGTATTAGTTGCTCAGGATAACCGCCTGATACAAATCGAGCGCCGGGAGAAACTTCGCGTGCAGGCTTGTCAGCTGACACAATGTGAGGCGGGCAGGGCCAGGCAAGATTTCTCTGCCTTGGCGCAGCGCATCCGCATGGCTTTTGCCGGGCTTGATTATGGACAATTGACCTTGGTGGTTAAGGCTGGTGAAGTGGTGCAGATCGAGCGTACGCTGAAGGAAAGGTTCACGGGGCTCGACGGTGAAGGCATTTAGTTTTCGTTCAATTGCATAGTGGCTGTTTGCAGGTCATCTGAGATACAGAAGCCTGTCGCAGGACGTTATCCAAAGGGAAACGTCTGCGGCGGGCTTTTTGTGTTGCTGCAGCAGCCAGAGAGGAGGCAGCAGAATGGATATTCAGCGCGTGCGGGAACTTCACCCGTGCTTTGGCGCCCGCCAGAATCGGGGGCGCATACATTTACCGGTTTGCCCGGGGTGCAATATCGAGTGCCGCTTTTGTGACCGTACGCAGAACGATGTCGAGATGCGGCCGGGGGTGACGAGCCGCGTGATTGAGCCGGAGGAGGCTGTCGCCTATGTGGAGAAGGCGCGCCGTTTCTGCCCGGAAATCAGCGTGGTGGGCATCGCGGGCCCCGGCGATACGCTGGCGTCCGACCGGGCCATTGAGACATTCAAGGCCATTGGCAGCCGGTTTCCCGACCTGCTGAAATGCATGAGCACAAACGGGCTTTTGCTGGAGGAGAAAGCACAGGCACTCATCGACCTGGGACTCGATACGCTGACGGTCACGGTGAATGCCGTTGACCCGGCCATCGAGGCGCACATCATCCGCGGCATCATCTATCATGGGAAACGCTACGAAGGGGAGGAGGCGGCCGCCATCCTGATTCACCATCAGCTGGCCGGTATCCGCAAGGTCGCGGCGGCCGGCATCGTGGTCAAGGTCAACACCGTACTCATCAACGAGATCAACCGCTTCCATATCAGGGAGGTCGCGAGGACGGTGGCTGAGGCGGGAGCCAGCATGTACAACATCATCCCGCTCATCCCGCAGGCGGATCTGGCCTGGTGCTCCGTGCCGACCTGCGCCGAGATCGAAAGCGCCCGGGCTGAGGCCGGCAAATACATCGATGTGTTTCGCCACTGCCAGCACTGCCGGGCCGATGCCGTAGGTGTGCCGGGGCGCAGTGAATACGGTCGCCAGGTCTGGCAGGATACATTCCGCGTTAAAGAAACCTTTTCGCATGGTTGAACGATGGGAGATGCATGTGTATGTCATATCGGATTGCGGCAGCTTCCAGTGATGGGGTGCAGATCGATCGCCATTTTGGACATGCCGAGACGTTTTCAATTTTTGAGGTTGAGGAGAATGGACAGGGGCCTGCCCTGAAGGCACGCCGGGCTGTATCTCCGCCCTGTCAGCACGGGAGCCACGACGCGCAGGCTATGCAGGCGGTGACAGCGGCCCTGGCGGATTGCCGCTATGTGCTGGCGGAGGCCATAGGCGGGGGTGCGGCGGCTGCGCTGCGGGCACGAGGGATTACCCCGCTTGAGACTGAGGATACGATGCCTGTAGCACAGGCGGTACAGCAGGTGCTCGTCTATGAACGCCGGCAGCATTTGCACCGTCGGCAGGGTTGAATTTATTTCGAACATTATAGCTCTGGGAAAGAAGGATTGTTTTATGGCAAAGAAATCGTTGCGTCAAATCGCCATTTATGGCAAAGGCGGCATCGGCAAGTCCACGACGACACAGAATCTCACGGCGGGGCTGACGGAGCTGGGCAAACATGTGATGGTCGTCGGCTGCGACCCGAAGGCCGATTCTACGCGCTTGCTTTTAGGCGGGCTTGCCCAGAAGACCGTGCTGGATACCCTGCGGGAGGAGGGCGAGAACATCGAGCTGGACCGCATCGTGAAAAAAGGCTACCGCGGTACGCTCTGCGTGGAGTCCGGCGGACCGGAGCCGGGGGTGGGCTGCGCAGGCCGTGGCATCATCACGTCCATAGGCCTGCTGGAACGCCTCGGTGCCTACACGGATGATTTGGACTACGTGTTTTACGATGTCCTCGGCGATGTCGTCTGCGGCGGTTTCGCCATGCCGATCCGCGAGGGCAAGGCCAAGGAAATCTATATCGTAGCGAGCGGCGAGATGATGTCCCTCTACGCGGCCAACAATATCTCCAAGGGCATCCAGCGCTATGCGAAAAAAGGCGGTGTGCGCCTGGGCGGTATCATCTGCAACAGCCGCAACGTGGACCGCGAGATCGAGCTTCTGCGGGCCTTTGCGAAGGAACTAGGTACGAAGCTCATCCATTTCGTGCCGCGTGACAACATCGTGCAACACGCCGAAATCCGGCGGCAGACGGTCATCCAGTACAAGCCGGAAGCCCATCAGGCGCAGGAGTACCGCGAGCTCGCGCAGGAGATTGAGGATAACGAGGATTTCGTCATCCCGACACCGATGACGCAGGAGCGTCTGGAGGAAATCCTCATGGAGTACGGCCTGATGGATAACGTCGAGGATGACTATCGTATATAAAAGCAAGGGAGCGGTTTTATGTTTGATTTTATTCAGCAAAAGTCCAGGTATTTTGGGTTGGCAGCAACGTTACTGCTGGCTGGCAGTGTGCTGCTGGTCGGCTGCGGCTCCAGCGGGCAGTCCGGTGACGCCGGGGCAAAGAAGATTATCATCGGCACGGGACATGCGTATGAGCCCTACTGCTATCTGGACCAGGAGGGGCATCTGACCGGCTACGAGTATGAGGTACTCAAGGCTGTGGATGAATTGCTACCGCAGTATGCGTTCGAGTATCAGACCTTTGACTTTGCCAATGTTCTGATGGCGCTCGAATCCGGCAAGGTCGATATCGGCGCACATCAGTATGAGGTGAATGAGGAGCGCCAGAAAAAATATTTATTTGGCAACGAAAGCTATACGACGTACACGACGTATCTCACGGTGTCGGCGGATAACAACGATATCCATGGCTTGGATGACTTGCAGGGGAAACGCGTGAGTGTCTCTACAGGCAGTAACTCGGCCTATCTGCTGGAAAAGTACAACGAGCAGCATGCCGACCATCCCATCGAGCTGGTCTACGGCAAGAGCCCGACGAATGAGGAACTTTACGCGGGGCTGCAGAGTGGCGCCTGGGTGGCGATTATCAAAACCAAACGCGATGCCGGCAAGCTGAATAAGGAGTTCGGCAACGGCAAGGACATCGTCAAACAGGTCGGCGACCCGATTGCGACGTCGCGTACATATTTTGTTTTCCGCAAGGACGAGCCGGAACTGCAGGAGGCCGTGGATGGCGCCTTGAAACAGCTCAAGGAATCCGGACGCCTGGCTGAGATCTCCCGCGAGGTACTGGGGGACGATTATACCGAGAGGGAGTGATGACGGATGGAGGCGCTCTTTAGCTGGCAGCGTTTTTGGGCGGATGTACCGCTGCTGCTGCCGTATTTCCTGGTGACGGTCAAAATCGTGTTTTGGGGCATCGGCGTGGGCCTCGTGCTAGGCATTGTACTGGCCTGCCTGCGGCTGCGCCACCTGGCCTGGCTGGAACCGATATTGCACATCTATGTCTCCTTCATGCGCGGTACACCCATGCTCGTGCAGCTGCTCATTATCTTTTATGGGTTGCCGCTGGTGCTGGCGGCCGTGGGCGTGCAGGAGGCGGTGCGCTGGGATAAGATGGTTTTCGTCTATGCGGCCTTTGCCCTCAACGAGACGGCGTTCCTTTCCGAGATCTTTCGCAGTGCTATCCTGGCCGTGCCGGCGGGGCAGCTGGAGGCGGCCTATGCCGTGGGGCTGACGCGGTGGCAGGCCTACCGGCGCATCGTCCTGCCACAGGCCTGGCGCATTGCCCTGCCGGGCTTTGGCGCGGACTTTATCGCGCTCTTCCACGGCACCTCGTTGGCCTTTTTGGTCGGCGTCATCGATATCATGGGGCGTGCGCAGGCCTTGGGGGCCAGTACTCACCATGCGCTGGAAGGATACCTTTTCGTCGCCTTGCTGTTCATCGTGTGCAGCCTGGGCCTGCGCGTGGGCTTCAATTATCTGGACCGGCGCCTGGCCTATGGCCGCTGAGGAGGGATTGACGATGGCGTTTCATCTGGATTATTTCCTCGCAAGCCTCGTATCGGGGCTTGCCTATCTGCCACGCACGCTGCTTTTGGTCAGTCTGCCGCTCGCGCTCGGGCTTTTGGGCGGGCTGGTCCTCGCGGCGTTTCGCGTCTATCGCGTACCCGTCCTGGGGCGGCTGACGGCGCTCGGGGTCAGCATCTATCAGGGCGTGCCCATCGTGGTGGCACTGGTCATATACAACCTGCTCTTCATGTCACTTTTCAATGACGTGGCAGCTTTTTTCGGTGTCGCGACGACGGTGGCAGAGGTGGATATCATTTGGGTCGGTATTTTTGCCCTAGCGCTGCAGGAGGTGACACTGATGGAGGAGTCGTTCCGCGGAGCCTTTTACTCCGTGCCAGCGGGGCAGCGGGAGGCAGCTCTGGCGTGCGGCCTGACAGAACTCCAGGCACTGCGGCGTATCATCGTGCCGCAGCTCGTGCCGGTGGCGGTGCCCATGCTCATGAACCATGTGGTTGGCAACATCAAGAATTCCTCCGTCGTCATTGCCATCGGCGTGGCGGAGGTGCTGACGGGCGCGTCAATACCGGCAGCCAGGACGTATAGTTTTTTGGAGAGCTATGTGGCAGCCGGCCTCATCTACTGGGCGTTGGCGACGGCGGCGGAACAACTGATTGGCCAATGGGAGATTCGCCCGGAGGCGCGGCAGAGCAGCTGGTTTTGGCAGGTATGTGCGCGGGTTCGGCGCAGAAGAACGGTGACGGTAGCGCAGCAGGAGAAAAGGGGGCAGGTACATGCTGAGCTTGAAGCATATCAGAAAATCCTTTGATCGGGAGGAAGTACTGCGGGATGTATCTTTGCAGGTCAGGCACGGGGAAGTGGTGAGCATCCTGGGGCCGAGTGGTTCCGGCAAGACAACCCTCCTGCGATGCCTCGACTTTTTGGAGCGGGCGGATGGCGGCGAGCTGACGCTGGATGACCTGCATGTGGATCTCGCGCATGCCAAACGGCGGGATGTGCTCGCCATGCGCCGCCGCACGGCCTTTGTTTTTCAGAACTATAATCTCTTTGCCAACAAGACGGCGCGCGAGAATGTGATGGAGGGGCTGGTGACGGCGCGGGGTGTGTCTCCGGACGAGGCGAGGAAAAAGGCCGAGGAAGCGCTGGCCTGGGTCGGCCTGCTGGACAAGGCCGGCGAATATCCCAGCCGCCTCTCCGGCGGCCAGCAGCAGCGCATCGGCATTGCCCGGGCCGTCGTGCTGGATCCGGAGGTCATTTTTCTCGATGAGCCGACCTCTGCCCTGGATCCGGAGCTCGTGGGGGAGGTTCTGAACGTCATCCGCGAGGTGGCGCGGCGTGGCATTGCGATGATTATCGTGACACATGAGATGGCGTTTGCCCGGGAGGTATCCCATCACGTTGTCTTCATGGAGGGCGGCCGTGTGATCGAGGAGGGGCCGCCAGAGCAGATTTTCTCCCAGCCGCGCGAAGAGCGCACGCGGACCTTCCTGAAGCGCTATCTGACCGATAGCAATATGTATTACATCTAGACGAAGAGCAAAAATGAAAGGAGAGCATATCTCTATGGCGATACAACTCAATTTGTCCGATATCGGCACCCGGGAGAGCAGGCTGGGCTCGATTACGGGTTATGCAGGCGACCTCAGGGACCTGGCGCAGCGCAGTGCATGCGGGACACTCCGGGGCTGCTCACGCTGCTTCTCGCAGTCGAGCACCTGCCTTTCGGCATGCGCCCTGTCCCAGCTTTCGGGCATTCGCGACGTCGCCGTCGTGCATCACGGCCCAGCTGGCTGCGCCACGACGGGAACACAGAGCTACCGTGTGACGAAGCAGGTGGCGAAAAAACGCGGCATCGTGAACCATACCGTCTATATCGGTACCGATATGAATGAGGAGGATACCATTTTTGGTGCGGGCGAGAAACTGGCCGATATCGTCCGGACGACCTATCGGCGCTACCACCCCAAGGCGATTTTCGTCGCGAGCTCCTGCGCGTCCGGCGTTATCGGCGAGGATATCGATAGCATCGTGGAGGATTTGCGGGAGGAAATCCCCGTGCCGCTTGCCGCCGTGCACTGCGAGGGATTCAAATCCCGCATCTGGGCGACAGGTTTTGATATTTCTGACCATGCGGTGCTGACCTCCATCGTCCAGCCGCCCAAAAAGCGGCGCAATACCATTAATTTCAAGAATTTCTACGAGTCGGCCCGTCCGGAAATCATCAGGATTTTTGCGGAATTCGGAGTCGAGCCCGTGTTCCTGTATGCCAATGCCACGGTGGAGGAGCTCAGCCATCTATCGGAGGCCCGTGCGACCGTCAGCATCTGCGGCACGCTCGGCAACTATCTGGGCACGGCGCTCGAGCAGGAATACGGCGTCCCCTATGTCCGCACCATCAATCCGCTGGGCGTCACGGGCTTCGAGACCTGGCTGCGCGCCATTGGAAAGGCCATCGGCGAGGAGGAAAAGGTCGAAGCCTATATCCAGCGAGAGCGCAAAAAATACCTGCCCAAAATCGAGGCGGTAAAGAAGGACCTGAAGGGGCTCCGCTGCGTTATCGGCATGGGGCCGGGCTATACGTTTGAGGTTTCGCGTGTGCTGCAGGAACTGGGGATGGAGGTGGCCTGGGGTGCCGCCTGGCATTACGACAAGCAGTACGACAATGGCAAGGTGCCGCCATCGATGGATTATCTGCTGAAGCACGGGCAGAACTTCAAGGCGAGCGTTGCGGATCAGCAGAACTTTGAGATCCTGAATATCCTGAACCGCGAGCAGCCAGACCTGTACCTGTCGCGCCATCCAGGCTCCACGGTATGGGCCATCAAGCAGGGCTTCCCCGCCCTATTCGTGGCCGATGAGTATATGATTTTCGGTTACAAGGGTACGCTGGATTTTGCCTATGAAGTGCTGAATGCCATCCGCAACCGCAGCTTTGAAAAGAATCTGGCTGCCCATGTGAAGCTGCCCTATACCAAATGGTGGTACGACCAGCAGGTCGATACCTTCCTGGAAAAGCCCACGGGCAAGCCAGCATCGGCACAGCAGAGCGCGGAAGCATAGGAGGAGAGATTTATGGCAAAAATACTGGATAAGCTGCGCTATAAATGCGCCATGAGCGCGATGTCCACCGTGCAGGCCATCGAAGGGGCCATTCCCATCCTGCATTCCGGACCGGGCTGCGCCCAGAAACTCTCCAACTCGGCGGGAAACAGCGGCCATTACTCGCCCAACATTTTCCCCTGCACGAGTATCAACGAGCGCGACGTCGTGTTTGGCGGCGAGAAGAAATTGCGCTCGACGATTGCCCATTCGCTCAAGGTGCTCGACGCGGAGCTCTTTATCGTCCTGACCGGCTGCACGGCGGAGATTGTGGGCGACACCGTCGCCGAGGTGGTCGAGGAGTTCAAGGACGCGGAGAAGCCCGTGCTGTTCGCCTCGACGCCGGGGTTCAAGGGAAATACCTATCGTGGCCACGAATGGGTCATCGACGCCATCGTGGACCAGTACCTCGAGCCTGTGCCCGAGGCGGAAAAAGATCCGCTGCTCGTAAATGTCTGGGCCGACGTGCCCTATCAGGATGAATTCTGGGCGGGCAATTACCGCGAGCTCGAGCGTCTGTTGCGGGCCATTGGGCTGAAGCCGAATGTCATCTTTGGCATTCATCGCGGTGTAAAGAATATCAAGAAGATACCGCGGGCGGGTTTTAATCTGCTGATTTCGCCCTGGGTGGGGCTCGAGAACGTCCAGCGCATGCAGAAGAAATTCGGCACGCCTTTCCTGCATTGGCCGACGCTCCCCATCGGCGCGTTTGAGACGAGCAAGTTCCTGCGTGCCGTGGCGGCGTTCACGGGCATCGATCAAGCGGCGGTGGAGCGCTATATCGAGGAGCGTGAAGCTGAATACTATGCCTATATCGAGCGTTTTGCCGATATCTTTCTGGAGACGCGCGCCATGTCGCGGCGCTTCTCTGTCGTGGCCGACGCGCAGTACGCATTGGCCATCACGAAGTTCCTGGTCAACGACATGGGGCGCTTGCCGGCCCGCCAGTATATCATCGACGACACACCGAAGGAATATCAGGACACAATCCGAGGCTATTTCAAGGATCTCAACTACCAGATCGAGGCCGATGTGGCGTTTACCGTGGATGGTTATAAAATTCACGAGGATATCAAAAATACCGACTACCACGGTTACCCGCTCATCCTTGGCAGTTATTGGGAAAAGGAACTGGCGCAGGAAACGGACGCTCATTTCGTGAATGTTTCCTGGCCCGTGAATGAGCGCTTGGTCATCAATGGCTATTATGCCGGCTATGCCGGGGGCTTGCGGCTGCTGGAAGATATTTATTCGGTGGTGCGCACGCGCTTTAACTGAGCAAGGACATATCATATATCTGGCGGCACATAAAAATGCCCGCACCGTTTGTGGTGCGGGTCTTTTGGTGTGCCGTTTTATTGGGGCAAGGCAGCGGCAAGCTGCTGCAGTCCCTGCGCCAGCACGGCCCAGGGGCAGGCGATGTTGAGGCGCTGGTGCTGGCTGCCGGCGGGGCCGAAGATATGGCCGCTGTCGAGCCAAAGCTTAGCCCGCTTGGCGATGAGGTCATCGAGCTCCCGATCGCTGAAGCCATAGGCGGAGAAGTCGAGCCAGAGCAGGTAGGTGCCCTCGGGTTCGGTCAGTTTGACTTTGGGGAGTTTGCGTGAGAGGAAGGTTTTTGTCTTTTGGTAATTACACTCGAGGTAGCTCCGGAGTTCCTGCAGCCAGGCTGCACCGTGGGCGTAGGCGGCCTGGCTGGCCGTGAGGCCCAGTGCGTTGGGCTGGTCGTAACCGATGGCATTCAGCTCCTGACGGAAACGACGGCGCAGCGTGGCGTTCTCGATGGAGATATTCGAGAGCTGCAGGCCGGCGAGGTTGAACGTTTTGCTGGGGGCCGTGCAGGTGATGGTGCGCGCGGCAATCTCGGGCGAGAGCGAGGCCAGCACCGTATGCTCGTACCCCGGCCGCACGAAATCATGATGAATTTCATCGGCTAGAATGAGCACGTCATGGCGCAGGCAGATGTCGGCGAGCCGTGTGAGCTCGTCGCGCGTCCAGACCCGGCCGACGGGGTTGTGCGGACTGCACAGCAGGAACAGTTTGACCTTGTGGCGGATGATTTTGTCCTCGAGGTCGGCAAAGTCAATGCGGTAATGGCCGTCATGCTCCATTAGCGGGCTGTTGACGAGCTGGCGGTCATTATCCTTGATGACGAGGCTGAACGGGTAGTAGACCGGCTGCTGGATGAGTACGCTGTCGCCGGGTTGGGTAAAGGCGCGAATGGCCAGGGCGATGGCCAGCACGACGCCGGGAGTGACGGTGAGGCTGTCGGATGCAGGCCGCCAATGATGTTGCGTCTGCATCCATTGCTGCAGCGTGGCGATGTAGTCGGGCTTGACATCCGTATAGCCGAAAATGCCGTGTGCCACCCGCTTTTGCAACGCATCCAGCACGGGCTGCGGCGCACGGAAATCCATATCGGCCACCCAGAACGGCAGGACATCGTCGGGGTAGCCACGCTCAGCGGCAAAGTCGTATTTCAGGCAGGCCGTGTGGTGCCTGTCGATGATTTCATCAAAATTTACAGCCATGGTATAGCCTCCTTTTTCTTCGTGCCTGCTTAACCTTGCAGGGCCTGTGCTAAATCGGCCAGGATATCTTCCACATCTTCGATGCCGACGGAGAGCCGCAGCAGTTTATCGTCAAGGCCGGTACGGGCCAGCAGCTCGGCGGGCATTTCCGCATGTGTCTGCACAAGGGGATAGGTGAGCAGCGACTCGACGCTGCCCAGGCTCTCGGCAAAACTGATGAGGTGCAGGCGCCCCAGCACGGCCTGTGCCAGTTCCGCGCTTTGCACTTTGAAGGAAAGCATGCCGCCAAAACCAGTGGCCTGTGCCTTTTGCAGCGCATAGCCGGGGTGCTCGGGCAGGCCCGGATAGTAAACGTGGGTAACCTGCGGCTGTGTTTGCAGCCACTGGGCAATTTGCAGGGCATTGGCAGCCTGCTTTTCCACGCGGATGCCCAGTGTTTTGATGCTGCGGAGCATTAGCCAGGCATCCATTGCCGACATATTCGGTCCCTCGGATTTGACAAAGAATTCGATTTTTTCCGCGACGGCACTATCTTTATCTTTGACCGTGACGAAGCCGGCGATGATATCATTGTGGCCACAGAGATATTTCGTGCCGCTGTGCACGACGATATCGGCACCCAGTGTCAGGGGCTTTTGGAAGTGCGGCGAGAGAAAGGTGTTGTCCACGATGAGCAGGGCGTCGTGCGCATGGGCCAGCCCGGCGAGGCGGCGGACGTCACTGATCAACATCATCGGGTTCGACGGCGTCTCGATGAAGATGCCGCGTGTGTTGGCCTTGATATGCCTGGCCACGAGGTCGAAATCGGAGGTATCGATATATTCAAAGTCTATGCCGTACTGGCCATAGACCTCATTGGCCAGGCGCACCGTGCCGCCGTATAAATCCTCACTGAGCAGCACGTGATCACCGGCGTTGAAGAGCAGGAACACGAGGTTGATGGCAGCCATGCCCGAGGAGACGGCCCAGCTGCGGCCTCCGCGTTCGAGCAGTGTTATCATGGCCTCCAGCTGGTCGCGCGTGGGATTGGCCACGCGTCCGTAGTCGTAGCCTGTGCTCTGTTTGAAGCCTGGATGGCGGAATGTGGCCGACAGGTAAATAGGCGTGCTGATAGCGCCTGTAGCATCGTAATGATTGCAGCCGTGTACTTCTAATGAATGGTCTCGCATAGCCTTTTTCCTCCCCTGTATTTGTGAATGTACGTATTTACATATATATTAAATATGTATTTACGTTTTGTCAAGGGCGCAGATTAGGGGAAATGACAGCATTCAATATAAGTTGGAATTTTTATTCATCAGGTTTGCCGTTTAGCTTGCGACATGTGATATAGTAGAAATATAGGCAGTCAGCCTTGTCTCGGATGATTGTATAGAGGAGGTGGCGGTATGGCGGGAGAACCCGGGCGGCATGAGGGGCTGCGGCAGGCGGTGAAAGCTTTTGCCGTGCTCAGCGGCGTCGGGATATATTTTGTCGTCTTTGTCGGAATCTGCTTGTTTATCGGCTATGAGGTGGATGTGCATTTTGACCTTGGGCACACGGGGCGTCTTGTCGGCGCAGTCACAGGCTTTCCCGGGGCAATCTATACGCTCTACCGGCAGCTGAGGCATGGACAGATCGTTTGATTCTCGTGTTTTGCAACAATTTTGTATCAGGAAAGAAAAATTTATGGACGTACTTGCGAAATGTCTCTTTTCCCTTTATAATAATGATTGCTACGAATTAGGATAAAACAATATTTATAGTTTATCCTAAGATATATTTCATTTATATAAGGCATGGGTAAGCATATATTTTTGAATTTAATTCATTTTTTTGAAGGTCTATGCATATTTATGTCGAATGAAATAAATTAGGAGTAGTTTGTCTGCTCTATAGCCGTAGTTTCCAGATATTCAACGAAGATGCGGGATTCCCCGCGTTGGAGGAGGAATATGAAAGACGTCTTATCCCTGTTCGTGCGGCGGCTGGCAGTCAGCCTGGCCTGCGGCACGCTGCTCGTGGTGGTCTGGCTCTGGACAGCGGGAGCCATCTATCTGCTCGGTGCGGTGTGCCTCGGCTATGTGGCGGCCGGTGTCTGCATCTGGACCCTTGTCTGGCGCACCTGGCGCGCGGCTGGCCTTTCCCAGCTCGCGGCCAAGCGGCAGATGTGGTGGGGCCTCGCCGTGCGCCTCGGCATGCTCACGGGCGTGCTGCTGGTGGCGGTGAAGATCTCGGTGCCCGTGTTCTATGGCACGGTGCTGGGCTTCGGGCTCTGCTATGGTCTGGCCATGGCTCAGTTTTTACGGCTGGCCTGGGAACAGAATAAGCACGGCGGCCGCGCGTAAGTACGGCTGCCAGGGCACAGTGCATCTGTGCAGGTTTTTATTCCGGGGGCATCCCGGAGAGGGAGGTAAGGTATATGCATGAAATCGGTGTTCGCGAAGTAGTGCAATTTGCCGGCTTCACCTTCAATTGGGAAACATTATGCATGACCTGGCTCACGATGGCAGTCGTCCTGCTCATCGCCTTCCTGGCAACGCGCAACCTGAAAATGGTGCCGTCAGGCTGGCAGAATGTAGTGGAGATTATCGTCACGAGCCTGCAGGCGCAGATTGAGACGACCATGGGCAAGAAAGGCTTGTTCCTGGCACCGTTCATCATCTCCCTGTTCATGTTCCTGCTGGTCTCGAACTGGCTGGGCCTTTTCCCAACGCTGGCGTCGCCGACGAACGACTTGAACACCACATTAGGTCTCGCTTTGCTGGTTATTGTCATGGTGCACACCCTTGGTCTCAAGATGAAGGGCGGCCATTACATCGCACACTTCTTCCAGCCAACGCCAGTATTCGTCGTCATCAATGCCATTGAGGAAGTTGCCAAGCCGATTACGCTGTCGTTCCGTCTTTTCGGCAACATCCTCGCCGGTGAGATCCTCATCATCATCCTGCTGAAACTCATGCCGATCTGGATGCCTATCCCGTCAGTTATCTGGCTGGCCTTCAGTATCTTTATCGGCGGCGTTCAGGCCTTCATCTTCACGATGCTCTCGATGGCCTATTTCGCAAGTGCAGTCGGCGGGGCCGATGAAGAGGAAGGTAAGTAATCTTTTTTGTTAGTCTTAGTTGAAGTCTTATCTGTTTAAGGAGGATTCTATTCATGGAAAACGCAATTATGGTCGCAGCTGCCCTGATCGGCGCAGGTATCACGATGGGTCTCGCAGCAATCGGTGCTGGTCTCGGCGATGGTCTCGTCACGAGCCGCTTCATTGAGGGTATCACGCGTCAGCCGGAGGCTCAGAGCAAACTGTTCACCAACACGCTGATTTCCGTCGGCCTGATCGAGTCCATGGCTATCATCGCTACGGTTATTGCGCTGATCATGCTCTATGCGAACCCGCTCATCAAATAAGTTTTCTTCTTTGATGAACCAGAAAAGGGGGCATAGTAATTGATAGACCTGAATATGACGCTGGTGGCGCAGATCCTGAACTTCCTGATTCTCGTTGCGCTGCTGCGCGCCTTCTGCTATAAGCCGGTCGTCCGTTTGCTCAAAGCCCGCCAGGATCGTATCGCGGAGAGCCTGAACAAGGCCGATGCCGATGCGGCGGAGGCAGACAAGCTGCTGGCCAGCTATAAGGCCAAGCTGGCTGAGGCAAACAAGAAGGCAGAGGCTATCGTCAGCAGGGCGCAGGCACAGGCAGAGCAGGAACACGAGGCAAAGATCCAGGAGACGAATGCCCAGATTGCCCAGATGAAGAAAGAGGCAGCTGAGCAGATCGCCAACGATCGCGCCCGTGCCGTCGAGAAGCTGAAAGGCGAGATGGTGGCTCTGTCGCTGGCCGCGGCTGGCAAGATCATCGCCAGGAACCTCGACAAGGATGATAATGCACAGCTGATCGATGAATTTGTCAATGAACTTGACAAGGATAAGATTGGTGATGTGTCATGCTAAACATACAGCTTGCACGTAAGTACGCCCGGGCGCTCTTCGAGCTTGCCCAGGAGGAGCATAAGCTTGTGGAGTATGGCCAGGAACTGACTGACGTGAGAAAGGGCATCGAGTCGGTGCCTGTCGCGGAAGCTTTCCTGTCAAATCCGCAGGTGGAGAGACAAGCCAAGAAGGAGCTTATCAAGAAGCTCTTCGAGGGCGAGGTGTCTGAGGACGTCTACCATTTCCTGCTGTTGCTCGTCGACAAGCGCCGGATCGGCCTCATCGCCGCCATCGATGACCTGTATCGAAGCTTCTCCTATGAAGCACAGGGCATCGTCGTGGCCGATGTGACGACGGCACAGCCGGCAACGGAAGCACAGCAGCAGAAAATCCAGGCCAGGCTGGAGCAGGTGACGGGCAAGACCGTCAAACTGCGCCTGCACGAGAACGACAAGCTCATCGGCGGCGTCGTCGTGAAGATCGGCGACAAGCGCATCGATGGCAGTGTGGCCGGACGTCTGGCAGCGCTCCGTAAGGAATTACTGACTGACAAGTGATGAAACTGGGGTGACAGCGAAGTTATGAAAATGAATCCGGAAGAAATAACGTCCATCATCAAAGACCAGATCAAAAACTATAACGTTGAGATGGAAGTCGATGATGTTGGTACGGTTATCGAGATCGGCGACGGCATCGCCCATATCCATGGCCTCGAAAAGGCTATGTCTGGCGAGCTGCTCGATTTCGGTAATGATATCTATGGTCTGGTCCTGAACCTTGAGCAGGACAACGTCGGCGCCGTGGTACTCGGTGGCGAAACGGAAATCAAAGAGGGCTCGCAGGTCAAGCGCACGGGTCGCATCATGCAGGTGCCGGTTGGCAAGGCTATGCTGGGCCGTGTCGTCGATGCCCTCGGCCGTCCGATCGACGGCAAGGGTGCCATCGAGAAAGAGGATATGCGTCCGGTCGAGTTCCATGCACCGGGCATTGCTGACCGCCAGCCGGTCAAGCAGCCGCTGCAGACGGGCCTCAAGGCCATCGATGCCCTCGTGCCGATCGGCCGCGGCCAGCGCGAGCTGATCATCGGCGACCGTGGTATCGGCAAGACGGCTATTGCCACGGATACTATCATCAACCAGAAGGGGCAGGACTGCATCTGTGTTTATGTAGCTATCGGTCAGAAAGCCTCTACGGTTGCCCGTGTCGTGAAATCCCTGCAGGAGCACGGCGCGATGGAGTATACCATCGTCGTTGCAGCTACGGCTTCGGATAGCGCTCCGTTGCAGTATCTGGCACCGTATTCCGGCTGCGCGATGGCAGAGCACTTCATGTATCAGGGCAAGGCTTGCCTTTGCGTATACGATGATTTGACGAAACACGCTGCGGCTTACCGCGCCATGTCCCTGCTGCTCCGCAGACCGCCAGGACGTGAGGCATATCCGGGCGATGTCTTCTATTTGCATTCCCGTTTGCTCGAGCGCGCGGCGAAGCTGAACGACAAGCTGGGCGGTGGCTCCATCACGGCGTTGCCGATTATCGAGACGCAGGCTGGTGACCTCTCAGCCTATATCCCGACCAACGTCATCTCCATCACCGATGGTCAGATTATGCTGGAGTCGGATGCGTTCTACTCTGGTGTCCGTCCGGCTATCAACGTCGGTCTGTCGGTATCCCGTGTCGGTGGTTCCGCTCAGATCAAGGCGATGAAGCAGGTCGCAGGTACGATGCGTCTCGACCTCGCACAGTATCGTGAGTTGGCAGCGTTCTCGCAGTTCGCCTCCGACCTCGATAAGACGACCAAGGCCGAGCTGGATCGCGGCGCCCGCATGGTGGAGACGCTGAAACAGGCGCAGTACAGCCCGCTTTTGGTGCAGGACCAGATTATGGTCATATACACGGCCGTCAAGGGCTTCCTCGTGGATATCCCTGTGGAGAAGGTCGTGCAGTTCCAGGCGGACTTCCTGAAGTTCATGCACACGCAGCATCCAGAAGTCGGCCAGAAGATTATCGACCAGAAGAAACTGGATGATGCGCTGGAGGCCGAGCTGAAAGCTGCCATTGAGGAGTTCAAGGAAACTGTAACTTATAAGATGGCTTAAGGCAGCGAGGTGATTCTTTTTGGCTAGTTTACAAGATATTCGCCATCGCATCAAGAGCGTCAAGAGTACGAGGCAGATCACGAGTGCGATGAACATGGTCGCCACCTCGCGTCTGCGCCGGGCCAAAGAGGCAGCCAATGCCAACCGTCCCTATGCTGAGAAAGTCGTTCAGGTGGTGCAGGAGATCGCAGCCAATGCGGGGGCGGATTTCCGCCATCCTCTGCTGGAGACCCATGAGACGGGCAAGCGCCTTATCCTCGTCATGACGGCGGATAAGGGACTCGCCGGTGCCTACACCAGCAATGCCTGCAAAGCCGCACATGCCCTCGTCGAGGACAAGGCGAACACGCAGCTGATCGTGACCGGCCGCCGGGGGGTCACGCATTTCCGCAACCGCGGATTTAATGTCGTCCAAAGCTATGTCGGCATGAGCGACCGTCCGGATTTCGAGACGGCCCGCCGCATTGCAATGGAGCTGATCAAGCGGTTCGAGACGGGCGATGTCAAAGAGGTATACATGGTCTATACCAGGTTCATCTCGGCGATCAGCTGCGAAGCGCAGTCTGTGCAGCTCTTGCCTTTCAAGCATGAAGGTAACGGGGATACGGGTATCCACACCGAATACATTTACGAGCCGGATGCGGCTACGGTGCTTGGGTTCCTGCTCCCGCAGTATCTTTACACGACGGTATATGCCTCGATGCTGCAGTCGGCCGCCAGTGAGGTCAGCTCGCGCATGAATGCCATGAGCAACGCGACGGATAACGCCGATGACCTCATGCATAAGCTGGATCTCTACTACAACAAGGTACGCCAGGCCGGCATCACGACGGAGCTCACGGAGATCGTGGGCGGCGCCGCGGCTCTTGAATAGTGTAAATCCAAAGGAGGTTTACCATTGGCAAAAGGTAAAGTCGTACAGGTCATCGGACCTGTCGTAGATATTGAGTTTCCGGCAGGCGAGCTGCCGGCCATTCTCAACGCAGTCACCATCAAGGGCAAGGCTGAGAACCTCGACATCGATCTCGTCGTCGAGGTCATGCAGCACCTCGGTGACAGCGTGACCCGCTGCATCGCCATGAGCTCTACGGACGGCCTGCAGCGTGGCATGGAAGCTGAGGATACGGGCGCACCGATTTCGGTACCAGTCGGCGAGGGCTGCCTGGGCCGTATCTTCAACGTCCTCGGCCAGACCGTTGACCAGGATCCGACGCCGGTCAAGGCAGCGGATCATTGGTCCATCCATCGTCCGGCACCGAAGTTCGAGGAACAGGAGACGTCCACATCCATCATGGAGACGGGCATCAAGGTCATCGACCTGCTGGCTCCGTATTCCCGCGGCGGTAAGACGGGTCTGTTCGGCGGCGCAGGCGTCGGCAAGACCGTCCTCATCATGGAGCTCATTCACAATATCGCAACGGAACACGGCGGCTATTCCGTGTTCGCCGGTGTCGGCGAGCGTACCCGTGAGGGTAACGATCTCTGGGGCGAGATGAAGGAGTCCGGCGTTATCGACAAGACGGCTCTCGTCTATGGCCAGATGAACGAGCCGCCAGGAGCACGTATGCGCGTTGCCCTGACGGGACTCACTATGGCGGAGTATTTCCGCGATGTCGAGCATCAGGACGTGTTGCTGTTCATCGATAACATCTTCCGTTTCATCCAGGCTGGTTCCGAGGTTTCCGCCCTGCTCGGCCGTATGCCGTCCGCCGTTGGTTATCAGCCGACGCTGTCCACGGATATCGGTGCCCTGCAGGAGCGCATCACCTCGACGAAAGAGGGTTCTATCACGTCGGTACAGGCCGTCTACGTGCCTGCCGATGACCTGACGGACCCGGCACCAGCGGGTACGTTCACCCATCTGGATGCCACGACCGTTCTTTCGCGCCAGATCGCTGAGCTCGGTATTTATCCGGCCGTCGATCCGCTGGACTCCACGAGCCGCATCCTTGACCCGCAGGTCATCGGCGAGGAGCACTACAAAGTCGCCCGTGGCGTGCAGGCTGTGCTGCAGAAGTACAAGGACTTGCAGGATATCATCGCCATCCTCGGCATGGAGGAGCTCTCCGATGAGGATAAGCTCACGGTTTCCCGTGCGCGCAAGATCCAGCGTTTCCTTTCGCAGCCGTTCTTCGTGGCGGAGGTGTTCACGGGTTCGCCGGGTAAATACGTGCACCTGAAAGATACGATCCGTGGTTTCAAGGAGATTCTCTCGGGCAAGTATGATGATCTGCCAGAGGCTGCGTTCTACATGGTAGGTACGATTGAAGAGGCTGTGGAGAAGGCGAAGAAGCTGCAAGAGGAGGCATGATAACCATGTCTACGATCAAGCTGGAAGTTGTTTCGCCGGATAAGGTGGTTTTCACCGAGGATATCTCCATGCTCATCGTCCGCTCGACGGGTGGCGAGCTCGGTATCCTGCCGCACCACGCACCGCTCGTTACCGGTCTCGTGCCGCATGCCATGCGCGTGCGCCTCGACAAGGATCGCGATGAACAGCTCATCGCTGTAGCCGGTGGTTTTATGGAGGTCACGCCGGAGAAGATCACGGTGCTCGCTGAAGCTGCCGAGATGCCTATCGACATCGATATCAACCGGGCCAAGGAAGCGATGGACCGCGCCAAAGAGCGTATTGAGAAATTCCATCAGCATGCGCCCGAGGCTGAGAACATCGATATCAAACGCGCAGAGCTTGCTTTGGGACGTGCCATGGCACGCCTGCGTGCAACGAAGACAGAGTTCTGATCCTGGTATGAAAATAACGGCTCCGCCAAATGGCGGAGCCGTTATTTTGGGTATATGCGTTTATTCCTTGGCTGCGATTCAGGCGAAAACGCGGTTTCAGCCGACCAGGGCCTGACCGAAGAAGACGATGCAGCCCATGAGGATGATGTAGGGCAGATAGACTTTGACGGCGAAGCGCAGCAGCTGGCTGTCTACGCCGCTGACGCCGATGGCGCCGATGGCAATGGCAATGGTCTGCGGGGAGATCATCTTGCCCGCGCAGGCGCCCGTCGCGTTGGCCGAGGCAATCCAGGCCTGGACGTTCTCCGAGGCACCGATGGCCATGGCTGCATCGGTCTGCAGCTTGCCGAAGAGCACGCAGCTCGAGGTCGCGGAGCCCGTGATGAAGGTACCGACGGAGCCGATGAAGGCCGCGATGGCGGGATATCCCGTGCCCGTAGCCGCGACGGCCGTGTCGGCAATCTGATGCGTCATGCCGCTGAAGCCCATGACCTCAGCCGTGGCGATGACCGTGATGATTGTGAGCATGGTGAAGCGCAGGTTCACGAAGGTACGCGAGAGTACGCCGACCATCTCGCCGAAACCGGCACCCTGCACGCGGCCACCGATGAAGGCTGCCAGCAGGATGAGCACGCCTGGCGTAGCTACCCAGGTGAAGGTGTAGGGCGCCGCGCCTTCGTAGATCTCAACGCTCGTCTTGATCGCGGACAGTGGGTCATGCAGGAAGGGTACGAGCTTCGAGGTGAAGAGCAGGAAGAAGAAAATCAGGATGAAGGGCAGGCAGGCGATGATGCCGCGCTGCATGGTCACGGGCTCGGTATCCTGATGCGTATCCATCGCATAGGCCGGATCATTGACCGGGAACATTTTGGCGGCGGCGACGATGGCACCGATGGCACCGATGGCAGCCGCGACGACGGCCAGCTCCGGACCGACGAGCGTGGCGACCACGAGTTCCGGTACGAGGAAGCCGAGGATAGCCGCGATGATGATGAGTCCCATGCCCTTGAGGGCCTTGAGCGAGCCGCCAGCCGCGATCGTCATAATGATCGGGCAGAGGCAGGTGATGGGTGCGAGCTGCAGGCAGGTGTAGCTCGCGAGCTTGACGGCGTCGATGCCCGTGACGCTCGAGAGCGTGACCAACGGAATGCCGATGGAGCCATAGGCCGTCGGTACGGAGTTGGCGACGAGGCAGACCGAGGCCGCGAGCACGGGATTGACGCCGATGCCCGCAAGCATGCCCGCAGGGATGGCCACGGCCGTACCGAAGCCGGCCATGCCCTCCAGGAAGGCGCCGAAGCCCCAGCCGATGAGCAGGATGAGCACGCGGCGGTCACTGGAGACGGAGGTCAGCATCTGCTTGATGACGTCCATGCCCTTGGTGTGCAGTGTGAGGTTGTAGGTAAAGATGGCGGCCACGATGACCAGCAGGATCGGCCAGCAGGCGAGGGCCACGCCCTGCAGCACGGCCTGGATGGCGTGGGCGGTCGTCATACCTTCGACGCCGAGCGCACAGCCGAGCGCGATGATGAGCGCCAGTGAGCAGGCTTTCCACGCCGACATATGGAGGACGGAGAGGGCCACAATCAGCCAAAGGATTGGCGATAAGGCAATCAGGAATAGCATGTGTTCTTTCCTTTCTCGATAAATAAAACAATGGCAAAATGAATCATTAAGTATTCCGTACCATTATATAAAATTTAACCGGCCTTTGTAAACCGTAAGATAATTCTGGCAGCAAAAAGGCAGAGCCCGAAGGCCCTGCCAGAAAATCCTCTGTTTGGGTATGTTTATTTCACGACCAGTACGGGGCACTTCGACTGCTCCACGATGTACTGGCTCACGCTGCCGAGCAGTACGCCTTTGACGACGCCGAGGCCGCGGCTGCCCATGACGATGAGGTCCATGTCGTTGCTCGTGGCGAAGTCGAGGATGACCACGGCGGGGGAACCCGTCTCGGAGAAGGCTTCCTTATCGATGCCCGAGGGTACCATCTCCATCGCACGGTCGAGGATAACGTTGCCGGCCTTCGTCACGGCCTCCAGAATGGCATCGGAGAGGCAGGCATTGATGGCCAGCTGATTGATGTTGGCGACATAGAGGAAATTGATCTTGGCGCCAATGGCCCCCGCGAGGTCGATAGCCTCCGCTACCGCGCGGTCCGAGCCCTCTGAACCATCAACTGGTACGAGAATATTCTTCATCATGATAAAACCTCCTTAATGCTTGTTGCTTACTTGATAACCAGCACGGAAATCGGGGAGTCCCGCAGGACGTCGCGGCTCACGCTGCCCATCAGGAAGCCCTCTACGACGCTGACCTTGCGCCCGCCGATGACGATGAGCTCTGGCTGATGCGCGCGGGCGAAGGCGAGGATCTGCTCGGCAGCCGCTCCCGTGCGGTGGTGGCATTCCGCTGTCACCCCGGGGGGAATCAGCGCTTTCGCCTGTGCCATGATGGCCTCTTCCTGCTCGCCCACCGGTGCTGTAATGCTGTCCGGCAGCCATGACTCGCGCACATCATCTGTCGTGCGGTCGAAATGCGATACATGCAGCAGGTAGATCTTGGCCCCGACGCCTGCGGCAATCTTCGCAGCCATGCGCACGGCGCGGTCCGAGGTCTCCGACCCATCCACAGGCACGAGAATCCGCGTGATTTCTCCATCCCCCTGCATAGGCAAGCCCCCTTTGTTTTGGTTCTATAGCTTTATTTCGCGCTTTATTGCTGAATTCCTGCTAAAGGCGAGGAAAAACGCAGATGGCATACGCGAAAAGACAAGAAAATACAAAATCTCCCGGAACGCAAAAACACAGCCTGCGTGAGGCTGTGTCTGTCAATCATCAAGCTTCTTCTCGATGACGTGCCCCCTGGCCAGCGTAGCGGGGACGTCGATGAGGCGCTGGTTGCGGGAGCCGCGGAACTTCAGCGTGAGGTCACGTTGCTCGTAGATGAACTCGCCATCGATGAGTACGTCGAGGTTGCGGAGCAGCTCGTTTACGGCGGGATTCTTCAATGCCTGAAGTTCCTCGAAGGTGTAGCCCGTGTAGCACCAGACATCCTGGCCGCGTGCGTGTACGGCCTTGGCGAGGCGCGTGAGCGGGGCGGGCTGGGTGAAGGGCTCACCGCCCGAGAACGTGATGCCGGATAGCAGCGGGTTCCTGCCGTAGGCCTCGAGGATAGCCTCGGTCGTCGTGAGTCGGCCGCCCGTGTAGCTCTGGGTCTCGGGATTGTGGCAGCCGGGACAGCGGCGCGGACAGCCCTGTACGAACACGGTGAAGCGGATGCCTTCACCATCGACGATGGAGTCATCCGCCGTGCCGGCGATGCGCAGCTGCATGGCGTGCCTCAGTGCAGGCCGTGCTTGACGCGGTCGTGGAGCTCCGCCTGCTTGGCGTTATTCCAGCGGTCCACCGTGCCCACGAGATAGCCCGTGATGCGGCGGATGCGCTCGAACTTCTGTGGCTGCAACGCATAGTCCACCTTGACGCTGCCATCGGCGGCGGGAGAGAGGTGGAGCGTCTGTACGCGCTCGTTCGTCTGATCTTCGACGTAGTGGATGTAGTTCAGCGCTTCATTCTCCGAAACGCCCTGCAGGCCGTCCACGGTTACTTCGATATCGTTCACTCTCATAGCTGTCATGGCTATCACCTTTTCCTTTTATCGTGGGCCCGTACGGGGCCTTATCTACCAGATATTGTGGGCAGAGGCGGGATACAAGACTATATCTCGTTTGCCATCGGGACTAAATTATACAATATCTAGTGGTGACAGTCAATAGTTAAAACTACATATAGTAGTTATCCCCAGCTGTGGAAAAGCTGGGGATAATTTTGTGGAAAGCGGGGCAAAGCCTAGTCTTTCTCTTGGATGACCGTGCGCACGGGGTAAGGAATCTCGATGCCGAGCTCGCGATATTTTTTTGTCAGGCGCTTGATGAATTCGTGCTTGATGCGCGCCTGGTTGTCGAAATTGCTCGAATGCATGAATACCTGGAAATCGATGCTCGATTCGCCGAAGGCGGTGAATCGCACGAAGGGTTCCTGCTTTACGGCATGGTCGACTTCTTCGAGTACCTCGTCGGCCACCTGCACCGTGACCTGTTCGACCTGTTCGAGGTCGCTGTCGTAGGCGACGCCGACGGGCACGCTGATGAGGATATCGCGGTGTGGCATGGAGTAGTTCGTGATGGTCGCCGAGGCGATTTTCTGGTTCGGGATGACGACCATGTTGCCTTCGCCCACGGGCACGATGGTGGTGAAGCGCCAGGTGATGTCCGTGACGCGGCCGGATTCATTCGTGCTGAGCTTGATGTAGTCGCCTATTTTCAGCTGCTTGGAGAGGATGAGATGCAGGCCGGAGAAGATGTTCGCCAGCGTCTCCTGCAGTGCGAGGGCGACGGCCATGCCGCCGACGCCCATGGCGGTGAGCAGCGGGGTGATGGAGATGCCGTAGTATTGCAGGACGATAAGTATGCCCATCGCGTAGATGAGGATGTTGAGGATGGTGTCGAGCAGGGTCGTCTTTGGCAGGGGCTCCTGCGAGTTCTCGATGCGCAGCTGCACGAGTCCCTGTACCGTGCGGGCGACGATGCGCGTGATGGTCAGCGCGATGACCGTGAACAGGATGTAGGAAAAGAGCTTCGTGAGCTGCGGCGGGATATCAATCGTGCCGACAATCCAGTACAGGCCGCTGACGAGGCAGAATGAGATCGGCGTTCCCTTCATCGCATGGATGAGGATAAACTGCCACGAGCTCTCTTCTCCCGTGAGCTGCTGGTTGATGCGCCGGTTGATGATCTTGTTCAGCGTGATGCCCAGGGTGAGTGCCGCGAGCAAAATGCAGCCGGGCAGCAGCAACAGCTCCAGCAGCTGGCTCAAATCGATGCCTTGCAGCAGGGAAAAATTAAATGACATGTTACACCTTCCTGTCCATTGTTACGGCCTTCATACTATATGGATTTTGTCAAATACTTCCTTGATGTCAACCAGTAAATCATCGTAGAACGAAACCTTGATATAGCGGCGCGCCGCTGCCTGCTCGTCAGCGTCCAGAGACTGCCATTCCAGTTCCGTGAAGTCTGTATATACGTGGTCGAGCTCGAACCGGCCGCCCTGGTTCAGGTAGACCTCGACGGAGCGCGTGCCGGCGGCGACAATCCAGTATTCCCTAACGCCAGCTCGTGCGTATGCCTTCATCTTCGGCCCGCGGTCGTGCATGGCCGTGGAGGGAGAGAGCACCTCTACCACCAGGTCAGGTGCTCCATACAACGCATTGGGTTTGATGATGTCATGGTTGCAGACAATCATCACATCGGGTATAAAAGTGTTCTTTTCATCCAGATGTACGTCAACACCATCGGAAAACACCATGCACGGCTTGCCCTTCAGATAAGTGCCAAAAATTGTTGTGAGGTTGGCAATAATGATATTATGTGCGATAAAAGGTCGTGGCGACATCATGCACACTTTACCGTCAATCATTTCCACCGGCACCGGATCCAATCGCACCGCCTGTTCCATAGTATAGCCCCCTTTTGGTTTGTTTATTTTTATTATACAGCATTACCGCGGGGCTATCTAGCCTTTTCGGCTTTTCCTGCGGGAGCTTGTTTTTTTGCTCATTGCCGCCTATACTAATGGTATCATTATAACATGGCAAGCAGAAAGAAGGCATTATTATGGCGGCAGAAAAGGCGGTAATCCTGCATACGGGACGGCGGCTGCGGCTGCGGGTGGCGACGCTGGCGGATCTCGACTACATCATGCGGCTGGAGTACGATCCGGCGAATGTGCCCTTCATCGTGCCCTTTGATCGCGAGTTCCACCAGAACATCATCGAGAATGGCCAAAAATTGGGCTCGCTGGACATCATCGTGGAGACCATCGCAGACGGCGAGGCCGTGGGCTATCTGCTGGTGAACGGCCTGCACACGGAGCAGAAGGAAGCCGAGTGGATGCATATCCTCATCGACAAGAAGGGGCAGGGTTACGGCCATGAGGCCCTGCAGCTGCTGAAGGCATGGAACTTCGAAGATCTGAAGTTCCATCGCGCGTGGCTCGATTGCAAGGAATACAATGCCCGCGCCCTGCATGTCTACGAGAGCGAGGGCCTCAAGCGCGAGGGGCTGATCCGCGAGACCATCATCACCAACGGCATCTATGAGAACCTCGTGGTACTGGGCATCCTCGACCGCGAGTACGCCGCACGCAAGAACGCGGGACTGGAGATAGATAAGTAGGGAACCGCGTTTGTAAGCAGCGAACCGCATTTGAAGGAACGTCAGTGACGCGCAAATGCGAGTGAGTCGCTTAGTCAGGTCGCCGTCAGGCGAGCCTGACCTCCACTTTAACAAGTCTTATCCCTTTTGGCGGGATGGGGCTTGTTTTATTTTGCCTTGGTGGATGTTTTCGTTTAATTTCTGTGAATTAGAGACACACGGCCTTTTTATTCGGAATAAAGCGCGTTAGAATAAGAGCATAGCAAACAAGAAAATGTCTGGTAAAACAATTTGTCAGACTATTGTCAATAGGGGGAAATATCCAAGATGAAAGCTCAAGAAATCCTGGCCAAAGTAGACCATACGTACCTCAAGCAGGATGCGACCTGGCAGGACATCCAGCGCATCTGCGACGAGGTGCAGCAGTATCATACGGCCACGGCCATGATTCCGTCCTGTTTCGTTAAACGCGTCAAGGAGACGTACGGCGACAAGATTAAGATTGCGACGGTGGTCGGCTTCCCGAACGGCAACTGCAACACGGCCGCGAAACTCGCCGAGACGGCGCAGGCACTGGCGGATGGCGCGAGCGAGATCGACATGGTCATCAACGTGGGTGCGTTGAAGGAAGGCAACACGGATTATGTGACGGGCGAGATCAAGGCTCTCAAGAGCCTCGTCGGCGATCGTGTGCTGAAGGTCATCGTTGAGACCTGCTTCCTTACGAAGGAAGAGAAGATCGCAGCCTGCCAGTGCGTGACCGAGGCCGGTGCGGACTTCATCAAGACTTCCACGGGATTTGGCCCGAAGGGCGCGACGGTCGAGGACATCAAGCTCTTCAAGGAGCACATCGGTCCGGACGTGCGCATGAAGCCGGCAGGTGGCATCCATACGCGCGAAGAAATGGAAGAGTACCTGGAGCTCGGCTGTGACCGCCTCGGCTGCAGTGCCGCCGTCAAAGTATTGAAAGACGAACTTTAATATATAGAAAGAAGGGCATATCATGAGCAAGATTAAACGCTGCTTCGTCATCGTGCTGGACAGCTACGGTATCGGCCGTGAGCCGGATGCCCCGGACTTCGGCGACGACGTCTGCAATACGCTGAAATCCATTTCCCAGTCGCCCAAATACGCGACGCCGAACATGAAGAAGATCGGCCTCTTCAATATCGACGGCGTGGGTTGCGGCACGCCTGAGGCGGATCCTATCGGCACGTTTGCCCGCCTGCGGGAGCTCTCGCGCGGCAAGGATACGACGACGGGCCACTGGGAGATTGGCGGCGTCATTTCCGAGCAGCCGATGCCGACGTTCCCGGACGGTTTCCCGCCGGAGTGCATCGAGATGCTGGAGAAGGCTTTTGGCAAGAAGATTCTCTGCAACAAGCCGTATTCCGGTACGGCCGTCATCCACGACTACGGCCGCGAGCAGAAGGAGACGGGCGGCCTCATCGTCTACACGTCCGCTGACTCCGTGCTGCAGATTGCTGCACACGAGGACGATGTGCCTGTCGAGCAGCTCTACGATTACTGCCGCACGGCCCGCAAGCTCATGCAGGGCAAATACGGCGTCGGTCGCATCATCGCGCGCCCGTACATCGGTGAGTATCCGAACTACACGCGCACGCCGCGCCGCCATGACTTCAGCCTTGACCCGACGGGCGACACGATGCTCGATGCGCTGCAGCGCAAGGGACTCGACACCATCGGCGTCGGCAAGATTTCCGATATCTTCGCAGGTCGTGGCGTGAGCCGTTCGCTGGGTGTGAACAAGGATAACAAGGACGGCATGGAGAAGACACTCAAGGTCATGGATGAGGACTTCACGGGCCTGTGCTTCGTGAACCTCGTGGACTTCGATATGGTCTACGGCCATCGCCGCAACATCGACGGCTACGCGCAGGCTGCCACGGAGTTCGACCAGCAGCTCGGCGAGTTCCTGAAGAAGATGCGCGAGGATGACGTGCTCATGATTACGGCTGACCACGGCTGCGACCCCGGTGCGGCGGGCACGGATCACACGCGCGAGTATGTGCCTTGGCTCATCTACGGCCAGCACATCAAAAAGGGCCTGAACCTCGGCACGTATCCGACCTTTGCGATGATTGGCGCGACAGTGGCTGACATGTTCGGCGCTGAGCTCACGACGAAGGGCGAGAGCGTCCTGCCGCGCATCCTTGCGGATTAATGAAAGAATACAGACGGATTATCATAGAGGAGGATATTCACCATGCGTATGTATGACCTGATTACGAAGAAGAAACACGGCGGCGAGCTCACGGATGCCGAGATCGAGTACATGATCAACGGTTACGTGGCTGGCGAGATCCCCGACTACCAGATGTCGTCGATGCTCATGGCCATCTGGTTCAAGGGCATGAACTCCCACGAGATCACGGAGCTCACGAAGGTCATGGCCAAGTCCGGCGACATGATCGATCTCTCCGCCATCGAGGGCAAGAAAGTCGATAAGCACTCCACGGGCGGCGTCGGCGACAAGACGACCCTCATCGTGGCCCCAATCGTTGCAGCCTGCGGCGGCAAGGTCGCGAAGATGTCCGGCCGTGGCCTCGGCCATACGGGCGGTACGGTCGACAAGCTGGAGTCCATCCCGGGCTACCAGACGGCACTTTCCCGCGAGCAGTTCTTCGATACGGTGAACAAGTGCGGTGTCAGTGTCATCGGCCAGTCCGGCAACCTCGCACCGGCAGACAAGAAGCTTTATGCACTGCGCGATGTCACGGCCACGGTGGACTGCATCCCCCTGATCGCTTCCTCCATCATGAGCAAGAAGCTTGCAGCGGGCTCTGACTGCATCCTGCTCGATGTCAAGACGGGCTCCGGTGCCTTCATGAAGACGCTGGATGACTCCATCAAGCTCGCCCAGACGATGGTCAATATCGGTGAGGGTGCCGGCCGCCGCACGGTTGCGCTGATCACGGATATGGATACGCCGCTGGGCTACGGCATCGGCAACAGCATCGAGGTCATGGAGTCCATGGATGTGCTGAAGGGCAAAGGCCCCGATGATCTGCGTGAGGTTTCCCTGCAGCTGGCCGCCAACATGCTCTACCTTGTGGGCAAGGGCACGCCGGAGGCATGCCGCAAGATGGCGGAGAAATCCATCGCCGATGGCAGCGCCTTCGAGACGTTCTGCCAGATGGTCAAGGCCCAGGGCGGCGACGACAGCGTGCTGCGCGACTACAAGAAGTTCAAGCAGGCCCCGTTCAAGGCAGAGGTCAAGGCAGACCGTGACGGCTTCATCACGAAGATGAACGCCGAGGAGATCGGCGAGACCTCCGTCGTGCTCGGCGCTGGCCGCGAGACCAAGGAGAGCAGCATCGATTTCAGCGCAGGCCTCATCCTGCACAAGAAGTACGGCGATGCCGTGAAGAAGGGCGACACGCTGGTCACGCTCTACACCTCGAAGGAGTCTTCTCTCGCCGATGCGGAGAAGATGTATCGCGAGGCCATCACGATCGGCGATATGCAGCCGGCGAAGGAACCGCTCGTCTACGCACGCGTAGAGAAGGATAAAGTCGAGAAATATTGAGCAGATGAAGTGAGGAGGAATATCCCATGACAGACGAAGAACTCGTACAGAAAGCCATAGAATACCGCGAGCATTCCTACAGCCCGTACTCTCATTTCGCTGTCGGTGCGGCTGTGCTGACGAAGAGTGGCAAGGTATTTGGCGGTTGCAATATCGAGAACGCGAGCTATCCGGTCGGCATTTGCGCCGAGCGCACGGCGATTGTCAAGGCCGTTTCGGAGGGGGAGCGCGATATCGTCGCTCTCGCCGTCGTCGGCGATACGCCGGGGCCGTGCTCGCCCTGCGGTATGTGCCGTCAGTTCATTGCCGAATTCAAGATCCCGAAAATCATCATGGCGAACCTCAAAGATGCCCGCAAGACAGTAACGCTTGCCGAACTCTTGCCTTATGCCTTTACGGATGAGGACATGTGAGTTATAATTGAACACATTGCAAGGGACGCGTGTCCCTTGTGCCGAAATCATCTACACATTGGATAGGAGTATTGTTCCCATGTTATTCATTAACCTGCTGGGCGTGCTGGTCTTCATCGGCATCGGCGTGCTCTTCTCGAAAAAGCGCAAGGATATCAACTGGCGCAGCATCGGCGTGCTCGTCGCGCTGAATTTCTTCATCGCCTGGTTCCTCATGGCGTTCCCCATCGGCCGCGACATTATTTCCGGCGCGGCAGCGGCCTTCGTCTGGCTGATCAACGTATCCTATGAAGGTATCGCGTTCGCGTTCCCGGACTGGGTTCATCCCGCGGGCGGCCAGATGAACTTCTTCACCTCGGCCCTGCTGCCAATCCTCTTCGTCGTGCCGCTCTTCGATATCCTGACCTATACGGGTGTGCTGCCGTTTATCATCAAATGGATTGGCAAAGTCCTCGCTTTCCTCACGCGTGAGCCGAAGTTCGAGTCCTTCTTCGCCATCGAGATGATGTTCCTCGGCAACACGGAGTCGCTGGCTGTCTCCAGCCTGCAGCTGAAACGCATGAAGGCTGATCGTTGCCTGACGCTCGCCATGATGTCCATGAGCTGTGTCACGGCTGCTCTGATCGGCGTGTACACCCAGATGATGCCCGCGAAGTTCATCATCACGGCTGTACCCCTGAACGTCATCAACGCCCTGATTGTCACGAACCTGCTGCACCCCGTCAAGATCAGCGAGGAAGAGGATGTCATCGCTTCGTTCAATGATGAGGGTGTCGAGCGCAAGCCGTTTTTCTCCTTCCTCGGTGACTCCATCCTGGGCGCCGGCCGCCTGGTGCTGATCATCTGCGCCAATGTCATCGCCTTCGTTGCACTGGCAAAATGCATCGACATGCTGCTCATGTGCATCAATCCGGTCATCACGCTGGAGAATATCCTCGGCTGCATCATGTTCCCGTTTGCCTGGCTGCTTGGTCTCGACGCTGGTGAGGCCTTCACGCTGGCTCAGTACATGGGCACGAAGCTCGTCACGAATGAGTTCGTCGTCATGCTGAATGTCAAGGATATTATGGATACGTTCAGCCCGCACATGCAGGGCGTGCTGACGGTGTTCATTACGTCGTTTGCGAACTTCTCCACCATCGGTATGATCATCGGCTGCTTCAAGGGCATGGTCGATGACAGCAAGAACGAGCTCATTTCCCGTAACGTCGGCTACATGCTGCTTTCGGGTATCCTCGTTTCGCTGATGTCCGCTGGTATCGCCGGCCTCTTCATCTGGTAAAATATCCCCCTGAATAGAAAATATCCCTTTGGGCGCTGCGAAAAAAACGCGGCGCTTTTTTGTAATCTGAAGCAGGGAAATAAGCCCCGGATGGCGAATAAAAAAATTGTTGGATTATCTGGTAAATTATCTGATACGGGTGAAAGCCTGGCTTGCGCGTGGAGGCGAAGTATTTTGGATAGAAAATTAAAGGTACTGATTACGGATGATTCGAAGCTGCTGCGCATGAAACTGCGCGACGAACTCGAGCAGCTGGATTGTGAAGTCGTGGAAGCTGAAAACGGCAAGGATGCGATCATGGATGTGCTGCAGTCGCAGCCGGACTGCGTATTCCTCGATATCGTGATGCCCGAGGTGGGCGGCATCGAGGCACTGCAGGTCATCAAGGAGGTGGCACCAGATCTGCCCGTGATCATGCTTTCTTCGGCTGGTACACCGAAAAAGCTTATGACGACGCTGAAGATGGGCGCGATGGATTTCATTCAAAAGCCTTATACGTCCGAGCAGATTGCCAAAGCTGTTGCTGCCGTGAGGAAGAAGGTCGATGCTGATGCCAGCGGAAATGAATGAAGTCGATTTCGCGCAGTGCCTGGTGAACATGGGCAAGTACGCCCCCGCAGAGCTCGTGCAGCAGTTGCAGGAGGTGGATCCTGGGGATCAGGAGCAGGTGCTGGCACGGGAGCTCCCCGATGAGGGGCTCGATGTGCAGCCCGTTCACCATGCAGTGCAGCAGCTGGCCAAAGCCTCGGGCAAGGAGTACGGGCCGGAGCTGCAGCTCTACGGTGACTATCTCTGCCTGTTCATGCACTGCTTTCGTCAGGACATGCATGTGCCCTGTGTACTGGGCTTGCAGCCAGTGACCATCGCGAACAGCCTGCAGGGGGAGACCTATACCGTCTCGCAGCAGTTCAGCGGGGATGTGTCGCTCGTGGGCAGCATTCAGGCGCAGACACCCGTGTTTCTGGCTATGGCTGAGGCGTACAGTGGCATGAAATTTTCTGAGGTGGATGCGGTTGCCATTGACTGCGTGCAGGAGTTTATGAACGTTTACAGCGGCCTCTTTACGCGCGAGCTTGCGGCCCGTGAGCAGGAGGCGGAGCTCGAGTTGCCACGCTGCGGTGCGAATGTGACGCCGGATGGCAGTCACCAGCTCGCCGCGCGTGTCTTCTCCGGTCTGGGCGTCTTCGACGTCATTTTGGCCATGGATGAGTTTTTCTAAAATAATTTGCGGCTTGTGCGAAAAAAGTGTTGACAAGCCCTGCCCGCTCTGCTAAAATAGTTATCGTTGTGAGCGACAAGCGAGCAAAAAACTGAATAGCTTTTTTGGTAGAGCATTGTGGAGAGTTGTCCGAGTGGTTGAAGGAGCACGCCTGGAAAGCGTGTATACGGGGAAACCTGTATCGAGAGTTCGAATCTCTCACTCTCCGCCATTTTTTTATTTATTTTGCCTTTTGCTCCTTTTTCAGGTCGGGCCGCAGCGTTCTGGTCTCGCGCAATGGGGTCTCATGAACCACGTCAGGTCCGGAAGGAAGCAGCGTTAAGTGAACCGCCTCATGTGCCGCGAGGGTGCCTGAGGGCTGTGGTTCGACGTGAAAAAGGAGTTTAGATGATAGCCGCGCCTGCAGGGTGCGGCTTTTTGTTGCATATAGAGGAATAGAGGAGGATGAGAGCATGGCCTATATGGCGCTATATCGCAAATGGCGGCCGCAGAGCTTCAAGGACCTCGTGGGGCAGGATCACATCAGCCGCACGCTTTCGCAGGCGATCACTACGGGGCGCATCGGTCATGCCTATCTCTTCGCGGGACCACGTGGTACCGGCAAGACGAGTACGGCGAAGATCCTTGCGAAGGCATTGAACTGTGCTGAGGGGCCGACACCCGACCCCTGTGGCAAATGCGAGCAGTGCCAAAAGATCATGGGCGGCACGGCCATGGACGTCTTTGAGATCGACGCGGCCTCGAACCGCGGCATCGATGAGATCCGCGACCTGCGCGAGACCGTGAAATTCGCGCCCGCTGAGGGCCGCTACAAGGTCTACATCATCGATGAGGTGCACATGCTGACCTCGGAGGCCTTCAATGCTCTTTTAAAGACACTGGAGGAGCCGCCGGAGCACGTCGTGTTCATCCTTGCGACGACCGAGGCGCACAAGGTGCCGCCGACCATCCAGTCGCGCTGCCAGCGCTACGACTTCCATCGCATCACGGTGGAGGATATCGAGGCGCGCCTGCATACGATCGTGGAACAGATGGGCATGCAGGCCGAGGATGAGGCGCTGGCCATGATCGCCGTGCAGGCCGACGGCGGACTGCGCGATGCGCTCTCCATCCTCGACCAGTGCTCCGTGCTCACGGAGGATAAGATTACGGCGGAACGCGTGCGGCAGATCCTCGGCCTCGTGGGCCACGACTGGATCTACCGCATTACGGCGGCCATCGCGCAGCACGAGGCCCAGCAGGTATTGGAAATCATCGCGGAGCTCCTGCGCGACGGCAAGGAGCTGCGGCAGATTCTCGCCGAGCTCTCGCTGCATTTCCGCAGCCTTATGATTTATCAGGCGGCGGGCAGCCTTGCGCACATGGACCTCTACGCCGAGCAGCAGGAGGTGTTGCAGGAGCAGAGCCATTTCTTCACGCCGGAGCAGGTCATGGCCATCATCGGACGTCTGCACGATGCGATGAACGAGCTGAAATGGTCGCCACAGCCACGTATCAGCGTGGAGGTCACGCTGCTCGCGCTGGCCCACGGCCAGCTTGGCGAGGCCGGGACGGAGCTTGCAGGGGCTGCAGCACCACAGCCAGATGCTTCAGCTACAGGCAACACGCAGGACGAGGCGCGTATTGCGAAACTCGAGGCGCAGCTTGCCAAGGTTACGGCGCAGCTGGCGCAGGGCATACCGGCGAAGCCTGCGGCGTCGGCGGCCAAAGTTCCGCTGCCTAAAGCATCAAAGCCGAAAAAGGCTCTGCCTCCCGGCAGCCCCGAGCCTGATCCTAAAGAGGTTTCACCTGAGGGACAGGCCGTCTGGGATCAGGTCGTGGCGAAGCTCAAGGCGGATAACCGGCAGGAAGTGCTCTCCTCCATCAGCAAGGCGAAGTTCGCTGAGATCACGGCGACGACGCTCACGCTTTGGTTCCCTTCGGCGTTTCTCGGCACATTGGCGACGAATATCTACCGGCGCAAGCTGGAGGCCGTCATCGAGGAGGTCACGGGGCAGCAGCTCGCCTTGCGCAGCATCTCGCCGGAGCAGGCCGCGCCGGCGAAAAAGCCGGTCAGGTCGATGCAGGCTGAGAAACAGGAAAAAGCCGTCGTCGACCTGAAGAAATTGCCGCCGGAGGAGCGACATCCACTCGACGAGGCGCTGAAGGTCTTCGGCGGCAAGGTCGTGAGTGTCGAGGGCGAAGTGGAAAAGCCAGCCGTACAGCAACAGGCAAAGCCGACGCCACCAGCGCCGCCAGCGGAGGAAACGTCAGTGCCGAAACAACCGGCAGGGCAAAAGTCTGCCGGGACAACGCCAGTCGTGTCAGAGGAGCCGACGGGCTTTGAGGCACCGCCACCACCCGACGATGATGATTTCGTGCCGTCCGAGGAGGAATGAGCAGCGGCTGGTTGACGTTGGCCGCAATCTCTGCTAGGCTAATAACAGTCAGACTTTTATAGAAGGAAATTACTGCCAATTACGAGGAGGAAACAATATGTTTGGTGGCATGGGCAATATGGGCAACATGGCCGGTATGATGAAGAAAGTCCAGAAGATGCAGAACGAAATGAAGAAGATGCAGGACGAGCTGAAGCGTAAGACCGTGGATGTCTCGGCTGGCGGTGGCGCAGTGAAAATCGTGATGAACGGCGAGAAACAGGTGCAGAGCCTGACCATCGACCCGTCCGCCGTGGATCCGGAGGATGTGGAGATGCTGCAGGATCTCCTCATGGCCGCATTCAATGAGTCGACGAAGAAAGTCGATGATATGATGGCTTCGGAGATGGGCAAACTCACGAGCGGCCTCGGTCTGCCGCCGGGACTGCTCTGATGCAGTACATTGCACCGCTGGCGCAGCTTATCGAGCATTTTCGTGCGTTGCCGGGCATCGGGGCCAAGACGGCTGTGCGTCTCGCCTATCACGTGCTCGACATGGAACCAGCGAAGGCTCAGGCACTGGCACAGGCCATCCTTGAGGCTAAGGAAAAAATCGGCTATTGCAGCACCTGCTTCAACCTTACGGACCAGGATCCATGCCAGATTTGCGCCTCGGAAAAGCGCGATCACAGCATTATATGCGTGGTGGAGCAGCCGCAGGATGTTGCGGCCATGGAGCGCATGCGCGACTATCAGGGTGTCTATCACGTGCTGCATGGCGCCCTGTCACCCCTGGAGGGCGTCGGCCCCGATCAACTGCGTATTAAGGAACTGCTCGCGCGCCTCATGGACAACACGGTCAAAGAGGTCATCATGGCGACGAACCCCAGTGTGGAGGGCGAGGCGACGGCGATGTACCTCGCGAAGCTCCTGAAGCCGCTGGGCATCCGCGTCACGCGCATCGCGCATGGCCTGCCGATGGGTGGCGACCTCGAGTATGCCGATGAAGTCACGCTGGCCAAGGCCATGGAGAACAGGAGGGAAATCTGATGTTTGAGACAGTCGCCGCCTTTGCGGTGGGCATCATCATGCTCTGCCTGCTCGCGAAGCTCGCCATTATCCCGGCGAAGCTTCTGTGGAAACTGCTGACGAACAGTATCGTCGGTGCGGTCATGCTCTGGGTAATCAGCCTGTTGGGCCTGCACGTCAAGATCACGTTCCTGACAGCGCTCATCGCTGGCATTTTTGGCATTCCAGGAGTTCTGACGGTGTTGATTCTCTTTTGATCCGGTAACGTAAAATATTGCAGGAAAGTCTAAATATCCTCCCTTTATGCGCATTTTACAATGATTTATAATTGTTGTATAGCGGTAAAAGGAGGAGTTTTTCGATGCAATGGAAAAAGCTTTTAACGATCAGTCTCATGGTCGGCATTCTGGGCGCTGGTGGTATCGTGGGGGCAGCACCGCTGCAGGATGGCGAGTCCATCCAGATGTGGCCGGGCGACAAAGCACCGGGGAGTGAGCATGTTGATTTCCATAATACGATTACGGAGCGCAGCCAGGACCCCGCACATCATGACCGCATCATGACGAACATCGACAAGCCGCAACTTATCGCGCATGTGCCCGCAAACCCGAACGGTACGGCAATTATCGTCGGCCCGGGCGGCGGCTACGCGCGCGTGGTCATGGACAAGGAGTCCGATGAAGTCGCAGACTGGCTGAATCCGAAGGGGGTTACGGTCTTCATCTTGCGCTATCGTCTGCCGAGCAACATGCACAAGAATCGCCAGGACGTCTCGCTCGAGGATGGGCAGCGCGCCATGCGGATCGTGCGTTCTCATGCGAAGGAGTGGAACATCGATCCCGATAAGATTGGCATCATGGGCTTTTCTGCGGGCGGCCACATGGCTTCTTCCGTGAGCACGAACTATGACCGTCAGGTATATAAGCTCGTCGATGCGCAGGACAAGGCCTCCGCACGTCCGGACTTCTCGATTCTCGGCTATCCGGTCATTTCGATGCTGCCGGAGTATGCCCATCAGGGGACGAAAAAGCGCATGTTCACGAATGGCCAGGCCTCGCAGGCCGATGAGCAGAAATATTCTTCGGAACTGCATGTGACGGATCAGACACCGCCGGCGTTCATCGTTTGCGCGGCGGATGATGATGTCGTACCGCCCATCAACAGCATTCGCTATTTCCAGGCACTGCGCCAGCACGGCATTCAGGCGGAGCTGCATATCTACCGCGAGGGCGGCCACGGTTTCGGCCTGGGGCATAAACTGGATACGAGTACCAATGACTGGACGCACGACTGTGAAGGCTGGCTGAGGGATCTCGGTCTGATTCAATAAATTTTATTTTTTAGTTGACAAATCCATCGCTGACGTGTATTATATAACAAGTCGCTGAGAGATACGGCAAGGGAAAGAACGAGATGAGCGGTGAGCTTCAAAAAGTTCTTGACAGAAAGTACTCAAGGTGATATCCTAATAAAGTCGCTTGAAGCGATG
>DEDT01000011.1 GCA_002350105.1 Selenomonadaceae bacterium UBA2897 | reverse complement strand
GGCGACTTGTATTATGATACACGTTCCTGCAGCTTCTGTCAACACTTTTTACAAAAAAAATTGGAAGTACAGCCACTGCCTAAACGGCAACCGCACTCCCAACTCTCAACTCTTGATAAGGATGTCAAGCTCGCCTTGCGGCGACCTGACTAAGCGATTCGCACGCTTTTGCGCGTCGCTCCGCTCCTTCAAAAGTGGCTCTCTGCTTATTACACCTTGATATTGGTGATGATACGGCCCAGTCTGGCACCAGAGAAGAGATTCCAGCACCATTTCAGGGCTACGGTGACGTTCGTATGCGTACCCGCGAGGCGCAGGAGATGCACGAACATCCATGCGCACCAGGCGAGGAAGCCCGTCATCTCCGGGTTAATGCTCGTCTTGTTGACAACGGCTTCGCCGCGGCCGATGGTCGCCATGGCACCGAGATCTTTATAATGGAATGCCTCGAGGTCACTCTCGCCCTTGATCAGCTTCATGATGTTGTGGAAAGCCGTCTTGGCCTGCTGGTTCGCCACCGGAGCCACGGTCGGCAGCGGGCGCTCCGTTCCGTGCTGGAAATAAGCGCAGTCACCGATTGCAAAAACATCCTTGACGCCCTCGACGCGCAGTTGCTCATCGACGACGATACGGCCGCCGCGTGCGGTCTTGCCACCGCAGTTTGCCACGAAGGGCACAGCCTTGATGCCGGCTGCCCAGATCACCGTACGCGTCGGCAGCTTCGTGCCGTCTTTAAAGGTAATCTCCTTGCCGTCATAATCCGCCACCTGAGCGTGCAGATGCACGTGGACGCCTTTTTTCTTCAGCACTTCAATCGTATGCTTTTGCAGGCGCGGGGAAACCATCGGCAGCACCGTATCCATAGCCTCGAGCAAATGCACGCTGACCTGACTGAAGTCCAGCTGATGGAATTCCTTGCGCTGCACCTCAATGAGTTCGGAGATAGCGCCGGACTCCTCGATGCCTGTTGCACCGCCGCCAACCACGACGAAGGTCAGCATGCGTTTGCGTTCCTCCGGATCGTCCAGTTCCTTATCCGCGCGCTCGAACATGTGGAGCACATGGTTGCGGATATGCAGGGCCTCCTGCAGCGTCTTCATGCCGAAGGAATTCTTCTCTACGCTCTCCATGCCAAAGAAGTTCGTCGTCGCACCGGCTGCCAGGATTACGTAGTCGTAGGGAACCTCGCCATGGTCCGTCAGGACCACATGGCGCTCCGCATCCACGCCCTGTGCCTTGGCCATGAAGAACTTCACGTTCTCGTTATCACGGAAGAACGCACGAATCGGATAGGCGATCTCGTCGGCGGACAGGATGGCCGTAGAAACCTGATACAGCAGCGGCTGGAATAAATGGAAATTGTGCCGGTCAATAATCGTGACCTCTACATCTTCCCTGGCAAACTGCTTTGCCAGCGTGATGCCGCCAAAGCCCGCGCCTACGATAACGATACGTGGTTTCTGCTCTCCCATGATAATATCCTCCCCTGCACACAATATATAATAAAGTGAAATATGTAACGTGATTGACCCTTACTATACCACTTTTCTGACAATTTGCAACTACAAAATTTACACTTCCACAGAAGTTTATTTCTATTTATTGTTTAAATGTAAATTGACAGATTATTTCCTTCGTGTGTAAGAGGTTTCTCTGTGAAAATTGGCACTTTTATCACACCTGCGGAAACAAAAGAGACAGCAAAAAAGGCAGCCTGAGCTGCCTTGAAAATCATAGATCAATATCTTTTGCGCTTCGTCGACGAGGGAAAGCCGAGCTGCTCGCGGTACTTCATGACCGTGCGGCGCGAAAGCGCCATGCCCTTGTCCGCCAGCATGGTGCAGAGCTTCTGATCCGAGAGCGGATGATGCTTATCCTCCGCCTGAATCAACTGCTCGATGGCCTCTTTGACCTGCGGCGCGATAAAGTCACCGCCGCCCGCCTGCTTCGCCAGATTGGACGTAAAGAACTTGCGCAGAGGCCAGAGGCCGTTGGGCAGGGCCACGTATTTATTGGCCACAGCGCGGCTGACCGTCGACTCATGTACGCCGATGGCCGCGGCCACATCCTGCATCGTCATGGCGTGCAGATGGCCCGTGCCCTGCTCGATGAAGTCGCGCTGACGGCGCACGATCTCCGTAACGACCTTTTTGATGGTCTCCCGCCGCTGGGCGATACTCCTGATCAGCCACTCAGCGGCCCGCAGGCGGCCGTTGATATACTTCTGCGTCGCCGCATCGTACTGATCGGCCTGACGGTAAGCCGCCGCGATATGCAACTGCGGTACGCCGTTATCCTGTAGCGTGATGCGGTATTCCCCATCGACACGCCGCACGATGACGTCCGGCTCCAGCAGCACCTCCGGCTCGCCGCCGTAGGCCCGCCCCGGCTTCGGGTCGAGCTGGCGCACGAAGTCGACGGCTCTCTGCACCGCTTTCAGCGTCGTATGCTCAGCGTGCGCGATGGCCTTCAGATCGCCGGCTGCGATATCAGGCAGATGCCGGTCGAGCACGGCCGCCACCAGGCCCTTGTAGGCCCCCTGACGCTCTGCCTGCAGACGCAGGCACTCCTGGAGGCCCGTCGCCGCCACGCCCGCCGGCTCAAAGGTCTGCACGCGCTGCAGCACCCGCTGCATCATGGGCAGGGCGATGTGCGCAGCCTGCGCCAGCTCTGGCAACGGTACGGCAAGGTAGCCGCGGCTGTCGAGCGAACCGATGATGAACATGGCCGCCGCGAGCTCCGGCTGCGCCGTAAAGGCGAGCCGGGCCTGCGCCAGCAATTCATCCTCGAGGCTCAGGCTGGCCGCGGCTGCGGGCTCCTGCCCCGCCTCGGCCTCACCGCTGTAAACGCCCTGCTCGTACGTGCCGCCGCCATCGAGATAGCGGCTGAATGCGGGCAGGTTATCCGCCCGCAGCACGCTGCTGTCAGCTGTATGAACGGGTTCGTCCATTTCCAGCGCCGGGTTCTCCAGATAGGCCTTTTCGACCTCGGTCCGCAAGTCCTGCGCCGAAAGCTGCAGGATGTGTATCGCCTGCTGCAGCTGCGTGGTCATGGCCAGATGCTGCGTCAGGTTCATACTGAGTGCTTGTTCCATGCTATCCCCTGACGAATAAAATGGTATATCGCGTTATGCGCTGCGCTTACTGCTGCTGCGACATGGCCGCCGCAATGGCTGCACCGAGGCCGCTGCCGCCATTCTCGAGCACGGTATCGACATGCGCGGCATCCTCGCCCAGAAGCTCGGAGAGTGCACGCATGATATTCTCCTTGGCCAGTGGCATCTTCTCGTAGACCGAGCCGTCGATGGCGATGTGCTGCTGTTTGGACTTGATCTGGCCGTCGAGTTGCCAGAGGATGCCCACATAGGACGCCGTTACAAGGCGTGCCGAACGCACGATAATCTTGCTCACGAGGTCGCGCACGAGCTCGCAGTCCGCCGTATCCAGCTTATGCCCCGTCTTGCCCGCGACGATCTTCTGCACTTCGGCCTTGTCGGGGGACTCATCGAGCACGATATTGCTCATGTCGATGCTCGTGAAGCCATAGGCCTTGCCCTTTTCGCCCAGCAGCTCCGCAAGTGCCATGCCGAAGAGCTCGCCCATGTAGCGGCCCGAGACCATCTTCTCCAGGCGCTGCTCACCCGGCTTCTCCGAATGCTCATCGAAAGCCACATCAAAGCGGTTCGGCACGAGCTTCATGAAGCCGCCCGACTCCAGATTGAGGATCATCGGCCGCTCAGCCTTGTCCGCGAACGGCTCGAGGTAGCAGGTATTATGCCCCGTCGCATAGATGGAGCCGATATAGGTATCCGGCTGCTTGTAAGCCGCGGCCAGCAGTACGGCCACCGTATCATTGATGACCGCCGTCGGCTCAACGTTATCGATGCCCTGACGATGCAGTGCTTCTTTCAGCAGGTCGTTGACGACCTTGCCCTCGACACCGGCCGTGGCGAATTCCTTGGTCCAGATGATGAGCTTCGCATCGTAGAGGTTCGTCTGCTCTGAGGGGAAGGAGAACGTATGGCCCAGCAGGTACTTTTTCGTATGGTCACCGTCGATAGCCTCATCCACGAGCTCGGCGATGAAATCGAACATCTGCTCCGCCGTCGAGCCCTCGCCGACGTAATCGTAGATGCCTTCGACGCGCAGCGGCTTCGCCACTTTCTTCAGCACCTCGAACTTGCCGTGGCCGTCGAGGCGGATGCGCAGCACACGCACGTTCGTGCCGCCGAAGTCCAGGGCCAGATACTCGCCCTTTTCCTCCCCCGTCGGCAGGCCGACGTAGGATTTCAGCATGCGCAGCGAGGACAAGTCGGGATCCTTGAGGCCCTGTTTCAGATCGTAACGGAAGTCCGCCGCGATCGTGTGCAGTGCCTCCCCGTCCACCGTGAACTCTCGGCAGATGTCGTCAAATAATTCCTTGTCAAATGCCATGATACTTTACTCCTTTTCCTCTTGAGTAAACATATTGATAGAAAGCCTCGGCCGGCAGATCCTGATACATCAGGAATCCTGCTGGGCTTCGGCGATTTCTTCCAGATAGGTCCAGCGTTCCATGAGCTGGTCGAGCTTTTTGCTGAGTGCGGCTTCCTGCTGGCTGAGCTCGCTTAATTTGCCATAGTCGGCGGCGGACTGCTCCATGAGCTTGTGCACGACCTTCAGCTCACCCTCCGTGCTCGCGATGACGCCCTCGATCTCCGCGTATTCCTTCTGCTCGCTGAAGGTGAAGCGGCGGGGCTTGTCCTGCGAGCGCGGTCTCTCCTGTAGGGATTTCGACGCCGTGGGAGCACTCTCCTGCCTGGGCGCATGCGACGTTTCCTCAGCCTCGCGACGCTGCTGGTAATAGGTGTAACCCCCCGTGTAGAGCTTCAGGCTGCCATCCGGCTCGTAGGCGAAGACCTTGTCCGCCAGCCGGTCCACGAAGAAACGATCATGCGAGACGAAGATTACCGCGCCCGTGAAGTCGTCGAGGAAGCTCTCCAGCACGCTCATGGTCTCAAGGTCGAGGTCATTCGTCGGCTCATCTAAGAGCAACACGTTCGGCGCGCCCATGAGAATGCGCAGCAGGTAGAGACGCCGCTTCTCGCCGCCCGAAAGGCGGGCAATCGGCGTCCACTGCATCTCCCCCGTGAAGAGGAAGCGCTCCATGAGCTGCGAAGCCGAAATGGTGCTGCCATCGGCCAGTGCAATCGTGCGCCCCGCCTCCTGGATGTACTGGATGGCGCGCAGGCGCTCGTCCATCCCGGTGGAGCGTTGCGTGAAATAACCGAGCTTCACGGTCTGGCCGATTTTCACCGTACCGCTCGTCGGCTGCAGGCGGCCCGCGATCAGGTTCAGCAGCGTCGTCTTGCCCGTGCCGTTGCGCCCGAGGATCGCCACGCGATCGTGCCGCAGCACCGTATAAGTGAAGTCCCTGATCATCGTGTGTCCGTCCACCGCGTAGTTCACGTGGTCCAGCTCGATGACCGTGCGCCCGAGGCGGCTGCCAGCGAGGCCGATCTCCACCTTGTCGCGTGCGAGATCCGGCGTCTCTGCCTTGACCTCCTCGTAGCGCTGGATGCGCGCCTTCTGCTTCGTCGAGCGGGCCTGCGCGCCGCGGCGCAGCCACTTCAGCTCGTTGCGCAGGAAGTTCTGCCGCTTCTGCTCGCTGGCTTGCTCGCGCTCGATGCGCGCGGTCTTTTGCTCCAGATAGTCAGAGTAGTTGCCCGTATAGGTGTAGACGTGGCCCTTGTCCAGCTCCAGGATCTTCGTCGCCGTACGGTCGAGGAAATAGCGGTCATGCGTGACCATGAGCAATGCGCCCTTTCTGGACTGCAGGTATTCCTCCAACCAGTCGATGGTCTCGCTGTCCAGATGGTTCGTCGGCTCGTCGAGGAGCAGCAGGTCACAGGGCTGGATGAGCGCCGTCGCGAGCGCCAGCCTTTTCTGCTGGCCGCCCGAGAGCGTGCCCGCCTTCGCCGTGTAGTCCGTGATGCCGAGGCGCTGCAGCACCATCTTGGCCGCTGCCTCCAGGTTCCAGCCATCCAGTTCGTCAATCGTCGCCGTATAGCGCATGATATCCTGCTGGATGCCCTTGCCCTCCGGATGCACTGCCGCCTCGTGCAGCGCGAGCTCGTAGCCGCGCAGCGCCTGCATCAGCGGCGACATGCCGCGGAAGACTTCCATGAGCACCGTATTCTCCGGCACGAAGACCTTGTCCTGCGCCAGATACTCCAGCCGCAGGCCCTTCATCGTCGTGCGGCTGCCCGCATCCACTGGGATGAGCCCGGCTACAGCCTTGAGGAAGGTCGACTTGCCCGTGCCGTTAATGCCGACGATGCCGACTTTATCTCCCGCCATGATACTGAAATCCACACCATCGAAGAGCACTTTTTCGCCGTACGTCTTACGGAAGCCTTCGATGGTGATTACCATTGATTCTGCCATAAACCATCTTTCTCTATGATATCATGCGGCCGCTCCGAAACCTAGTACGGGCGCCGTATCCTGTAACATTTATTTTGCCGCCACGATATCCTCGTGCTCCTCCTGCAGCGGCTTGGCCAGATGAATGAGCACGCGCGTGATGCGCACGCCGTCGAGTTCCTCGACGTAGAAATTATTACCGCCGTAGGAGGCCATCTGACCGATGCGCGGCACGACGCCGATCTGATCGTAGAGCCAGCCGCCGATCGTATCGACATCTTCATCCTCGATGGTGATCTCCAGCGTATCCTCCAGCTCCTCCAGCAGCATCTTGGCGTCGACGGAGTACACGCGCTCGCCGCGCTGCTCCGCCGTGGGGCGTTCCTCGTCGAACTCATCCTGAATGTCGCCGACGATTTCCTCGACGATATCCTCGATGGTCACCATGCCGGCCGTGCCGCCGTACTCGTCGACGACAACAGCCAGCTGGGTGCGGCCGCGCTGCATCGTCTTCAGCAGCACATCGACGTCCATGCTCTCCGGCACCACGAGCGTCTTGCGCGCGAGGCGGCGCAGATTCGGCTTGTGCCCGTGATAAAGCTCCTTGAGCAGATCCTTGACGTGCAGGAAACCGATGATGTGATCCTTGTCCTCGCGGCAGATGGGGTAGCGCGTGAGCTTCTCCTGGAAGATCGTCTGCAGGTTGTCTTCCAGGCTATCTTCGAGGTAGAGGCATACCATGTCCGTGCGCGGCGTCATGATCTCGCGCACGTTCAGCGCCGTGAAGTCAAACACGTTGTCGACGAAGCCGGCCTCCGTATCGTCGATGAGGCCCTGCTTATGGCTCTCCTCCATGAGCAGGCGGATTTCCTCCTCAGTATGGGCATCCTCACCGGAGGCCACGGAGACACCGAGGCGATGTGCCACCCAGTTGGCCATATGGTTGAGCAGCCAGACAAAGGGGTACATGATGCGATCGAAGACCAGCATCGGAATCGCAACGTTGAGCATAATCTTCTCCACGTTGCGGATGGCCATGGTCTTCGGCGTCAGCTCGCCGAGCACGATGTGCCCGCCCGTGATCAGGGCGAAGGCCAGCGTCAGCGAAATGGTATGCCCCAATTGGTCGCTCAGCCCCAGCAGCTGCGTGATGGGCAGGATGAGCTTCGCCACGAAGGGCTCGCCAACCCAGCCTAAGCCCAGTGAGGCCAGCGTGATGCCAAGCTGCGTCACGGAGAGCGCCGTGTCGAGGCGATCCGTCAGCTTCTTGGCGTAGACGGCGCGCTTATCGCCCTCCTGAATGAGCATTTCCAGCCGCGACGGACGGATCTTCACCACGGCGAATTCCGCCGCCACGAAAAAGCCGTTCATGGCAATGAGGGCCAGTACGAGTGCCAGGTTCAAAAGAATCGGCAAGATGTCCACGGTGTTTTATCCTCCAAAATATTTTGGTTTTACTTCTTTTTCTTACGCTTGGGACCGCCCGGTACCTTCTTCAGATGGATACCCAGATGCTTTTCCAGCTGTTCCAGCTTATAGGCTTCCTTGATATCCGCCAGCAGGATCACCGTGCCCCTTCTCCCCGCGCGCGCCGTACGGCCGGCGCGGTGCAGGTAGACCTGCGCGCTCTCCGGCAGGTCGAGGTTGAACACGTAGTCCACGTCGGGGATGTCGAGGCCGCGCGCTGCGAGGTCCGTCGAGAGCAGCAGCCGCGTCTTGCCCGCCTTGAAGCGGGCGATGGCCTGCTGGCGCTGCTGCTTGCCGCGCGTGCCGAGCAGGCTATCCACGGAGAGACCGTCGTAGCGCAGCTTCATGAGCGTGCGCTCCGCATCGTAGGTGCGATTGATGAAGACGAGTCCCCGCTTCACCTGCAGGCGGCGCGCGAGGCGGCGTACCATCTCTATTTTAGCACGAAATGGCACAATCTGATACAGGTTCTCCCGCGCGCCCAGCTCCGCCGCGCTTTCCTCGATGTGAATTTTCTCCGGATTGTCGAGGAAAGACGCCCGCTCGTGCGCCTTCTTCGTCAGCGTGGCCGAAAAGAGCATGTACTGCAACGGCGTGGGATGGGCCTTTTGCAGCAGCTGCACCACATCCACGACCGTATTGAGATTCTGATCGTCGAGCAGGCGGTCGCACTCATCGAGCACGAGCGTATTCACCTGAGCGAGTTTCAGCTTATGCATGCGGCTGAGCTCCGCGATGCGGCCCGCAGAGCCCACGATGAGCTGCGGCTTTTTCTTCAGCGACTCAACCTGGCGGCCGATATTCGCGCCGCCGATCAGGCCCTGCACGCGGATCCCCAGCCCCGCCGCCTGCGCGAGCTCCCGCGCCACGCCCGCGATCTGCATCGCGAGCTCGTAGGTCGGCGCAAGCACGATAGCCTGTGCCTGCGGCAGGCTGCTATCGAGCCGCTGCAGCACGGGCAGCAGGTAGGCCAGCGTCTTGCCCGTGCCCGTCGGCGCCTGGGCGATGAGGTTCGCACCGGCAAAGAGCCTGGGCAGGGCCTGCTCCTGAATCGGCGTGGGCTCCGTTACGCCCTGCTTCGCGAGGGCTGCCGTCAATGCGTCGGCCACGCCCAGTTCCTTGAATGTACTCATGTTTTTCTCCTAATCTATGTCACTGCAGCACGGGCGCGCCATGCTGGTCATCAAATGTCGCGGTGCAGCGGGGATAGTTGCTGCAGCCCCAGAAATAGCCGTTGCGGCCACGAATGCGCCGCAGCTTGCCCTCGCGGCAATGCGGGCAAAGATAGGTCTTGCCCGCAGACTTTTTTTCCTGCTGTCCCGCCTTTTCTTCCTTTTTCCATTTCTCCATTGGCCTGGCCGAATAGCGTGGCTTGTCCTGCCACTGCGGCGGGCCATAGCTCGGCGTGCCAAAAAGGTCGTTCAGCTCGTCCCAGTCCGAGGCCGTCGGCGCTGCCTGCGGCTCCGCCGGTGCAGCCGCCGAACGGTAAGACACATAGTTCGCCTGCGGCATGGCTGCTTCTGGCTGGACCTGCTCCTGCGCAGAGGCTGCGGCACGCGGGCTGTAGCTGCCGCCGCGCGCCAGCTTTGCCTGCGCCTGGGCGAGATCGGGCTTGCCGTCCTTGTCATCGCAGGTCATGCGGCATTTTGGGTAGTTCGAGCAGCCCCAGAAGATGCCGTTCCTGCCCTTGCGCTGCATGAGCACGCCCTGATGGCAGCGTGGGCAGACATTTTCGCCCGTGACTTTCATGTGACTGTCCTGCGCCATGGCGCATAGCTTGCGCGTGAAGGCGATCTGTCCCTGCAGGAAGTCCTCCAGCGTGCCTTCCCCCTCGGACATGGAGTGCAGCTTGTCCTCCCAGATGGCCGTCGAATCGGGATAGGTCAGCTCGTCCGGCAACGCATCGATGAGTAGATAGGCCGCAGGCGTCGGGATGAGGTACTTCTTCCTGCCCTGCGTCTTCATGAACTTGCGCTTGATGAGATCGTCGATGATCGTGGCGCGTGTGGCCTCGGTGCCGATGCCATAGACATCCTTGAGCTGCTTCTTCGCCTCGGGATTCTTCACGTATTTATGGATTTCCTTCATGCCCGCGAGCAGCGTCGAGGGCGTGAAGCGCGTCGGCGGCTTCGTCGTATGCGTCGCGAGCTCGCCCTTCTGCCAGTTCACGGGATCTTTTTTCTTCATCGCAGGCAGGCTGCTGTTGCTGTCGTCTTCGTCCTTGTCTTCGTCCTCCGCGGCCTTTTTCCGCTTGCTCTGGTACATGACCTTCCAGCCGGGATCGCGCTCCGTACGGCCGCTGGCCGTGAAGAGTTCGTCCTTGTAGGTCACGCTGAGCTTCGTCTGGTCGTACTGATGCACGGGGTAGAACTGTGCGAGGTAGCCGCGCGCGATGAGATGGTAGAGATTGCGCTCCTCCGCCGTCATCTTCGTGACATCCGCCTGCACCGTCGTCGGGATAATCGCGTGATGCGCCGAGATTTTCTTGTCGTTCCAGGCACGGCTCCTGATGGTCGTATTGGCCCGGGGCACCCAGCCCGCCACTTCGCCGTCGCCGCAGCGCGCGAGGTGCGCGAGAATCGTGCCCGCATCCTTGAACTGGTTCTTCGGCAGGTATTCGCAGTCCGAGCGCGGGTAGGTCGTGAGCTTCTTCTCATAGAGCTTCTGTGCCGTATCGAGCACAAGCTGCGGCGCATAGCCGTACATCCTGCCCGCCAGCACCTGCAGCGTCGAGAGCGAGAAGGGCAGCGGCTGCGGCTCCTGTTTTTTCGCCTTCTGGTAGGCCGTCACCTGCGCCTCATGCGGCTCCTGCTGGAAAAAGGCCAGCTTCTCCTCCGCGCGCTTCTTGTCAAGCAGGCGGTTCTCGCTGTCGAGCCCCGGCTCCGTATCGCGCGGCTTCCACTGCGCCGTGAAACTGCCGTTCGCATGCTGGAACGTGCCCTTGATGGTATAGTAATCCACGGGCTTGAAGTGCTCGATCTCCCGCTCACGCCGCACGACGAGCGCCAGCGTCGGCGTCTTCACGCGGCCCACGGGCAGCACGAGCTTATCGTGGCCCGCCCGCCGCGCAGCCAGGGTATAGGCGCGCGAGAGATTCATGCCGATAAGCCAGTCCGCCCGCGCCCGCGCGAGAGCAGACTGCTTGAGATTGAAGAAATCCTTGTTGTCGCGCAGATGGCCGTTGGCCTCGCGGATGCTCTTTTCGTCCAGCGCATTCAGCAGGATGCGGCGCACGGGCTTCTTGTTGCCGATATAGTCCAGCACTTCATCGACGAGCAGCTGGCCCTCGCGGTCCGGGTCGCCGCCATGCACGATTTCATCGGCCTTGTCGATGAGCGACTTCACGATGGCGAACTGCTTCTCGCAATCCTTGTCCACGTAGAGCTGCCAGTGCTCCGGGATGATCGGCAGATCCTCCGCGCGCCAGCGCTTGTACTTCGCGTCGTATTCCTGCGGCTCCGCCTGGCGTAGGATGTGGCCAAACAGCCAGGTGACACAGCCATCCTGCGTCATCAGATAGCCATCGTGGCGTGCAATCGGGCCGCGCAGGCATTTCGCCAGTTCCCGTCCCACAGAAGGTTTCTCGGCTATATATAATCGCAAAATATGTTACACTCCTCAAAGCGGCCGCCTGCGGCCGACTGGTATCCAACGGTGTCCGTTCGCGCCCTCAGCCCCCGAAAGCCCAGCGCAGGAACGTATAAAGGCCCCAGCACACGAGCACGACCCAGGCCAGCACCAAAAGCGACGTCACGAGCACGATGAGCGGCGCACGACGCGTGACTTTTTGCGCCTTCTCCTCACACGCCTCGCGCACGGGCGCGGGCAGCAGATGCGTAAGGCCCATCACTGCCGCAGGCACGATGGTCGCATCATCCATCCAGCCCAGCAAAGGGATGGAATCGGGAATCAGGTCGACGGGGCTCACGAGGTACAACAGTGCCAGCGCGAGCAGTCCCTTGACCGCCTTTGGCGTGCGCTTATCGCGCAGGGAAAACAGCATGACGAGAAAGTCATGCCGGAACACCTTCAGGAAATAAAACAACCGGTACACAGCCCAGCCTCCTTTCAGCAAAAGCATGTTGCTACGCTTTATTTTACCATAGATAAGGGGAAAAAATCTGTAGCTTTCTCCCGAAAACGGCACGGAGAAATGTATCCGTGCCGTCAAAGAAACTTATTGCTTTTACGTTATACTAATTGACACTATTATGCATATTTTGTTATAATATGGCTGTAAATTTACAGGTACAAGCGGTTAGCAATCCATTCAGGAGGCACATTATGGCTGAAAAAACATTCCCTCTCACTTATGCCCGGTTGAAGGAAGTTGTCAGGAAATATCCCACGCCCTTTCACATCTATGATGAGCACGCCATCCGGCAGAACATCCGCGCGCTGCAGCAGGCTTTCGCCTGGGCACCATGGTTCCGCGAACAATTCGCAGTCAAGGCGCTGCCGAACCCGCGCATCGTGCAGATCCTGCATGAGGAAGGCGCCGGCACGGACTGCAGCAGCCTCGCGGAGCTCTATATCTCCGAAGCCTCGGGCGTCAAGGGCACGGAGATCCTGCTGACCTCCAACGACACGCCGGCCGATGAGTTCCAAAAGGCCATCGAGCTCGGTGCCATCATCAACCTCGACGACCTCTCTCATCTCGACTTCCTCGAGCAGAACGCCGGCCTGCCCGAGGTACTCTGCTTCCGCTACAACCCGGGCAACCTCATCGCTGGCAACGACATCATCGGCAAGCCGACCGAGGCGAAATACGGCCTGCCCGAGGACCAGCTCTTCGAGGCCTACCGCCGTGCGAAGGAAAAGGGCGTGAAGCGCTTCGGCCTGCACACGATGGTCGCCTCGAACGAGCGCCGCGTCGAGGCATTCGCGCTCACGGCCAAGCTCGTCTTCACGCTGGCCGTCGAGCTCAAGAAGCGGTTCGGCATCCATGTGGAATTCGTGAACCTCGGCGGCGGCATCGGCATCCCCTATCGACCCGAGGAGAATCCTGTCGACCTGCCCGCCGTCGGAGAGGCCATCCACCGGCTCTACGATAAAATCATGGTGCCAGAAGGCCTCGGCGACGTCGGCCTCATGACGGAGAGCGGCCGCGCGATGACCGGACCTGCCGGCTGGCTTGTCTCCACGGTCATCCACGAGAAGAAGACCTACAAGGACTACATCGGCCTCGACTCCTGCATGGCCAACCTCATGCGTCCTGCCATGTACGGCGCCTACCATCACATCACGATCGCAGGCAAAGAAAATGAGCCCTGCGACCACATCTACGATGTCACGGGCTCGCTCTGCGAAAACAACGATAAATTTGCCATCGACCGGCAGCTGCCGAAAATCGATATCGGCGACCTGCTGATCATCCACGACACGGGCGCGCACGGCAGTGCCATGGGCTTTAACTACAACGGCAAGCTCTGGTGCGCCGAGCTGCTGCTCCACGAGGACGGCAGCATCGAGCTCATCCGCCGTGCCCAGACGCTGGACGACTACTTCGCCACGCTCCGCTACGACGGCTCTGTCATGCACCCACTGGGCAAATAAACGGCAAAATTATCATGGCTGCAGGTCCATCTCGCTGACCACGCGGTTGCGCCCCTGCGACTTCGCCTGATACAAGGCACGATCGGCACGCTTCACCAGCGTCTCGAACGTGTCTTTTTTATCGTGCCAGATACTCACGCCGAGACTGCAGGTGACGCCGCAGCCGTGCAGATTCAGCCGGACCACATGGCGGCGCAGCTCGTTGGCCAGTACCGCCGTCTCCATCTGGCTCATGCCCGGGCAGATCACGATGAATTCCTCGCCGCCCCAGCGGATGAGCGGGCGCTCTTTGTCCAATTCCTCACGCAGCGCCTGCGCAAAAAGCTGCAGGATCCTGTCGCCCGTCGCATGGCCATACGTATCATTGAAATGCTTGAAATGGTCGATATCGAGCATAATGAGCGACATCGGCACCTCCATACGATCCGTCTGCTGCTTCGCCAGCTCAAAGAGACGCTTGCCCGCCGCACGATTGTAGCAGCCGGTCAGATTGTCGCGCTCCGAGCGCTCCGTGGCCTGAGCCACCTTGTACTCCAGCCGTGCCGTGCGGGCCGCCAGGCTGCGCTCACGTGCCAGCTGGATGCGCAGCAGATGCACGATGAAATACATGAGCGGGAAAATGCCCAGCGGCGTGCAGTACAGCCGCCACGGCAGGATATGGAAATGTCCCGTAAGGCCATCCACGGCACCGCAAAGCGTAAAACCGACGAGCGCCGGCAGGATGGCCCGGCTCAGGATGTTGCCCCGTCGGCAAGCCTTGATCAGCCACCAGGCCATAATGGCCTCCGTCACCACGAGCAGCGGATAGTAGATCCGCATCATCGCGTTCATGGACCAATGACCTGTGAGGTCACCGCCCACGGCCAGGCAAAGCAAGGTAAAGTTCACCGCCAGGATCCAGCCCGGATGTGCGCCCCGCTCATGGCACAGAATCACATAGAGCACGAGATTCGCGGTGAGCGGCAGCAGATAGGCCGTGACGGACAGCGCATACCACCAGAAAAGCGCGTTATCGAACAGGGCATTCTTGCTGTTGGAGGCCGCGATCAGCCACCAGGAAAACGTCAGCATGAAAATGATCAGAGCCAGATAAAGCTTTCTCCAGCGATAGGGATTATAGCGATAGCAGAGCAGCATAAGCAGGATAATCAACACCGCTCCCGGCAGGGCAAACGCGATGGGCAAATCGAAAAGGAACGGTTTCTGTGCTTGCTCCAATCCCGTCCCCAACGTCAGCGTATTCAAGCCGCGCATGGTCTGCTCGAAATCCGCCGCCACCTGCATGCGCAACTCCACCGGCTCGTGCAGTGGCGGCAGCTGCACGATGTGCCAACGCTGCCCCGCATTGATATGTGCCTGATCGAAGGAACCGTAATGATAGATCAGGCGGTCGTTCACCCAGATGCGCACGGATTGCATGAAGGTCATGAAGAGCAGCGTATCCTGATCTTCATCACCCGGCTGCAATGTCGTGCGCAGCCAGATTTCGCGGGTCCCACTCGCGAGTTCCTGGGGCAGCTGCGGGTAGTCGAAGGACTGCCAGGTATCCGTCGCATGGATCTTGTACTGCCAGTTCTGCTCCAGTTGCGCGGCCTCCGCCAGCCTGCTCACCGGCACGAGCAGCAGCAGGCTGGTAAAGATGGCCAGCATACAGGTGGCAAGGCACCGCCTCAGCGTTCTGCTCTCCATGTCATCTCCGCTCCCGTTCTACTTCCACGCGATTACGTCCCTGCTGCTTGGCTTGATACAGCGCACCATCCAGCCGCCGGAAGATATCCTGCAGCGTATCGTGCTGTTGCCGCCAGCGCGCGACGCCGAGGCTGATGGTCACCGTATAGTCCTCCAGAATCTCCGCCTCGGCCACGGACTGCCGCAGCAGGTCCGCAAGCCCCGCTGCCTCCATGAGCGACATATCCGGACAGTAAATCACGAATTCTTCACCGCCCCAGCGGAAGAATTTCAGCTGATGCTGCAAATGGCTGCGCACGAGCTGCGTCACGCTGCGCAGTACCGTATCGCCTGCATCATGGCCGAAGGTGTCATTCACATGCTTGAAATAGTCGATATCGAGCATGATCAGGCTGAAATGCGGCTGTGGCTGATGCGTGACATGCGCCATGATCTGCTCGTAGGCATTGCGGTTCAGACAGCCCGTCAGTGGATCTGTCTCCGAGCGCTCCACGGCTTCGGCCTCCTCGGCCTCCAGCACCAGTGCCACCGAGGCCAGCTGTTGCTCACGGTTCAGCTGGTCGCGCATGAGCAGGAAGACGAAAGGTGCCAGTGCATAGACGCCCAGCGGCAGCAGGAAGAGCGACCCTGGCCACCACTGCAGCAACAGGTTCAGGCCATCGAGCATACTCAGGATATAGAGCACGACGAGAGCCACGAGCAGCGCCAGGCTGTAGTGGTTATGCCGCCAGCAGACAGACTGCCAGAGCAGCCAGCCGAGGCAAGGCTGGGCCACGAGGCGCAGCAGGAAGGCGCTGAACATACCATGCTCGAGGCCCTGAAAACCTGCGAGCTCAGCAGCCATAGCCGCCACGGCCAGGATGCCATACGCGTGCATGATATAGGCCGCCGTGCGCTTTTTGTCCATCTCCAGCGCATCGTAGACGAGGCGGGCAAACGACAGAGGCAGCAACAGCAGGCAGATCTGTCCGGCCTCTTTCCAAAATACCGGCCAATCCAGGCAGAGCTGCCGCACCTCGCTCCTGGCGAGGATAAAACCAGCCATGAGGGCAAAATAAAACATGGCATCGCGATGCAACAGACGATGGTGCGAGCGGCTAAAATAATAGAGTCCCAACAGCAGAAGAAAGAACAGGATCACCGGCAGCACAGCCACGTAAATGGCATCGTTGATAAAGAGCTGCTTCGTCAGTTCGACATCGCGCCCGATGGTACAATCACGCAGAGGCTGCATCAAAAGTGGCAGGTCGGAATAGACGCGGAACGTGAGCTGCGTCTCGCCCTGAAAGGGCCTGAGTTTCACCATGTGCCAACGAAGGCCATAGCCCAGATAGCGCGGCTCCAGTGCACCGTAGCTGTAGAGCAGCTTACCCCCCTGCCAGATTTCCACTGACTCGTGATCCGTGCTGAACATCAGGTAGTTGCGCCACGGATAGACATCGACGATGGTCGTCGTCAGCCAGACGTAGTTCTGGGATATGCTCTGGGGCAGGTGCGGATAGGAAAAGACCTGCCAATCGCCCGTATGATGGACGGCATCCTGTACCCAGCTCTCCGAACCGAGGCGCAGCTGCGAAGCATCGCCAAAGCGGTAATACCAGTTGCCCGAAAAAGCCGCCGCCTGCACCTCGCGTACTGCGGGCATAGAAAAAGACAAGGAAAGAAACAGCGCCAGTACGACCAGCAGAATTTTCCTGAACATCCGCCGCTGCCTCCTTCCTCGTCTCCATACTGCGGCCAGAACGTGGCCTCACATACACATAGAGGGCGGCTTTGCCGCTCTCTATGTGTTATCACTTTAACGCTAAAGGATTGCTATTCATTTGTCAAGGGCCAAAGACTCTTTCGCCTCAAATCAGGCCAGCACACGTGCCAGGCGCACGAGCTCCGGATCCAGCGTCTTGGTATTGTTGACCGCATCGAACAGGTTGATGCTCACGACCTTGCCCTCGTTGAAGCCGAACACGATGTTCGTGGCGCCGGAGATCAGGGCCAGGGCCGCTTTCTCGCCCAGCATAGAAGCCTTCATGCGATCCTCGACCGTCGGCGAGCCGCCACGCTGGATATGGCCGAGCACGGAGACACGCGTATCGATCTGCGTGATCTCCTCAATCTGCTTGCCGATCTCGATGCCGGAGCCAGCGCCCTCAGCCACGACGATGAGGCTGTAGCGCTTGCCCTTCTCGTAGGATTTCTGGATATCCTCGCAGATGCTCGGGATATCGTATTTGACCTCCGGCACGAGCGCGTATTCCGCGCCACCCGCGATCGCACTCGTGATCGCGAGCCAGCCGGAATGATGGCCCATGACCTCGACGACCATGATGCGGCGATGGGCCGAAGCCGTATCGCGCAGCTTGTTGATGGCATCGACGATCGTGTTGGCCGCTGTATCGCAGCCGATCGTATAGTCCGTGCCCCAGACATCGTTATCGATAGTGCCCGGCAGGCCGACGATGGGGATACCCGTCTCCCTGGAGAGCAGCGAGCCGCCCGTCAGGGAGCCATCTCCACCGATGATGACGAGGCCTTCGATCTTATGCTTCTGCAGGTTCTGGAAGCCCTTCTGACGGCCCTCCGGCGTCTTGAACTCCATGCTGCGTGCCGTGCCAAGGAACGTGCCGCCGCGCTGGATCAGGTCGCTGACGCTGCGGGAGGTCAGCTCCTGGATATCGTCTTCGATCATGCCCTGATAGCCGTTATAAATGCCGTAGACGGACACGCCCTCCGAGAGTGCCGTGCGCACGACAGCGCGTGCGGCGGCATTCATGCCCGGGCTGTCTCCGCCTGAAGTCATTACGGCAATTGCATTCTTTATCATCTATCATCTCTCCCATTCTATACAGAGATTGCTTATTACCTAAACCCATCCTATATTTTAAGGAATCCTGCGGCAAAAGTAAAGAGCTGCGAGCATGCCTTGTAACAAAGACACAAAAAAAGGAGCCGTAAAAGCCCCTTTTTCCGAAAAGGCATGCAGCCAAAGGCCGCCGTACCTTATTTTACGTTGAGGATACCCAGGCCGAAGCCGACGATGCCGACGGCGAACAGGCCGAAGATAATCCAGATCGCGTTGACCTTGCGCTTCAGGAGTGCCATGCAAGCGAAGGTCATGAGCAGCGGCACGAGGCCCGGCATCAGCTGATCGAGGATGCCCTGCACCGTCGTGACGACATGCTCGCCCTTGGCGTTCGTGATCTCCGAGACCACGACCGGGATATTGACCGAGGTCCACTTATTGACCAGGGCACCCATGACGAACAAGCCGAGGATGGAGGCGCCCTCCGTCAGTTTCTGCAGCTTGTTGCCGGCGATATCCTGCACGATATCCGTGCCCTTCTCATAGCCGTACTTAATGCCGTACCAGCGCACCCAGAGACGGACGGCGTTGAACAGCAGGAAGAACAGGATCGGGCCGATGATGCTGCCCGTGATGGCGAACGAAGCGCCGAGAGCAGCCGTGATCGGACGCAGCGTGCCCCAGAAAATCGGGTCGCCGACGCCAGCCAGAGGGCCCATCATGCCGACTTTGATACCGTTGATCGTGCCGTCGGGGATCTCCGCACCGTTGGCGCGTTTCTCCTCCATGGCGGCCGTAATGCCCACGATCGGGGCCGTCACGAATGGCTGCGTGTTATAGAACTCGAGATGGCGTTTCAGCGCGGCCTTGAGCTCCTCGCCCTCATAGAGACGTTTCAGGATTGGCACCATGCCGAAGCAAAAACCGAGGTTCTGCATGCGCTCCATGTTCCAGGAAGCCTGCAGGAAATTCGAACGAATGAATGCCCAGAAAAAGTCATTGGACGTAAGTTTCTTTTCCATGTTTTTGTCCTCCTCTACCGTTTAATCAGTCCAGCTCATCGTCCAGATCATCATCCGCATCGGATCCGCCTGCAGCAGCCGGTGCTGCAGCAACAGCCGTGTATTTCGGATTCAGCTGGATATAGACGATAGCGAGAACCAGGCCGATGACGCCGAGTGCCACGAGGTTGAACGTCGTGAAAGCAGCGACGACGAAGCCGAGGAAGAAGAACGGCATGAGGTATTTCGCGCCCATCATGTTGATGACCATCGCATAACCTACGACGACGATGAAGCCGCCGGCGACCTGCAGGCCGCCCGTGATGACCGGTGGGATGGCGTTCAGCATATCCTGGACAGCGCCCGTGCCGATCGTCATCGCGACGAGCAGAGCCGGGATGCCGACACGCAGGCCTTGCAGGATCAGTGCGCCGTAATGGCAGAGATCGATGCCGCGCAGGTTGCCTTCCTCCGCATAGGAGTCAGCGCGATGCGCGAACACGACGGAGACCGTCTTGCAGATAATGGCCAATACCTGACCGGCAGCGGCCAGAGGCATGGCGATTGCGATACCGGAGGCCACATCCTGATGGCCTGCCACGACCAGAATCGTCGAGATAACGGAGGCCAGAGCCGCATCCGGTGCGATGGCCGCGCCGATGTTCATCCAGCCCAGAGCGATCATTTCAAGTGTACCACCAATGATAATACCAGTTGTCACATCGCCGAGGATCAGGCCCGTAACCGTGCAGGCAATCAACGGACGATGCGTCTGCATCTCATCGAGGCAGGAGCCCATGCCGGCGATCGTGCCAAAGATGAAGATCAGCAGGATTTGAATCGTACTCAATTCCATTATGTTTTCCCTCCAAACAGTGAAAATCCCCTCGGGTCGCCGCACACAGAAGATGGTGCGGCTTCCCTTTATATCCAATGTTATGCCTTGCTCAGCACATCCATCAGATTGACTTTTTTATCCGTGTCGACTTTGCGGATCTCGAGCTCGATGCCCTTCTCGTTCAGCTTCTTGAAAGACTCGACATCTTTATCGTCGACGGAGACAGCACTAGTGATCTGGCGCTTGCCCTCGTGGAAGCTCATACCGCCGATGTTGACGCTCTTGATGTCCACGCCATGCTCGACGAGGTAAAGCACGCTCGTCGGGTTCGTGAACAGCAGCAGGCAGCGCTCGTTCTCATATTTCGGGTTGTTGTAGACGCGGATGGCCTTGTCGAGATCGACGACGTGGCTCTTGATACCAGCCGGTGCGACCTGCTTCAGGAGCGTAGCGCGGATCTTGTCCTTCGCCACATCATCATCGCAGACGATGATACGCTGGCAATTCGTGGACTTCGACCAGACCGTGGCCACCTGGCCATGGATCAGACGGTCATCGATGCGTGCCAATACGATATTCATAACAAATTCCTCCTATTAGGTAGATGAAAAAATTTCCCTGAAAATTTCTTCGCTGCCGCTCAGCCTTCCCCCCGGCTGCCGCCGCAGTGCTTACAGATCGTCTTCGTCGTCATCAGCGATCTGGCTGGCGTGGAACGTCTGCGTGCCGTTCTTGCCCGCCTCGACGGCCTTCTGCATGAGCGTCTGGATGTCTGCCGGCTCCGTCTGCATCAGCTGTGCGCTGCACATCTCGATGAGCATCGGCAGGTTCACGCCCGTCACGATGCCGTACTGCGGATTGCTGATCACGAGACGGCAGGCCGCGTTGTACGGGCTGCCGCCGAACAGGTCGTTCAGGAACAGCACGCCATCGGCGCAATCGAGCTCCTTGATCGCGGCCTCGTACTTCTCCACGACATCGTCCGGCCCCTCACCCGGCACGAGCGTGACCGCACGGACGTTCTTCTGCTCGCCGCAGATCATCTCACAGGACTTCAGCAGTTCCTCGGAGAAACGGCCATGCGTACCTACGATAATACCAAACATTTTGCATCCTCCTATTCTTCTTACTAAACCCATATTAGTGTATTGCCCATGTTTTGTCTTACGCCCCTTTATAATGCAAGTCGCGTGCCAACTTTGTGTATTATTTTTATATACGTCAAAAGACGTCATTTCCCGCCACTTTACGCATTGTTTTCTTCGTGTTAACGGAAAAAATAATACTCTCAGCTTGTTTTTGATACACTAATAAGTCATATTCGATACAGTATCAGACCGTATTCCCTCTTTTTGGAGAAAAAAAAGACACTAACGGCAGATACGCCGTTGTGCCTTTTAGTGTATCAATTATTTTTAGTGTATCAACTTACAAAACAATCAAATCATGTTGGCCATATAGAAGAGCTCATCCTCATCGAAGTGCAGCTTCAGCGCTTGCTCGAAGACTTTGGCGGCATGGTGCAGGGCCTGTACCTTGCGTTCATCCAGCTTTTCCCGGTCACCCTGATAAACGAGCGACGAACGCGTGACGATGCGCTCCAGTGCACAGCCACAGTGCACGATGAGGCGCACGCGCAACGGATTCGAGAGGTTCAGCCCCAGGGATTGCTCCAGCTGCTGATCGAAGGTCAACAGCGACGGCAGCACCTTGACCGGATTCAGGTAGGTGAGGAACTGATTCAGCGAATCCTCGCAGAGTTTCTTCACCACAATGTCACGCTTATCCTCGTCCTGCTCCGTCAGCGGCTGAGCCGGCACCGGTGCGGACGTCGCATCGAGGATGGCCAGCAGGCGCTGCTCGCCCGTGCCGTCCAGCAGCTGCTCCAGTGAAATAAAGGGCATGCTGCGCTGCGGCCGCTTCATGCCGATGGCCGCGAGCAGACGATAGTGCCCCGCAAGTTCCTCCAGCCGTTCTTCCAGATGCGCAATGCCCACGGGCACGACCTCCACGGCGTGCTGCGTATGCGCGAGAATTTCGTCGACCATGCTCTTGAGCTTCAGGGCCGCACCCTTGCCCGTCGTACAGATCGTGACGATGGCCTCGGGCTGTGCCTGCTGCTGTGCCGGCGCGGCATCCACGGCCTCATAGCCCTTAAAGCCGCGCAGTGACTCGTAGATGCTGTCGAGGTCCATGCCCGCGATATCCGCCTTGCGCATGGCCTCCAGAATGAGTGGTGTCGAAACCATGTCGAGCGTACGCACCTGGATATGCAGCTTCTCGGCGATGATGGCGCCGAAGTTGCATAGCGAGCCCATATCGGCAAGCATGAGCACGCCGGGGCGGCAGTTCATCGTCTGCAGCATGGCCACCAGCTTGTCGAGGATGGCCTGCGGCTTGACCTCCAGCGGCATGTCGAGCGCGAGCAGGTTGCTGTCGCTGGCATTGAAGAGCTTCTGCGCCACCTCCACCATCGAGGTGGCCGTGTTGCGGCCGTGGGTAGCCACGACAATGATGACTTTCTCATTCAGCTCATCATCCTCAGCCGTCTCCAGGAGCAGCGCGATGTACTCGATCTCCGCATGGGGCACCTGGATGCCGTAGTGCCGCTCGATGAGCTGCGCCACCTCGCCCGCTACCTGCAGGTACTTCGCCGTCTGCGCCACGGCCCCCTCGCTGCCCGTATAGGGCGGGATGGCCTCGTGAGCCTTCACGCGCTTGAGGAAGGCGGAGAGATGCAGGCTGAAGGCGTAGAGGAAGTAGTCGCGGTAGCCACTGTTCAGCTTCTTCTGCACGAAGAGCGAGACCTGCTCCGCGAAGTCCACGAGCGCCGGGTCGACGATTTTCAGCAGGCGCTCGCGCGTCGTCATGTTGACGGAATGCTTCTTATTATAAAGATCCTTCACGTAGACATTGACGTCGGCGGCCACGACCTGCTTAATGAGGTCGCTCTCGATGCCCTCGCTCTGCAGCAGCGCCACCTTGTCCGAGACAACCTGATAGAGATTCAGCGATTCCTGATCCTCTTTTTCCTCCTCGGCCTGCGGCCGCTCGCCCTGGGGCGAGACGATGAGCGCATCCGAGAGGTACTGCGTGAGCTCCGTGAGCGCCTGCCGGTTTGCCGAGAGCGTCAGCAGGCCGTCGCGAATCTGTGCGGGCAGCATACGGAAGTCCACCTCAATGTAGTGCGGATTGTCGATGCTGTTCAGGAAAGCCTGGGCACAGAGCAGCTTGATGTTGCTCTTGAGCTGGCCCACGTTGCCGTTGCCAATGCTGCCGATGAGCGCTTTGACCGACTCGCCGCCCACGCGGATGGGCTTCTGCACGCGCTGGGCTTCCTCCTTGAAGAGCAGACGGATGATGTCGAGCTTCTCCGAGAGCGTGCGCTCGCTTAAAGGCTTGATCTTGATGATGTTCGGGATACGGCGCACGAAGGTGCGCGTGAGCGCCGAGTCCGGGTCCTCCGTCGTCGCGCCGATGATCAGCACCTTCGCATGGCGCGTGCGCGTCGTCTCGCCGAGGCGGTTGAACGTGCCCGTATCCATGAAGTAGAATATCATCTCCTGCCCTTCCGGTGGCAGGCGATGAATCTCATCGAGGAACAGCACGCCGCCATCCGCCTCCTCCACGAGGCCGGCGCGCGCCTGGTCCGCGCCCGTGAATGCGCCTTTGATATGACCGAACACGTGCGAAATCAAGAGCTGCGGATTATTATAGTAATCCGCGCAGTTGAAGGTCACGAAAGGCGCATCCTCCGCGAAGCGGTGCATGACCTTGCCATACTCGTACATGAGGTGCGCGAAGAGCGTCTTGCCGACGCCCGTCTGGCCGACGATCAGCGTGTGCAGGCCGTCCGGCGGATAAAGAATGGCCGCCTTGGCCTGCTCCACCTGCTTTTGCAGGCTGCGGTGCGCGCCCACGAGCCGGTCGAACGGATTGCGCTGCCGCTCACCCACGACCGCCTTGATGCAGGCCTCAATGCTCTCGTACTGGCACGGCCCCTGCGGCAGTGGCTTGCCGAGCATGCAGCTGAGCTTCTCCTTATCGAAATAGCGCACGGGCCGCCCGCTGAATTTCACAATGACACCCTCGCGCTGCAACTCGTTCAAGTCCTTCGAGACATTGTTGCGCAGCACATCGAGCGCCTGCGCGATCTCCTGGGCATCCATGCCCACCTGCCCCTGCAGCTGTGCCCGCGTATACCCCTCCGACTGCTGCCGGATATACGCATAAATCTTCTCCCGGCGTTTCATGCCCCTACCTCCGTTATCACTCATTTGCTCTTTATTATAGCATCAGTTTTTTTGCCGGCACAACTTAATATCACTGTGAAGAAAAAATCTTCTTGCTATCACCTGTGGCATGAGCTATAATATACATAGGAAGAATCATTTGAGTTCATATTGGAACTGAAATAGACCCCCACGGCTGGTTACTGCGGGGGTCTATTGTTGTGTGGCTGGTGAGACCACACCCAGCTGGTGCCACAACGGCGGCTCCGCCTACCGCCCCAGCATCTGCAGTATCAACGCACTGAGGATACCCCCAATAACGCTGATTAGCAGCTCGCGGAAGAAATCATAAAAGCTCATGCTTGGAACCTCCCCCCTCGCCGGATTGGCTTGGTGAAGGTCGTGGCAATAAACATTATACCATTCCTAATGGAAAAATAATACCCTCCCAGATTAGCTTTTGCGATATTGATGATGTATAGAACCTGCACCTTGACGCTGGCCTGCTGAACATCCCACTCTTTATGATTGACCAGGCCGACCGCCTGATTGGCCTGGCTCTGCAAAAAGGCAACGCATAAAGCAAAATAGCGCCACCTTGCGAATCCGTCGCGATGTGGCGCTATTACTATGGTTTTGTAAATTTATGCTTTAATCGACGAGCTCGTAGCCGGCTTCTTTGATGACGTCGGCGAACTCGCTCTGGGGAATGTCGCGCGTAGCCTTGACCGCAGCCTTGCCGCCCTCGAGGTCGACCGTGACATCCGTGACACCGTCCATCTTGCTCAGGGCGTCGTGCACGTGTTTCTGGCAGTGGGCACACATCATGCCTTCGATTTTCAGGGTCTTTTCCATAGTATTTGCCTCCTTGACTTCTGCCTGCGCGGGTGCCGCGTCAGGCACAGCAGTGATTGTAGTGGCAGACGCCGTGCGGCGTGCCGTCTGGAAAAAGTTCAGCCGCAATGCGTTGAGCACCACGGTGACGCTGGAAAGGCTCATGGCCGCCGCGCCGATCATCGGCGAGAGCTTGACGCCAAAGCCCGGATAGAGGATACCTGCCGCGAGCGGGATGCAGATGACGTTGTAGAAGAACGCCCAAAAGAGGTTCTCCTTGATGTTGCGCATCACCGCGCGGGACAGGCGGATCGCATCGGCAGCATCGCGCAGGTCGCTCTTCACGAGCACCGCATCGGCGCTCTCGATGGCCACATCCGTGCCCGCACCGATGGCGAGGCCGAGGTCGGCCTGCGCCAGCGCCGGCGCGTCGTTGATGCCATCGCCGATCATCGCGACCTTGTGCCCCCCGGCCTGCAGCGCCTTGATGTGCTGCGCCTTATCCGTGGGCAGGACGCCTGCGATGACCTGCGGGATGCCGAGGCGGCTGCGCACGGCCTCCGCCGTGCGCGCGTTGTCGCCTGTAAGCATCACGACCTGCAGGCTGAGCTGCCGGAACTGCGCGATGGCCTCCCTGCTCGTCGCTTTCTCGCGGTCGGCCGCGCCGATGATGCCGATGAACTGCTCATCCCTGGCAAAGAGCAGCGGCGTCGCACCCGTATCGGCCAACGCATCCAGCTGGCGCTGGAACGGTGCCACATCGATGCCCTGCGCCTGCAGGAAAGCGGCGTTGCCGCCGTAGTAATGGTGGCCATTGGCCTCCGCCTGGACGCCTCGGCCGAAGACCGCACGAAAATCCTGCACGGCAAGCGGCTGGACGTTTTGCGCCTGTGCATAGGTCATGACCGCCTCGGCCAGCGGATGCTCGCTGTGCTGCTCCAGCCCAGCCGCAATGGCGAGCAGCTGCGTTGCCGTCACACCGATGGCCTGGATATTGGTGACCTGCGGGCGTCCCTCGGTGATGGTGCCCGTCTTGTCCATGACCACGGTGTCGATTTTGCCCGCCGTCTCCAGCGCCGTGCCCGACTTGATGAGGATACCGTTCTGCGCGCCCTTGCCCGTACCGACCATGATGGCCACCGGCGTGGCGAGTCCGAGGGCACAGGGACAAGAAATCACGAGGATAGAAATGGCAATCGAGAACGCAAACTCCGTCGTCGCGCCCATGGCCAGCCAGATGCCGCCCACGACGACGGCGATGGTGATGACCGCTGGCACAAAGATGCCCGCAATCTTATCCGCGAGGCGCGCAATCGGTGCCTTGGAGGCGCTGGCCTCATCGACGAGGCGGATGATCTGACTGATGGTCGTATCCGCGCCCACGCGTTCGGCACGGAAATGCAGCGTGCCCTGCTTGTTTATGGTGGCTGAAGTGACTTTGTCGCCCTTTTGCTTCGCCACGGGGATGGACTCACCCGTGATGGCTGACTCGTCGACGCTGGACGTGCCCGTGAGCACGATGCCGTCGGCGGCCAGCCGCTCGCCAGGCTTCACGATGATTTCGTCACCCACCACGAGGTCTTTTGCCGCGATGACCTGCTCCTGCCCGCCGCGAACGACCGCGGCCTGCTGCGGCGCAAGGTGCATGAGCGCCTCCAGCGCCTTGCTCGTCTCGCCCTTGGCGCGGGCCTCGAGATACTTGCCCACGGTAATCAACGTGACGATCATGCCCGCCGACTCGAAATAGAGGTTCGAACTGTATTCGGCCACCAGCGCCATATCGCCGTGGCCGAGCCCCCAGCCCATGCGGAAGATGGCGAAAGCACCGAAGAGCGCCGAGGCCATGGAACCCATGCCCACGAGGCTGTCCATATTCGGCGCACCCGCGAAGAGGTTGCGGAAGCCATTGACATAATATTTCCGGTTCAGGTACATGATGGGCAGTACGAGCAGGAACTGCGAGAACGCAAAGGCAATCGCATTCTCCGGCCCGTGGAAGATGTCCAGGAACCACTGCGGATAATTGATGCCGAGATACACATGGAACATATGGTGCATCGCGATGAACATCGTCGGGATAAGGAAGACGATGGACCAGCTGAGGCGGTGCTTCATCTCCGCGATATCCCGCTGCACGGCGCTGCGGCCATCCGCCTCTGCGGCTGGCGCAGCACTGCTGGCAGCACCGGGCATCGACGCGCCGTAGCCCGCCTCCATGACGGCCGCGATGATGGCCTGCGGATTCGTCTTCGTCTCATCGTATTGCAGCTGCATGCTGTTCGTGAGCAGATTCACGTTCACATCTTCCGTGCCATCGAGCTTGCTCACGGCTTTCTGCACGCGCGCCGAGCAGGCCGAGCAGGTCATGCCCGTCACGATGAATTTTGCACGTTTCACGCCATCCCTTCCCTTCTATATATTATGAGGACTTCCTTTATCAGGCTGGTAGCTTATTCTATATCAAGTGAGAATATTTGTCAATGACATTTCTGACATGCTACAGACGCGAAAACTGCCCGCGGGGAAGCGGGCAGTTCACAATGAGATACTAGTATAAGGGAGGAATAGAATAGGGGGAAACCGGCATCAGGCCTCTTCCGGCTTGTCCTGCAGGGCTTCGAAGCCCTCCTCGCCGGTGCGGATCTTGACGACGTTCGTGACCGGCGTGATGAAGATCTTGCCATCGCCGTAATGGCCGGTGTGCAGAACGCTCTTCGCAACGGCCACCACACGTTCCGGCGGAATAGCCGAGACGACGACCTTGACCTGAATCTTCGGGATGAGCTTCGAGGCGACCTTCGCGCCGCGATAGGTCTCCGCGTGGCCCTTCTGGATGCCGAAGCCGGAGACCGGCGTCACCGTCATGCCCGTAATCCCGATATTCTCGAGCGCCTGTTTCAGGTTCTCGAAACGATCGCGTGCCGTGACAATGGAGACGCAGGTGATTGGCTTGCCACCGACCGTCGGTACGGTCGTGACGCTGATTGGCGCCGCAGCTGGCTCGCTGCCATTGACCGGAGCTGGTGCGGACGTGGAGCCCGGCACCTCGGGTACCGGCATGAAGTCCGCATAAGCAGAGCCCAGGCCGTGCTCCTCGAAATCGAGGCCGGCGATCTCCTCCTCACGCGAAACGCGGAGGCCGATGACTGCATCGATGATTTTGAAAACGATGGTGATGACGATAGCGACATAGACGCCGACAGCGAGAACACCAATAATCTGCGTGATGAGCATAGACGGATTGCCCGTGTAGAGCAGGCCATCCTTCACGGCAAAGACGCCGGTGAGGATGGTGCCGAGGGCACCGCAGACACCGTGGACAGAGACGGCACCGACCGGATCATCGACCTTCAGCTTCTGGTCGATGAACTCGACGGCATAGACCACGACGATACCGGCGATAAGACCGATGGCGAAAGCGCCAGCCGGTGAAACGGCATCGCAGCCTGCCGTAATGGCGACGAGGCCGGCGAGAGCACCGTTCAGGGTCATGGAAACATCCGGATGGCCATAACGCACCCAGGTGAGCAGCATCGTGGCCGTGGCGGCCGTAGCGGCTGCCAAGTTGGTCGTGACGAAGATGGAACCAGCGGAGACCAGCGTCTCATCGCCCGTCATGGAAACGGTGGAGCAGCCGTTGAAACCGAACCAGCCGAACCAGAGGATGAATACGCCGAGGGCCGCAAGCGTCAGGCTATGACCCGGGATGGCGTTGACGGAGCCATCCTTGTTGTACTTGCCCACACGGGCACCGAGGATATAGGCACCGACGAAAGCGCAGATACCGCCGACCATGTGGACGACCGTAGAACCGGCGAAATCATGGAAGCCCATCTCGCTGAGCCAGCCGCCGCCCCAGGCCCAATGGCCGCTGACGGGGTAGATAATGAGGCTGATGAGCAGAGAGTAAATGCAATAGGTCGAGAACTTCGTGCGCTCGGCCATAGCACCGGAGACGATCGTGGCGCTGGTCGCGCAGAACACGGTCTGGAAGATCACGTAGGCGAGCGCCGGATAACCGGCCTCCGAAGGAACATCCCAATGCTGGATGAAGAAATCCGGTGCACCGATGATGCCGCCGACATCCGTGCCGAACATCAGGCTGAAGCCGATAATCCAGAATGCGACCGTGCCGATACACAGGTCCATGAGGTTCTTCATGACGATGTTGCCGGCGTTCTTCGCTCGCGTGAGGCCGGTCTCAACCATCGCGAAGCCCGGCTGCATGAAGAAGACGAGCGCGGCGCCGAGGAGCACCCAGATCGTATCGACGGCGCTGTAGCGGCCCGGTGCAGCAGCATCCGCTGCAAAGGCCGTCGGCATGGCGGTGAGCAAGGTCGCCGCGAGCGCCGCGATACGTACGGGATGATGCGAATGTATGAACATGATGAATCATCCTTTCCAAAACTAAAAAGGCGTCGCCGGAAAATCTCTTTTGAGATTCCCTGGCGACGCCTTTGTCGTCTAAGCTATACGTATGGATAATATCTGGAGAATGTCCTGCAGGAACGTCTCTTCTTGCTTTATATAATAGGCATAGGTTTACATTTTTGTCAAGCGCGTGATAAAAGTATACAGAATTATGTATAGGCAATATTTTTTTCGTCTGTTTCGCCGTGCATCCCGCCATTTTAAAGAAGAAAAACTATGAAAAATGCCACGAAACCTGTTTTGACAAGAAGTATCAAAAAGTCTATCATAGAACGTACCGCCTGAAACGCAACGGAAATATACGAAAGGACGTCTTATCATGCAACGTTTTGACCCACGCATCTATCTTTTTGCTGGTGGTCATTTTGCCACGGACTGGGCACAAAGCGCCATCCCGGCGTTGCTGCCGTATTTTATCTCGGTCTGCAACCTCAGCTATCAGGATGCGGGCACCCTGATTTTCGGCAATATCCTGCTGGCCTCCATCTGCCAGCCCATCCTCGGCTATTACGCCGATAAGGTCTCCAAGCCATGGCTCGCGCCAATCGGCCCCGTGATCAGCGGTCTCAGCATCGCCATCATGCCCTTTACCACGAATTTCTGGGTGATCTTCCTCTGCTCGATGTTCAGCGGCTTCGGCTCCGCCCTCTACCACCCGGAGGCCGCGCGCATGGTCAACGGCCTCGCCGGCGAGCAGAAAGGCAAGGCGCTCGGCACCTTCTCCGTCGGCGGCAACGCCGGCTTTGCCATTGGCCCGATGTTCGCCGGGTTCTGCGCCTATATCTTTGATGTGCACGGCCTTGTGCTCTTTGGCATACTGAACAGCCTGCTCGCGCTCGTGCTCTATCATCAGCTGCCGGGCATCCAATCAGACATCCGCCACGAACAGATCGCCGAGGCCAAGGCCCACCCGGATCGCGTACGGAAGAATGACTGGCCCGCCTTTGGCAAACTGACCTTCGTTATTCTCGGCCGCTCCGTCGGTTTCTCGATCTGCAATGCCTTCATCCCGCTGTACTGGATCAACGTACTGCACACCTCACCGGAGCAGGGCAGCTTCGCGCTGACCGTGCTCTTCACCATGGGTGCCTTCATTACCTACTTCGGCGGCATCATCTCCGACCGGCTCGGCTTCGTGCGCGTCATCCGCATTGCCTTCGCGCTGATGGTCCCCGCCATGTTCCTGCTCACGAACAGCACGAACTACATGCTCTCCATGCTTTCTCTCGTACCGGTGGCCATCACGCTCTTCGCGCCCTACAGCTCCATCGTCGTACTCGGCCAGACCTATCTCGGCAAAAATATCGCGTTTGCCTCAGGCATCACGCTGGGCCTCGCCGTCACGGCAGGCGGCCTGTTCTCCCCGCTGGTCGGACGCGCCGCCGATATCTGGGGCCTGCCCACGGCGCTGCAGTCGCTCTGGATCATCGCGATCATCGCCGCCCTCGCCTCCTTCACACTGCCCCAGCCGCAGAATATGCCCGCAAAAAAGAATTAAACTTTTTGCAAAAAAAGTGTTGACAGGATGTACCTGCTTCGCTATAATAATATCTGTCAGTTGCGAGAGCGACAGACAGAAAATAAAAGATGCTGATTTAGCTCAGTTGGTAGAGCAGCTCATTCGTAATGAGCAGGTCGTAGGTTCGAATCCTATAATCAGCTCCATTTGAGAGATCAAGACTTCCGATGTAGTTGGAAGTCTTTTTTGATATTCCCCATACACTTTATGAATGCCTGATCCCGCATGGGCAAAAGCATGAAAAATCGAAAACAATCACCGCCGCCTGTCAGCAAAAGCTCCACACAAGCAACGGTGATTGTTTTCGTTTGAGGCAAAAAGATTATGTATGCATCTGTTTTTCCTTCTGCCTGGCATCAAAGGCAGTCTTGCCCCCGGCAGAGGCGTTGGCATGGGCCATGTAATACTGTTCATTTAACACATTTCGGTTGGTTTATTGCAATTTTTGTATACATGTTGTAAATCTGTCCACGATGATGCTATAATAAGAAACATGTTTGTACTTCTATACTAAATGAAATGAGAGATGTATTCCTATGAGTGAACCTGTAAAAATGAAGCGCGGGCTGAAGAACCGGCACTTGCAGATGATCGCGCTCGGCGGCGCCATCGGCACGGGACTGTTCTACGGCTCGGCTTCCACCATCGCCCTCGCGGGACCAGCTGTTATCCTTTCCTACCTGCTGGGCGGCATCGTAATCTTCTTCATCATGCGCATGCTCGGCGAGATGGCCGTCGACGAGCCGGTGTCCGGCTCCTTCAGCCACTACGCCACGAAATACTGGGGCCGCTTCGCGGGCTTCGTCTCGGGCTGGAACTACTGGTTCAACTACGTGCTCGTCTCCATGGCTGAGCTCACGGCCGTCGGCATCTACGTCCACTACTGGCTGCCCGACGTACCGCAATGGCTCTCGGCACTCGTCTGCCTCGTCGTCATCACAGCCGTCAACCTTATCAACGTGCGTGCCTACGGCGAGTTCGAGTTCTGGATGGCCCTCATCAAGATCACGGCCATCGTGCTCATGATCGTGCTCGGCCTCTACCTGCTCGGCATTGCGCCGCAGCCCTTCCCGGAGAACTTCAGCAACCTCTGGGCCAATGGCGGCTTCCTGCCGAATGGCTGGTGGGGCATGGGGCTCGCCACGGCCGTCGTCATGTTCTCCTTCGGCGGCATCGAGCTCATCGGCATCACGGCGGGCGAGGCGGAGAACCCTGACCGCACGATACCGAGCGCCATCAACCAGGTCATCTGGCGTATCCTCATCTTCTACGTGGGTACTATGATCGTACTCATGGCACTCTGGCCGTGGAACAAAGTCGGCATGGAGGCCAGCCCCTTCGTGCAGATCTTCGAGAACGTCGGCATCCCCGCCGCGGCGCATATCCTGAATTTCGTCGTGCTCACAGCGGCGATCTCCGTCTATAACTCCGCCATCTACAGCAACAGCCGCATGCTTTACGGTCTCGCAAAGAAGGGCGAGGCGCCGCAGATCTTCACGCGTCTCTCCGCACGCGGCGTGCCCGTCATCGGCATCCTCGTGTCGTCTGGCTGCACGCTCGTGGTCGTCGCGCTGAACTACTTCCTCGAGGGGCATGTCTTCATGTACCTCATGACGATCGCGACCTGCGCGGCCGTCATCAGCTGGGTCGTCATCTGCATCACGCATCTGAAGTTCCGCGCTCTTTGCGCCGCCCAGCACAAGGACACCAGGTTCAAGGCCCTGCTCTATCCGGTCGCGAACTACCTCTGCCTCGCCTTCCTCGCGGGCGTCATCTTCTTCATGGCACAGATTCCCGACATGCAGCTGGCCGTCATCTTCCTGCCCATCTGGCTCATCGTGCTGGCCATCGGCTACCAGCTCTACAAAAAAAATCAGCCGCAGGCCTGATTCCCGCAGCTGAATATAGCAGCGTATAAACGCTCCGCTTCAGTGGGGCGTTTTCTTATGCCCATACAGGAGCGTGCCTGCCAGCTTCGGCAAGACGCACCTGCCGTTGCGATAAGACACGCTCCTGTTACCCCATATAACGGGGATACAAGGCTCTGTCAAAAATGCAGCCGTTCCACGCGCTCATCCCCCTGCTCGTCCGGCTCGCGGCGGTATTTGATGTAAATCTCCGGTGCCTGCCCTGCGCGCAGGTGGAAAGCCAGCGTAGCGAGGGTCTGCGTGCCTTTGACCTTGCTGCCCGTGCGCCACAGGCTGTTATCCGGGCCTGCCGTCTGATCCTGGCTGAACCGTATCATGTCTTCCAACGAAAAAGGTTTGCTGCCCTCTGCCAGGAGCGCCGTGATGCGGTCATAGCGCTGATGGCTGGACGGCCAGTAATTTTCATTGAGCGAAACGAAATCCGGCTCCAGATAATGGTTCGTATGCGCGAGCGTTCCCTGCTGCACGCGCTTGACGCGCTGCTGGCCGTCGCGGCCGACCTCCATGACGACCAGTTCCGTGGCATCTGCAAGCATGAGAAAGCGCAGCCCCGTCATCCCCTGACAGGCCCGCAGTGCCTCGTCTACGCTCGCGCAGTTCGCGAGCAGCTGCGACATGCGCCCCTGATGCGGCAAAGCCAGGCGTTTGGCGCGCGGGATGCTGCTCGCAGCCGCCGACACCACGGCAAGCCCCCGCTCATTGACGCCGCCGCACAGCCGCCTTTTGCCCTTTGGCCCGCCATACAAACCATAAAAGCGGTAGCGCCCCCGATCCGTGCGCAGCAGCACGCGCTGCTCCTGCGGATGCCAGTCGCGGTTCTTCACCAGGAGCGTCCCGCCGCCCGCCACATACTGCGAGCCCTGCGCGCCAAAAAGCGTGCAGGCCTGCGCTGGGGCGGACACAAAAATTATCCCCACAAAGAACACGATAATAAGAAAAATATGCCGCTTCTTCATGACGCATGCTCCCCTTTACACATGTAAATCATGCTGTTGCAGCCACGCCGTCAGCAAATGCATAGGTACCTTTTCCTGCTCGATACGCCGGTGCGCTGGCGGCTGGCCCTGCAGATAGAGCCAGCCGGCGCGCTCGGCAGCGGTGAGCTCAGCTGGCGGCTCAGCAATGGCCGTGCCATCGTCGGGAACAGCGAAGTCCTGACAGGCAGTTGCCGTGGCCTCGTCCATGAGCAGGGACTGCGCCTGCGGAAACTGGCGGCGAAAGCGCGCGAGCATCGTGAAGCCATCGCGGTCGAGGTCGCCCCAATAATAGAGCTCTTTTAGCGTATGCAGCCACGTTACGTCATCCATACTGCCCGTGATACGGCTGCCTGTGCTACTGTTTCCTGTGATACTGTTGCCCGCGCCGTAGAGCACGAGCGCGTCTTTCACTGTGGGAAAGACCGTGCCATTGACTTTATTCTCGGTCACGAAGACGCGCTCTACCGGCAGATGCAGGGCTGCGAGCTGCATGGGCGTCGCCATGCAGCTCTGCATGCCTGCGAACGTCAGCGCAGGGTCAAGCGAGCGCAAATAGATATGCGGTTCCTCGGGGCGAATGCGCCACTGCAGCTGCGTGCAGAGCGTCCTGAAATCGCTCACGCCACTTTCCGGGTGCAACGCCGCGAATACCCGCGCCACCGGATCTTGATGCCGCTCGATGAATTTCGTGTCCACATGCGGGATGTCAAGCTCACGCAGATAGCAGTCCGTACGATAACCCGATATGAGATATGCCGCCACCTCGCCGAGTGCCGCCGCCAGCCCTGCCTCCTGCAACATAAGCTCCCGTACTTTCGGCTGCAGGCAGACGGACTCCAGGCAGGGGAATGTCACCAGCAAAGGGCGCACGCGCGCCGCAAACGTCTCGAAATGCCGCCTCTCTCCCAGATACGTCAGTGCCGCCTCCGCCGAGGGAATGGTGACGCGTACGGGAAATGCGTGCTGCACGCCCAGGCCAGCGACGCGTTTGTCGCTGGTCTCCACCTCCCAGTCCTGCGCCAGCTCCCGCCAAAAGGCCACCCATTCCTTCACCTGCACGATAGCCGCCGTGCCGGCCTGTGCCACCTGTTTCAAGGCCACAGGTGGATGCAAAACATATTCATAGTGCCAGCTTTCATGTTGCAACGCTGCCCGGTAAATCTCCAGCAAACGCGCACGGCTGCTCAATTTCTTCCGCAATTCAGCATCATATCGTTCCATCATGAATCTCTCTCCCCCAAAATACGATTCTCTTCATCATTTTGCCTTCAGAGATTCTGCACAATAGTCTTTAATTGCATGATAGAAGTTTTCTGCAAAAGTTATAGCGTCCTACATCAGGCTGCTTCATATAGAGATACTCCCTCCTTCACAACATTCCGATAAAACGGGTGAATGTCCTTCCAATGTAAAAATCTTGACAACGGAACTGTCACCGGCTGAATATCGAGCAAGGGCTCCGTTTTATCCAGTTCAAACCTCGCCTCACTAAGCCGAGAGCGTTTCGCACGAATCTCCTCCTCCGTCATATCCAGCAGCAACAAAATGTCAATGTCCGAACCTTCATGTTCATCGCCTCTAGCATATGAACCGAACAATATCACACGCTTAAGTGCTGTTCCATATATGTCTTTCAGCATACCGATAAAATTATTCAAGTCCGGTCGAATGCTTTCCAATCGCCTATCAAACTTTTTCATATAAATTCCCCCTGCAATATACTGCCTGCCTTTTACGTAGCTGCATCACTTCGTAACAATTATTCCTTTATCATCCATTTTACCATAATGCCATGCTAGTGCCTACAAATAACAAGGTATACCCGCACATCGAAAAATGATTTTGATGTATAATAAATCAATAAGTCTTTATCTATGTTTATGCTGAAAGGAAATGCTTATGCGTCAGAGAACACGAGGTATCCTATCCGCCGTCGCCGGCGGCGTCTGCTGGGGCGGATCTGGTGTGGCCGGGCAGTATCTGCTGCAGGATGCAGCCTTCGCGACGGAGTGGCTTGTGAGCGCACGCCTCATCCTCGGCGGTATCGTGCTGCTGCTGCTCGATGCCCTGCAGCACAGGGGCGCCATCTTCGCCGTATGGCAAAGCCGCCGCAACGCCCTGACACTTTGCTGGTTTGCCCTCGCGGGCATGATGCTCGTCTCCTACTCCTACTTCGCCTGTATCCGCTATGGCAACGCGGCGGCGGCCACGGTGCTGCAGTACCTCATGCCCGCCTTTATCGTCGTCTATACGACGCTGCGCTACCGCCGCCTGCCGACGTGGATGGAAGTCGGCTGCGTCGCGCTCGCCCTGTTCGGCACGTTCCTGCTCGTGACGCACGGCGATATCGGTTCGCTGTCCATCCCGCTCATCGCCCTCGTCTGGGGCATCATCTCCGCCATATCCGGTGCCATATACACCATGGCCCCGCGCCGCCTCATCAGCGAGTGGCGCGCCGCCCTCATCGTCGGCTGGGGCATGCTGCTCGGTGGCCTCGCCCTGGCTGCCCTCACGCGGCCCGGCCTCGTGAGCGGTGTCTGGACGACGACCTCTACGCTGGCCTTTGCCTATCTCGTGCTTTTCGGCACCGTCATCGCCTTCTGGCTCTACCTCGGCAGCACGAAATACATCCAGCCTGGCGAAGCCGGCGTCCTCGCCTCCGTCGAGCCCGTCACGGCCATCATTCTCTCCATCCTCCTGCTTGGCCAGCCCCTCACCTTGCTCGACATCGCGGGCAGTGCCTGCATCCTGCTCACCGTCGCCCTGCTGGCCCAGAAGTAATATGTTCCTGCAACCATGCTGTCAGCAGGCGCATGCGGCTGCTCAATTTCTTCCGTAAATCAGCATCATATTGTTCCGACATGGACTACCTCATTCGTTTTAAGCGTTCCTCTATTACCCTATTTGAATATGCTCCATCACGGCTTTTATTTTGTTTACTGCACGTTCTGTCAGATATGCCCGATTCAACTGTTTTTTCTGATACTGCAAATACGTTCCTCGTGTAATATCGATAAGTTTTGCGGTAAAGAATCTTTCCCAGCTGAAAAATTCCGCACTTTCTACATAGTCTGCCGGATGTGCCAGAATTGTGCGTAAATCTTTGGCATTAAACAAGCCAGATTGTAAAATCAGCCATTCGAAAGACTCCGGCAAATATAAATAAGTCTGCGGGTGCAAACGCAGTTCCTTATCTACGCGCTCCATTTCTGGGCCGAAAGCGGCGCCATCGGCGACAATCAGGGTGCATGCATCATCCGGCAGATTTTTCAAAGCCGTGAAAATCTGCGAGCTGCCTCCTGCCGCAGAACAGGGGATCTGCATTGGCTGCGCAACAGCATGAAAAAAATCATAGCCTGAATTACTATCCTCGGTAATCAGTCGCTGCGGACGAATCTGTACATCTGGAGTTGTTTGCCCGTAGATACGATAAAACTCGTTATAGGTTTGACGCAGCGACTTGTATTTGCCTGACACGTGAATGCCATAGATTTCTTCCACGCTATACGGCAGCATAGGCAGGCGGTTACGCGTGACCAAAACATAATAGTTGTCGCTGTTTTTTACTGCTGAAGCAAAAGCTTCTGTCGTGATGAAGTCGTGCTCTTCATCAATAAAAATGATGGTATCCTGCGTATGCTCCAAAATCAATTGCCAATTCCGATCATCGGTAAGCACATAGCAGGGCTTGTCGCAGACAAGACTCACGCCGCTGTCGCCGCTGCCATCGCCGTACTCGAGCAGCATATTGATCAGCTGCGTTTTACCCGTGGCACTGTCGCCCCGCACCACCGTGATGTTGCGCCTGATGGTAAAGTCATAGCGGACGAAATTATTCTCTACCTTAATCGTATGTTCGCCGTGCATCTCCACACCTTCTTAGACAAAATCTCCTGCAATGGGCACGAGTTCCCGCATACTGTGTACAACAGTTCCTGTATTGAGTATCTTCAGGTCAAACGGTTCTGCACCAAAGTCCAGCAAATGCCGCAGATTTATGGTAATGTCACGTTCCCTGCCCATCCGCAGTAGCCACGGTGCACAGTTATCGCCACAGTTCGAGGCATTGAATACCTTATCCAGGACGTGCCATATCAAAATCAAAGTCTTCACACCACCGGACAAACGTTCCGGCGGAATGGGCCCCAATACTGGTGACTGAATCAAGGCCGGGCCGATGACCTCAGATTTATCTACAGCTTTAATCATTGCTTTTGACAACGGCTCCAGCAGCCATTCCGGCCGATAGGTATTCTTGAAATAAACCGATGGCTTCATTACCACATGCTCCATTGAGCCATAGTAGATCTGAAGCATATCAACATCCCCTTTACGCCACCGCCATGGTGCCTTATAGCAGTTCTTGCTTTACTGCCTATTGTACCATATCATCGCATAGATGCCCACAAATAATACAAAACAGCACGCAGCCATTTGACGCTGCGTGCTGTTGCTATTTATGTATCTGTCTATGAATATTTTAGTGAACTCGCTGGGATACGGACTGGGCCAGGTTGAGGAGATAGGTCTTCGCACTCTGGGAGAGAGACTTGAAGTTGTTTGCCACGGTCTTCTTCAGACGTTTCTTCTGCTCCTCGTCAAGGTTCGTGTTATCATCGACGGCCTTGATCATACCAAAGGCCTGAGCGAGCTTCGCGCCCTCATCCATGCCAGCATTCTGGTCGACCTGCCCAGCGAGATCACCGAGAGAAACCTCGCCGCCAGACGTCAGGGCGCTGCTTGCGGAGCTGTAGCCGCTGTCCACGTTCGTCTGAATGAAGCTGTCGAACTGTGCCTCGCCCTGGCTCAGTGCCGCCTCAACGCCGGAGACACCTGCCGCGCCTGCGTTATCAATCGTCACCTGCGTATCGGCCTGATCCTGATCCGAAATGAGCCCCTGCCCATCCATCGAGGTAGTCTCCTGCACTTCCTGGAGGCCATTGACGATGGTTGCTGTGATCGTCCCGCCGTCACCCGTCGCATTGATATTCAGATCGCTTGTCGCCGAGATAACCGCATTGTCCTTTGCAACCGTGCTGCCCTGGATCCAGATGTCGTCGGACTTGACCGTGGAATCCTTGATAACGACATCATTGCCAGGCTGTGAGGTAACGACGCCATCATCCCCGGAGCCCGTCGCAGATGTCAGCGCTACGATATCGGCCTCGCTGCCGTTCTTGTGCTCACTGACGCCCTCCGTCTGTGTCACGCCTTTTTGCCAAAGCTCGATATCGGCGTTCTGCACCGTGATCTTGCCACCGACCAGATTAAAGCTGCCCTCATCCGTCGTATGCAGGCCATCCACTTTGCCGGAGAACGAGATCGTATTCTCCGGTGTCGCAGCAAAATACTCCGTGCCCCCGCTATTATCCGCCGGCTCCGTAATGCTCTGCATCGCCATCAGGCTAATACTCGGCGAGGCTCCATACTCCGTAAACGTCACGTCATCCGCAACCTCGATCGTGCCGCCGTAGAAGTCCAATTCGCTTTCATATGCCGTATCGCCATATGCCCTCGTCTCCGTGACCGTAGCGCCCTTTTCAAACTTAATCGGTGCAGCAACACTCTTGCCGTCAGGTGTCGTCCAGCTCAGCTGCTTGTTGCCAAGAAAATCGTCATCGCTAAGTTCCAAGGTTGAGAATGTCATATTCTGCGTGTTGATGACGCCCGTTTCTCCAACGGTAACACCATTGGGATTCACCAGGATAGCCTGTTTCGTACCCGTCTGCGTAAGCGTGCCAAAGATAGATGATATATCCTTACCCGTGACGCGGTTGAGCAGGGCACCATACATCGTATTAATTGTCAGTGTCTCGCCTTTGGCGATACTAAAGGAATCCCAGTTAATGATGCTGTCCTTCGTCGGTATCAGCGACGCGCCGCTCGTCAGGTCGCCGCCCGAATCCCCATCGAGCGAGCCCGATGTCACCGTACCGCCCGTCGGCATCGCGAAGGCCGTACTACTGGCCAGAGCCAGTGCAACCAGCGTGGACAGCGCCGCATAATGACGTTTTTGTTTCGTGAACCATTTCATGATATCTCGCACTCCTTCCTCAGAATTCCGCACTGACCGTTGCATTCCAGCGTTTGTGCTGCTGGTCAGCGGCGTTCTCCATATCCTTGATGATATCCGCATAATCCAGTGCTACGCGCAGGTTCTTCGGATTGCCGTAGCGATAGCCGACGCCCCAGGAGGAAATGTTTTGGTGCTTGCTGCCGCTGTAATTATCCTGCATGGATGCACCATCAAGGAAGAGCAGGAACCGCGAGCCCGGTGCGAACTGCGGGGTATAGAGTTCGAGATTGCCGAGGATACCTTTATCGGAGGCGATAGCGCGCTCCACGAAGCCGCGCACCGTCGTGCGGCCGCCCGCACCCAGCTGCATCACGGGCAGAAGCTGCTGCGGTGAATACTGGCCGCTCAGGCGGGCACGCACGATCCAGTCGCCCTTCGTGCGGTACTGATAGTCTGCGTCCGCCTGCCAGGCGACGAAGCGATCATCATAGCCCGCCGTGGCAGCCTGATCGCCGCCCGGCGTGCCGAGGTTCGTCTGGAATCCGACCTTCGTCAGCAATGCGCTGTTCGCGCGCAGCAGCTCACGCTGGTAGAAGATTCTACCAGCACCTGCAGCAGCAGGCCGACTCCCTGCAAGCCCTGCTGCGCCTCGCGAATACGCCGCAGGACAAGGAGAAGTACACCTCAGCGCTGGCGCAGAACCGCATCATCTACCAGTCCTACCAGCTGCTGCAGGAATCCTATGCGGCGGAGACGCCCGCGGCCGCCATGCAGCTGCTCAAACAGTCCCTCGCGCGTGACGTATTTATGCCCGAATTTTTCTTTCATGTCGCGCCATGCCGCCCAGGGGATGAAATAGCAGTCGCCAAACCGCCCGATGCTGGCACATACGCCCACACCATGAAGTGACGGCACGAATCGCACAAAGATATACCTATCCGGCAGGACGGGCCGACGCCCGCCTGATTTTTTAGGGAAATGCTGATTAATTGAGCTGCGTTTCCCTAGTCCAGATCAGGGAAGACGGACTGCACGGTGGGGAAGCGCACGAGTTTCTCGCTACCGGGCATATGGCGGCGCTGCTCCTCGAGGTAGCGCGTCTGCACGAGGTAGCCGTCGATATCCAGCCGCCCCGCGAACTGTGCGGCGGCCAGCAGCATTTCCTTGCCACCGCCGCTGTAGTCGATGGCCGACTGACCGACACTCTCCCAGATATCGTGCTGCTTCTTCATGATGCGGTAGACGCCTGCCGCATCGCCACGGCTCACCGTCGTGCAAAGGCAGCGCTCCTCCTCCCAGCCCAGATTGCGCAGCAGCGCGCGGCACTGTCCCATGTATTCCTTGAGGCAGATGATATGGATATTCTGCGGCTCCAGCAGCCGCACCACGAAGGCAGAGCGCTCCCAGGCCGGCCCCATGAGCACGAACAGGCCATAGTAGTCCGGCACCTCCATGCTCGCATGGCGCTCGCAGAAAGCCCGCTGCGCCATGGGAATAAGCTCCTGATCGTAATAATTGTCCGCCCAAAGCTGCTGCTCCGGCGTCTCCTGTGGCATTCCCTGCCAGATATCCACCTTTTCCCTGAGACTAATCATATGAAATTCCCCCCCTTTTTGTGTTAGAGTATATTTCGACCTCAGGCAGGCTTTTCCCTTTTCCTGTCACAGGATAATTGGATATTAAGACAGCTTTCAGAGAGAAATGGTAGCATGGATATAGTTTTGTGGCGGCTGGGATGTCGTCATGTCCCGTCAGGAGGGATTATCTTGTCACTGCATAAAAAAATTGCGGCCGGCCTGCTCGCGGGCCTGACCGCCTTTACTTTCCTGCTGCCCCTGCCGCGCGCCGAGGCCGTCGATGTCTGGGGGGCCGCCGCGCAGGCGCTGGGGATATTCGGCATCTACCAATCGAGCCTCTCCTCCGTGCTCGCCATGGGCAACAACGTACACGCCCAGATTCAGAGTCGCCAGCAGGATCTCAAGGAGAACGGCCGCGATCCGAACCGGCACGACATCGACGTCGTAAACGGCGTCATGCAGCAGCTGGTCGGGCAGGCCGACTACGCGCTCAAGGACAATAACCTGCCCTTCATCTGGAGCGTCAACGACAGCAAGGATTTCAACGCAGCCTGCTATCCCACAAACTATGTCTCCATCAACCGCGCGCTCGTGCGCGGGCTGAACTGCGATCCCGACGAAATCGCCGCCGTACTGGGCCATGAGCTCACCCATGGCCTCGAACAGCACAGCGCGCATAACTATGCCAAGGCCGCCGCACAATACTACGGCCTGAGCTTCCTCAACATGGACGCGGGGCTCATGGACTGGAACAAGCTCGCGGCACTCGCCGATTACTCCATCGCCAAGAACGTCACCCTGCCCACGGAGTACGAGGCGGACAAGGGTGGCTTCTATCTCATGACCAGCGCGGGCTTCAACCCCGGTGGCGGCGCGGCCGCCATGGCGCGCATGGACTATTATTTCACCTATGAAACCGAAAATCCGCTGGAAGTCCAGAGCATCGATGTCAAAAATAAAAATCAGGAAAACTTCAACGACCATCCCGACACGTCCCTGCGCGAGCAGAAGCTGGCTGCGCTCATGACCGACTACAGCGCAGGACACGTCACAGTGAAGGGCCGCAAGGATATCTACATTGACGGCCAGCTCTTCCTCAGCGCCGACTGGACGACAGAGGCCTACGATAACACCACGGAGAACGCCTACTACATCGCCGGTGGCCTCGCCAAGGCCTTCCACGACTACGACCGTGCCGCAGACTGGCAGTTCCGGGGCGATAAATTCCTCGATGACAACCGCGTCTATGCGCTGCTGCACGAGTTCACGGCACGCAACCATGCGACCGCCCGCCTGCAGCAGCTCGTAACCCAGGCCTATGCGGGTGAAGCAGCCTCCGGCGCACGCGAAAAACTCCGTGCCGCCGAACAGGAACGGGCGGCGAAACTGGCCGCCGCCCGTCAGGAAAGCCTGCAAGCCGACAACCGGACGACGAAGAAATGGCGCGAGAATGCCGACACCTACAGTGACTACGGCATGTCTCAGCAGGCCCTGTTCCAGATGCAGCGCGTCTTCGCCTCCGCCACGCAGGACGACGAAGCCTCCAGCCTCGTCATCCGCGGCCGGGCCAAGGCGGTAGCGGGCGATTATAAAGGCGCCCTGCAGGATGCCGATGCCGGCGTCGCCAAAAATCCCAAAGACATCTATAACTTCCTCAACCGTGCCGACATCTACCGCATGGCCGGCGAACCAGAAAAAGCCCTCACCGACCTGCAGGCAGCCGCCAAAGTCGAGGCTGACAACGCCTACATCCCGCTCATGCAGGCCCAGATTTACGACGAACTCGGCGACCACGCCCAGGCGCTCAAGAACTATCAGGCCCTCTACGCCCGCGAGCCCAAAGCCGTCGGGCAGATCCCCGAAGAATACCTCAAAGACGTGTCCAAAAAGGACTATGATGATCTGATGAAGCAAAAGGAAAAAGCAAAAAAGTAGGCCATAGAAGACTACAAGAAAGCGCACAAAAACTTGCCCAAAGCGCAAAAGAGCGCTATAATATAGTTACAAAAGTGAGACGTGCTATTGAATGTCATTCTTTGGCACAAACAGAAAAGACCTGAGATACCGTGTGGTGGCGATACTCAGGTCTTTTCTGCATCTTAACCCGCATAGTGGTGGGGCGGGCTTTCGATAGGTTTTACTTGTCGCGATGATGTGGAATCCGATCGTAGAGCCATGCAGCCATTAAGCTGGATAAAACTCCTACGACAAAAGTAGAGACGAGATTGGATATCATCTTTGGTACCTCCCTTCCTTGTCGGATTGCCAAGCAAGGGCGCGACCATTTCATTATAACATACTTTTGTCCACTTATGCGATTATTTTACGGAAATGTGATAGAGCTGCTCGATGGCGCCGGAGACTTCTTGGAACAGCTCAATGGTGAGGCCGTCGGGCAGGCGCAGCCACTTCTCCGGCTTGCCCGGCACCTGCTCCACGCCGGGGGCAGCCAGCATGCGCTTGCGTGCCTGCTCGAAGTCCTCCACGACAAGGCCAAGGTGATGTGCCTGCCCCTTCTGCCAATCCTCGGGGGCTGCGATGAGCTGCAGGCCGCCCTTCATCCAGACCATCTGCCAGTTGCCCTCATCGTCCTCACGCGTGCGCGTGATTTCCATGCCCAGCACATCGCGGAAGAACTTCACGTCCCACTCGATATCCTTAACGGTTACACCAACATGTTCCACATAAGCCTTCATAAGTAGCGCCTCCTAAATCAATTTTCACTACAGCTATATTTCGCCATAGCATCTTACTTTTCCTGCCTAAAGACCCCTTCTGCCCCTTCAGGGCACCTTCCCCAACGGGGGACGGCACGCGATAGCTGATGCTATCGCTATATCTCTTTCTTCCACGCCCAAGCTATAGACAGCGAAAATATTCTCCCACCTCAATGCCCCGCGAGGAAAAGCACAACTCTGGCAGCCCGCTCGATGTCATCAAGATCGGCGAGCAGTATCTGCTTCCCGTCCAATCCATCCGGCTTTGGCTTCGCAAAGATGGCCGCCGTGTCCTCGGTGATGAGTGGCTCCGCCATGCCACGCCAGAGGCTGATCTGCGGGTTCGTGCCATGTGCCCGGCTCTCGATGAGCACGAGATCGACGTCCTGCAGCTGCATCGCGACCGAGACGAGATTGGCCCGCTTCGCCGTGCGCTGCTGCACGAAATAGCCCGTGGGTGAGACTACGGCCACGGCCTGTGCGCCCGCCTCGCGGAAGCGCCAGCTGTCCTTGCCCTCTTCATCGATATCATAGCCATGGCAGTCGCCCTTCACGACGCCCACGCGCAGCCCCGCCGCCTCCAGTCTGGGCAACAGCCGCTCGATAAAGGTTGTCTTGCCCGTATTCGACTTCGGCGCCGAGATCGTTACCAGTGGCACCTCACGCAGGAGATTCGCCATGCGGCCGCAAGCGAGGCGGAAATCTGCGGGCGTATTCACATTGAAGAAGGGCACGGAGACCGGCATATCCACAGTGCCATGCGGCACCGCATTGATTGCACTGCGGATACGCCTATCGCCTTGGGCGAGCGCCCATTCGCAGACAGGGGCAAAGCTCCTGTGATAGAGCGACGCCAGCGGCTGCCAGCGCCCATCGCTTTGCGACAGGATCGCCTGCCAGTCCGGATGTTCCGCCACCGCATCCAGCACCGGCTGCAGCTGTGGCAAAGTCAGGAAGGGCATATCGCCGGCCACGGCCAATGCATAATCCGTGGGAATATTCACCAGCCCCTGTGCCAGCGCAGGCAGCGGTCCCTGTGCCCTGACCGGATCCGTGAGCAGCTGCAGCCCATACTGATGCGCGAGCTGCGTGAGCTCCGGTGTCGCCTGTTCCACGCAAAGGAAACGCGCGGCGAAGGGCTGGCGGGACGCCTTGATGCAGAGCCGCTCCAGCATGCCGCAGCCGTCGATCTCCAGCCAGCGCTTGTCCTCGCCCATGCGCAAGCTCTGCCCGCCCGCGATGATCAGTAACGATATCTCCCGAATTTCCATACCCAGACCTCCTTGCTTTTCTATTATTTTAGCATACCCGAAAAAATAAAAAAAATTTAAAATTGCTATTGATAATCATTTGCATTTATGCTATATTATACTTGGCTTTCGAAAAGGAATGTGTGGACGCATTCCGAACCGATCGCTGCTGCTCCGTTGGTCGATACGGAGCAGCCGACCAGCTCTCCTAAAATATAATACACAGCACAAAGGCCTCGCGTACTGCTCATACGCGAGGCCTTCGTGTGTCCTGCCATATTGCAGGACGGCTGCCCTTTATTTCTTGCGATAGATGATATTGTTGCGGAACAGGTACTCAAACGGCAGGCTCAGGCAGTGCACGAGACGCGTGCAGGGGAAGATGATGGCGAGCATCATCCAGCTGAGCATGTGGATGCGGAATATCGTCGGGATGTTCTCCATGAGGCTCACATCCGGCTGCAGCATGAGCACGGAGCGGAACCATGGCGAGATGCTCTCGCGGTAGTCAAAGCCGCCCGGGATGTTCAGCACCGTGCCGAGCGTGCCCGAAATCAACGTAAGGCCGAGGATGACGTAGAGCAGCCGGTCCATGCCGCTCGTGTTCGCCTTCATGCGCGGCGAACCCGCGAAGCGGCGCTTCATCAGAAGCAGGAAGCCGCCCACGAAGAGAATCGCCGCCGGAATGCCGCCTGAGAGTGCGATCATGTGGTAGGTATGCTCACCGACGCCCGCCATTTCGGTCACGAACTTCGGCACGAGCACGCCAATCATGTGACCGCCCAGGGCCATGACGAGACCGATATGGAAGACAGGCCCTGCGATCTTCAGGCTGGACTTATCGAGGAACTCGCTGGACTTCGTCGTCCAGTTGCGCTCATCGCGCGCATAGCGGAAAATCGTGCCACCGACGAGGATCGTCAGGGCGATGTACGGCAAGACGCCGTAAAGAAACGTATTCATGCGGTTGCCGCCTCCAATCCTGCTGCTTCCATCAACGCGACATCGACGAGGAACGTCTGCGCCAGCTTCGCCTCGACGAGGCGGCTGCGCAGGAGCTCCATCTTGGGCTTCGCGGTCTCCAGCACCTCACGCGCCTTGCCTGCGGGGATGGCCGCCGCCAGTTCAAGTAGCGCGGGCAGATAGTCCGGCAGCTCTTTGTCGACATCGAAGCCATTCTGCAGGAACAGCACCTTGTAGCGCTGCATTTCCTCAGACTGCTTGCCAAAGTCCGTGCGGTCATGATTCGTGAGGTAGAGATTCGTGTTCTGCGAGAAATCGAAGTCGCGCACATACGCGGCCTCGTATTCCTCGCGGCCCAGGTCGGCTACGTAGTCGCAGAACTCGCCCAGGAGCTCGCGCGCCTGCGGCATCCTGACCTCCTGCACGGCCTTGCGCCACTCAGGGAAATCCTGCCACCATGCCTCGTCGGGATAGGCGAGCAGAAAAGCCGTGATGGCCAATGCTTTCGTATAGTCTGCGTTATCCTTTACGTCTTCTGCCATGTCTCAGCACCCCCCTGGGCAGGTGTAGCTGCCGCCACCCTGCAATTCACGCATCTTCTCGTGCGTCTCCTGCTGGATACCCGCCGGGATATTGAAACGTTCCTTGTACTTGGCGATGCCCAGCAGACGATACATCTTCTCATACGTCTCTGCGGGGTACTCCAGATGCCCCGGCAGCTTGTCGCCCGTTTCCTTGGCGCGCATGACCGTGCGCATATCGAGCAGGCGCTGCAACGTAGCGGTGATGACACCCGCGTTGCCTGCGGCAAAGAGCTCAGCAAGGTACGCGATGGGGATGCGCATTTCCTCAACGTCCGGCAGGTAGACATTCGCCTCAGCGCGACGCGTAATCGGCGACAGGGGCGGTACGTACCAGACCATCGGCAGCGTGCGGAACTCCGCATGCAGCGGCAGGGCGATCTGCCACTCCTTGACCATCTTGTAGACCGGCGAATTCTGCGCAGCCTGGATCCAGTTCTCGGGAATGCCCTCCTCACGCGCAGCCGCGATGACCGCCGGATCGTTTGGATCCTGGATAATGTTCAGCACGCTGTGGTAGATCTCGCCTTTCTCCGGCGTCGATGCTGCGGCCTTGACCTGATCCATGTCATAGAGCAGGACGCCCATGTAGCGCAGGCGGCCGACACAGGTATCGGCGCAGACCGTCGGCAGGCCGTTCTCGAGGCGCGGAAAACAGAACACGCATTTCTCGGCCTTGTTCGTCTTCCAGTTGAAGTAGACCTTCTTGTACGGGCAGGCCGGGATGCAGTGACGCCAGCCACGGCAGGCATCCTGCGAAACGAGCACCACGCCGTCCTCATCGCGCTTGTAGATGGCCCCCGACGGGCAGGCGGCCACGCAGGCCGGATTCAGGCAATGGTTGCAGACGCGCGGCAGATATTTCATGAACAGGTCATGGAACTCCATCGTGATCTCCTGTCCCATGTGCCTGAGGTTCACGTCCTGACGGGCCGTCTCGCCGTTGGCGAGGTCATCCTCCCAGTTCGGGCCCCATTTGATGTCCATGCGCTTCTCCGTCACGAGAGAGCGCGGCCGCGCCACAGGCTGATGGTTCTTGCGTCGTGAATCGATGAGCGTCTTGTAGTCATAGGTCCATGGCTCATAGTAATCGTCCATTTCCGGCTGCTGTGGATGGTAGAACAGCTCGGCGAGGCGCTTCGTGCGGGAACCGCCCGCGAGCTCGAGCTGGCCGTTTTTCAGCACCCAGCCGCCGCGCCATTTTTTCTGGTCTTCCCAGTTCTTCGGATAGCCGATGCCGGGCTTCGTCTCCACGTTGTTGAAGTACATGTACTCGGCACCTTCGCGGTTGGTCCAGACATTCTTGCAGGTGATGGAGCACGTATGGCAGCCAATGCACTTGTCAAGGTTCATGACCATGGAAATCTGTGCTTTAATCTTCAAGCCAATCTACCTCCTTCAGCTTACGGCAGACCACATACATATCACGCTGGTTGCCCGTCGGTCCATAATAGTTGAACCCGTAGCTCAGCTGGCCATAGCCGCCGATCATGTGCGTTGGTTTCATGTGAATGCGCGTTGGCGTGTTGTGCGAGCCGCTGCGCGTATGCGTGATGGAGTTGCCCGGCACGTTGATATGACGATCCTGCGCATGATGCATGAAGAGCACCCCCTGCGGCAGGCGCGGCGATACCGCGACGCGCGAGGTCACGACACCGTTATGGTTGTAGAGCTCCACCCAGTCATTGTCACGCACGCCAATCTCCGCTGCATCCTTCTCATTCATCCAGACCGTCTGTCCACCGCGGAACAGCGTGAGCATCTGCTGGCTGTCGAAATACATGGAGTGCGTGCTCCACTTGTTATGCGGCGTGAGGTACTTCAGCGTGATTTCCTTCGTGCCGCCCAAAAGGTTCTTGATGGGACGGTAGTCGAGAATGGGCTTGAACGTCGCCATGGCCTCGCCGTACTCGCGCATCATCTCATGGTCGAGATAGAAGGACTGGCGCCCCGTAACGGTGCGGAACGGCACCTTCTCCTCGATGTTCGTGGTGAACGGCGTGTAGCGGCGGTTCTGGTTGCTGCCCGTGAACGTCGGCGAGGTAATCGTCTCCTTCGGCTGCACGGCCAGTTCCTGAATCGTGAAGCGCTCGCTCTCGCGGTCCTTGGCAAGACGCGCGAGGTTGTCGACGCCCGTCTTTTTCTCCAAGGCCTCCCATGCCTTCACGGCTACCTTGCCGTTCGTCGTCGTCGAGAGGCCGAGCACGGCATCTGCGGCCTGCTTCGCCGTGTAGATGGACGGACAGCCATAGGAGACGTAGTCCTTGTTCTCAATGACGCCGTTGCGGCGCTTGATTTCCTCGTACTCCGCGCTGCTGTCCCAGGTAAAGTTCAGCGAGCCCATCTTCTTCGAGACATTCGGCCCGAGCGCGATCCACTTCTCGTAGAGGTGCTGGTAGTCGCGCACGACCGGCACGAGCTTCGGCATGGTCTTGCCCGGCACCGGCTCACACTCGCCCTTGCTCCAGTCGCGAATCAGGCCCTCGGGCTGCGCCAGCTCCCCGGCGCTGTCATGCTGCACCGGCACGGCCACGACATCGTGGAACGGCTTGACATCGGCTTCTTTCGCGACGTCGGAGACCGCCTTCGCGAGCGTACGGTAGATATTCCAGTCCGTGCGGGACTCCCACAGCGGGTCGACCGCCGCCTGGAACGGATGCACAAAGGGATGCATATCCGTGGAGGACAGGTCATCCTTCTCGTACCACGTCGCCGTCGGCAGTACGATATCGGAGTAGAGCGCCGTGCCCGCCATGCGGAAATCAATGTCGATGAGCAGATCGAGCTTGCCCTCGGCCGCACCGCCCGGCTTCGCGATATCTTCCTGCGTATGCCAGTGGATTTCCTCCGGCTTGTGCTCCGTCTCCTCCTCGGCAAACACCGTATTCTCCGGCGTGCCCAGCAGATACTTCATGAAGAAGTCGTTGCCCTTGGCCGAGGAACCGAGCAGGTTCGCAGTCCAGACAAAGAGGTTGCGCGGGAAGTTCTCCGGCGCATCCGGATCCTGCACGGAGAACTCGAGGCTCTTGTCCTTCAGCGAGTCTACGATATACTGCGTGTAGTCCTTGCCCGCCTTCCCGGCCTCCTCAAAGAGCTGTTTGCCGCCCTTCTTGAACGTCGGGTACGAGGGCAGCCAGCCGAGGCGTGCGGCGAGCACGTTGTAGTCCGCCGCATTGCGGTAACGCGGCTTTGCCTCCAGCGGCGAGACGAGGTCGGCGAGATCGACTTCGTCGCTGCGCCACTGATCCGTGGCGAAATAATAGAAGCTCGTGCTGTTCTGCAGGCGAGGCGGCGCCTGCCAGTCCGTCGCCGTCATGACGCGCGCCCAGCCCTCAGCCGGACGCAGCTTCTCCTGGCCGACATAGTGCGCCCAGCCACCACCGTTGCGACCCTCGCTGGCCGTGAACAGCAACAGGTTCAGGATGGTGCGGTAGACGATATCCGCGTGGAACCAGTGGTTGATGCCGCCGCCCATGATGACCATGGTCTTGCCGTGGGTCTTCAGCGAATTATCCGCAAACTCGCGCGCCGTATGGATGCAGGTCTCTGCTGGCACGCCCGTGTATTTCTCCTGCCATTTCGGCGTGTAGGGTACATCCTCCTCGTAGGAGTGCGCGCACTCACCGCCGATACCGCGGTCGATGGCATAGTTCGCGAGCGTCAGGTCGTAGACCGTCGTCACGAGCACCTGCGCGCCGTCCGCCTTCTTGATGCGCTTGGCCGGCACGGCGCGTTTCAGCACGCGGTTCTCACGCTCGTTGCCAAAGTACGGCAACGCGAGCTCCACGACCTCGTGCATGTCGCCGAGCACGGAGAGCTGCGGCGTGATCGCCTCGCCCGTATCGCTGTCCTCCTCGCGCAGGTTCCACTTCTTCTCGCGATCCCAGCGATCGCCCATCGTGCCATTCGGCACCACGAGCTTGCCCGTGCGCTCATCGATGACATAGTATTTGAACTCCGGATGATGGTCATCACGCCCCATATCCTTGCCGTCGAGGAACCGGCCCGGCTCATAGCTGCCATCCTCGCGCTGCGTAAGCTGCACGAGGAACGGGAAATCCGTGTAGCGGCGTGCGTAGTCCGTGAAGAACTTTGCGGGCTCCCCCCAGTAGTACTCGTTCAGGATCACGTGGCCCATGGCCATCGCGAACGCCGCATCGCTGCCGACCTTCAGCGAGATCCAGGTATCGGCCACGGTCGTGGACTCCGCATAATCCGGTGCGATGGAGACGACCTTCGTGCCCTTATAGCGCGCCTCGGTGAGGAAGTGCGCATCCGGCGTACGCGTCAGCGGCACATTGGAGCCCCAGGTGATGATATAGTCCGCGTTGAACCAGTCTGAGGACTCCGGCACATCCGTCTGGTCGCCCCAGACCTGCGGGCTCGCCGGCGGCAGGTCGGCATACCAATCGTAGAAGGACAGCGCCGCGCCGCCCATCAGCTGCATGAAACGTGCACCCGCCGCATAGGACAGCATGCCTTTGGCAGGGATAACTGCGAAACCGAAGTTGCGATCCGGGCCGTACTTCAGCGCCGTGTGAATGAGGGAAGAAGCGATGAGCTCCGACACCTCATCCCAGGTCGCGCGCACGAAGCCGCCCTTGCCGCGGGCTTCCTTATACTGTTTCGTCTTTGCCGGGTCATCGGCGATGCTGCGCCACGCATCGAGCGCCGTCTTGTGCGCCTTGCGCGCCGCACGCCACAGCTGCATGAGCTCGCCGCGCACGTACGGATATTTCACGCGATGCGGGCTGTAGAGGTACCACGAGAAGGACGCACCGCGCGGGCAGCCACGCGGCTCGAAATCCGGCATATCCGGGCTCGTCTCGGGGTAATTGTGCTCCTGGTTCTCCCAGGCTACGAGACCATTCTTGACGTAGATGTTCCAGCAGCAGGAACCCGTGCAGTTGACCCCGTGGGTCGAGTGCACGCACTTGTCGAAAGACCAGCGGTCGCGGTAGGTCTTCTCCCACTCGCGGCCGCCCTCGTACATCCCCTGATGGCCCGTAGCCGAACCCTCGACCGGGATCAGGTGCTTGAACTTTTTAAAAATATTGCTCACGTTATCATCCCCCCTAATTACCTATTATTCTATCCTGCTTTCTCACTAGATTATGTGATAAACCTCACTTCTACAAGAAAGAATCATTTTTCCTGCCCATCAGGTAGGCTGTAAAGCAAAAAATGTATCATAAAAGAACAAAACAGGAGCTAAGCTGACTTCAACCATGAAGCCGACTGCTCCTGTTTTTGTGACATTTATCTCATCTATTTTTATCGTTATTTCATCATTTCTGCTGCATTCAGGACGCTGCCTCGATCTTCTCCACGATAAGCGCCTGCATCCACTTTGGCGGCATGCGGCGTCCGGCATTCCAATCCTGCACAGTACGATACGGTGCTCCAAGGAGATCGGCCAATGCCTTGATATTCAGCCCGGCTTGTTCACGAGCGTATTTGATCGGATTATTCTCACGGTCGATAATCTTTTGATACGCCTCTGTATCTGCTGTGACCAGATTGACAAACCCATCCTTCGGCACAGGTATATCGGCCAATGGCGTAGGTGCCTTAATGGGCTCATGATTTTGCTCAGCACTCCAACATGACAATCCTAGGAAATCTGCCGCCATATCCAAGGCATCGGCAATATCTTCCCCCTGTGTAGCACCTCCCCAATCTGGGAAAGTGACAACATAACCACCATCCTCAGGCGTAAATACTGCGGGAAATACATACCTCGACATGATGGAATCCTCCTTCCGACACACATCAACATTACCCTGACACCTTATTTGATATCCGCTTCCTTCAAAATTGCCTCGACGGTACCATTCTTCATTTCCTGTGCATCATGGCGCGGCACCATGAATACCTTGCCATTCGCAGGATTAACCCATTGGTCATGTCTGCCGCCATGCCGTAAAAATTTACATTTATGTTTGCGCAAAAGTCTTTTCAATTCGGCACCTGTCACCAGCTGCCACCTCGCAATCAATTTCATCATAAACGCGCTGCGTGTATCTGTCAAGGTAATTACTAGATAATATGTTCATTAATAACTGGATTGTTCGTTACTCAATATTGCAGATTTCCTTGCCGCAGTTCTCGCATTGGATAGCCTGCTTCAGGTAGTCGAGATCCTTGATGAGCAGCAGATGGCCGCGGTATTCCAGCACGCCTTCCTTGCGGAGCTCACTGAGCATGCGGTTGAGGCTTTCGCGGGCCGTGCCGGAGTAGTTCGCGAGTTCCTGGTTGGTGAGCGGTACGGAGATAAGCACGCCATCCTCTTCCTGCTTGCCGTAGCTGTTGGCAAGGCGGATGAGCGTCGAGTAGAAGGCCCCGCGCTTGCCGTAGAGGATGAGATCACGGAACTTCGAGTGCTGCTTGCGCATGTGCGCACTGATGATGCGCAGGAGGTCGATGGCCAAATGGGGCTTCTTCGTGAGATAGTCCTGCAGCACGGGGAACTCGATGGCATAGACCTCTGCCGTGCTTTGGGCAATGGCGTTGAAGATATAGACGGGATTGTCGTCGAATAGCGGCAGCTCGCCGATGATGCTGCCGCGCGCCGCGAGGCGTAGGGAGAGCACGCGGCCCGAGCTCGCGTACTTCGTGATGAAGATCTGGCCGGAGCGTACTATATAGAAGTATTTGGCCTCGTCCCCCTCATGGAACAGGTACTCGTCCTTGTGCAACAGGATGACGTGGCCGGGGATTTCGTAGAAATGACGGACAAAAGATTCCATATCGACAGATTTCATGTATATCCTCCCTCATGGTTACGCAGTCAGGCATCGGTAATCGTAGCATAAGTAAAATTAACGGCCATTACCGTGATATATGTTACATATTTGGTAACATTTCTTACTTACCCGAATAGTAAAGCTCACTATAATGGATATATAAGTTCTTATTTAATCGTACTGTTGATGGTTCTATCTTGGTAAAGGAGCATCGAAATTATGGCAGAAACGGATGTACTGCAGCAGCTGGGCCCGAACCCCAGCCGCAAGGAAATTCTCGCCCATTGGGAGCCGGAAAATCAGGCTTTCTGGGAAAAGTTCGGCAAGAAGATCGCGAATGAGAACCTGTACACGTCCACGTGGGCACTCGTACTCTCCTTCGTGGTCTGGACCCTCTGGGCCACCATCGCCGCCAAGCTGAACGCCATCGGCTTCAACTTCACCGATGAGCAGATCTTCACCCTGGCCGCCCTGCCAGGGCTTGTCGGCGCGACGGGCCGTCTCTTCTATACCTACCTGCCGGGGCTGCTCGGTGGCAAGACGTCCACGCTCATCACCACCGCGCTGCTGCTGCTGCCGATCCTCGGCCTCGGCAACGCCTTGCAGGACACGTCGACGTCCTATGACACCTTCGTGCTGCTCGTAAGCTTCATCGGCATCGCGGGCGCCAACTTCTCCGCGTCCATGGCCAACATCGGCTTCTTCTTCCCGAAGGCGCATAAGGGTCTCGCCCTCGGCATCAACGCCGGCGTCGGCAACCTCGGCGTCTCGCTCATCTACCTCACGGCGCCGCTGCTCATCGGCTGGAACCTCTCCAGCTTCTTCGGACCGGGCGTGCAGACGGCAAATGGCATGCTCTATGTGCAGAACGTCTGCTATTTCTGGGCCATCCCCATCGTACTGACGCTGGGTCTCATCTGGAAATTCATGGATAACCTGCCGCTGCCAAAACAGAGCCCGAAGAGCATCGTCTCGATCTTTGGCAACAAGCATACCTGGCTCATGTGCTGGATCTACACCTGCGGCTTCGGTTCCTTCATCGGCTTCTCCGCCGCGCTCGGCCTGCTCGTCTCGAAAGAGTTCCCGGAAATCTCGTTCTCCATGGCTGCCTTCCTCGGACCGTTCATCGGCGCAGGCGTCCGCCCTGTCGGTGGTTGGCTGGCTGACAAGCTCGACAGCGGCTCGAAGGTTACGCTGTGGTCGCTCTTCATCATGCTCGCCGCCAGCATCGTCGTACTGCTCGGCCTGCAGGCCCACAATTTCGTGATGTTCTTCGCCGCATTCCTGCTGCTGTTCCTCACGACGGGCTTCGTCAACGGCGCTTCGTTCCGTATGATTCCCTATATCTTTAACAATCCCTTCCAGTCCTCGCTGGTCACGGGCTTCACGGCGGCCATCGCGGCCTATGGCGCCTTCCTGATCCCGAAGATCTTCGGCTGGTCCTACTCCAGCTTCCAGAGCGTGACACCAGCCTTCTACGTGCTCATCGCCTTCATCGTCTCCACGATCGTGGTCACCTGGTGGTTCTACGCACGCAAGGACTCCGGCATCAAATGCTGAGATAGAATGTTCGCCGCCAGTCGTGTGCTGGCGGCTTTTTCTATCTACTTTTATATGATACAATAAATAATAACGATAATAAACTACTCAAACAATTTATTTGTATAAAATCACAATATCTGTGAGAAAAGAGGCATGAAATATGGACCCAGAAACCGGACTCACACATTTCGATGCTGCAGGACAGGCCATTATGGTCGATGTGAGCGGCAAGCAGGATACCTGCCGTGTCGCTACGGCCAGCGGCGTCATCGCAGTCAATCGGGCCGTCTACGATGCCATCGAGCAGGGCACCGCCAGGAAGGGTGACGTGCTCGGCGTCGCGCGCATCGCGGGCATCATGGGCATCAAGGCCACGAGCGCTACGATTCCCCTCTGCCATCCCCTGCCCATCGCCAAGTGCAGCATTGACTTCGAGATGCTGCCTGACGAGTGCGCCGTGAAGGCTATCGCCACGGTCAAGGTGACGGGTAAGACCGGCGTCGAGATGGAGGCCCTGCACGGCGTCTCCGTAGCTCTCCTCACCATCTACGACATGTGCAAGGCCATCGACAAGCGCATGGAAATCCGCTATATCCACCTCGACCGCAAGAGCGGCGGCAAGAGCGGTGACTTCGTGCGCTGAGCCATACGCCTCATAAACTAATTGTATCCCGCAGACCTGCCTGACCGCAACGCCTGCGGGATATTTGCCTGCACAGAAAAAGAACACCCTATCCTCTGGTGGAAGATAGGGTGTTCTTCATGTCGCGATAATCTTACCGGTCGTACTGCTTAGTGCAGGGCATCGGCCTCTGCCTTGGCTTTGTGGGCCAGGTCAATGGCTTCGCCGCTGACGCGCATGCACTTATCCGGGTTATGGAAGCCGTTGCCGTTCTCTGCGGCAATCCAATCCCAATAGAAGGAAGCTTCACGCAGTTTCAGGCGGGCACCGTCGAGCTGTTCCGTCGGGACACCGGCATCCATCGCGGCCTTGATGGCGAGATGGGCCTCCGATACCGCCTGGCCAGCCAGACGCTGCAGCTTGTAGTTGTTGTCGTGAATCGTCTTGACGCGGTTGATCAGCGTCTGAGCGCTCTCGTCATGGCACTTCAGGCAGGATTCCTGCACCGTCTTGAGCGGGCTCGTCATCCAGTGGGACGTGTATTTCTGGCCGTCCTTGCGCATGTACGGCATATGGCAGTCCACGCAGGTGACGCCGTTCTCCGCATGCACGCTCGTAGCCCAGATCTCGAAGTCCGGATGCTGTGCTTTGAGCATCATCGTCTGGGAATCCGGCTGTTTCCAGTCGCCCTTGAACGCGCCAGCCTGGCCGCTCTGATAGAACTGGAACTCGTCCTCCGGCTCGAGGCCGTTATCCCAAGGATGATCGACGCGGCCATCTTCGGCCTTGAAATAATACTCGTTGTGGCACTGTGCGCAGACATAGGCGCGCTTGTCGTTATGCGGCGCATTGTTCACATCGACGCCACGGCGGGCCATCGCATCGACAAAGCCCTGCTGATAGACGCGCAACTCCATGGTCTCAGGATCATGGCAGGACGAGCAGCCAAACCACTCATCATCCTTGATTGGCGCGATGACGTCATTGATGGGCTTTGACGCATAGTCCCAGCCGCTCTGTTTGAAGTAGACATCATACATATAAGAGCCTTTGCAGGTAATGCAGGAGCCCTTCTGGCCCGGCAGGCGCTTCGTGTTCAGGAAGTCCTCGCCCGCATGGGTATGGCCGCGGGCCACATCGTACTGCAGGGCAAACTTATAGCCCTTGAAGTTCTCGAGCATCTCCGGCTGCATCTCCAGATAGGAGACCCCCGGATCGCTGCCGCCGTAACCCGTCGGCGACTTGCCGCCCATATTGTTCTTCATGTAGGACTCGTACTCCAACGGGTAGGCATCCTTGTAAGCATCGGTCGTTAATTTTTTATCTTCCGGGATCTTGGCCAGCTTGACGCTGTTGTCATTCGGCGCGGCTGCGATGCGGAACACCACAAAGCCGAAGAAGACAAAGCATACAGCTGCGATGCCGGCGATGATTTTCTGCAACTTACTCAACTTTTATCCCCCTCTCAATGTGATTCGAACCATGGGCAATCCGGCTGTGGCACTTCATGCAGTCAGCGCCCGTATCCAGATCAACCCCCATATCTGCATGGACGTTTTTCATCGTGTTCTTGTGGCAGCGAATACAGTTGCCATCAACGGTCTTCTTCGCATTATCCGACAGCTTGATATGCGCCGGATAGTCGCGCAGAACCTCGTGATAGGTATCAATCATGCCCGTGCGGCCCTTCTCGATGAAATAGATCGCCATGTTGTCATGGGGCAGATGGCAATCCGCGCACTCCAGATTGCTGTGCGTCGAATCTGCGAAAGTCCAGGCTTCATGCTTCATCGCATGGCACGTGCCGCAGAACTCCGGCGATCCGGAGAACGACATTGCCGCCGAACCGACACCGCACACGGCCAGGCCAATGACAAATCCTCCCGCCAGGCAGGCCAGCGTATGCTTCTTGAACAGCTCCTTCAGCTCCATGCTCGTTTCCCCTCCTCTCATCCTTTGCTTTCTCACATAGAATCAAGCGTATTGTGCTTTGATTTATCTTCATTATAGCATTGCGTGGTCTGGCATGATGTTGCGCGGGCAACCAGATTTAAAAAATTTTATGCTGATATAAATTCCGCCTATAAAAGAGAAGCCCTGCCCGCACAGGCAAAGCTTCTTCTTATTACTTTGTATGCTATTTTATTTTTTTACAGCAATCAGGGATCCCGCAACCACCATTATGCTGCTGAGCCAAAGCAGCCAGATGAAGGGCTTCGTGCTCACGTGCGCCGTGATGGGCTGACCGGCCTCCTCCTCGACGGAAGGCAGGATCTCGATACGGGCCGCTGAATTGTTCTCCGCAATGCCCGTGAGGCGGATGCGCTTCTTGCCATCATAGATGGGAATCGGCTGCGAAGTACCGCCATCCATCGTCGCGAGGATGGTCGGATAGTAGCGCTCGACCGTCTGGCCGTCCGTAATCGCAATCTCAGCCGTGACGAGCATCTTACTGCCGCCCTGCTGTTCCATCTTCACATCGTCGAACCGGTAGGCAAAGAGATCATCCATCTTCATCTTGCCATACTTCAGCGTCATTTCCTGGCGGCCGCTATCCTTCGGCGGCACCGGCGCGAGGTAAACATCGCCCATCAGGGTCTTGTCGATGGCGGGCTCACGCGCCGCGTCCTCCCCGTTGGCGTGAAGCTTCGTGAGCGCGCGCACCTCGCGGCCATCTACCTTGTAGATGTAGTGCTTAGCCTTGCCGTCCTCGTCGAATTCCTGGCCGACATAGGTAATCTCGTGGCCAAGCAACTGCACGGGTTCGCCCGGCGTCATTTCCTGCGTCACTTCCTGGCTGCCGCTGCCCGCGAAGACCATGGCCATGAGCGCAAGCCCGACGCCCGCATGGGCAATCATGCCGCCGAGCCCCAGTCCGTGCTGGCGCCAACTGATCGCCGAAGCGCCCACGGCACCGAGGGCCGCGCCGGAAAGGATGATGGGCAGCACCTGACGCACCCCCACGGCAAAGGCCGCGGCCATGCCGACCACGAGCAATACAGCGGGCAATCTGCCCTTGGACAGGACATTGCCCTCACCATAGCGGCGCAGGCAGGCACAGGCAAGCGTCAGCATGAGCACGATGGCCAGTGGCATCGTCGTGCGCACGTAGAACGCCGTATCCACGGCCGCCGGCCTCCCCACAAGCTGCGTGAGGAGCGGCATGGACATGCCGAGGAAGACGAGGGCCGTGATGAAGACCGTCACCAACATGCCCAGGAGCACGATAAACTCGCGGCTCGCATAGGCCGGGTAGACTTCGCCTTTCGGCAGCGTGTTAGCGCGCACGGCCAGCACGATGAGCCCGGCCATGAGCACGAGGCCGTTCACGATGGCGATGGTCAGGCCGATGCTCGAGCCACTGAAGGAATGCACAGAAAAGTCACCGAGGATGCCGCTGCGCGTGAGGAACGTGCCGTAGAGCACGAAGGCATAGGTAAAAATCGCGGCGAGATGCACGAGGGAGAGTGCAGCCTTACGCACGCGCGCCACGTGCAGCACATGCAGCAGCACCGTCGCCAGCAGCCAGGGCACGAGGGAGGAGTTCTCGACCGGGTCCCAGCCCCAGAAGCCGCCCCAGCCCAGCACTTTGTAGGCCCAATAGCCGCCGATGAAGATGCCTGCGCCGAGGAAAGCCCAGGCGACGAGCAGCCAGTTGCGCGCCGGTTTCAGCCAGTCGAGGCTCTGTTCGCCTTTCAGCAGCGCGCAGAGCGCATAGACGAGGGGCACGGCCAGCAGCGCATAGCCGACGAAGATAATCGGCGGATGTACGGCCATCCAGGGGTCCTGCAGCAGCGGGTTAAGGCCCTGACCATTCGTCACGGCCTGCGCGGCCGGCGCGAACGGACTCTTGGCCAGCACGAGCACCACGAGCGCAGACTGAAGCGCGAGGTAGAGTGCCATGCCGCCATTGGCCAGACGCTGGCGCGTGCAGAGGATGAGACCTGCAATCATGTGGATGAACAGCCAAAGCAGGAAAGACCCCTGCTGGCCCGCCCAGAACACGGAGATTTTATACATCGTCGGCAGTTCCGCCGAGGAGTACCCCGCCACATAGGCGATATCAAAGCGGTTCTGGAAAATCAATACCATCAAATAAGCACTGGCCGCAACGCCAAAAGCTGCCGAAAGCCAGGTCAGGCGCTTCCCCCAGACTGCCTTTTTCCCATGTGCAACAACGTAGCCGAGCATCGCACAGAGCGAGAAGAACAGCGCGAGAGCGAGCAGGAGATCCCCATACATCAGACATTCCCCTTTTCTTTTTCATATTTCGAGGGGCACTTGATGAGCAATTTATCCGCCCGGAATACCCCATCCTGATACTTGCCGATGGCGACGACGTGATGTGCTTCGTCGAACTGATCCGGCTTCGTACCCTTGTAGCGCACGAGAAGCTGCGTGCCCGTATCTTCATCCTGCAGGGTAAAGACGAACTCCTTGCCCTCCATATGCGGCGGCTCCGCATTCTCTGCGCGCAGACCCTTGACCTGCACGGTTCCCCTCTCCTGCATAGCCTGATCAATGCCCACATAGGGTGTCACCGAGTCAGCAAAACTCCATGCCGCATAGCCGCCAAAGGCGACGAGCAGCACGACGAGCAGAATGATCTTGCGGTTCATACAGTATCCCCTGCCTTTCCTTGCGGCGGATGTCCTGCCACCCCGTGGTAGAGCAGTCCCCAAAAAATCAATGTCATATCAAGTAGTGCCGCCAGCAGCGTCGCCAGCATCACCGGATCCATATCGATGCTGCCGCTGCTGTTGAGTACCGGCTGCGGATGCAGTGAAAAATAAAAACGCGGAATGATAAAGACGAGAAATGGCACCGTGAGACACGAGAACAGCGAATAGACCGCTGCTACCCGCGCCCGCCGTGCGGGATCCGGCATGGCTGCGCGCAGCGTGAGATAGGCACCGTAGATGAGCATCAGCACGAAGATCGTCGTCTGCCGCGGGTCCCAGTTCCAATAGCTGCCCCAGGTCAGCTTGGAGAAAAACGCACCGCTCAGCGTCGCGAATACGGTAAAGATAAAGCCCAGCTGCGCCGACTTCGCCGAAAGCGCATCCGCGTGCGCATCATGATGCCGCAAAACCTTAGCGGCCCACCAGGCACTCAGCAGGAAAGCGAGCACCGAGACCCAGGCCACCGGAATATGGAAAAAGGCGATGCGCACGTAATACCCCAGCCCCTGCGCCGGCGGCACAACGAAAAAAACCGCAAAGAGCACGCCCAGCGTTAATACAGCCGTCAAGCCATGCAGCAGCCGTGCTCTCCACACGCTACTATCCACTCTAATCCCTCCTATCGAATAAGGATGTCAAGCTCGCCCAGAGGCGACCTGACTAGTCTTCGTACCAAAGATAGTCGAACAAAATCGATGCCCCTACGCTCAGCACGAGGTCGTAGAGCACCATGCCGCCGAGGTACGACACCGCCACCGCACCGCCGCCGAAAGCCGCGGCCGTCAGCGCGATGGCCGGCAGGAACACCGGCAGAATAATCGGCAGCATGAGCACGGTGCAGAGACCGCTTCGAACCCGCGCCCCCGTAGCCAGCGCTCCGAGCAGCGTGCCCGCCACGGCCACGCCCCAGAGTCCAGCCAAGAGCGTCAGCAGGAAAATACCCGGCGACGTCAGCGTCACATCCATAAAGATGAGGTAAAGAGGCACCGTGAACGCCGCCAGCCCGAGCAACAGCACACCCGTATAGAGCATCTTGCCGAAGAGCACGGCCTGCGCCGCACCGTACAGCTGCAAGGCGGGCAGCGTCCGCGCAAGGTCTTCGTCGCCGAAACCGCGGTCTGCCCCCGCCATGGAAGCGAAGAACAGGATGACCCATAAAAGTGCCGCCAAAAGCTTCGGCTCCAGTGTCATGCCACTGAGGCTCAGACTCACGCAGGCCAGCGTCGTGAGCGCGAACATGAACATCGCGCCCCAGGCCGCGGGCTCACGCAGGCTGCAGCGCAGTTCCTTGCGCAGCACGAGCCGTGCGCCCTCAAAGGTGGATGATGTCATCAGCGACCTCCTCCTCCCCCGGATCGTTCGTCGCGAGCAAGACGAGCCTGCCCGCCTGCGCTGCCTCGCGTGCGGCCTGCAGCACCATACTGCGTCCCGCCGCATCGAGATTAGCCCCCGGCTCATCGAGCAGCCAGATATGGGCATCAACAAGAAAGAGCACAGCCAATTTCAACCGCTGGCGCATCCCCGTCGAAAATTCTCCCGTCATGGTATGCGCGACAGCTTCCGTCTCCAGCCCAACTTGCCGCAAGGCCTGCTGATAGGCCTGTTCATCCAGCTGTTTGCCGCGCAAGCCGAGCAAAAACGTCATATTTTCACGTGCCGTAAGCCGCGGATAAAAACGCAGCTCCGGCGTTACCATGCCGATCTCCTGCCGCAGGGCACCCTGCCGCAAAGTCTCTCCATCCCGCTGAACGATAACCGTTCCCTGTGTTGGCCGCAGCAAATGCCCCGCCAGACGCAGGCAGGTCGATTTCCCGCTGCCATTCTGTCCGATAACGGCAGTGATCCGTCCGCCCTCTATCCGATGCGTAATTCCGGAGAAAATGGTTCGCGCACCGAACGTCATGCCGACGTCCTCAAAATCGATACTCCACATACCCTAGGCCCTATCCATACGCGCAAGCTGCACCGGATCCAGCTTCATCCAGCCATCCCCGCAGACCAGTACGCCGCACGCCTTCATATCATTAATCTCCCGGGTGAGTGCACTGCGGTTGCACTCCATCTCCTTGGCCATCTGGCAACGTCCCGGCACGCGCACATGCTCACGCTGCTGGCTCTTCTCCCGCTGCATGAGATAGAGGATCAGGCGTTCCCGCAGGGTCTTCTGCGAGAGCAGCTCCAACTTCTGCGTCAGGGAGAAATTCTTGCGGGAGAACGCCTCCAAAAGGTTCTTCATGACGATGCCATGAATCCGCCCCAGCCGAGGCCCCACCGTAATCAGGTCATGATATGAAACCAGGATGGCAACGACGTCCGTGAGCGCATCGAGCGCGCTGATATTCTCCACACCCGGCAGGATCGCCGAAGTGCTGCCAAACATCGCGCCGCGCTCCAGATGATGCGCCACGGATTCATTGCCAAAGCGATCCTCTGCCACGACAAAAGCCTCGCCACTGACCATCACGCCGATGTACTTGTTCGGCTCATACGCCTTCATCATGCGCGTCTTCTTCTCATACTCGCGCACTTGCACACCCGTCGCCTGCAAAAAGCGATCGATCTCCGCCGGTGCCAGATCGCGAAAAAGTGGCAAGCCGACCAGATCCGCCCCCTGAAGTTTCATATTCACACCTTCATTCTTATTTTTTTGTCTATTTGTCTCCCATTATAACATGAAAAGTTCACCATGTGTGTGACTGTTGCAACATACATAGTGATTTAAATCACCAAAAAAACCCTGCCGAAGCAGGGATAAAACGACAAACGTATTATTTTTTCGCGTGAATCTGCGCCATCTCATCCTTTGTCATCCACTCGGCAGGCAGTGTCTGCAGGAAATCAAAGTCGTGACACTTCATGCAGGCCGCCTCGGACTTATTATGCATCTTGTGGCAATCCTCGCAGTTGAGGTCTCCGAGATGCGAGTTATGCGGGTTGACGCCGTTCCCCATATCCGTCTTCGCAACGATGGCATCGAGATCCTTATGGCACTTCAGGCACATCTCATTGCCGAAGTCACGTTTCAGCGGCGGATCGTCGAAATCATCCGTCACGTACCAGACCGTCTCCTGCACCTTGTCCTCGATCCCATTGTCATGGCAATCGATGCAGTTGACACCAGCCTCGGCATGGGTCTGTGCCAGTACCTTCCCCTCAGCAGCCTGGCCATGATAGCCCTGCACGTAGGGATCCATGACATGGCAGGGCGAGCAGGCTAGCGAGGGATATTTCTCAGCCTGCCACATGGCCACATTCGCCAATACAAATAAAATCAATACACCGCCGATCACGTGGAACGGCTTACGCCTGGCCCAGTCAGCCAGCGCCCGCAGTTTCTCTTTCATCATGAAACGCATCCTTCCATCTCTCTATGAGGAAGCGCCGCTTTCCTGCTCCGCTTCCCGAGCTCTCGTTCTATGTGTATCTTCATTATAAAGAAATTTACGCTCCCTGACGTCTACAGAGTGCACAAAATCACGCCCGAATTTTTGTACGACAAGACAAAGCCAGCGACGGTTACCTATTATATAATAAATGCAACCTATAGAACTGCACAAAACCGCTGCCGCCCACGCGTCAGGGACAGATAGCAGGACGACATAGAACGAAGAGACGATATGAAGGGATGGATGGAAAATGCCAACAATCGATATGTCACGCCGTAACTTCCTCAAAGGTGCCGTACTCATGGCCGCCGGTGCTGTAGCGCCCGTCATGCTCACGGGCTGCGGCAATGGCCGCAAGCACCTCGCCAAGGATGCGGAGAAAGGTCAGGGAAGTGCCGGTGCCGCCGAGGAGCCGGAATTCATGAAAGCCCCTGCCGCTATCAGCGACAGCCAGATCAGCAGCACGATCGATACCGATGTCGTCGTCGTTGGTGCTGGCATGGCCGGCCTCAGCGCCGCCTGCGCGGCCGCCGAGGAGGGAGCCAAAGTCGTCCTCATCGAAAAGACGCAGAACGTCAATTTCCGCAGCTACGACTACGGTGCTGTCAACTCAAAAGTACAGGCGCAGGTCGGCACGAAAATCGACCCGGAGCTCTTTGAAACGGAGCTTATGCGCTACGCTTCCTACCGTGCCAACCAGAAGGTCATCAAGGAATACACGGAGAAGAGCGGCGAAGCCAACGACTGGCTTTTCGGCCTCGCCCAGAAAGCTGGCTGCACCGTCAAGCACATCTGGACGCAGGAAGAACTCGTCGCGCCGACATCGACGCTGCCCTGCTTCCCGACGCTGACGTTTGTGCTGAATCCGCCCGCAGGCGCTGAGGAGAAAATGCCGAAGGGCATGTACGGCGGCGGCCCGACGATCGCCATGAGCTACACGCTGCTCTCCACGGCGGAGAACCTCGGCGTCGATATCCATTATAAGACGCCGGCCGTTCAGCTCATCCGCCCGGACAACAGCGGCGAAGTCAAAGGCGTCATCGCACAGGATGAAAACAAGCAGTACATCAAGATCAACGCGAGCAAGGGCGTTATCCTCTGCGCTGGTGACTACGGCCACGACGAGGAAATGCTGAACTATTTCATCCCAACGGCGAAATACGTCAACAAGATTTCCTATCCTGGCACATTCAACACGGGCGACGGTCAGAAAATGGGCATGTGGATCGGCGCCGCCATCGACGAGGGGCCGCACACGGCCATGTATTTCGACAAGGCCTTTGTCGATGACCCGAAAGAGAATCCGGATGCCCTCGTCCGCCAGCCCTGGCTCGGCGTCAATCTCAAAGGGGAACGCTTCGGCAACGAGGATCTGCCGTTTGGCTACCTCGTCAACCAGGTCCGCAGCCAGCCGGAGAAATGCAAATGGAACATCTGGGACAGCAAATGGCCGGAAGAGACCGCGAAATTCCATCAGACGGCCTGCAAGGAAATGAAATACCATCATAACGACAAGGATATCGAGCGCTATATCGAGAAAGGCCTCGTGAAAAAGGCCGATTCCCTGCAGGAGCTCGCCGAACAGTGCAATCTGCCCTGGGATACCTTCAAGGCCACGGTCGAGCGCTATAACGAGCTCGCGCACAAGGGGCACGACGATGACTTCAATAAGAAGCCGCTCTTTATGACGCCGCTCGAAAAGGGGCCCTTCTTCGCGGCAAAGATCGGTTCCTCCATGCTCGTAACGCTCGGCGGCCTGCAGATCAACGAAAAGATGCAGGTTCTCGACAAAGACAAAAATGTCATCCCGCACCTCTACGCCGCAGGCAACAACTCCGGCAGCTTCTTCGGCAACGACTATCCGACGACGACGCCAGGCACGAGCCACGGCCGCGCCTACACGTTCGGCTACCTCGCGGGCAAAAACATCACCAAACAAGGCTAATCCCCACCATATTACCTAAGGAAACATGGATTGGGATCAACTGAGTCATCCGTGTTTTCCTAAGAGCAAATAAGCTCCTGTTCTGTCTTCCTGTTTATATGTTATAATTGACATATAGAAAGATGGAACAGGAGCTATTGCTATGCCAGAAAAACATACCACAAATCCCAATCTGGACCTCTTGGATTGTGCCCTGAAGCAGGGCGTGCCAGCCATTGGCAGATATTTGCAACATGCCACGGGGCACGTACTGCACATCACTACCCTGCAAGGCTGTGAGTGCTACCCCAGAGCCGGGCATATCCTCACCGCTGCGGAGCTGGAAATCTTCCGGAATATTCCTTCTTTTACGGATCAGGAATATTTCTACGATAAAAATCATCAACAACTCACGCTGCGCTGCAGTCTGAGCGAGGACGACGGCCTTCTCCTCTCCTTCGCCACAGTCACACCAGCAGATATCCCCGCACTCGTCGAACAGGCAGCGCCAGCGCACCTGGCTCTGCTGTGGTACCTGCGCAGCCAGATGACGGCACAGGCACAGGCAGACCGGTCGCTTGACACCTTGCTGGCACGCGTCTTTCAGGGAAATGATGTGCGTGTCGATGCCCTGCTAAGCCGCCATGGCCTGCAACTTTCCCCGGATCAGAACTATGCTGTCATGGTCATGCAGCTCCCGCAGGATACGACCATCACCCTGCCGGAGCTGGCACAGCAAATGCAGGAATTCTGCACAGAACACAGCCTGCCGGTCATCCAACCGCTGACATGGCAGGGAATGCATCTGGCCATCCTCTCCGGCTTCTACCGGCAGACAGAATACCGGGGACTCACCCAGCGAGCCAGCCGCGAACTGGTATCCTCCTGGCATCAGGCCGTGGAAGAAAAATGCGGCGTCGCCCTATCCCTCGGCATCGGCGGCGAATATCCACTCGACGAACTGCACCACAGCCTGCGCGAGGCACGTATCGCGCTTACGTTCCATACCATCAAGGGAAAGCAGGGCTTCGTGCAATGGTTTGATGAGCTGGGGATATTCTGCGAGCTCTTCCGCTGCCCGCCTGCCCGCATCCATACATTCTGCCGCCAGACTCTCGATAAATTGCTGGAATACGACCATGACTGCAACGCTGACCTGCAGATCACGCTGCGCACGCTGCTCGACGACAACTTCAACTATAAAGCGACGGCTGAGAAACTCTTTATCCACGTGAACACGGTACGCTACCGCGCCGAGAAGATCGCCCAGCTGCTGAACATCGACCTCAACGACCCTGATACGCGATTCAATCTCTACGCCGCCCTGCGCGTCGGCGATGTCCGCAAGGCTCTTGACCTCCTGCAGCCCGGATACATCGGCACGATTCGCAGCCCGCACGCCAAAAGCAGCAAAACGGTATTTTAGGGAAACGCTGATTCATGACGATTTCATCCGCGTTTCCTTAGCTTTGTAGAAAACGACAAACACATATAGCGAAAAACAGCCCGCTGTCCAAAGCCAGCGGGCTGTTCTTATCTGCTTATATATGGGGCGATTCGATAGAATCAGCCGATCAGCGTCTTAATATCGTCCTCCACCGTGGAGATACCGGCGATGCCGAAGTTCTCGACCAGTACTTTCGCCACGTTCGGGGAAAGGAAAGCCGGAAGCGTCGGGCCGAGGTGGATGTTCTTCACACCGAGATGCAGCAGCGCCAGCAGCACGATGACGGCTTTCTGCTCATACCACGCGATGTTGAACGCCAGCGGCAGCTTGTTGATATCGTCGAGACCGAACGCCTTCTGCAAGGCCATCGCGATGAGCGCGAGGCTGTAGGAGTCGTTGCACTGACCAGCATCGAGCACGCGGGGAATACCGCCGATATCGCCGAGCGGCAGCTTGATGTACTTGTACTTCGCACAGCCGGCCGTGAGGATGATCGTGTCCTTCGGCAGAGCCTTGGCGAACTCCGTGTAGTACTCGCGGCTCTTCATGCGGCCATCGCAGCCAGCCATGACGACGAATTTCTTGATGGCGCCGGACTTCACGGCCTCGACGACCTTGTCGGCCAGCGCCAGTACCTGGGCATGTGCGAAACCGCCGACGATCTCGCCCTGCTCCAGCTCCGTCGGAGCCGCGCACTTCTTCGCCAGCTCGATGATCGGGGAGAAATCCTTCGTGCCATCGGCCTTGAGCTCGATGTGCTGGCAGCCGGACACACCGACCGCACCCGTCGTGAACAGGCGGTCCTTGTAGCTGTCTTTCGGCGGCACGACGCAGTTCGTCGTCATGAGGATCGGGCCGTTGAACTTCTCGAACTCGTCCTTCTGCTGCCACCAGGCGTTGCCGTAGTTGCCCGCGAAGTTCTTGTACTGCTTGAACTTCGGATAGTAGTGCGCCGGCAGCATCTCGCCGTGGGTGTAGACATCGACGCCCGTGCCCTGCGTCTGCTCCAGCAGCATCTCGAGGTCCTTGAGGTCGTGGCCGGAAATCAGGATGCCCGGGTTCTTGCGCACGCCGAGGTCCACCTTCGTGAGCTCCGGATTACCATACGTCTCCGTGTTGGCAGCATCCAGGAGGGCCATGCCGTCCACGCCCCACTTGCCCGTCTCCAGCGTGAGGGCGACGAGGTCGTTCACCGTCAGGCTATCGTCGAGCAGCTTCGCCAACGTGGCCTGCAGAAAAGCATCGATGGCCTCGTTCTCATGATCGAGCACATTCGCGTGCTTCATGTAGGCGGCAAGGCCTTTCAGGCCGTAGGTGATGAGCTCGCGCAGGCTGCGGACATCCTCGTTCTCCGTGGCGAGCACGCCGACCTTATCCGTCGCCGCCTTGGCCGCGAAGCTGTCGCGGGCATCGTTCCAGAGCGCAGCCTCCGGCAGGTTCGTGCGGTCCTGCAGCCTGGCCAGCAGTTCCTGCTTGACCGAGAGCGTCTTCTCGATGCGGTCTGCAATGGCCTCATCGTCGAAGTTCGCGTTCGTGATCGTCACGAACAGGTTCACCGTGATCAGATGGTTCACCTCGCGGGACACCGGCTGGCCCTCAGCGCGCAGGCGCGTCGTCACGGCCGACAGGCCTTTCGTCGTATAGATGAGCAAATCCTGCAGGCCCGCCGTCTCCGGCTTCTTGCCGCAGACACCTACGCGCGTGCAGCCCTTGCATCCCGCCGTCTCCTGGCACTGAAAGCAAAACATCTGATTCTCCATGTCTTTCGCTCCTCTTCTCTATAACAATACACAACAAATCATAAACGGAATCAACTTGTTGTCCTCAGTATACCAGTCTCCCCACCGCAATACCGTAACATTTGGCACTAACCGCAAAAAAACCTCCCGCCGTCAGCTCAGTCGCTGACATAGCGGGAGGCTTTTCGCCTGTAAGGCGTTTGCCCATGATAACATGGCGAATTGATTATACCCGAACATGTTGCAAGGCATTTTCGTGCAGCAGGAACTCAAACAGGGGCAAGATAAGGATGCCATCATCATTGTAATGGCTGATAATCGCATCCTTGGCGATAATCACCTTTTGGAAGCTATCATTGATATGCAGCAAAGAAGCCTCCTCCTGCTGTAGCTTTTCCTTTGTGGGTAGGGAAAGTGCGGACTGGATGTAATAGCGCCTCGATGTCTGGTTGCAGACAAAATCTACCTCCAGCTGCGTGCGGGTACTTTTGCCATCCGCAAATATTTGCGACGTTCAAAAATCATACGGCGGCTCCTAGTGAATTTTTTTGCAGTTTTACGCATTTTTCTTCACTAACAGTATAGCATAGTCTGCCGTTAATAACCAATATGCAGATTGCCTTTTGATAACTCAAACTTCGCACATGGTAAATAACCTATGTGCGAAGTTTGAGAGAGCGACCAGCCGTTCGTTATTCATGTTCCGTTGATGCGTCGAAGGCCGCCTTTTCGTCCTGGAATTCCTTAATGGTGAGGTTGCGCAGGTAGGAGCGGTGCTCGGCGTCTTTGAGGTAGACGAAGCCCACGTGCTGAACGTAGGGCTCAATGGTGGCAATCTTCAGCAGCGGAGTGACGACGAGGAGCTGCAGGTCGAGCTTCTGGAAGAGCTCGAGACCGAAGCGTGCGGATTCGTCGGAGCTCTTGAGGAAGGCCTCATCGATGACAACGAAGCGGAAGGACTGCTCGCCCGCATGCTGGCCCTCGAGGCCGAAATTGTAGACGATGGATGCCGCGAGGATCGTGTAGGCCAGCTTCTCCTTCTGGCCGCCCGACTTGCCACCCGAGTCCGTGTAGTGCTCGTACTCCTCGCCCGTCTCGCGCCAGCACTCTTCGGCCGCGAACTTGTACCAGTTGCGCACGTCTGTGACCTGCTGGCGCCACCTCGCATCGGTCTCCGTGTGCTCAGGGCGCCCCTGCAGGCGCGCGAGAATCTGCGTGACTTCCTCGAACTTGCGCTCGCTGTAGGTCTCGTCATCGCCCGTCAGCACATCGCTCGTGCAGAGGCGCAGATTCTGGCGGAACTCGTTGATGATCTCGTTGTGGTTCGCGATGCAGCTAATCTGAATATAGCGGCCGGGATTGTAGTCGATCTCCGCCAGCGACTCGTTGATGCGCGCGATGCGCTCCTCGATGCTGCGGCAGCAGTTCTGCAGATGCGTATGGAAAAGCACGAGCTGATTGATGGTGTTCTCGCGCAACATCTCGCGGAAACGCCCCTCGAAGCGCGGCAAATCGTCACGCCGCAGCTTCGCCAGGAAATCTACGTAGTCCGAGGCACCCTCGGCCGACGTAGAGAAGTCGAGACAGTTCTCCGGCCACTTGCTGCGGAAAATCCCGATCTGGGTCTGCAGGCTGGACGCGGCCTTTTCCTGCTTTTGCGTCAGGGACAGCCGCAGATGATTGATCCATTCGCTGTAAACGGATTGACGTTCCGGCAGCGGCGTATCTTCCGCCACCGCCGCCAGGGCCTTCACGGCATATTTCTGCAGCAGGGGATAGGCGTAGTCCTTCTCGGCCTGCGTAAGCTTTGCGGCCAGACGCTCATCCGATGCCATCTGCTCTTTCAGCAATTTACAGCTATTCTGTGCCCCGCTGAGCTTCGACTGCAGGGTCAGCGCCGCGTTGCGCAGGCGCGTCAGTTCCGCCTGTGCCTTAGCCGCCGCCTGCTCCAGCTGGCGATAGGCGTCATTTTGCTGACGCAACTGGTCGACGAGCGCACGGCACTCCGCCACAGCCTTGCCCTGCGCCGCCGTATCGATGGCCGCATACTGCGTGACCTGGGCCAACAGCTGCACGTTCGTCGCTTGCTGCTGGCATCTGGCCTGCGCCTGCTTGTTCGCCCGCAGCTGTTTCTGGAAAAACTCCTTTTCCGACTTCGCCACGGCGAGGTCATCCTGCAGCGTCTGCAGCTTGCGCTGGTTCGAGAAGCCCAGCACGTAATGATGCCGGTCGTGGATATCGTAGCGGTCGTCCTTCTCGTGACGCCGCCCGTTCGTCTTGATCTGGCCCTGCGGCGAAAGCGCGAAGCGCTGCTGGCGGAAATCCTTCACATCCTCGCAGCAGACATGGTTGTAACGTTGGCGCAGTTCCTGCGCGAGCCAGCCGCGCAGCGGGGCCTCGGGACGCAACTGCAGCTTGCTGCAGGCCGTGCCATCCGGCATGGTCTCGTCGTCCGCCATATCCTCCGCCTCCGCCGGCACGCGGAAGTAGACGAGCTTCAAGCCGAGCTTTTGCCCTTCCAGCCAACGCAGCACTTCGGTATAATGCACCTCAGGCACGAGCAGCGAGAGGCCGAAGCCATGCAACAGGCGCTCCAGCGCGCCTTCCCAGGCGGATTCTTCCTCTTTGACGGCCATGAGCTCACCCACGAAGGGCAGTTCCTGCTCCGCCACGTCCAGCGCCTGGCAGAGCCGGCCGCGCAGCTCGACGAACTGGCGCGGGATGTTGCTCTTGCGCTGGGAGAGCGACGCGATTTCCTGCTGCAGCTCCTGCTGGCGCTTCTGCTGCTCCTGAACATTATTGCTGTAGTCCGCCGCCTCGTCGACCAGCGTATCGCGCTGCTCAGCGAGCTCCTGCGTGAGCGCGGTGAGGCGCTCCCCATTGGCGGCAAAGCCCGCTTCATCTTCGGGCAGGGGCAGGTCGAGCTCGCCCGCCCATTCGGCGTAGCGCTGGCGCTGCGCCTGGGCGTCCTGTTCCTGCTGTTGCAGACGCTTGAGCTTTTGCTGCATGCTCTCCAGCTGGTCGCCGCCGTTCTGCCGCAGTGTGAGGCGCAGCTCGTCGAGCTCCTGCTGCTGGCGTGCGATGCGCTGCTCGCTGTCCTTCGACTCTTCCTGCAGGCGCTTCGCTTCTTCCTGCTGGCTGTGCAGACGGCGCTGCAGACGCGCATAATCCGCCTCGCCCAGCCAGGCCGAGAGCGCCTGCGTCATGGCCTCGCACTCCCGCAGCTGGCGCGCGAGATCCTGATACGTGCCATACGCCTGCTCCAGCGGCTCCAGCACAGCGAGCTGTTTTTTCGCCCGCTCCACGGCCTCATGGGCCTGCTCGAGGTCGTGGTACTGGCTGAGCAACAGCTCGATTTCCTGGTCGATGGCCGGCTGCTCCAGCATATTCTGCCGTACGAAATCCGTAAGGCTGTCCACTTTCTTCATCGAGACCGTCTGCTGGAACAGATCCATGGCCTGCACCTGCCGGAGGCCGAAGGCCTTGCGGAACTCGTGCCCGTACGCGGGATAGTCGTCGAAGGTGTGCATGGTGCGGCGCTGCTCCAGCTGCTTGCGGAAGGCGCGCATATCCGTGCCGAGGTTTGAAAAATCCTTGACGATGGAGAGCGTGCCGTCCGCCTTGACGTAGAAGCGGCTCGGCGTGCTGGCCGTCGCATCGGGGAACCAGAACACCTGCGCCAGCGTCACCGTGCGGCCGAAGTTACGGTCGCCGAAGACGCCGAGGATGACCGTGTAGCTCTCCCGCGTGCGCAGGGCCTCGGGCCGCCCGCCGCCGTCCTCCGTGCGACTCTGGCCGTAGTAGCCGCGCACGTAGGAAGTGAGACTGCGCTCCTTCGCGCTCGCATCGGCCGCCTTGTTGTAGGTGACTTTGCGCGGCGGCACCAGGAGCGTGATGACCGCATCGACGAGTGTCGATTTGCCCGAGCCCACATCACCCGTGAGCAGGGCCGTATCGCCATGCAGATCCAGTGCCCAGACCTTCCCGTCGAACGTGCCCCAGTTATAGACCTCGAGCCGCTGCAGGCGAAAGCCCAGCGGCTGTGGCGCAGCTTCCTGCCCCGCGGCCAGTTCAAAGAGATTCATGCTGCTCCTCCTCTACGGCAAACAGGCCCGGCTCCTGTTCAACCTCCGCCGCCTGCGCCTTGCCGTACGCCTGATACTCCTGCAGGCGCTCCTCGAAATCACTCAGCCACTGGTCGTCGACAAAACTGCGGATGAGCGGCCGCACCTCGTAGCTGTCCGCCGGCTCCGGCAGCTGGCGCAGGAAGCCCATTTCCTCAGCCTGATGCAGATAGCGCTCCACCTGCTGCTGAAATTTCAGCTCGTCGCCGGCCACGGGGAAGAAGGGCTTCAGCCGCCCCACCATTTCCGCCAGCGTCACGATGGTCGCGCCGCCCTCCAGCGCCGTGAGCTCGCCGAGTGTCTTGCGCAGCTCGACGAGCAGCAGCGAGAGGCCATAGCCCAGCTGATTGCGCGGCACGAGGCGCGGCAGGCCCGTGCCCTCTTCCTGCCGCAGGTAGGCGTATTCATCCGCCACGTTGAGCACGAGCTGCAGGCTGATGCGCGCGAAATAGTCGTGCAGCGCCGCCTGCTGCGCGAGCAGGCCCTGCCAGAGTTCCTCGTCCCGTCTACGGCTCACCACACCCTTGAGCAATGCGATGGCCGCGCGCGCAAACTGCTGTTCCTGCTTGCCGCGCCCGGCGCTTTCCGTCCGTACTTGTTCCTCTGCCATCAAGGCTTCGCCTCCTCATCTTCCTGCCGATAGACCACGCGCTCGCAGATGGCGGCCAGCTGCCGACCGTCGCGCTCAAAGAGCAGCGTATCCAGCGTATCGGGCTGGAATACTCCCTCTTTATGGCTGGCCAATACCAGATAGGCCAGCAGCTCCGTGATACCCTGCTGCAGCGGATAGGCCTGCAGCACTTCCTTCAGCGACACCTCGGGCCGCGTACCGCGCACGTCGCGAATCTGCTGACGCAGCTTCTGCGGGTCGATGCTCACCTGCTGGAACAGCGGCGTCAGCTTGCCGCCCGACGCATCGCCGACCGTGAGCATCCGGTTCTCCAGCTTCGTAGGCCGCGGCACGACGAAAAGCTTGCGCTCCATGGGCATGACCACGGCGGGAGCCGCCGCATCGATAGCGAGGAAATCGCCCTTGGGCAAGCTCCCGCCCTGCCGCACGTCTACAGCCAGCCGCTCGATGTTCGCGATGCGCTGGTAGATGGCCTTTTCCTGCTGCAGATAGTCTTCGTTGACGTAGCGGCGAATCTGCGCCGAGAGCTGGCCGATGGTCTGTTGTACGGCCGCCGCGGCCTGCAGCCACTGCGGCCCGATGTCTGAGAGCGGATGCTCGGGCAGCAGCTTCTGCACCGCCGGCACCTCGCTGATCTGCCGCAGCGTCGCGCGGAACGTCTCCTGCTGCTGCGCCGCCATGAGGTAGCGCCAGAACGCCGCGAAGCTGCGTCCCTGCTCGGAGTCGCGGATCACGTCGCTCTCCTGGAACACCTTTGCGAGCAGTTCGCCCTTGCCTTTTTCCCACTGCACGATTTCGTCGCGCACCTGCTGCGTGAGCATGCGGAAGTTCTCCTCCACCTCGCGAAAATCCGCGAGCAGGGCCGTGGCCGTGGACTCCGCCTGCAGGAAGCGTTCCTTGACCTGCAACTCATTGAGCCGGGGCTGTACCTTGCCCGTCGCCTCCACCTGCGCGAGTTCCGCCTGCAGCCGCGCAATTTCCCCGCGCAGCCAATCCGCCCGCCGCGCCGCGTCCGTATCCGTATCACGCGCGATTTCCTGCAGCAGGCCGAACACGGTATGGAGCCGCGACTCCGTGCCCACGAAGGCGCGCTGGTGCAGGCTCACGAGCCAGTCCACGGCCTTCTGCGCCGTCGCCGTGAGATCGTAATACCAGGCGTCATGCCAGGCATACTTTCTCAGCCAGCCCTGCTCCGTCCAGCGGTCGAGGTACTCCTGCGGCGTGCGCCCCGCCAGTTCGCCCGTCTGCTGGGAGACATCGTAGAGAAAGAGGTCGAGATCCTGCAGGATCTCCTCTGTCTCAATGCCCCGCCGATGCGCAGCCAGGAACTCGCGGTAGAAGAACGCCGCCAGCAGTGGAGCCTGCTCCGCACAAAGCAGACGCCAGGCGGGATGGTTGCGCCGCAGCGTCTGCAGGAAGTCAAACGTCATGTATTCCGGAATATTCAAAGGCCTGACTGCTCCTTCTATATTTATTCAAAAAGTGCCAGCAGCTGCTTGCCGACCAGCACGGTCGTCATGATGATGAAGAGCGGCCGCACGAAGCCCGTGCCGTGTTTCAGCGCCGTACGCGCCCCGCACCAGGCCCCCACGATCATCGCGAGGCCCATGGGCAGTGCGTAGGAAAGGTCGATGAGCCCACAGTAAGCGAAGACCGTGACGCCTGCCACGTTGCTCGCGAAGTTCAGCGCGCGCGCATTGGCCGCCGCACCGAGGAAATCGAAGCCCAGCGAAAGGAAGGCAAAGAGCAGGAACGAGCCCGTGCCGGGACCGAAGAAGCCGTCGTAAAACCCCATGCCCAGTGCCACGACCATGGAGAGCACGAGCATGCGCCGCGTCACCCCGTGATAGGTCGAAGTCTTGCCCCAGTCTTTTTTCACGATACTGTATATGAGCACGACGATGAGCATCGCGACGACGAGCGGGCGCAGGATATCCGGCGGCACCTCGCGCACGACGAGCACGCCGATGCACGAGCCGATGAGCGAGAGCGGGAACAGCCGCCGGATGAGCCAGCCGTCGATCTTACCCGAGCGCAGGAACGCCGCAAAGCTCGCCGTAGCGCCCATAACGGCCGCGGCCTTGTTCGTGCCCAGCGCAAACACGGGTGAAATTCCCGTGGCCATGAGAGCGGGGATGGAGATGAGGCCGCCGCCGCCCACGATGGCGTCGATGAAGGAAGCCATGAAGCCGAAGAAAATAAGGTACGCCAGCATACCGGGGTCCAGGAGTGTCATAGAATACCTGCCTCTCTCAACGCAGCGCGGGCGTTGACCATAAAATTCCCATCACATACATGGAGAATTGTACCACAAAACGGCCCTACATACCAAGGAAGGATATGCAGGGCCGCCCGCTTTTTATATTGCAGCTGCTATTGAGGCCGCTGATACGTGTTTTAGTTCATGCGCGGCACGACGAACGTGCCCTTTTCCACCTCTTTGCGATGGCAGTGCGGACACTCGTTCTCGATGAGTCCCGTATAGCCGCAGACCGGGTCGCGGTCGACGGGATGGTTGATGGAGAAATAGCCCATGTCGGCATCGTGCATGGCGCGCACGACGGTCTCGAAGGCCTTGACGTTCTTCGTCGGGTCGCCATCCATCTCGATATAGGCGATGTGGCCCGCATTCTCCAGCGCGTGGTACGGGGCCTCGATGCGGATCTTGTCGATGGCCTTGATGGGGTAGTAGACCGGCACGTGGCTGGAATTCGTCATGTAGCCGCGATCCGTCACACCCGGGATCAGGCCGTACTTCTTGCGGTTGGCGCGCTGGAACTGGCCTGCCGTCGACTCCGCCGGCGTGCCGAAGGTGGACCAGTTCATATGAGTTTCCTGCGTGAAACGATCCGTGGTCTCGCGCAGATGGCCGACGATTTTGAGGCCGAGCTCCTGCGACTTCTCCGACTCGCCGTGATGCTTGCCCGTGAGCTCGACGAGGCACTCCGCGAGGCCGCAGAAGCCGATGGAGATGGAACAATGCTTGAGCACCGGCGCGATTTCATCCTCGGGACCGAGCTTCTCGCTGTCCATCCAGACACCCTGACCCATGCAGAAGGGGAAGTTCTTGACTTTCTTGTGCGCGATGATATCATAGCGCTGCTCCAGGTAACGCTTGGAGAGATTGATGTACTTATCGAAGAGCTCCCAAAACTTCGCCATAACCTTTTCCTGGTCGTCCTTGCCATAGAGCTTCGCCTCGATGGCGAGCTTCGGCAGGTTGATGGTCGTGAAGGCGAAGTTGCCACGGCTGCCGAACTGCTCCGGGCCATTGACGTTGCTGGCCACGCGCGTGCGGCAACCCATGGTCGCCGTGTAGGTATTGTAGTCGCCGGGCTTGTAGTACTGCAGGTTGTACGGTGCATCGAGATTCACGAAGTTCGGGAACAGGCGCTTCGCGCTGACCTTGCAAGCCTTTTGGAACAGGTCGTAGTTCCTGTCACCCGGGTTGTAGTTCACGCCCGCCTTCAGCTGGAACACGGAAATCGGGAAAATCGGCGTCTCACCGTTGCCGAGGCCGGCCCAGATTGCATTGAGCACCTCTTTCGTCGCGAGGCGGCCCTCCGGCGTCGTATCCATGCCGTAGTTGATGGACGAGAACGGCACCTGCGCGCCCGCGCGGCTGTGCAGCGTGTTGAAATTGTGGATCAGCGCCTCCATAGCCTGATGCGTCTCTTCCTCCACATCAGCACAGGCCAGCGCATAAATATTCGCAACGTCCTGCTCCGGGAAATCCTGCTCCGGGCACACCTGATGCAGTGCATCGCGAATCGCCTCAAGCCCTTCGGCGCGATGTGCATCCTCAGCGGATTCCGTGTAGTTGCAATGTGCCATGTCCAGCGCCGTGGCAAAGGTCTTCTTGAACGCCTTTTCCTCGCCAGCCAGGTCGATACCATAGCGGTAGATCACGGCTTTATATGCCTCATCCTCCACGGCCTTGTGGAACGACTTGCGCACACCCTCGGCCATCGCAAAGTCAAAGGCGTTGATGGACTGGCCGCCGAACATATCGTTCTGGTTGCTCTGGATCGCGATGCAGGCGAGGCTCGCATAGGCGCGGATGCTGTTCGGCTCGCGCAGGAAGCCGTGTCCCGTGGAGAAGCCACCGTGGAACAGCTTCAGCAGGTCGATCTGGCAGCAGTTGAAGGTGATCAGCGAGAAATCCTTGTCGTGGATATGGATGTAGTTCTCACGGTCGGCCTCGGCCGACTCCTCATCGAGCACATAGTTATCGACAAAGTGCTTCGCACCCTCGGCACCGAGCTTCAGCATGATGCCCATGGGCGCATCCGTGTTGATGTTCGCGTTATCGCGCTTCAGGTCGACATCCTTGGCGTCGGCAAAGAAGATATCCTGATACGTCTGCATAAGGTGCTTCTGTGCGGCCCGGCGCTCAGCGTGCTTCTGGCGATAGGTGATATATTTCTTCGCCACATCGTAGAAGTCATACTTCATGAGCTCCTGCTCAACGATATCCTGAATCTCCTCGACCCCGATGCTGTCGTGATCCTGCAGGTCCCACTCGACCTGCTGCGTCACTGCGTCGACGTCGCGCTCAGCCATCTGGCTGCCCGCATCCACGTTGGCGGCGGCAATGGCGTTGCGGATCTTCTCCCGATTATAGGCCACGGTATGGCCGGAACGTTTGATAACAGTCTTGATCATCTTGTCACTGTGCTATATCTAGTAGCACGTCCCCCTGCCTTTCACTATATCTTGTGGTTTATGTGCGTCATAACAGTTATACATTATAGCGGAGGAAAGAGATTCTGGCAATGCATCAAAGTGCATACAGCTGTGCTTTTCGTCACGAAAAAGGGGGAGGAAACCGCATGTTTCCTCCCCTCGGCGGGATAAAAAATTATTTTTTTGCCGACGCATCCAGCACGCCGATGAGCTCATAGAGCAACCGGTACAGCTCCCGCGATTTCTCCTGCGGGAACGACTGCAGATAGCGCTTCAGCGCCAGCGGGATATCCTGTGCCCGCGCCTTCAGCGCATTGCCGGCCTCCGTGATACAGGCCAGCACGACGCGCTCATCCGACACCGAGCGCTGGCGATGCAGATATCCCTTGGCCTCCAGCTTCTTCAGCAGCGGCGTCAGCGTGCCAGAATCCAGGCGCAGGCGCGCCCCCAGATCCTTGACACTGATCTGCTGCTCCTCCCAGAGCACCATGAGCGTGATGTACTGCGTATAGGTGATGCCCAGCTCATCCAGCCAGGGCCGGTAGACCTTGACGATTTCCCGGGAGCAGGCATAGAGGGGGAAACATAATTGATTTTCTAACAGTAAGGGATCATCTTTATCCATTACGGCCACTCCTTAACACAGTATTCACAATCCATGGTGATTCATAATACAATGATAAATTTATTAGTTAAATTTGTCAACAATCCATTGTGTATATGGTATATTTTATACGTCCATTATAGATAGGAAACAAGTATGCTCACTGTGAACGGCCATGTTTCTATTGACAGAAATAAGCCAGCCTAGTAGAATCATCTAGAGTATCTACGTACTGCAAAGTATACGATAAAAAGAAGAAATCTGCTGTATATTATGCTACAGCCTGCGAATTTTTCTGAAAGGAGCACGGCTATATGCCTTCATCGAATACTTCCCGCCTGATGCCGCCCTGGAGCTGGCTGCTCATGGCCTGCATCTACTATCTCTGCATGAATTCCTTTTATCTGGATATCGGACAGAACATGGGCAGCGAGAATATCATTCCCTCGCTCGTCCCCATCATCCTCGCACTGGAAATGATGCAGTTCGGCACAGGCGTCTCGCTGTTTTCGAAGCCCATGCTGCCGAACCTCGTCACGGGCCTCGCCTGGGCAACGGCCTTCCCGTTGCTCTACTTCTGGACATACAATACCTACTGGTACCAGCAGCTCGTCTTCTTCGACTTCCTCGTGGGCACCAGCGAGATCGTACTGCTCACTTCGCTGGGTGCCATTCTCATGCGCACGGGCTGGATGCGCCTCGCCGCCGTCTTCCTCGCGCTGCTGAATTTTCTGCTGCTCATCATCCCCTTTATGCAGTACGCCTACTACGTCATGTTCTGGCACTGCCTCTCGCCGGCCTCACTCATGGCCGTCTACCTCACGAACTACCGGGAGAGCATGGACTTCATTCATTCCAATGTCGGCCCCGTGCCGACACTGCTCATCGTCTGCGGCATCGGCCTCTTCCTCTGGTGGGCTTACCGCTGCCATCTTCAGTTCGCGCGGCGCATGGAGGCGGCCGACGGCGCAGCACATCCGAGCCAGTTCGTCTCCCTCGTGCTCGTCTTCCTCGCCGCGGCCATCGCCCTGCGCTTCACGGTGCCGGAGACATCTATTGCGGGCCAGTGGAAAGACGTCAACTCCTACGTCGAACAGACACAGACCTACAGCGTCACCCACGACGACCGCTTTGCCGAGCTGAAGGTCGACGGCACACAGACGCTCGCCGCCAAGGCCCCCGGCACCGTCATCGTCGTGATCGGCGAGTCTGCCTCGCGCAACTATATGAAGGCCTTCACGCCGGACTATGCCTACGACAATACGCCCTGGCTCTCGCAGATGGCCAATAACGGCGATTTCACGCTCTTCCAGAACGTCTACTCCTCCTGGTCGCAGACCGTGCCCGTGCTGCAGCGTGTGCTGACGGAACAGAGCCAGTACAACGATAAGGAATTCTTCGAGTCGAACTCCATCGTCGACGTCGCAAAGAAAGCCGGCTACCACACCTACTGGTTCAGCAATCAGGGCCGTTACGGCCAGTACGACAGCGCGATTACGCTCGTCGCCAAGACAGCCGACGTCGCGGCCTGGACAGATGACTCCTACAACTTCTCCGACAAATACGATGAGGAGCTGCTGCCCTACCTCGCACAGGTCGACCCGACGCAGAACAACTTCCTCGTGCTGCACATCATGGGCAGCCACATCTACTACAACAACCGCTATCCCAAGGACTACGAGGTCTTCCAGACGGAGGATGGCGAATCCTCGCTCTCCTCCGAGCCCTCGTACGCGAACAGTATCCTCTACACCGACCACGTCCTGCAACAGATCTATGAATATGCGAAGCAGAACCTGCACCTGCAGGCCATGCTCTACTTCTCCGATCACGGCGAGAACCTGGCTATCTCCCACAACCCGGACGTGTTCAGCTTCGACATGGTGCGCATCCCGATGTTCGTCTATCTCTCACCGGAGTACCGCGCGGCCCTGCCGACGCAGGCGCTCGCACTCTGGGGCCACCGCAGCCGCTACTTCACGAACGACATGCTCTACGATACCATCAGCGGCCTCCTGAACGCCCCCTCGAACCACTACGACGCTGGGCAAGACCTGAGCTCGCAAAAATACCGCTTCCACCGCAAGGACCTCACGACGATGCTCGGCGAGCACAACCTGCTGGAGGACCCGGATGGCGGCCCGGAACAATAATATACGAACCTACGGCTCATGCCATAAACGAAACGGCAGCCGCCCCATGCGGGCAGCTGCCGTTTTTATGTATGATTTGCCGAAACTCTGGCGAGAACTCAATAGACTTTCGTGACCGCGTAACCGCCCTTTTCCAGCGCGCGGCAGATGCGGTCGATGTGCTGCTGGTTGTGCGTCTCCACCGTCACGGTCAGCACGACCTTCTGGAAACTGTCCGTGACCATGGCCTGATCGTGGTCCAGCCTGATGACATTCGCGCCCTGATCAGCGAGGATCTGCGATACCGCCAGCAACTGACCCGGCTTGTCCGGAAGCTGTACCGAGAAGCAGAAGACACGGCCGCGCGCGATGAGGGCCTTATCGATGAGGGCTGAAATCGTGGAGATATCGATGTTGCCGCCCGAGACGATGGCCGCAACCTTCTTGTGGCGGCAGGGCAGCTTGCTGAGCGCCGCCAGCGAAAGCACGCCCGCGCCCTCGGCGATAAGCTTGTGCTTCTCAATGAGCGAGAGCAGCGCATTCATGATTTCCATTTCCGAGACCGTGAGGATGCCGTCGAGGTATTTCTGGCAGAAGGCATAGGTGAGATTCCCCGCGCGCTTCACGGCACAACCGTCGGCCACGGTATCGGCACTCGCAAGTGTCGTAATCCCGCCCTGCTTCAGCGCCGTCTTCATGCAGGCCGCATGCTCCGGCTCAACGCCATAGACCTGCACGTGCGGGTTCAGGCACTTCGCGGCCAGTGCCACGCCCGAAGCAAAGCCGCCGCCACCCACAGGCACGAGGATGACGTCCACATCCTGCCAGTCCTGCAGGATTTCCAGCGCCGTCGTGCCCTGGCCGAGCAGTACCTGCAGGTCATCAAAGGGATGCACATAGACATAACCACGCTTTTTCTGCAGCTCCAGGCTGTAGGCATAGGCATCATCGAAGCCATCGCCGTGCAGCACGACCTCCGCGCCGAGTGCGCGCGTGCCTTCGACCTTTAGAATCGGCGTCGTCGCGGGCATGCAGATCACGGCTTTGACGCCGAGTTTCTGCGCCGCATAGGCCACGCCCTGCGCGTGGTTGCCGGCCGAAGACGTGATGACGCCCTTCGCCCGCTCCTCCGGCGTCAGCTGAGAAATCTTATTGTAGGCCCCGCGCAGCTTGAACGCGCCGGTATGCTGCAGGTTCTCCGCCTTCAGCCGCACCTCGTTGCCCGAAAGCACCGAGAAATACTCGCTCGCGATCAGCGGCGTATGGCGCGCAACACCCTTGAGCCGCTCTGCCGCCTGCTCCACATCCTGCAGGCCGGCCGAATCTGCCACTTCTGCATAATCCATAAAACACAACATCCTTTCCTCAGCTGACAAATCATAACGAATTGCTCCTAACTATAGCCTAATGGCAGACAGAATGTCAACCCCCTTGCTGCAAATATGCTTATCTTTCCCCTTATTCATCCCATGTCTGCCATTTTCTGTCCTTCCGCCGCGCGCTTTAAGTAATATTGTCCTTTTATGAAAAACTCTATGTAATTTTTATTCAAAGGTATTGACAAAACACAATGCGAATTGTAAACTACAAACAAGCTTTTTCAAAACCGGCGCGAACAAGTGAAACCATAAATTGTATACAAAATTTTTTATTTTTTACGCAATCAAACGTGGAGAGCAAAGGAGCGAATCACCATGGCAAAAGTTTATTATGACAAAGACGCGAACTGGTCGGTACTGAAGGATAAAAAGGTCGCCATTATCGGCTATGGCAGCCAGGGTCACGCTCACGCACTGAACCTGAAGGAAAGCGGCGTCGATGTCGTCGTCGGCCTGTATAAAGGCAGCAAATCCGCCGCCAGGGCAGAGGCCGCCGGCCTGACCGTCAAAACCGTCGCCGAGGCAGTGGCAGACGCGGATGTCACCATGGTGCTGATTCCCGACGAAAAACAGGCGGATGTCTACAAGACCGAGATTGGCCCGAACCTGAAGGCGGGCAGCGCGCTGGCCTTTGCCCACGGCTTCAACATTCACTTCCAGCAAATCGTCCCGCCGGCCGACGTAGATGTCTTCATGGTCGCGCCGAAAGGCCCGGGCCACCTCGTACGCCGCACCTTCGTCGAGGGCGGCGGCGTGCCGGACGTCTTCGCGGTACAGCAGGATGCCTCCGGCCAGTGCTTTGACCTGGCCCTGGCCTATGCGCGCGGCATCGGCGGCACGCGTGCCGGCGTCATCCAGACGACATTCCAGGAAGAGACGGAGACCGACCTCTTCGGCGAACAGGCCGTGCTCTGCGGCGGCATCTGCCAGCTGATCACCAACGGCTTCGAGACGCTGGTCGAGGCGGGCTACCAGCCGGAGATCGCCTACTTCGAGACATTCCATGAGATGAAGCTCATCGTCGACCTCATGTACGAAGGCGGCATGGCCAAGATGCGCCGCTCCATCAGCGACACGGCGGAGTACGGCGACTACACCTCAGGGCCCCGCGTGGTCACGCAGGAATCGAAACAGGCCATGAAGGAAGTCCTGCACGACATTCAGGACGGCTCCTTCGCCAAAGACTGGCTGCTAGAGAACCGCGCCGCCGGCCGTGCCCACTTCCTCGCCATGCGCCGCCAGCATGCCGAGCACCCAATCGAGAAGGTCGGCGCCCGTCTGCGCGACATGATGCCGTGGCTGCACGACAACGACAAAAAGGACTAAAACCCGCATTTTCCCTGGCAAGAATGCAAGCCTTCCAAAATGGAAGGCTTGTCGTGTATATAGATAAGGAGAACTCTATGCATATGACTGGTGCACAGGCTGTGATCGCATGCCTGAAACGTGAAAAAGTCCCCGTCGTCTTTGGCTATCCCGGCGGCGCTGTTCTCGACCTCTACGATGCCCTCTATCAGGCAAAATTCCCCCATATCCTCACGGGCCACGAACAGGGTGCCGTGCATGCCGCCGATGGCTACGCCCGCGTCACGGGCAAGCCCGGCGTCTGCTTCGCCACCTCCGGCCCCGGCATCTGCAACATGGTCACTGGGCTAGCCACAGCCAACAGCGACTCCGTGCCCCTCGTCGTGATCAGCGGCCAGGTGCCCACACACCTCTTAGGCAAGGATTCCTTTCAGGAGGCCGACGTCACCAGCATCACCAGGGCCATCTGCAAACGCAATTATCTCGTCAGAAATGCGGATGACCTGCCCCGCGTGCTGCGCGAAGCCTTCACGCTGGCCGTGAGCGGCCGCCCCGGCCCCGTCTGCATCGACATCGCGAAGAACGTCTTTCAGGCGACTCTCGACTTCACCTATCCCGATGAGCCCGCGGCCAACACCGTTGAAAAAGGCGACGAAAACAGCATCAGGGAAGCCGTCAGGCTGCTGCGCGAGGCGAAAAAGCCCCTGCTCATGGTCGGCGGCGGCGTGGTCATCTCCGACACGGCAGACGCCCTGCGCGGCTTCGTCACCCAGGCGCAGCTGCCCGTCGTGACCACGCTCATGGGCAAGGGCGCCATCGACGATGGCTATGCCACGAACCTCGGCCTCGTCGGCATGCACGGCTCCTTCGCGGCCAACCGCGCCGTCATGCAATGCGACCTGCTGCTCGCCGTGGGCTGCCGCTTCAGCGACCGCGTGGCCGGCAACGTCAAGGCCTTTGCGCCGCATGCGAAAATCGTACACTTCGACATCGACCCGCGCGAACTCGGCAAGATCATCGAGCCCGATCTCAAGGTCAAAGGCGACCTGCGCTGGTCGCTGCCCGCCTTCGCCGCTGCCGCCCGGCAGGATCTGCCCGCCGACTACGCCGGAGCGCGCCAGGACTGGCGCCAGCAGCTGGAGGAAGCGCACCGGACGCATCCCTTCGCCTGCCGCCACCTCGACGGCCAGATTTCGCCGCAGGACGTCATCACCGAGGTGCAGCAATACGCCCGCGAGGACACCATCGTGGCCACCGACGTCGGCCAGCATCAGATCTGGGCCGCCCAATTTTGGCAAAGCAGCCTGCCGCGCCACTTCGTCACCTCCGGCGGCCTCGGCACCATGGGCTACGGCCTGCCCGCCGCCCTCGGCGCCAAGGTCGGCCAGAAAGCGAAGCAGGTCGTGCTCTTCACGGGCGACGGAAGCATCATGATGAACTGCCAGGAATTCGCTACGCTGCATAAGTACGGCCTCACAGTCAAGACCGTCGTGCTGCACAACAGCGTGCTCGGCATGGTTAACCAGTGGCAGCGCATGTTCTACCACGGCCACAGCGCCGAATCCCTGCTCCACGATGGCCCGGACCTCACGCGCGTCGCCGCCTCCATGGGCGTCACGGCCAGGGCCGTGCACCAGCCCGGCGAGCTCGCCGCCGCCGTGAAGGAACTAATGCAGAGCGACGGCCCCGCCCTGCTCGACGTCTTCATCCCCGAGGATGAGAACGTCTATCCCATGGTGCCCGGCGGCAAGCGCCTGGACGAAATGGTTTTGGGCGACTGAACATAACCCACAAGAAAATGCCACCTTCCCGCAACTCCTGCGGAGAGGTGGCATTTTTAGCTGCCTGATTGGCGCTGGCTACGCCTTACTGCAACACCGCGCCCGTATTGGCCGAGGTGACGAGGCGCGCATAGCGCGAGAGATAGCCCGTCTTTACCTTGGGCTCCGGCTGTTGCCAGTTCGCCTTGCGGCGCGCCAGCTCCTCGTCGCTGACCTCGAGCTCCAGCTTGCGGTTGGGCACATCGACGAGGATCTTATCCCCATCCTCAATGAGCGCGATAGGGCCGCCCTCCATGGCCTCCGGCGAGATATGGCCGACGCAGGCGCCGCGACTCGCGCCGCTGAAGCGGCCATCCGTCAGCAGAGCCACCTTCAGCCCCATGCCCGTAATCACGGCCGTCGGATTCAGCATCTCGCGCATGCCGGGGCCACCCTTCGGGCCCTCGTAGCGGATGACCACCACATGGCCCTCCTTGATTTCGCCGCCCATGATGGCCTTGATGGCCTCCTCCTCGGAATTGTAGCACTTCGCCGTGCCCTCATAGGTGAGCAGCTCCGGCTCCACGGCACTCTCCTTGATGACGGAGCCGTGCGGCGCGAGATTGCCCGTGAGGATTGCGATGCCGCCCTTATGCATATAGGCGTTCTCCACGGTATGGATGACCTCCGGACGCTGGATTGATGCGCCCTTGATGCGCTCGGCCACCGTGCCCGTAACCGTCAGCGCATCCGTATGGATGAGCCCTGTCTTCGTCAGCTCCTGCATGACCGCGTTGATGCCGCCCGCCTCGTTGAGATCCTGCATGTGATACGTGCCGCCCGGGCTGAGCTTGCAGATATAGGCGGCCTTGCGGCTGATCTCATCGAACTTCGCGAGCGGCAGCTCAAGGCCTGCCTCATGCGCAATGGCCGGCAGATGCAACACCGTATTCGTCGAGCCGCCGATAGCCATATCCACGGCAATCGCGTTCTCGAAGGCCTGCATCGTCATGATGTCGCGCGGCCTGATCTGCTTCTTCACCAGTTCCATAACCGTCGCGCCAGCTTTCTTGGCGAGGATGCGGCGCGCGCCCGTATAAGCCGCAGGAATCGTGCCGTTGCCCGGCAGGCCCATGCCCAGCACCTCGGTGAGGCAGTTCATCGTATTGGCCGTGAACAAGCCCGCGCAGGAGCCGCAGCCAGGGCAGGCGCAATGCTCCATCGTAGCCATTTCCTCGCGCGAAAGCTGGCCGGACTCTACCTTGCCTGCGGCCTCAAACATCGTGCTGACGCTCACATCCCTGCCCTGATACCGACCAGCCAGCATCGGACCGCCACTCACGACCACCGTGGGGATGTTTACGCGCCCGGCCGCCATGAGCATGCCCGGCACGATCTTGTCGCAGTTCGGAATCATCACGAGGCCATCGAAGGCATGGGCATTGGCCATAGCCTCGATGGAATCGCAGATAAGCTCACGGCTCGCCAGCGGGTATTTCATGCCGTCATGGCCCATCGCGATGCCATCGCAAATGCCGATGGCAGGGAACTCCACCGGCGTGCCGCCTGCCGCCGCAATCCCCAGCTTGACGGCCTGCGCAATCTCCCGCAGATGGATATGCCCCGGAATAATCTCGTTGAACGCATTGACCACGCCGATGAGCGGCTTCTGCAGATCCTCATCGCTGTAGCCCATGGCATGGAATAACGTACGGTGCGCCGTCCTCGTGACGCCCTTCTTGACCACATCGCTGCGCATAATATCTCCCCTTAATATAATATACAGTATACAAATTGCGGATAAAATCCGCCCCTAAGGAATTACGTCAAGCACTCCCTGCGGCGGATGCCCCGCTTATCACTGGCGTACGGCCGTGGCCTCCACCTCGCAAAGCGCACCGGCCGGCAGATCCTTCACCGCCACGCAGCTGCGCGCGGGCTTGCTCACGAAATGCTTCGCATAGACCTCGTTGAAGGCCTTGAAATCCGCAATATCGGCGAGGAAGCACGTCGTCTTCACCACATCCGCCATGCTCGCGCCCGCAGCCGCCAGCACCGCCTCCACATTGCGGCAGCACTGCTCCGCCTGCCCCGCGATATCCGTGGCCACAATCCTGCCCGCCGCTGGATCGATGGCAATCTGCCCGGAGAGATACAACGTATCTCCCGCCGCAATGGCCTGGCTGTAAGGCCCCACCGCCGCCGGCGCCTTGTCGGTATGAATCACCTGCATAAAAAATACCTCCCTACAACTCACTGGAATAAAATTTCTTTTATTCTAGCATGAAAGAGGAAGGTTTACAAGTTTTATTTATATCTGTATATTATATGGTAGTTTCTGTAAAGTTTAACTTGACTGAAAGTTGGCATTAGTAGACGTATGTTGCATCATACAGCAACTGTTACCGCACGCCGCGCCCATCGAAGCACGGCACATACTCCCTGGACGCCGCCCGCCGCTCCTGCACATAACAATGCGTAATGCCGAGCTCCAGCGCATGCTCCACCACCGACTCATACTCAAACGTCGTCAGCCGCCTGTGCAGCGGCCGATGCTCCGCCGCATGAAACATCGGCGTGTACTGATTCATCAACGAAAGCTGCACCGTATCGCCAAACTCCTGCCACAGCCAATCGAGAAGCGCCATACTCTCATGACGATGCCCCGGCAGCACCATATGCCGCACCAGCACACCGCGCACCATGTGCCCATCCGCCGCAAACTCCACCGGCCCCACCTGCGCCACCATGCGCCGCAAAGCCGCCTGTGCCACGGGGAAATAATCCGGCGCCGCCGAATACTCCCCCGCACTCTCCGCGCTCGCATACTTCAAATCCGGCAGATAAATAGCCACCTGCCCAGCAAGCGCATCAATCGTCTCCACGGTCTCATAACCGCTCGAATTATACACCACGGGCAAGGAAAAGCCTTGCGCCCGCGCCAAAGCCAACGCATGCAAAATCTGCGGCACGAAATGCGTCGGCGTCACCAAATCCAACGTCGCCGCCCCCCGCGCCTGCTGCTCCAGGAAAATCTCCGCCAGCCGCTCATCCGACACCTCAATGCCCTTACCCCCATGCGAAATCTCATGGTTCTGGCAATAACAGCAGCGCAGGTTGCAAAAGGAAAAGAACACCGTCCCCGCACCCTTCTCCCCCGTCAGGCACGGCTCCTCCCACGGATGCAAAGACACGAGCGCCACCCGCGCCCGCATCCCCGCGCCGCAAAAACCGGGCTGCACTGCCCTGTCCACACCGCAACGGCGCGGGCAAATCGTACAGTGATGTAAATCCAACATGAAATATCTTCCTTTGCATTCAGGCGTGGTCAAAGACCCTTTCCGCCTCGCTTTGCTCGGCACCTCTCCCAACGGGGAGAGGCACGCTTCGCTACCGGCTTGATAAAGAAAGTATAGAGACAAGCACAGGCACAAACGTACCGTAGGGGCAGGTGTGGGCACAAGGCGGAGTGTTGGAAATTTGCGTTAAGCAGGAAAAATTTTCCCTGCTAGCTTCCTCTAAAAATGACTTTCGTTCAAGCGAAGCGCGTTTAAGTCTTTTTTTAGGATTAATTCCTGGGAAAATTTTTACTGTAGCAAATTTTCTCAGCGGAGCATTGTGCCCACACCTGCCCCGTCCACCGCAAACTTTCTTAGTAGAGCTATGTGACTCTCCTGCCCCGTCCGCCGCCACACTTTATCTATCTCGAATTTTTTCTGCATCGAGTATGGGTCCGTACTTCGGCAGGTACCAGGAGATACTGCGAATCGCGTTAATGTAGTCCTGCATCGCCTGCTGGTCGATCTCCGGCCCCGGCGCACCGCCCAGGTCCTCGCTCACAAGCGGCACCGTATCCGCCTTGCCGATGCCCTGCCGCGTCATCCAGAAGCCGTAATTCACGCCGCGGTTGTTCCCCAGCGTCAGGCTCGTGCCCAGCGCCAGATACGGATGCCCCTTCGGCGCCACCAACTCCATGATCGTCGGCACGATATCAATCTGGCTGCCCGCCGCATCTTTCGCCAGCGTGCCCTTATGCACGCCTTTGCCCGTCACGATGAACGGGATGCCGTAGCGCTCATACATCACCGGCTGCTTATCGATATTGTAGCGGTCCGCATGATCGCCCACGACCACGATCAGGCTGTCAGGATACTGCTCCTTCACCATCTTCACGAACTTCGCCAGCTCGCGATCCGCATACCAATAATGCCCGAGCTCCTTCAGGAGCTCCTCATCCTGCTGGTACGCCTCCGGCAATGCCGCCCGCACCGCCTCCTTATCGAACCCCTTGGCCTCAAGATCGATATCATACGGCGAATGGTTCGACGCATTCAGGATCACATTGAAGCTCGGCACATCGCTGAGACCAGCGAGCACCTGCTCATACAGGCACTCATCCTCGCAGCCCCAGACGCTGCCCGGCACATCACCGAAATCGCCGCGGCTATAGAAATGCTCAAAGCCCTGCGCCTGCGTGAACGCGCCGATGCGCTCCCACGTCGCCGGCCCCGCATACCAGAAATTCGTCTCATAGCCGAGCGCCTGCATCTGCGGCGCGCTCGCCGTCGGATACGGCTCCTGGAAGGACTCCGGCATCGTCGTGAGATAGAGATTCGCATCCGCAAGCCCCGTCACCACGCCCGTCACCGCCGACACCGTACTCGCGCCGTTGGGCAGGAACGTCGGACAGTAATCGGTATCGGTCTCCGCAATGAGCGCGCGCATGCCCTGCGAAATGGGGATATCCTGATACTTATCCAGCAGCGGCCAGTTCGCGAAACTCTCCGAGACAATCACGAACACATGGCGCGGCTGCTCCGCCGTCGCCGGCCCCTGCGCCTGCCGCTGCAGGTAATCCAGCAGGTTGTCGCTGTCCGCCGGCTTCTTCGCCAGCACCGCCGCGAGGCTGCGGATATCCTCCACGGTGAAATCGAGGCCGTTGCAGGCCAGCATGCGCGTATTAAGCTGCCAGGCGCGGTAGATGGCCTGCGGGCTGTCGAGGATGGCCTCATTGAGGAAATCATCCTTCGTTACGCCCGCATTCTCCCAATCCACGGCTGTCTGCCAGCCCAGCGAGCCGCCGAACACACTCCATAGCCCCACGAGATAGCAAAGCCCAAGGAACGCCACGCGGCAGACCAGCCTCCCCGCGAGCGGCAGGGCCCGCAGCGCATCATAGCATGCCTCTGGCAGATGATGGTCGAGCAGCCAGCGCAGGCCGCGCCACAGCACATACGCCAGCAACAGCGCCCCCGCCAGGCGCAGCGGCAGCGAGAACTGCTGCACCATGGTCCAGAAGAGCGCCTGCCAGTCATCATTGGCGCCCGTGAAGAGCATCTGGTTAAAATTCGCCTTGAACTGCCGGTAGAAGGGGAAGCTCGCCCCATAGAGAATCGTGAGCACCACGAGCAGCAGGCCGTTCAGCCCCAGATACGCATAGCGCTCCGCCTTTTCCGAGACATAGTGCAGCACCAGCCCCGGCACGAGGCTCACCAGCGTGAGGCAGCCCGCCGTCTGCATGCTCAGGCGCGTCCCTCGCGAGACGGCCAGCCAGGCATCGGCTATGCCGGTGCCCGCCGCCATATAGTCATGCAGCCAGTAGATAAAGAAGACGCGGAAAAAGGAAAGGACTGCCAGGTAAAAAGCAAATACCTTCAGTCCCTTTACTATGCCCGTATAGAATTTTTCCCACGTCAACAGGCGCGGTAGTCTCATGGCAGGATGATCTCCACGCCGAACGACTCAGCAGCATCCTGGATCTCCTGCGAAGGCATGGAATCCGTGATGAGGCCGGAGAGCGTATCCAGCGTCGTGTAGTTGTAGTTGCCATCCGTGCTCAGCTTGCGCGCCTCGGCGACGACGTAAGCTTTCTTGCTGTGGCGGATGATGGCCGCCTTGTTGATACCGTCATCGATATCATAGGTGGAAACGCTGTTCTCCTTGACATCGACGCCCACGGCACCGACGAAAGCGATATCCGGTTTCAGATGGGAGATGAAATCCAGCGTCATACCGCCCCAGAAGCCATCGCGGCTCTTGTTGATCTTGCCGCCCGCGAAGACCACACGGATGTGCGGGTTACGCGCGAGCACGACGAGGATGTCGATCATGTTCGTCACGACCGTGATCTCCTCATCCATCTTCACCAGCAGCTCCGCGATGGCGAGGTTGCTCGTCGAGATATCGAGGAACACCATGTCGCGCTGATGAATCAGCTTCACGGCCGCCTGTGCGATGCGCTGCTTGGCCTCCACATCGGTGTTGCGATGCTTGCTGACCTCGATCATATGGCTGTTCTCGCGGATGCGTACGGCACCGCCGTACGTACGTTTCAGCTTGCCGCGCTTCTCCAGCGCACCCAGATCCTTGCGGATGCAGTCCTCGGTAACATGGAATTTCTCACTGAGATCGCGCACGCGAACCTTGCCATCGCGCTCCAGCATCTGCAGAATAATATCCTGTCTTTCTTCCAAAAACATTGTTCACACACTCCTTGCGAAAAGAACAACTTATTATTCTATCTTATTGCACACTATATTGTACTAAAGTAACTAGAATTGTGCAAGTGTCAAGGGCAAAATATAGCTAAAAATTCTCATTACGGCCATGAGTACATAAATAGCACCAAATTTTTGGGGTATCTGCCTTTTCTGCCGCCTTTCGTCTCACCTGCCGCATAAGCATTCGGGGTGGCGCGCGAGCCAACCGGAAAGCTCCAGCCATGCCTGCCGCTCCTCTGCAAATTGTACGACATCCTGCTGCATAGGCATAGCCTCGCGGCTCACCTGATTCGCCTGTGTCACCCGATCCTTATAGACGCCAATCTGGTCCCGCGTCAGCCAGTGCTGCGGCGTCACCACATGGTCGATGGGCTCCGTCAGCGGCTTCGCCAGCGACAAATATTCATGCCCCGCTGGTGCAATCAATTCCATAAGCGTGGGGAAGATATTCATGTGTCCGCCGATGGTATTGCCCGCGAACCAATCCCGCTGCAAATCACGATGGTGCAACGCCAGGCAAGTACTCGCCAGTTCACGCAACGTCGGCTCCTGCCGTGGCACGAGCCCCGCCTCATAGGGGATGTTCAGCGTTGCATGATCGCCGGTCACGATGAACAGGGCATCCGGATAACGCTGCTGCATCGCCCGGATAAACGCGTGAATCGCCCGATCTGAATACCAGTAGCAGCCCATCTTGCGCACAAACTTTTTATTATGGCGCAAATGTGCAGGAATCTCCGGCATCAATTTATCTGCATCGAAACCGTATTTTTCCACAGGAATCGTATACGGCCCATGAATCGATGTCGTATAGAGCATGTGCAACACAGGCTTCCCGTCATCGAGTTGCGGAATTTTCTCCGCCGCCATCTGCAGGAAATCACCATCGTAAACCCCCAGCCAGGTCTTCGGTGCATCTGGACACAAAGCAAAACCGTCCATGCCCGCCTTAAAGCCCAAAGCTGGCAGGAAATGCAGCAGACTGCCCCAGTTCAGGGGGCCGCCATACCAAAAATACGACTGATACCCCAGTTTGGCCAGTTGCTGCGGCAGGCTGATAGCCAGAGCATCGTCCCGCCACGGCTGCCAAAATGTCTCATTCTCGTTGAACTCGAGGTTGGCATCGTAAAAGCCCGCGAGCAGGCTGACCAGCGAAGGCTGCGAAATACGCCCCGCCGACAGTGACGTCGGCACAGAGAACGTATGTTTGTCCCGCCAGAATCGCTTGCCCTCATCGGCAATATGCAGTGCCTCATAGGGTTCATCCAACGGTGCCTGATAGTAACTTTCGCCTAGGATATAAAAGATATGGCTGGGCTGCTGAATACGCGCCCCCTTCGCCCGCCGCACAAAGGCCTGCAACGGATTGCCGTCCACCGACCAGGCAGCACGCGGTGCCACGCACTCTACCATGGAGCGCACATCCTCATCTTTGTGCGTCAGCAAAGCCTTGGGGGGCAGGCTGTAGATAAATTTCAGACGCGGCAGATCATCCCACGTCGCCTTGGCCATGAAGATATCCTGCTTGACCACAGGAGGAATCTCATCCCACTCCGGCTCGTTGCGGTGATCCAGCGTACCAGCATAACGCACCCAGTAGTAAAAGACAATGACCAGTACAAAGACGGCCGCATTGACCAGCCACTGCCCCCACCACGGCAGCGGCAAGACCGGCCATGGCACCTGCGGGATGGCCAGCAATCCCCGCAAAGCCTGATAACAGAGCCACGTATACGGCAGATAGCTCAGGAGCAGCCACGCACCATGATTTTGATGAAAGAAAATATCAAGAAAGTTCTTTTTGTCCGCCTTAGCGCCTAACAGCAGCGTATTATTGTAGATATCATGGAAATGGTAGTAGAATATCATGCGGCCGAGGAATGCTGTATAGAGCACGAGCGCATACGCCAGCCCCACGCCCAACCGCACCGTATCGCCCACAGCAAAGTAACCAGCGAAGATGGCTCCCGGTATGCTGATAGCCACCAGCGCACCGAGATAGATATACGAATTATAGAGCATGCCCCACCAAAAACCGTAGCGGAAGCAATGATACCATTTGCGCCACTCGCCCACGGGTGACTTCTTTGTCCCGTATATCTCAATGAAAATCAGGCGAAAAAGCGCACACAGGATAGGTGCCAGTAAAGCCAGCTTGATATCCTGCTGCCAGCCAGCAAAAAACAACGAAAACAAGGAAAAACCTCCAGCGCTGCATTAATAATGATGGGTATAGCCCAGCGAGACACCGGCGCCGTTATAGCCGGGATTGTGATGCTTCATGCCGTTGGACGAGTGATGGAAAAGGTACCCGAGACTCACGCTGTCGCGCTTTCCTGCATGATACGTGAAGCGCGGCCCGATGCGCCAGAGGAAACCATAGCGCCGTCCGCCACCTGGATGATCCTGATTATACAGCAGCACACTGCCCGTGCCCTCCAGCGACACGTCCCAGCGCGGATTCATCGCGCGCGTGTAGCGCAACATATAGGCAGGGCCTACGCCGACCGCCTGCGAGTCGCGCACCTGAGGGCCTTCATAGCCCCAAGCCTTGCCCAGTGCCCGCTCCAGCGTCAGGCCATAGCTCATGGTCAGCGCGTGCACTTGCCGGTACGGCTTGAACACATGCACGTTGTACAAATCGATGTCACGCTTTTTGAACGTGCAGCCATGCAGGTACTCCACCTGCACCTCATAGCTGGGTGCCACCTCGCCCGCCGCCTCTGCTGGCAGCGTCATGCTGCCCGACAGCAGGGCCAATGTTGCCAATCCCGCCAAAAGATTTTTTCGCTGCAAAAACCGCATAAAAATCACTTTCTCCCATCCTGTGGCATTCAATCCTGCGCTGCCTGCTCCCTGGCTGCACACTGCAACGCACTCTTGATGACGTCGTCCATATCGTAGTATTTGTATTCTGCCAAACGGCCGCCAAAAATGACGTTTGTTTCCTTATCTGCCAACGCCTTATACTGCGCGTAGAGGCCCTGATTGCGCTCATTGTTGACAGGATAATAGGCCTCCTCACCCGGCTGCCAGTCGTGCGGATACTCACGCGTCACGTAGGTCACGGGGGCTGCGAACACATCCTCGCGGCCGCGCATGAAATGCTTGTGCTCGATGGTCCGCGTAAAGGGCACCTCGCGTGCCGTATAATTCATAACCGCCACGCCCTGATGGTTCGCGACCTCAAAACGCTGCGTCTCAAAGCGCAAGCCGCGGTACTCCAGCTGACCCAGTTTATAATCGAAATACTCATCCACCGGCCCTGTGTAGACGACTTTCGCCGCCTGCCCGTCAAAGGCCGCACGTTCTTTATTATAGTCCACCTGCGTGCGCACTTCAATACCGCCGGAGAGCTGCGCATCGTCGAGCAGGGCCGCGATCAGGCTGTTGTACCCCTGCTCCGGGATGCCCTGATATTTGTCGTTGAAATAGTTGTTGTCAAAGGTATAGCGCACGGGCAAACGCTTGATGATGAAGGCCGGCAGCTCCGTGCAGCTGCGCCCCCACTGCTTCTCCGTATAACCCTTGATGAGCTTCTCGTAAATATCGCGGCCCACCAGCGAGATGGCCTGCTCCTCCAGGTTCTGCGGCTCGCCCGTAATCGCGCCGCGCTGCTCCGCGATGATGGCCTGCGCCTCCGCCGGCGTCACGATGTCCCAGAGTTCGCGGAACGTATTCATATTAAACGGCAGGTTGTAGAGATGTCCCTGATAGTTCGCCACCGGCGAATTCACATAGCCGTTGAAGGACACGAACTGGTTCACATACGCCCACACATCCTCAAAGGAAGTATGGAAGATATGTGCGCCATACGTATGCAGATAAATGCCATCCTTCTCCTCACAGGCCACGTTGCCACCCACCTGCGCACGCCGCTCCAGCACGAGGCACTTCTTCCCCCGTGCCGCCATCTCATGCGCAAACACGCAGCCAAACAACCCACTGCCGACAATCAGATAATCATACATCTTTATTTCTCCTTTACTCTGCTGTCATTTATGCATTCCGCAATCTAAAAAATGCGCCAAAACATCCCCCGCTTTTGCCAGTCGCTGCGTCAAGCTGTCCATTTAATGCCATCCTTTCGTATCTGTGCCCGTAAAGCATCACTGGCCTGCTGCATATCGACCACATCCACATTGCAGGGAATGGTCGACTCCTCTAAAGCCTCACGCAGTTCAGCCAGTTTCAAGACATTGCTTGGCCCACGGTACGCCACGGCCAAATCCACGTCCGATCCCTGCCGCTGCTCACCGCGTGCCCAGCGCTTAATGTCAAGGTAGTTGTCAGTAATTGCATCAAATCTTTTGGCATCAGGATGCCTGCTT
>DEDT01000058.1 GCA_002350105.1 Selenomonadaceae bacterium UBA2897 | reverse complement strand
GAGCCGGGCTTCCGGAGATTCGATGTGACCGTGAAAGCCGTGGACAATCAGGGCAATCTCGTGTCGCATCTGAAGTATCATTTCTGGAATGACCCCGGCCAGCCTGTCTGCTTCAGCAATTCCGAAGGCTACCGCGGCGTCGTGAGTGCGTCCGAAACGCCGGTAGAGCAGAATATCTGGAATATTGCAGAGCCGATTTCGGCAGCGATGTGGCAGAGACATCTGGGCCATTAATCAGCGACTTCCTGAACATAGTTGTATGTGTGTTCCTTCTGTGACTTGTGCGTACAGAAGCCATCTCCTTGTAGGGGCGGCTTTTTGCGTCAGCTCTGCTTTTGTCACTGCAAGTGTACGCGTTAATGATATACTGGTACATAGAAAGAGGCGAGAATGATGGCAGAGGAGAAGCATGGCTACCTGCGGCAGATGTACGCGCACAACCCCATCGTGCTGGGGCTCGTTGATCAAGGCCATAGCTTCGCATAGCCTTTTATGTTGTCCACGCGCTGGCAAAAATATCCAGGCACGAAAAAAGGCCCCGCGAAAAGCCGCGAAGCCTTGTAATTCCTATGGTGCCGGAAGCCGGACTTGAACCGGCACGTTGTTGCCAACGGCAGATTTTGAGTCAAATGTCCTTGTATGTTTATTTGGTTATACATGGGCATAATCGGCTCTTCACTCACACTCATGGGTGAAGGGATACAAAAATCTGGATTTTGTCAAATGGCAAGTTTAGTAAAATCGTGATTTTTATCACAGACAGCATTTTCAGCGCATTGTAAGATAGCCTCCGTTATGTTGGAAAGCTGATGGAGGATTATGATCAAGAAAATATTACTCACTATGACGATGATGATTGTTTCTGAGACGTCTGCTGGCGTTTATTTGGCGTGCAGCAAGCCGTATGTACCTTATGCGGCTGAGGCTACTGAGCTTTTTGCGGCCGAGTGCGGACAGGAGGATCTGCCTGTGAACGGTGGCAAGAGCAACCGGCGCCAGGCGCGGTCTGTTGCTTTGGCCGCTTTGCCGAAACGGGCACCGGTGACCGCACAGGCGAAGGATTATCCGCCAAATCTGAGCAGGAATAAGGAGGAGGCTGCCTTTGCCGTGCGGCGGGCTGTGCGCAGACGCATCGCTATCGTATAAGAATACCCTCACAGTTTTATGGCGCTGTGAGGGTATTTTGGTGTTCATTCCTGCGGATAGTTGCGCAGGCAGAAGGCGGTGAGCTCGTTGATGCAGGTGCGGGCGGCGTAGGGGAGGTAGTGGCCCTGGCGCCAGCAGAGGAGGACCTGCCGCCGGGGATGCTGGCGCAGGGCGGCGTAGCAGGGCGCGGTGGTGGGCGTGAAGCCGCGGCATTGCGTGATGGGGAGCAGGGCGGCGCCCAGTCCCGCTCCGGCCAGTGCCTGGGCCGTCTCCAGGCTGCTGGTGGTCATGAGCAGCCGCGGCGTGAAGCCAGCTTCGCTGCAGAGAGACAGGATTTGCGCGTGGAGTTTCTGCTCCTGATGGATTTGGATAAAGGGCGTGTCGGCTAACTCGGCTAAAGCGATTTCCGGGAGGTCTGCCTGCGGTGATGTGGGCAGGCCGTATTTTTTTGCCAGCGGATGCGTAGCGGGCAGGACGGCGACGATTTCCTCCTGAAAGAGGGCCCGTGTGGCGAAGCGCGATGCGTCGATGGGGGCAAGGGAGGTGGCGAAATCCACTTCGCCGTTCAGGCACAGGCGCTCCAGCTGCCGGGTGGTGCTCTCCTTCAGCTGGATTTCCAGCTCGGGGTAGCATGCCTGCAGGCCGGGCAGGAAGGGGGCCAGCAGATAGGCGGAGCGAAATGGCGAACTGCCGATGATTACCCGGCCACGCGACTGGTGCAGCAGATCATCGGTCTGTTGCTGAAAATCTGTGCGGAGCTGTGCCATCTGCGCGGCCATGCGCAGGTAGAGGCGTCCCACAGCGGTGGGCTGCAGCGGTGAGGTACCGCGGTCGAACAAGGGCGCGCCGACTTTCTGTTCGACGCCACGCAGCAGCTGGGACAAAGAGGGCTGTGAGATAAAGAGCTTCTGCGCAGCCCGGGAGATGGTGCCCTCCTGGGCGATGGTCTGGATATAATGCATCTGGCGAAAATCCATAGCTGGCATCCTCCTGTTGTGTGTGGCTTTGCTACCAGTATAACATAAAACCTATGAGGTTTATAAATAAATTCGTATTCGACTTATATGAAGCTTTGACGTACAATAAAGGCATAGCGAAGGAAACATCCTGAAACAGCAACAGGTATTATAACAGGAGGATGAGGGGCATGACACAAGCGGAGGCTGTATCCCGCATGACGGATACGATGGCCAAATTCGTTGCCTTTACGGGCAAGCGCCTGCCGGATGATGTGCGGGCGAAAATCAAGGAGCTGGCGGCACAGGAGGAGGCGCCGCTGGCTAAGGCCATCTATGCGACGATGGACAAGAATCAGGAGCTTGCCTGGAAGCTCAACCGCCCGAGCTGTCAGGATACGGGCGCGGTGCAGTTCTTCCTCAAGTGCGGCACGCATTTCCCGTACATCGATGAATTGCCGGAACTGTTGCGTAATGCGGTGATTCAGGCGACCAAAGACGCGCCGTTGCGCCACAATGCGGTGGAGACGTTCGACGAGTACAATACGGGCAAGAATGTCGGCCTCGGTATCCCGTCGCTGTTCTGGGAGATGGTGCCGGGCCGCGATGATTGCGAAATCTACACCTACATGGCGGGCGGCGGCTGCTCGCTGCCGGGGCGCGCAAAGGTCCTGATGCCGGGCGAGGGCTATGAGGGCGTGACGAAGTTCGTGCTTGACTGTATGACGAGCTACGGCCTCAACGCCTGCCCGCCGCTGCTCGTGGGCGTGGGCATCGGCACCTCGGTGGAGGTGGCGGCGCTGCACTCGAAGGAGGCGCTGCTGCGTCCCATTGGCTCTCATAATCCGAACCCGAAGGCGGCGGAGATGGAACGCCTGCTGGAAGATGGCATCAACAAAATCGGCCTCGGCCCGCAGGGGCTCTGCGGTAAGAACTCGGTCATGGGCGTCAACATCATCAACTCAGCGCGTCACCCGTCGGTCATCGGCGTGGGCGTGAGCGTCGGCTGCTGGTCGCACCGCCGTGGCCATATCGTCTTTGACCGCGACCTGAACTACACGATTGATTCGCATTCGGAGGTGGATTTCTGATGGCTAAGAAGGTACTCACGACTCCAATCAGCGCCGCAGACCTCGAGGATATCAAAGTCGGCGATGTCATCTATCTCACGGGCCTGCTCACGACCTGCCGCGATGTAGCACATCGCCGCGTTATCGAGGAGGGCCGCCCGCTGCCCGTCGATGTGAAGGACGGTGCCATCCTGCACGCCGGCCCGATTATCCGCCCGCTGGGTGATGACAAGTTCCAGATGGTTACGGTGGGCCCGACGACCTCCATGCGCATGGAGAAATTCGAGGAGCAGTTCATCAAGGAGACGGGCGTGCGCCTCGTCATCGGCAAAGGGGGCATGGGCGAGGGCACGATGCGCGGCTGCCGCGACAACAAGGCCCTGCACTGCGTCTTCCCCGCGGGTTGTGCCGTCGTAGCCGCCTCCTGCGTGGAAGAGATTGTCTCGGCGAATTGGCGCGACCTCGGCATGCCGGAGACGCTTTGGACCTGCAAGGTAAAGGAGTTCGGCCCACTGATTGTTTCCATAGACACGCATGGCAACAACCTTTTTGAGCAGAACAAAATCGTATTCAACGAACGCAAGGACAAGGTCTATGCGGATATCTGCCAGCATGTGAAATTCATCAAGTAATTTTGTGCTTCGTTAAGACGGCTCCTGGTGCAATTCCAGACGGAATTTGACGCGGAGCCGTTTTTCTGCTATGCTCTTTGGCAGAATGAATAGGAGGCATGACAGGTGAAAAAATCTTTTTTACTTGGTTTGTTTTTATTGCCGTTGGTTTTGCTGGCGGGTATCTTCGTAACGGGACGGACGGCAGAGGCCAGTTACCTCTTTATCGGCGACAGCCGCTTCGTGGGCATGCAGAGCGTTGTGGCAACGGACAGCAGTATCGAATGGATCGATAAAGTGGGTGCTGGCCATCGGTTCTACTGGCAGAACCGCGATGCCATCGCGGCGCACGACAAGAATACCACGGTCATCTATGCACTGGGTGTTAACGATCTCGACGCGTCACGTTGCCTGAAAGCGTTGCAGGATCTGTCGAATCTGGGTTTCAAACGCATCTATTTCGTGGCGACGACGCCGATTGATGAAGCCAAGGCACATGCGCGTGGCTATACGGTCACGAATGCGCAGATCATGAAATTTAATGCCGATGTGGCTGCTGCGCTGCCGCCGCGTGTCTACGACATCGATGCTTATGCCTATCTGCTGGAGAAGGGAATCGAGAGCAACGATGGCCTGCATTATCAGGCACCGACCTACCGCCAGTGGTATACCTATATGATGAATTACATTCGTTGAGTTTTACTGCCACTTTGCCACGCGGGCTTAGTGGCAATTTTTTTACGGATATGATATAATCATATCCTGTGTTATGATGCCTGTATTTTGTGGCAGCATAGCGAAATCTTGCAAAATACAGGGCGGTGTTTCCCATTCGTGCGGTAGAAAAGCAGAACCAGGCTGAGGCGAAGTCCAGCAAGGGCGAGTCGTTCCTCAAAGGAACGGTTATCCTGACCATTGCGGGCTTTGTCGTGAAGGTCATCGGCTCTTTGAACTGGATTTTTGTTTCGCGTATCCTCGGCGGTGAAGGTATCGGCCTCTATCAGATGGCGTTCCCGATTTACTTCTTCGCGATGACGGTGTCACAGGCAGGTGTGCCGGTGGCCATCTCCATCATCACGGCCGAGCGCGTAGCGCTGAAGGATATCTACGGAGCTAAAAGGGTATTTCATATCTCGATGGCCTTCATGCTGGTCTCGGGCATTATCTTTTCACTATTGACATATTTCTCGGCGGGCTGGCTCATCGACTTCCAGTTCATCCGCGACCCGCGCGCCTATAAGGCCGTGGTCGTGCTGGCACCGACGGTATTCTTCGTGACGCTGCTCGCGAGCTCGCGCGGCTATCTGCAGGGCTGGCAGCGCATGACGCCGACGGCCGTATCGCAGATCGTGGAGCAGATTTTCCGCGTGATCACGATGATCCTGCTGGCATATCTGCTGCTCCCCTGGGGCCTCGACTATGCGGCGGCGGGCGCTTCACTGGGCGCGCTGGCAGGAGCTGTGACCGGTCTCATCGTGCTCGTCTATTACCACTGGCGCCTGAACCGCGACATCGAGCGCGACTACGGCGTAGTGGAGCCCGATCCCGATATCCCGCAGGAGCGCACGTGGAAAATCATCAAGCGTATATTCCAGCTGTCTCTGCCGGTATCCGCCTCTAGCCTGATGCTGCCGGTGGTCTCGAACCTCGACCTCATGATCGTGCCGCAACGTCTGGAAGTGGCGGGCTATAGCGTAAATGAAGCCACGAAGCTTTTCGGTTACCTCACGGGTATGGCGGTGCCTTTGGTCAACCTCTCATGTCTGATTACCGCCTCCATGGCCATGAGCATCGTGCCGGTCATTTCGGAGGCGCGCGCACTGCGCAACAAGCAGAAAATCTACGATACAACCTCGATGTCGGTGCGTATCTCGAACATAGTTTGCTTCCCGGCTTTTGTCATCGTCTTCGTGCTGGCAACGCCAATTTCCAGTTTGATTTACAATGCGCCGGGGGCTGGCCCCGCCGTGATGATTTCGGCTGTGAGCATCGTGCTTCTGGGCTTGCATCAGGTCTCGACGGCCATTCTGCAGGGCCTCGGTCATCCGACTATCCCGATGGTGAACATGATTCTGGCTGCGGCGGCGAAGGTGCTGTTGAACTGGAACCTGACCGCCATCCCATGGCTGGGGATTATGGGCTCGGCCTGGGCCACGGCGGCGGACATGGGCGTGGCTGCCATCATCAACCTGTTCTTCATCTGGAAATTCATGGGCTATCGCATGGAGATTCCACAACTCTTGAAAACGATCTTCGCCGCTGCGGTCATGGCCGTCAGCGTGTACTATTTCTACGCCTGGACGATGGCCTGGTGGGGCATCGGCGCGATTTCGACCTTCGGTGCGGTGTTCTTCGGCTGTGCCGTGGACCTCATCGTGATGCTGCTCATTGGCGGCATGCATGAGGACGATCTGCGCCACATGCCGATGCTTGGCAAGGTGCTCATCCGTATTTTCCGCAAGCTCGGCGTGTTCAAGGCGCCTAAGGAGGCTGTGAAATGAAAAAACTGGTTTTAGCCTATAATCCGGTCTCCGGTCATGCGGCGTTCAAGAAAAAGCTCGACAAGATTATCGCGGCGTTCCAGCAGCGCAACATCATGATCCTGCCCTATCGCACGCGTATCGACAATCACGGCTTTTTCGAGCGCTTTGTTGAAGAGGCGCAGGCGGACGGCATCATCGCGGCGGGCGGCGACGGCACGGTGCACGAGGTGGTCAATCTCATGCGCCACGGTCATATCGAGTTGCCATTGGCCATCTTTGGCAGTGGTACGTCTAATGATTTTGCGACGAACCTGCACCTCAATGACAATATGACGGAGTATTTTGATACCATTGCGGCGGGGCGGACGCGCCGCGTCGATATCGGCAAATGTGGCGAGACGTATTTCATCAACGTGGCCAGTGCGGGCATGATGACGAGCATCGCACACGAGGTCAATGCCCGCATGAAGAATGCGCTGGGCAAGATGGCCTACTATATTCGCGGCATCGGCGAGTTGCCGAAGTTCCGCGCACTGCCGCTCACCATCGAGGCCGATGGCAGGCAGGCAGAGGTGGAGGCATACCTCTTCGTCGTCATCAACAGCGCGACGGTCGGCAGCATGAAGAATGTGGCGGACAGCGCGCGTGTGGACGATGGCCGCCTCGATCTGCTGGCCGTGAAGAAATGTAACGTCGCCCAGCTCATGAAGGTCAGCGGCGACCTCATTGCGGGCAAACCTGTGGATCGTAGTCCTCATGTGCTGCATATACAGGCACGCCATTTCACGGTGAGCTCGTCCGTGGCGCTGCGCAGCGACCTCGACGGCGAGGAAGGCCCGATGCTGCCGCTCACCATCGACACGATTCCGCAGGCCATAGAGGTATTCTGCTGATTATTTAGTCGTATAGAAAAGCCTGAGCGAAAATGAACTTTCACTCAGGCTTTTATTGTACCTATAGCCGGAATTTATTTTTTATTTCTTGCAGTTGAAGCCCGCGAAGGAGCCGACGCGGGTGAGTCTCACCTCGCGGAAGTAGCGCTCCAGATGTGTGCGCAGGGAAGCATAAGTATCAAAGGGCGGCGTGAAGAAGCCGCGCCAGGTGCAGAAGGTGCGTACGAAAAGGTCGGTGATGCGATTCTCGCCGCGGATGTAGAGACAGCCCGTGAAAGTGGCACCCGGCTTCAGCACGCGCTGGATTTCCTGCAGAGCTGCTTCCTTGTCCGGAAAGGCGTGCAGCCCGTCGATGGAGAGTACCAGATCGAAGGTGTCCTTCGCGAAGGGGAGGTCGCCCACGTCGCCCTGCTGGAACGTGATGTCGGTGAGGTCGAGTTCTTCGGCGCGGCGATAGGCTGCCCCGAGCATGCCGCTGGAGTAATCCAGACAGGTGATGTCGGCCTCCAGCAGATCTTTATAGCGGGGGAGCGAGAGTACGCCCGTGCCGACGGGCACCTCCAGCAGACGGCCCTTGAAGTCCGCTGGCAGCCCCGCGAACATCTGCGTGCGGAACGCGCGATATTTGTCGGCAGGAAGCTGCCAAAACAGGCGCAGGGCGAAGCGCCCGAGCCAGTTGCTGGCGGACATCATGTCGTCGTAGGGAATAGCGGCGTACTTGCCAACGAAGTCGTAGGCATGCTGCAGAAAGTGCTTATGGTCGATGGATTCCGCAGGATTCATGGGGACAGCTCCTTTTCTGATAGCTTCTATTAATACTATACGTGCGTAAATTCACATAAGCAAGGATTTTTTTCACATTGCCCAGAGCAAAAATCTTGTAATTCGTGGGAAGAACTTGCAGGTGACACGGTTTCTATTTAGTATCAGGTACTATAAGCAAACTTTTAAATTTAAAGTTTCTGAAACTTATTGACGTTTGTCTTTGGCATGGGTATAATGAATACGTCAAATGCGATACGGGACTGGCGGATATGTGGGTATACCACGGGGGACCGTATCATGGAATGTGCGGCTCCTTGTGCCCGCATTTCCCTCAGCAATCGCCGACCGCCTGGGCACGCGTTTTTCACGCGGCACGGGCGGTCTTTTTTATTGCCGCCGGTGCCCGATACGTCAGGAGGAATCATGGTGAAAGAGAATTGGCAGGATTTCAAGGCAGGCAAGTGGCAGGAGCGCATCGATGTGCGCGACTTCATCCAGAAGAACTACACGCCCTATGAAGGCGATGCATCGTTCCTGGAGGATGCCGATGCTGACACCGAGGCCGTATGGCAGCGTTGTCTCGCTCTCATGGCCGAAGAACGGAAAAAGGGTGGTGTGCTCGCCGTTGATGCCGATCGCGTGGCGACGGTCACTTCGCATGCGCCTGGCTACATTGACAAGGAACATGAGACCATCGTCGGCCTGCAGCTCGACGAGCCGCTGAAGCGCGGCCTCATCGTCAACGGCGGCCTGCGCACGGCCAAACAGGCGGCGGAGGCCTATGGCTATAAGGTCAATCCGGCCATCGAGGAGACTTTTTCCAAATACACGCGCACGCACAATGAGGCCGTGTTCGATCTCTATACGCCGGAGATGCGTAAGGCGCGTCATCTCGGCTTGCTCACGGGTCTGCCTGATGCCTATGGTCGCGGCCGCATTATCGGCGACTACCGCCGTGTGGCGCTCTATGGCGTGGACCGTCTCGTTGCGGAGAAGAAAAAAGACAAAGAAGAAATGTTCGGCCGCCCCATGGACTTCGAGACGCTGCGTGCACGTGATGAGATCGCACAGCAGATCCGCGCGCTGGGCCTGCTGAAGGAAATGGCGGCCAGCTATGGCTTCGATATTTCCAAGCCCGCGAAGAATGCACAGGAGGCTGTGCAGTGGGTGTACTTCGGCTACCTTGCGGCCATCAAGGCGGAGAACGGCGCGGCCATGTCCATCGGCCGTGTGTCCACGTTCCTCGACATCTATTTCGAGCGCGATTTCGCACGCGACACGCTGACGGAGCAGCAGGCACAGGCACTCATGGACCAGCTGGTCATCAAGCTGCGCATGGTACGCATGCTGCGCACGCCAGCCTACAACGAGCTCTTCGCGGGCGATCCGATCTGGGTCACGGAGGCGCTCGGCGGCATGGGCGAGGACGGCCGCACGCTGGTGACGAAGAACACCTTCCGCATGCTGCACACGCTGGAGACCCTCGGCCCCTCGCCGGAGCCGAACCTCACGGTGCTCTGGTCGAAACGCCTGCCGCAGGGCTTCAAGGACTATGCGGCACAGATCTCTATCAAGACAAGTGCTATTCAGTACGAAAACGATGAGGTCATGCGCCCCGTCTACGGTGACGACTACGGCATTACCTGCTGTGTTTCGGCGATGAAATTGGGGAAGATGATGCAGTTCTTCGGCGCACGTGCGAACCTCGCAAAGTCGCTGCTGCTGGCCATCAATGGCGGCCGCGATGAAATCTCGGGCGACCAGCTTGCGCCGGCCATGCCTGTACCGGCTGATGGCGTGCTCGACTATGCAACAGTTCGCGCGAACTATTCACGCGTGCTGAGCTGGCTCGCGGGTCTCTACGTGGATACGATGAACGTCATCCATTATTCCCATGACCTGCACGCCTACGAGGCGGGACAGATGGCACTGCACGATAGCAAGATCGAGCGCCTCATGGCCTTCGGCGTTGCGGGCCTCTCCGTGGCCGTGGATTCGCTGAGCGCCATCAAGTATGCGAAAGTGACGCCGGTGCGCGGTGAGAACGGCGTGACGACGGGCTTCCAGGTGGAGGGCGATTTTCCGAAGTTCGGCAACAACGATCCGCGTGTCGATGAGCTCGCCCACGAGCTCACGCATGAGTTCATCACGGAACTGCGCAAGCACGATACCTACCGCCAGGCTGCGCCGACGCTCTCCGTGCTCACGATTACCTCGAACGTCATGTACGGGCAGAAGACGGGCTCGACGCCGGACGGCCGCAAGCTTGGCGACCCGCTGGCGCCGGGTGCAAACCCGATGCACGGCCGTGACAAGCATGGCGCACTGGCCGCGATGAAGTCGCTCGCGCATATTTCCTACGATGACTGCCGTGACGGCATCTCCTATACGATGTCGATTGTGCCGACGGCACTGGGCAAGACGCCGGAGCAGCGCGTACGCAACCTCACGGCCATGCTCGACGGCTACAGCGGCTATGAGGCACACCATATCAACGTTAACGTTATGGATCGCGCTGTATTGGAGGATGCGATGGAGCATCCCGAGAAGTACCCGCAGCTCACCATCCGCGTCTCGGGATACGCCGTGCACTTCATCAAGCTCGACCGCGCCCATCAGGAGGAAGTCATCCGCCGCACGTTCTACGAGGCCGTCTAAATGCAGCCGCAGCATGGAACTGTAAGTCAGGCAAGACGCATGTCGCCGTCAAATCCGGCGGAGGTAACCGGCTATTGGCACTCGCGTGAGACCTTTGGCACCGTCGACGGGCCTGGCATCCGCTACGTGCTTTTTCTCTCAGGCTGTTCGCTCGGCTGCCGCTTCTGCCATAATCCCGATACCTGGGCGCATGGTGAAAAGGCGATTACGGCGGGCGAAGTCTTGCGGGAAGTGGAGGAGTACCGGCAATTTTACCAGCCGGACGGCGGTATCACGATTTCCGGCGGCGAGCCTTTGCTGCAGCCGGATTTCGTGGCGGCGGTCTTCTCGCTTTGCCAGGAAAAGGGATTGCATACGGCCATTGATACATCGGGGGCCGCGCCGCGGGAGAACTTGCTGCGCGTGCTGCCCCATCTTGACCATGTGCTCTTTTCCCTGAAAGGGGCGACACCTGCCTCTTATCGCGAGTTGACGTGCGGCGATTTCGTGCCCATTCGCGAGAACCTGCGCCTGCTGGCCAGCCGCAAACACCTCACCGTGCGTTATGTGCTCATTCCGGGGATGACGGACGATGCGCTGAATCGCCAGGCACTCATCACACTCATGTGCGAGTTGCCGCCGCAGGTGGATATCGAGGTTCTGCCGTACCACACCATGGGCGTGCCGAAGTGGCATGACCTCGGCTGGGATTACACACTGGCAGATATCCCTGCCGCGACTGCCGGCCAGGCCGCCGCCTTCTGCGAGCGCCTGCAGGAGTCTCTGCCCGCCCGCCATATCTGGCACTAAAACTTTACGCTTTGCAACATACGAAACGCCCTGCGGCTTTGCGGCCGCAGGGCGTTTCGTATGTGTGATGGATGGGATAGCTTATTTATTCGCAGAAACTTCTTCGGGGAGGAGCTGCTTGCCCGGTTTTACGACGAGCCAGCAGACCACGACGAGCGTACCGAAGAGCGCGGTGATGGCAAACATGTCGTTCCAGCCATAAGCTTCAACGAGGAAAGCCGTGACGATCGGGGCGAGGACGCCGCCGATGTTGCCCCAAAGGTTAATCCAGCCCGAAACGGAACCGCTGAAGCGGCCGCCGAGGGACATGACCGAGGACCAGGTGGCGCTCATGCAGAAGCCGAGTGAGCCAAGGGCAACGGTCATCCAGAAGATAGCAGCTTCAACGGAAGCCATCTGGGAAGCTGCGTAGAGGCCGATGGAGGTGACGGAGATGCCGGCGATAGCCGTTGCCGTGCGCATCGTGTACTGGCGCTCGCTGTTCTTGCCCATGGCGAGACGATCGGAGAACCAGCCGGCGAAGAAGACCATGAAGGTCAAAGCAATCCAGGGAACGGACGTCCAAAAGCCCATGGACTTCAGGTTCAGGCCATAAGCCTCGGTGAGGAACATCGGGAGCCAGGCGAGGAAAACGTACATGATGTAGTCAACGACGAGGAACTGCAGGCCGATTGCCCAGAAACGATGATTGCGGAGGAGTTTCTTCCACGGAGCAACAGCTTTTTGGGCATTAGCGTCGCGAGCCTCATTGATGTACTCGGCTTCTTCTGCGCTTACATACGGGCAGTCCTGTGGGTTATCCCGCGTGTACTTATGCCAGGACCAGGCGACGACGGCACCGATGAGACCGAAGACAATGAAGACGCCCTGCCAGCCGAGCCAGGCCATGAGTGCGACTGTGACGACCGGACCAACCACCGGGCCGAAGAACGTGCCGCCGAGGATGGCGGAACTGGCCTTGCCCTTCTCATCGTGATGGAACCACTTGTAGCAGGCAGCACCGAGGGATGGAAAGACCGGGCCTTCGCCGAGGCCGAAAGCCATGCGGATTGCGGCGAAGCTGAACTTGCCCTGTGCAAAAGCGGTGAGGGCGGTGAAGAGGGACCACCAGAGGATAGCGAAGGTGCCCGTCTTGCGCAGGCCAAAGCGATCGGCGAGGATGCCGCCCGGCACCTGCATCAGGGCGTAGCCTGCGAAGAAGCAGGTCTGGATGAAGCCCATGTCAATCTTCGTGAAGCCGAACTCCTGCATAATGACCGGCGTGGCCACGGACAGGTTGACACGATCCATATATGCGACGAAACTGACCAGGAAAATCAGTGTCGCCACCTTCCAACGATAATTTGTACGAGCTGGCGCGGCAGCGCTGTCAAGGGTTCTTTCTAATTCCATGACCAATACCTCTCTTTCTGCAAAAGTTTGCAAAGATGTTGTCTTGCGACAAGTAAAGAATAATGACGCAAACATTCTGCCGCCCTTATTTGGTGGACGCTTGAATGTTATGTGCTTTATTATACTGTATACAGGTATCATGTCAATAGCTTTTTACTATTTTTTTACAGTTTTTGTTACATACTGTATTTTATATAAAAACAAATATATTATTCTAGACTAGTATATCTGCCAAAAGCACAAGTGCGTATAACTACGAATAAACAGACGTACCTGAATGACAGAAACAATTGATAAGGATTATTGCGTCGCTTTTAGACTTTTAAACTTTTTACTTGACATCCGCCCACAGGCCTGCTATACTGCAACCATGAAGTGAATAGCGAAGGGGAGTAACCTCGCGGACGGTGTCAACAATCACTGCCTTTACCGGCTGGCATCGGCGTTGCATAGCAATAGGTGAGACTTTCGCATGATACCTGGAGACAGATACCATGTGAGAGTCTCTTTTGATATCTGCGGCCGGGTGGTAAAGAAAGGTAGGCATTATGGAAACATTTTCTGCGGAGTTCTTCATGGCGCTGGGCTCGATCATCATCCTCGATCTGGCGCTGGCCGGTGACAACGCCGTCGTCATTGCGATGGCCGCTAACCGCCTGTCAGAGGCGGCGCGCAGGAAGGCTATCCTCATCGGCACGGCGGGCGCGGTACTTATCCGCCTGGGCCTGACGTTTATCGCGGTGCAGCTGCTCATGATCCCGTACCTGCAGTTCGCAGGTGGCCTCATCCTGTTGCCCATCGCGGTGGGCCTGCTGGCACCAGCAGCGGAAAGCAAGGAGATTCAGGCAGCGGATAACCTCATCGGTGCTGTCCGTACGATTCTCATCGCTGACGCGACCATGAGTCTCGACAACGTGCTCTCCATTGCTGGGGCAGCGGAGGGACATTTCGGCCTCGTCGTCATCGGCCTGCTCATCAGTATCCCAATCGTCGTGGGCGGCAGCACGCTTGTGAGCCGCCTCATGGACCGCTATCCCTTCATTATGTACGTCGGTGCGGCGATTATTGGCTGGACGGCTGGCAAGATGATGCTCGCCGACGACGCACTCGGCGGCACGCTGCTGGCGCTCGCGGGGCCGTGGCTTGCGCATGGCCTGCCCGCTATCCTCGCGGTGGCTGTCTGTGCCGTGGGCTGGTATCGCAGCCGCAAAGTAAAATCAGCCAACTAATTCCTCTATAAGAGAAAGGAAGTCATCCATTATGGGAATGTTATTGCTTGTGCTGGTGCTGAACCTCGTCATCAGCTTCTTCAACGCCAGAAATGTCGGTAAGATCTGGGCAGAGTCCCGCGCCATCGGCGGCTGGGTCCGCATCCTGGCCTGGGCTGGTGCCATCCAGTCGGCCGTCGGCTTCACTTACGTCTACGCGGTTATCGTGGCCTTCATCGCCGGTTCGGCTGGGTATCTGCCGCCCGCGATGATCAACGTCCTGCTGAATCTCATGTACGTGATGCTCGTCGTGCCGATGCTCGGTTCGGCCATCATCATCACGATTCAGTCCTGGATTAGTGCGGCGCGCGAGCGTTCGCTCATGAACCTCGGCGTGGCGGGCTGGAACACCTTCGCGACGGCCTACAATGCCTACAACGCCGTGACCAGCTTCGGCCCGGCGCTGGAATCCGTGCAGGAAGGCCTCGGCGGTCTCTTCGGCGGTGATAGCGACAGCGACGACAACGCCGCTCGCGTCATCCTGCTCGCCGCTATCGTGCTGCTCGCAGGCGTGCTCACGACCAGCGTCATCATCCGCCGCTACGAGGCCACGCTCCCCGTCAGCGAGGAAGTCCGCAACGCCACGCGCGACCTGGAATACCGCTAATTGTTTTTTTATGTTTTTGTAAAAGAATTATTTACCCAACATCATAACTGTCAGGCTGGTAAAATCTAAAGTCTATTTTAGATTTTACCAGCCTTGTCTTTATGGTGTTAAATATGGTATCATATATAAAGAGGTGGGTTGATGTCACGGTTTGAAAAATTGTTATCGAGAATCTTGCTGCTGGAACAAGGCATACGCTATGAGGAGATAAAAAAGATTCTGACATATTACGGATATGAAGCCAAAGAAACGCGCGGTGGAAGCAGTCATGTGACTTTTCGTAAACCAGGAGAGATGCCGATTACATTGCCGCGACATGGCACCATTAAGAAGGGATATGTCGAGATGGTGCGTGATGTTGTGCTGGCACATAGCAGGGAGGAAGAAAAATGAGCAAAACTTTAGCAGAATATATGCGGCTGCCATACCGGTTGGAGATCGTGCCAGATCAGGCAGAAGGAGGCTACGCAGCTCGCTTCCCTGAATTGCCGGGATGTCTGACCTGTGGTGATACCTTGGAGGAGACATTAGAGCAAGCTGAGGATGCAAAACGTGCGTGGCTGATGGCAGCATTAGAGGATGGTCTTACCATTCCCGAACCGCAGGCCGAGAAGCATTATTCAGGGCAGTTCAAACTGCGTATTCCCAAATCATTGCATCGCGCACTGGCCGAACATGCCAAACAGGAGGGGATGAGCATGAACCAATATTGCCTCTACCTGTTGAGCAGGAACGATGCTTTGCATCAGGTAGGCTAAATCGATTCTCTATCTATTGCCACCCTATGCCAACAATGCGTTGAAGCGTCTGAAGAAAACACCGAAACTTCCAGGAGAATGACTGTATTATCACTGTTTCTGTATCGTAGCGGTAGACAAAGAAATTCAAGGGGGATTGTATGTTACAGATTAGTAAGGATATTATTCAGAAGATAACGGAGGAGTTTTATTGGTTGCATCGGCATCCGGAGCTTTCTTATCAGGAGGTGGGGACGACGGCGCGGCTGCGGGCGGCGCTGGCGCGTGCGGGGGTGCGCGTGCTGGAGGTGCCGCTGAAGACGGGGCTCGTGGCGGAGATTGGCACGGGTGAGGCGCCGGTCGTGGGTCTGCGGGCGGATATCGATGCGCTGCCGGTGACGGAGCAGACAGGGCTCGCCTATGCGTCGGAGAAGCCGGGCGTGATGCATGCCTGCGGTCATGATTTCCACATGACGAGCGTGCTGGGGGCGGCGCTCTATCTCAAGCAGCACGAAAAGGAGCTCCAGGGCACGGTGCGCATCGTGTTTCAGCCGGCGGAGGAGGCGCCGGGCGGCGCACGCGATGTGCTGGCCACGCATGCGCTCGATGATGTGCAGGCACTCTTTGGTTTGCATACGTCGCCGCTTTTCCCTGTGGGGACGGTGGGCGTGAGCGCAGGCGCGGTGACGGCCTCGGTGGATAAATTCGTTCTGCGCTTCACGGGCAAGGGCACGCACGCCGCGCATCCTGAGCGGGGCGTCGACCCCATCGTCATGGCCTCGTCCTTTGTGCTGGCGGTGCAGAGCATCATCAGCCGCAACATCGACCCGGCGCACCGCGACCTCGTGAGCATCACGCGCTTTACCAGCGGCAATACCTGGAACGTCATCCCGGCGGTGGCAGAGCTGGAGGGCACCGTGCGCTGCCTCGACAATGCGGATCGCGCCCTGATCGAAAAGCGTCTGCGTGAGCTCGCAGATGGGCAGGCCAAAAGCTTCGGCGGCAGCGTGGAGGTGGCCTGGACCGCAGGGCCGCCCGCCACGGATAACACGCCCCACTGGAGCGATTGCGCGCGGGAGGTGGCGGCAGCGCAGGGCCTCACGGTGGCAGCGGCACCCGTATCGCTGGCGGGCGAGGATTTCGCTTATTACCAGACGACGCTGCCGGGCTGCTTCGTCCTCGTGGGGACGGGAAAATCGCCAGCCAACCATAATCCGGCTTTCCGCGTCGACCCCGCCGCCCTCGGCCCGGCAGCGGCCTATTTGGCCGCTTTGGCGATGCAGGCTTTAATCCGCATATAAATTTACACAAATAGGTATTTACAAGCTACTGATAGCGTGCTATACTTTACAGCATATAGAAGAAATAAAGAATTTAATAGCAATATGTGACAATGAAGTCCTTTTGCAGTAGATATATGTTATGAATACTGCAGTGGGACTTTTTTGTTTATCTCGAGGTGATGCACATGCAGATTGATATGAATTCCGATCTCGGCGAGAGTTTTGGCAATTACCATTTGGGAAACGACGATGTTATTCTGCCCATCATCACATCAGCCAATATCGCCTGTGGCTTCCATGCCGGCGACCCGCTCGTGATGGAGCAGACGGTACGTCTGGCCGTGGATAGCGGAACACGTCTCGGTGCACATCCTGGACTCCCCGACCTCGTTGGTTTTGGACGGCGGGAGATGAAAATCTCGCCGCGCGAGGCCTACACGGCAGTGTTGTATCAGGTGGGGGCGCTGGCCGCGTTTGCCCAGGCGGCGGGAACGCATCTCCAGCATGTCAAGCCGCACGGTGCCCTATACAATATGGCATCGCGTGACTATGTACTTGCAGAGGCGATAGCCATGGCGGTGAAGGCCGTTGACCCGGGACTCATCCTGTATGGCCTGGCCGGCGGCGAACTGATTCATGCCGCCGAGAAGGTCCGCTTGCGATCGGCATCGGAGGTATTTGCCGACAGGCGGTATATGGATGACGGTTCGCTCATGCCCAGGAGCCAGGCCGGTGCGGTACTGGCGGATGAGGCAGAGGCAACGGCTCAGGCACTGCGGATGGCGCGGGACGGTGAGGTCGTGACAGCGAGCGGCAAGGTGCTTAAGGTGAAAGCAGATACGATTTGTATCCATGGTGATACACCAAAAGCCATTGCTTTTGCGCAGCATATCCGGCAGGCATTTTTAGATGCCGGTGTGCAGGTCACGGCAAGCGGCGATTTTGTCTAACTGCTTATTCAGGTGAGAGCATAGAGATTCATCATTATTCTTTCATTCAAGGAGATGATTCGTTATGTCAGCAACATTAACAACAACGCGTAGTGGCGCAGCGAAGATGGTCCCAGATTTGGCCAAGCCTCCGGTGACAAAGAAAAGTCAGCTCAGCGTGCTTTTGGGGGCGGCTTTCCTGATGGCTACGTCAGCGATTGGCCCGGGCTTTCTGACACAGACAACTGTGTTTACGGAAAAGCTTGCAGCGAGCTTCGGTTTCGTCATCCTGATGTCCATCGTAATCGATATCGGTGCGCAGCTCAATATCTGGCGCATTATCGCCGTTACGGGTAAGCGTGGTCAGGATATCGCCAATGAGGTCCTGCCAGGACTTGGCTATTTCGTTGCCTTACTGGTCGTTATGGGCGGCCTGGCCTTCAATATCGGCAACGTTGGCGGTGCAGGATTGGGCTTCAACGTCATTTTCGGCATTTCCCCGGCTGCAGGAGCAGCTATCAGCGCCTGCGTCGCTATTGGCATTTTTATCTCCCGTGAGGCGGGGCGGGCCATGGATCGTTTCACGCAAATCGCTGGTGTCGCCATCGTGCTGCTGACCTTGTACGTCGCGATTACCTCCGCACCTCCTGTCGGTGAGGCTGCCCTCAAAAGTGTCATGCCGGATACCATCGATATGATGTCCATCGTCACCCTGGTTGGCGGCACGGTCGGTGGCTATATCACATTTGCCGGCGGGCATCGTCTCATCGATGCCGGCATTACGGGCAAGGAGCACCTGAGAGAGATTACGAGCAGCTCGGTCACCGGTGTTACCATCACGGGTATCATGCGCATCATCCTGTTCCTCGCCACGCTCGGTGTCATTTCTCAGGGACTGAGCTTGGATCAGGCAAATCCGCCAGCGTCCGTTTTCCGCCTTTCCGTCGGTGAAGCGGGCTATAAAATCTTCGGTGTTGTCATGTGGGCCGCAGCGGTCACGTCCGTCATCGGTGCTGCTTATACGTCCGTTTCGTTCATTCGCACGTTCAGCAAGAAGATTGACGCACATTATCGCCTCGCGATTATCGGCTTCATTCTTTTCTCGACGCTCGTGTTCATCTTTATCGGCCGCCCCGTCAAGGTGCTCATCCTCGTCGGTGCCCTCAATGGCCTGATTCTGCCGGTTACGTTGGGTGTCCTGCTCGTAGCAGCCAATATGAAACGTATCGTCGGCGACTATCATCACCCGAAATGGATGACTGCCTTTGGCTGGCTGATTTTCGCGATGATGCTTTACATGGGCGGTTACACGCTCATTAACAATCTGCCCAAATTGTTCGCATAAAGCATAAAAGCATAAAGGATTCCCAGGGCGCAGCATATGCGCCCTTTATGTTCGATGGAAACAGGAGATGACAGAAATGACGTCTATCAAGGATACGGCAGAGGCCGATAAGGCGATGGCAGAGCTCACGCCGGCGGAGGCGCGGGCATTGTTTCGGGAGAACAAATGGCTGAAGCCTACCTCGGGCATTGCTGAAGGCTACGCGCAGGCCAATCTGGCTATTATGCACAAGGAACTGGCTTTTGATTTCCTGCTTTTCTGCCAGCGCAACCCCAAACCGTGCCCCGTGCTCGATGTCACGGAGCCAGGCTCGCCCGTGCCGAAGATCGCCGCACCGGATGCTGACCTGCGCACCGATGTACCGAAGTATCGCATCTACCGCTATGGCAAGCTGGAGGCGGAGGTGACAGACCTTAAGGATGTATGGGAGGACGATCTCGTCGCCTTTGTCCTGGGATGCAGCTTTACGTTTGAATTTCCTTTGATGAAGAACGGCATTCCCGTGAGGCAGATTGAAGAACATTGCAACGTGCCGATGTTCCGGACGAATATTCCCTGTGTACCGGCGGGACGCTTCCACGGTCCCCTGGTCGTATCGATGCGGCCGATTCCGGAAAAAGATATCGTGCGTGCCGTGGAAGTGACATCGAGATTCCCGGCGGTGCATGGTTCTCCCGTGCAGATTGGCCACCCCGAACATATCGGTATTCAGGACGTGATGCACCCGGATTTCGGCGATCCCGTTACCATCAAGGAGGGGGAGGTCCCCGTATTTTGGGCCTGTGGCGTGACGCCGCAGGCGGTAGCCATGGCGGTCAAGCCGAATTTGATGATTACGCATGCACCAGGTCATATGTTCATTACGGATTTGCGCGAGGCGCGTCTCGGCGTGCTTTGAGGCAATTGGCGGACGAGACAGGGCTTGCAGAAAAGTGAAGTGATTGTATGTGTACATCTGGCAAGATGACGGCGACGTATTATCCCCTGGGCGAAGCCGCGATTCTGGTATCGCTCGGCACAAAAATCGATCCCGCCGTGCATGAAGCGGTGCGTTCCCTCAGCTATGCCCTGGCTCAGGCGCCGTTTCACGGTATGATCGAGTACGTCGCCGCCTATACGAATGTGACCGTGTTTTATGATCCCGTGGAACTGGCGAAAGAGCAGCTGCGACAGACGGATGAAGCGCTGCCCTATGGCTTTCAGGTTGCGCGCCAACATATCGCCGCTATCCTGCGTGACATGGGAAAGAGTGCAGCCCAGGAGGCACGGGTGGTTCGGGTCCCTGTATGCTATGGCGGTGCGTATGGACCGGACATGGCTGATGTGGCCAGCTATCATCATGTGAGCGAGGCGGATATTGTCCGGCAGCACACGTCAGGGGATTACCTCGTGTATATGATTGGCTTTGCGCCGGGATTCCCCTATGTGGGCGGTTTGCCAAAAGCTATCGCGACGCCGCGCCGCAAATCCCCGCGTGTCAGCATTCCCGCGGGCTCGGTGGGCATTGCCGGTGAGCAGACGGGTATCTATCCCATCGCGACTCCGGGCGGCTGGCAGATCATCGGGCGGACGCCGCTGACACTGTTCCGTCCCGGGAATGATGAGGATCCAACTCTGCTGCACGCAGGCGACAAACTGGTCTTTTACGCCATCGATGAGGCAGAATATCAGGCACTGCAAAAGGCAGGTGAATCGGCGTGAACCAGCGGCAAAACAAAATCAAGGTTATCGACAGTGGCCTGTTGACGAGTGTACAGGATATGGGACGGTACGGTTATCAGAAGTACGGCATTATTGTGAGCGGTGCGATGGATACCGTCTCCCTCGCGCTGGCGAATATCGCCGTAGGCAACCAGCTTGATACAGGCACGCTGGAAATGACGCTGTGCGGCGCCTCGCTGGAACTTCACGCAGGAACGGTATTTGCCCTCACGGGGGCGGATATGTCCGCTGCCCTGGCGGATGAGCCCGTTCCCATGCATCGGCCGGTACTCGTGACCAGGAGGGATGCCGTGCTCACGCTGCACGGCACCGGCAAAGGAACGGGAGCGCGCACGTATCTGGCCTTTGCCGGTGGTATCCACGTGCCACAGCGCATGGGGAGCCAGAGCACGTATCTGCGTGCAGGCATCGGCGGCTATCAGGGCAGGGCACTTCAGGCTGGCGATGTGCTTTGCCTCGGTGATGCTGCGTCGATGGCGGACCGGTTGCGCGGAACCGGGCACAGGATTTCCACGTCAATGATTTCTGTTTCCTGGCGTACCCCGATGGTACCTGTACGGACGATGCGTCCCATCCGCGTGACGCGCGGCCTTCAGGCCGATTGGTTTACTTCGGACAGCCTGGAGGCTTTCTTCGCGCAGGGTACCTTCCGCCTGACCAACCAATCCGACCGCATGGGTTATCGGCTGGCGGGCAGCAAGCTGTGCCTAAGGCAGCCACGGGAACTGATTTCTGAGCCCGTCGCCTTTGGTACTGTGCAGGTAGCGGATGGGCAGCCCATCATCCTCATGGCCGATCGGCAGACGACGGGGGGCTATCCGAAAATTGCCCAGGTCGCCCAGGCGGACCTTTCTCGCCTGGGACAAAAGAAAGCGGGCGATACGCTCGTGTTTGAGGAAGTCACGCTGCGCGAAGCGGAAAAATTGTTGCGAGACCAGCGTGCCATGCTGGCAGAGGTAGAGAGCTCGGTACATTTGGCACTGGGTAAAGGATTGTGATTGACATGGATAATTTGAAAATAAGCGATATCATGGCGCTCATCGATAAGGTAGCAGCCTCAAATCTCGCAGAATTCCGCCTGCAGGCCGATGGTACGGAACTGGTCCTGAAGAAATTGCCGGCAGCGACAGCAACGGCAGCGTCCACCGCTGTGCCAGCGGTATCTGTATCCCAGCCGGCGGAGGAGGAAAAAGTACCAGCTGCTGCGGCAGCCGTGACGTCTGATACGGGCAGCGAAAACATCGGTGCGCCGGTGCTCGGAACGTTCTATCGCTCTTCGGAACCTGGCGGAGAACCATATGTGAATGTGGGCAGCCACGTTGAGGCTGGACAGGTGGTCGGCCTGGTTGAGGTCATGAAATTATTTAATGAGGTTAAGGCACCGGCTGCTGGTGAAATCGTGGCAGTTTTGGCAGAAGACGGCGAAATGGTCGAGTACGGGCAGCCGCTTTTCCAACTGAAACGTGCGTAAACTATTTTTGCCGTGGGGTAGAGCGTGAGGAGCCAAAGTATGTTTAAGAAAATTTTGATTGCCAATCGGGGCGAGATAGCCATCCGCATCATTCGCACGTGCCGGGAAATGGGCATCGCGACAGTTGCGGTTTATTCGGCGGCTGACCGCGATGCGCTCCACGTACGGCTGGCTGATGAGGCAGTGGCGATTGGCCCGGCCCCCGCGGCGCAGAGCTACCTCGATATGGCGGCAATTATCATGGCGGCACAGAAGACCGGGGCAGAGGCCATACATCCCGGCTATGGTTTTTTGTCCGAGAATGCGACCTTTGCAGCGCTGTGCGCGAAGCAGGGCATCAAGTTTATCGGGCCGGATGCCGATGCTATCCGGAAAATGGGGGACAAGGATAATGCAAAACGTACGATGATGGCCGCCGATGTACCGGTTGTGCCAGGCAGCGATGGCCTGGTGACATCCGTGGATGAAGCCGCTGCCGTAGCGCGCCGCATCGGCTATCCCGTTCTGGTGAAGGCTTCGGCAGGCGGTGGTGGCAAGGGGATGAAAGAGGCCCGCAGTGAAAAAGAGCTGCTGGCGGTCTATCCCCAGGCCCGCCAAGAGGCAGAAGCCGCGTTTGGCTGCGGCGATGTCTATATGGAAAAACTGCTCATCGGTCCACGGCACATTGAGGTACAGCTGGCAGCGGATGATTTCGGCCATGTCGTAGCTTTGGGCGATCGCGATTGTTCGATTCAGAGGCGGCACCAGAAACTGCTGGAGGAAGCCCCCGCGCATGGCATCAGCGATGAAATGCGCCTGCGCATGCAGAAAGCGGCCATCCGGGCGGCCAGGACGGTTCATTACTCTGGCGTCGGCACGGTGGAATTCCTCGTAACCAACGACGCGTTCTATTTTTTGGAAATGAACACGCGCATTCAGGTCGAGCATCCGATTACGGAACGTGTTTCAGGCTATGATATCGTGAAACTCCAGCTCATCGCAGCTGCCGGTGAGGCACTGCCTATGTCAGGCAGCAGCGTCCCGGTGCACGGGGCAGCTATCGAATGCCGTATCAATGCGGAGGATCCGCAGCATGATTTTTGCCCATCTCCGGGCAGAATTTCGTTTTGCCATCTGCCCAATGGCCTGGGCGTGCGTGTGGACAGTGCTATCTACAACGGGATGCAGGTGTCACCATACTATGATTCCATGCTGGCCAAGGTCATCGCATGGGGCAAGGATCGCGATGAGGCCATCCATCGGATGCGCCGTGCGCTGCATGAGCTCATTATCGAGGGCATCACTTCCACAGCGGATTTCCATAAAAGCATTATCGAGACGCCGGCCTTCCTCAAAGGGGAGTATGACACGTCTTTCCTGTCCAAGGTGATGCATATCGGGTAATTCATCCTTATTTCAGACGGATTTGCTATCATACACACAAAGGTTATCCTTGCAATATAAATCTATCGTAATTTTTTCGCTACCTGGTGGAGGATTTTCCACCAGGTACGAAGAAATAGAAAGCAGGGGTATCCATAAGAAAATTTCATATTTGGAGGGTACGTGTATGAGGATCAGCAAGTTGAAAGCCATGTCAAAGTCGTTGTTCTGGGGCGACAGACCTTTACCCGAGTGCTCCGAGGTGAAAGGGGTGATTGAGACCGATACTGGCAAGACGGGACTCCTGCTGCGGCTGAAGGATGGCCTGTATGCGGCAGGCAGCGCAGGCAAGCTGCTCCGCCTGAACCAGGAGAAGATCCGCCGCAAGCTGCGCGAGGCCTGAGGAGTGGCAGGCAGCTTGACAATAAGGAAGGTAAATGCTATGATGTACCCATGATATGACATCTCTTGAGGCGGGGTGAGAATCCCCACCGGCGGTAGAGCCCGCGAGCGACCCGAAAGGGGAGCACGATCTGGTGTGATTCCAGAGCCGACAGTATGAAACAGCCTGTGCTGCTTTTAAGTCTGGATGAGAAAGATATGTTAGCATGGTTTTATCATGCACATAGATAGGAAACAGGCGCCGATGAGAATGTTCATCGGCGCTTTTTGTTATGGCGTTTTGGAATTGGCAGGAAGTGGTAGTTTGCAAAGCGATGAAGATTTCATGCGGCAGGCGCTCGCCCTCGCGCGCAACGCTACGGGACGCACGTCGCCGAATCCGCTCGTTGGTGCTGTCATCGTGCGCGATGGTCACGTCATCGCTGCGGGCTGGCATCGGGAGGCGGGTACGCCGCATGCCGAGATTCATGCCCTGCGCATGGCGGGTGAACTGGCCGAGGGGGCGACGCTCTATGTGACGCTGGAGCCCTGCGCGCATTATGGTCGCACGGGCCCCTGCGCCAAGGCTGTGGCCGAGGCGGGAATCCGGCGCGTCGTCATCGGCATGGGAGACCCGAATCCGCTGGTGGCGGGCAAGGGAATCAAGATTCTGCAGGATGCAGGCATCGAAGTAAAATGCGGCGTGCTGGAGGATGAGTGCCGCAGGCTCAACGAGGTTTTCCTGCACTGGATTACACAGAAGCGTCCCTTCGTCATCCTTAAGACAGCGATGACGCTCGATGGCAAGATTGCGACGGCTGCGGGTGAGTCGCAGTGGATCACGAGCCCCGAGGCGCGGGAGTACACGCACGAGCTGCGCGACAGCTGCGATGGTATTCTCGTGGGCATCGGCACTGTGTTGCATGATGATCCGAGCCTCACGACGCGCCTGCCGGATCGCGCGGGCAAAAATCCCGTGCGCATTGTGCTCGATAGTCAGGCGCGCACGCCACTGGATGCGAAATTGGTCACGGATGAGCAGGCCGAGACCATCATCGCCGTGACGGCGCAGGCTCCCAAGGAGCGCGTGCAGGCACTGGTGGAGCAGGGCGCGACGGTCATCACAGCGGGCGAGGGGCCGCACGTCGACCTGCCCCTGCTCATGCAGAAGCTCGGCGAACAGGAAATCTGCTCCCTGCTCGTCGAGGGTGGCGGCAGCGTGAATTTCTCCCTGCTGCAGGCAGGGCTGGTCGACAAGGTACTGGCCTTCGTCGCGCCGAAAATCATCGGCGGCCGCGCGGCCATCACGCCGGTGGAGGGCGCGGGTTTTGCACATCTCAGTGAGGCCGTGCAGCTGCGCGGCCTGCAGGCTCAGATGATTGGTCCAGATGTACTGCTCTCCGGCTATGTCCGGAAGAAATGAGGTAAGTGCTTGTTTACGGGGATTATTGAAGAGGTCGGCAGTGTGCGCCGCATCGGCGGGGGCGTGCTCGACATCGCCGCGCATACGGTGCTCACAGATGCTCATGTGGGCGACAGTATCGCAGTTAATGGCATTTGCCTCACGGTGACGGATTTCTCGCCAGAACATTTCATGGCGGACGTCATGCCCGAGACCGTGCGGCGCACGTCGCTGGCAAATCTCGGCGCAGGCAGTCCGGTGAATCTGGAGCGGGCGCTGTTGCCGACGACGCGATTGGGCGGCCATTTCGTCTCGGGCCACATCGATGGTACGGGCACGATCCAGAGCTTCCGTGCCGAGGGCAACGCGCTGTGGCTGCAGGTGAGTGCCAGACCGGAAATTCTGCGCGGCATTGTGGAGAAGGGCTCGGTAGCTCTCGATGGCATCAGCCTCACGGTCGCGGGCGTCACGGGTACGGATTTCACCGTTAGCCTTATCCCGCACACGCGGGAGGTCACGAACCTGCACGCGAAGAAGCCGGGGGATTTGCTCAACATCGAGACGGATATCCTCGGCAAGTACGCGCTGAAGCTTTTGCGTCTGCAGAGTGCGGAGCAGGAGAAGGCGCAGCCCCAGGAAGAGCTGACGACGGATTTTCTGCAGGCTAACGGATTTTATTGAAATCAGCGGGTGGAGCCTGGCTCTGCCCCTGCCATAGAGGAGGAACAATATGTCAGATTTTGCAACGGTGGAGGAAGCCATCGCAGACATCAGGAACGGCAGGATGATCGTGGTCGTCGATGACGAGGATCGCGAGAACGAGGGCGACCTTATCGTGGCGGCCGAGACCGTCACGCCGGAGGATGTGAACTTCATGGCAACCTATGCCAAAGGACTTATCTGCACGCCCGTCGACGGCAAGCGTCTCGATGAACTGCAGATCGGCCAGATGGTCGCAAACAACACGGATAACCACGAGACGGCCTTCACGGTTTCTATCGACGCCTACGACACGGATACGGGCATTTCGGCCTTTGAGCGCTGCCACACCATCCGCAAGCTGCTCGACCCGAAGGCGAAACCGGCTTCCTTCCGCCGTCCGGGCCATGTGTTCCCGTTGCGCTCTGTGGAGGGCGGCGTGCTGCGCCGCGC
>DEDT01000040.1 GCA_002350105.1 Selenomonadaceae bacterium UBA2897 | reverse complement strand
TTAATTCATGGTGCCATTATAGGCGGGCAGGGACATGCCGTCACCGACAAAAAGAATGACGTTTTTAGCCTGTTTCGGTGCGACCTCATGTACGACGGTGTAGCCGGCCTTGCTGGAGGTATTTCCTGACGTATCTTTTGCCGTGACGGTGATCTGGTAATTGCCCGATTTCGGGAAGCTCACCTGATTCGCGCGGAAGGAGGTCACGCCATTGCCGAGGTCCTTGCGCTCCAGTTTCTTGCCGAAGAATGTGCCGGCATCCTTGCCGTTGACCTGAATTTGCACATCCTGCAGGTTCTGCGCCTTGCTGACCTCCACGTCGAAGTCAAAGCGGGAACCAGCCCAGAACCTGGCGGTATCGACGGGCAGGATACGGATATCCGCGGCCTCGGCACCCGGTGCCATGGTCATGAGAGTGCCGCCAGCAAGCAGGGCGGCAGCCAAACGTTTGGCCCAAATCTTTTTCATGTGTAACCTCCTGAACTTTTATCCAACTGGTTTGTGTACGGCTCTTACTATAGCAGACGGGAGAAATCGGTTTGTGAATGAAACGTAAACAACTTGTAAATTGTTTCTCAGATAAAATCGGACAGATGTCCGATGATGGATTTCGTGCTACAATAGAAGAGAAAGGTATATGAAGGGGGACACCGTTATGAAAATTCTGGTCGTGGATGATGAAGCGCCGATTCGTGAGCTGCTCGTGTTCAACCTTGCCAAGCAAGGCTATGAAACAGACACGGCGGCGGATGGCGGCGAGGCGCTGGCAAAGGCCAGGGACGCCGACCTCATCCTGCTGGACGTGATGCTGCCGGTCATGGATGGTTTCGAGGTCTGCCGCCGCCTCAAGGGAAATCAGGAAACGGCGGCGATTCCCATTATCATGCTGACGGCGAGGAATGAGGAAATCGACAAGGTACTGGGACTGGAACTCGGCGCGGATGACTACGTGGCAAAGCCGTTCTCGACGCGTGAGCTCATCGCGCGGGTCAAGGCCGTACTGCGGCGCGCGCAGCCGCCCAAGGCCACCGATGCGATGCAGCTCTCGGCGGGCCCTCTCGTCATGGACCTCAATGCCTATACGGCGAGCGTCGACGGGCAGGTACTGGCGCTGACGCCCAAGGAGTACGAGCTCCTGAAGCTATTTCTCACGAATGCGGGTCGCGCTTTTTCCCGTGATGAGCTGCTGGAGAAGGTCTGGGGTTACGAATACTATGGCGATACGCGTACGGTGGATGTGCATGTGCGGCATTTGCGCGCGAAGCTCGGCGTGAGCCCCGACATGCAGGATACGATCGAGACGGTGCGCGGTGTGGGCTACCGTTTCGTTCGGCCATGAGCTAGCATGGCCAAACTCTTGTTGTGTCTTTACCAAAAATTTACAAAACGGCAACACAGACGTGTTGCCGTTTTACTATACTGGTAGCGTGAATCATGACAGGAGGAGAAACTCTATGAAAATGCAAGCTAAGGATCTGAATCTCTTCTATGGAGAGCATCAGGCCCTTTTTAACGTTTCGCTGGATGTGCCGGAGAATCATGTGGTCGCGCTCATCGGCCCTTCCGGCTGCGGCAAGTCCACGTTCCTGCGCACGCTGAACCGCATGAACGACCTTATCGAGGGCGTGCGCATCGAGGGAAAGATCACGCTGGATGATGAGGATATCTATACGCCGGGCACCGACCTCGTCGAGCTGCGCAAGCGCGTGGGCATGGTTTTCCAGCGCCCGAATCCCTTCCCCATGTCCATCTATGATAATGTAGCCTACGGCTGCCGTGTGCATGGCCTGAAGGACAAGGCAAAGCTCGATGAGATCGTGGAGCGCAGCCTGCGCGGTGCCGCGCTCTGGGACGAGGTCAAGGACCGCCTCAATGCCTCCGCCATGGGCATGTCCGGTGGCCAGCAGCAGCGCCTCTGCATCGCACGCGTCATGGCCGTCGAGCCGGAGGTCGTGCTCATGGATGAACCGTGCTCGGCGCTGGATCCAATCTCGACGATGAAGATCGAGGAGCTCGTCGGTCAACTGAAGCAGAAATTTACCATCGTTATGGTGACGCATAACATGCAGCAGGCGGCGCGCGTGTCCGATTACACGGCGTTTTTCCTCAACGGCAAGCTGATCGAGCACGATGAGACGGATGTCATCTTTACGAAACCGCACAACAAAAAGACCGAGGACTATATCTCGGGCCGTTTCGGTTGATGGCCGGACAAAAAGGGCCGTATTCGTCTTATGTCAGGAGGAAAGAAATCATGCCAAAAACCAGACAGGAATATATTCATCAGCTGGCAGCCCTGCAGGATAAGGTTGCCATGATGGGCGAGATGGCGCGCCTCGAGGTGAGCCGTGCCATGGATGCGATGCTGACGCAGGACAAGGAACTTGCGGAGAGTGTCATGGCGTCCGACGATAAAGTCGATGAACTGCTCGTGGAGATCGAGGATCGCTGCCTCATCCTCACGGCCAAACAGCAGCCGATTGCCCATGACCTGCGCATCATCGCCACAGCGTTCAAGATTGGTGTCGATCTGGAGCGCATCGGCGACCATGCCTACGACATCGCGCGCACGGTGTACGAGGTCAAGGTGCCACTCGATACGGAGCGCCTGCTCAAGGTACAGGAGCTCTCGAATTGGACATTGCAGATGGTGGCCCAGGCCATGCAGGCTTACCGTGAGGCCGATATCAAGATGGCTGATGCGGTGCGCGATATGGATGGGCACATGGATAAGCTTTTCGAGGAAGCTTTCTATGCGCTGTCGGATTACGTGACCAAGGCCGAGACACCGCAGCGCGTGAATGCAGCGCAGCTGCTCTTCATCGTGCGCTTCCTTTCGCGCATCGGCGATCATGCGGTCAACATTGCCGAGTCTACGATCTATCTGGAGACGGCGGAACGCGTGCATACGCATAAGCATTCATCAGCCGCCGGCCTGTAAGACGGGCGGTTTACGTGGTATTATCCATACGAAAAAGAAAACGCCGGGATTCTTTTTCCGGCGTTTTTCGTATGTGCTTTTGTTATTTCAGCTGGCAGGGAAATTCGACACGGAATGTCGTACCCTTGCCCTTTTCGCTGGTGACGGTGATCTGTCCATCGAAGAGCTCCGCGAGGAACTTCACGAGGGAGAGGCCGAGGCCTGTGCCGCCAGTCTGGCGGGAGCGATCCTTGTCTACGCGGTAGAAGCGGTCGAAGATGAAGGGCAGGTCGCGCGAGGCGATGCCGATGCCATCGTCCCTGACGCAGGCGATGAGCTTCGTACTGGTGCTTTTGCAGCTTACGGTGATGTGGCCGTGTTCCGGCGTGTACTTGATGGCGTTCTCGATGAGGTTATTGAAGAGCTGCTCCATGAGATCCGGCGTGGCGGAGACAGGGGGGAGCGGCCGCGCGACCTCGACCGTGAGTTCCTGCGCGCGCGCATTGGCCTTGCCGCGCAGGCTGTCGGCACAGTGCTGCAGGACGTCGCCGAGATCGAGGGGGACGCGGTGCAGGTTGCGTGGATCCTCACGCAGATGGCCTACGCGGGCGAGGGAAAGCAGGTCGTTGATGAGGCGCGTCATGCGCTGGGATTCGTCGTAGATGATGCGCAGGAAATGGCGCGTCATCTCGGGTTGCTGGAAGTCGTCCTCCTGCAGTGTCTCGGCAAAACCAGAAATGGAAGTCAGCGGCGTCTTCAACTCGTGTGCCGCGTTGTCGATGAAGACCTGCTGGCGGCGGTTGAGCACCTGCTCGTGCTCGATCTTGTCGATGAGGTTCATTGCGAGATGGTTGATGGTCGAGCCCAGGACATCAAATTCGTCGCCCGAGTGGATGTGAATGCGGCGCTTCAGGTCGCCCGCGGCGATGGCGTGGGCCGTTTTGGTCATGGCACTGAGGGGACGCAGCGTGCGCCGGGCGAGCAGCACGGCGACGAGGATGGAGACGAGCAACGCAAAGAACATCGCGAGCAGCGTGGCGTGCAGTGTGTGGTCATAGCTGGCTTCGACGTAAGTCAGCGGCGCAGCCGTGCGGATGATGGCCGAGATGCCGTCGGCGGTATGGACGGGAATCGCGACATAGAGCATATTTTCCTGCAAGGTATCGCTGTAGCGCACGGAGGTGCCGTAGCTGCGATGGAGTGCCTGCTGGACTTCCGGTCGCAGCAGATGGTTGTCCATCTGTCCGGCAGAGCCTTCGGAGTCGGCGATGACCTGGCCATCTGCGCACAGAACGGTGACGCGCAGGCCGGTCTGCGCCTGGATCGCCTCGATGGTGTCCTGCATTTCGATGGGCGTGGCCTCCAGTTCCTCGGCGAGGGTCAGCTCGATGATATGAGCGTTATTCATGAGGTTTTCCTGCTCGCGGGCCATGGCCGCGTCATGGAAGTATTGGCTGAGCAGCAGCCCCAGTACGCCCAGGGAGGTGATGCTGAGCAGCAGGAAAGCCCCCAGCAGCCGTCGGGCGAATTTGGAACGGGTAAAGAGCATAAGGCAGCACTTCGCTTTCGTTTTAGTTCTTTTCTTATTTTAACATATCGGCGAAAGAGGAAGAAGGCGAGTCCTGCCCATCAGGAAAGACTTTACAAATCCTTTACAAACCAGTAACACAGAGCGGACAGGAGTTTGCTAAGATAATTTATGCAAACGGGCCGCCAGGCCCGTATGAGAAGCTTGGGCAGTGCCTGCTTGCCGCATATTGCGGCGCCGGATGCTGCCTCGGATGTGACAGGAGGAATCACAAATGTTCACGAAAAAGAAGATTGGCATGATGCTTGGCACCCTCATGGTGGCCGCGTCCATGGTGCTGACGGGCTGCGGTGGATCGCAGGGTGCCGGCAGCGGTTCCGGTTCGGGTGCTGGCACGGAGCTGAGCGGCAAGGTATCCGCCTCTGGTTCCACGGCTCTGCTGCCGCTGCTGAAACCGGCGCAGGAAGCCTTCCAGGATGCGCATGAGAAGGTCACGGTCAACGTCGCTGGCGGCGGCTCCTTCACGGGCATGAACCAGGTTGCTGAGGGCTCTGTCGATATCGGCAACTCGGATGTCAATCTGCCGGACGAGTACAAGGACAAGGGCCTCGTCGACCACAAGGTCGTCGTGGAGCCGTTCGTCTTCATCGTGGACAAAGCGAATAAAGTCGACAACCTCACGAAGCAGCAAGTCATCGATATCCTGACGGGCAAGATCACGAACTGGTCCCAGGTCGGCGGTGCCGATCAGAAGATCACGCTGATCCATCGCGCGAAGTCCTCGGGCTCCCGTGCCACGATCAGCGATGTCGTGCTGAAGGGCGCAGCGTTTACGGATGATGCCGTCATCCAGGATTCCAATGGTGCTGTCCGCGCCGCCATTGCCAGCACGCCGGGCGCAATCGGCTATGTCGATGCGCCGTACGCTGATGACAGCGTCAAGGTGCTGAAATTCGATGGCGTAGAGTTCAGCGCACAGAACATCATCGATGGCAAGTATCCGATCTATGGTTATGGCCATATGTATACGAAAGGCGAGCCGACGGGTGCCGTCAAAGCATTCATTGACTTCGTGATGTCTGATGAGTTCCAGAATGCTCAGGTTGAGAAGCTTGGCTTCATCCCCGTCAGCAAGATGAAAAAGTAATAAGCAGGGAATACCATGACAGAAGCAGCAAGACAGAAGTTCTATGACAAGTGTGGGCGGTATCTCTTTATCGCCTCCGCTTGTCTGATGACGATTCTGATATTTTCGATTATCATCTTCATCGGCCGCCAGGGGCTCCTGACATTCGGTGAAGTCAGCCCGCTGGAGTTCTTCTTCAGTGCGGCATGGGATCCTTCGGCGAAGCATTTCGGTGCCCTTTCCTTTATCATGGGCTCGCTCCTCTCGACGCTCGTCGCCGTGGCCATCGGTACGCCGCTGGGCCTCTCGGGTGCTATATTCCTCGCGAAGGTCGCACCGGACTGGCTCAAGCGTATCATGCGCCCGGCCTGTGACCTCTATGTGGCGATTCCATCGGTCGTTTACGGCTATATGGGCCTGATCCTGCTCGTGCCGATATTGAGAGAATATCTCCATCTGCCTACGGGCTTCGGCGTCATGGCTGCTTCCCTCGTGCTGGCCATCATGATCATGCCGACGATCCTGACCATCAGTACGGATGCGCTGAACGCCGTACCGAAAGCACTGGGCGAGGCCAGCCTGGCCCTCGGTGCTACCTGGTGGCAGACCATCTGGCATGTCGTGCTGCCGGCGGCCCGTCCGGGCATCATGACGGCCATCGTGCTGGCAATGGCGCGCGCGGTCGGCGAGACCATGGCCGTGCAGATGCTGATCGGCAACACGCCGCAGCTCGCGACCTCGCTCTTCATGCCGACGGCCACCCTCACGAGTGATATCGTCGTTGAGATGGGCAACACGCCCTTCGGCTCGGCCTGGGGCAACGCCCTGTTCCTCATGGCGTTCGTCCTGCTGATCCTGTCCCTGGGCATGATCCTGCTCATTCGTAAGTTCTCGCAAAGGAGTGTGGCCTGATGAGTCGTACCAAAGCGTATAATGCTATCGCCCGCGGTGCGCTGTGGGTGGCAGGTGCCTTTATCCTGCTGCTGCTGGCTGCTTTCCTCGGCTACATGCTTTACAAGGGCCTGCCAAAGCTGAATCTGCATTTTATCTTTGGCAAATCGAGTGACCTCATGGCGGGGGGCGGTGTCGGAGCGCAGCTCTTTAATTCGTTCTACATGCTGTTCCTCTCCATGGCCGTCTCCATCCCCATCGCGATCGGTGCGGGCATCTACCTCGCTGAATACGCGCGGGAGAACCGCCTGACCTACGCAATCCGCCTTTCGGTGGAGAGCCTCGCAACGGTGCCATCCATCGTGCTCGGCCTGTTCGGCATGATTATATTCGTCAACTGGATGCACATGGGCTTCAGTATCCTGGGCGGTTCGCTCACGCTGGTACTGCTCAATCTCCCGTTGCTCGTGCGCGTGACGGAGGAATCCATCCGCACGGTGCCGAAGTCGTACGAGGAGGCGAGTCTGTCTCTCGGTGCGACGAAATTGCAGACGGTCGTCAAGGTCGTCCTGCCCTCGGCCCTGCCGGGCATCCTCACGGGTATCACGCTGACGGCCGGCCGTGCCCTCGGTGAAACGGCTATCCTGATTTTCACCGCCGGCACTACGGTGTCGCGTCACCTCTTTGACCCCGATGTCATGGCGGGCGGCGAGACGCTGGCCGTTCATCTCTGGTACCTCATGAGTGCCGGCCTCGTGCCGGACCGTGATGCCATCGCCGATGGCATCGGCGCTTTGCTCATCCTCACGATTCTCGTCTTCAACTTCATCCTCGTGCTGCCACTCAAGTATCTGCAGCGCCATCACGTAGGCTGAATAGGGGATAACGTGAAAAGAGCCTCAGCTCTGGCTGCTTGCGGGCAGCTGGTGCTGAGGCTCTTCTCGTTGCACCTGCGGCTCCATTCCATGATGCGCTCAATAAATAGCCAAAGAAAATCAATGCCTATCTGCAGCAGTGAGGCAGGAATTTTTCCTCATCGGCGAGAATAGAGAATAAGATACAGGAATGAAGGTAAGGGAGAGGATGTTTTGGCAGAAACACATAGTCATGTATTGGCGGATGGTACGGTGGTGACCCATAGCCATGAGGAAGGTGCGATGCACGGGCATATGCACACGCATACGCAGACGAAGGCGGTGCTCAACCGGATGAGCCGCCTCATCGGTCATCTGGAATCCATCAAGCATATGATCGAGAACGGACGGGATTGCAGCGAGGTGCTCATTCAGCTCAGCGCGGTGGACAGCGCCATCAAGGGCGTCAGCCGCATCATCCTCAAGGACCACATGGAGCATTGCATCGTCGATGCGGTGCGGGAGAATGACACCGAGGCGCTCAAGGCACTGGATAAGGCAATCGATCAGTTCCTGAAGTGAGGAGGGACACGGTATGGCAGCAGAGGATTTGCAGGCGGAGCTCACGGCGGCCGGTATCGATTACGCGACGGGGCTGGCGCGTTTCATGGGGAATCAGGCGATTTACCGGCAGTTTTTAGGCAAGTTCATCCATGAAGACCATTCTTACGCTGATTTCCTGCAGGCACTGGCGGCGCAGCAGATGAAACAGGCGGAGGAAAGCGTGCATACGTTGAAGGGCACGGCAGGCAATCTCAGCCTCATGGAGCTTTTTCGGCGTGCCGATGCGGTCGTGAAGGCCATCCGCAAGCATGAAGATATGGCAGATATTCAGAGCCTGAGCCAGCAGGTGACGGCCAGCTATGAGCAGACCTGTGCCGTGCTGGAAAAAATGCTGGCGGAGTAAGCCGGCGGCGTGCATGGGCCATTGGTTGCATGAATGGTCAACTCAACGTTCTATTGACGTTTACCTGTAAAGTCTGTATAATTGTTACCTGTAAATGATCTATTGGTTAACGAGAAGAAGGTAATCTTATGCAGTTACAGGTATCGGCGGCATCCCGTCCGCAAGAGCCCATACTCAGCGTGCGCAGCATGACGAAGATGGCGATCTGTGTCGCCTTTTGCTGCGTGACGGCGTATATTTCGTTCCCGTTGCCCTTCACGCCGGGCATGGTTACGGCGCTGACGCTCGCCATGGGGCTCGCGGCTTTCGTGCTGACGCCGGCGCAGACCTTATTGGCACTCGCGGTCTACGTGCTCATGGGCTGTATCGGTCTGCCCGTGTTCGTGGGAGGCACGGCGGGCGTCGGCAGGCTGTTCGGTCCGACGGGTGGTTATATCTGGTCCTGGCTCATCGCCTATCCGCTGGTGAGCGCGATGAAAGGGGCGAGGCCGGACTTTCGCCGCTATGTCCTCGTGAACATCTTCGTGGGAACGACGGTGACGTACCTCGGCGGCGTGCTGCAGATGATGGCGGTGATGGATCTGAGCTTTGGCAAAGTGATGGTCATGGCAGTCCTGCCCTATATCCCCGGTGATATCATGAAGGATATCGTCGCGGCCTTTTTGGGCGTGAAGGTCAATCAGGTCCTGCAGGCCCGTCGTTAAGAACCGGTGCTGGCAAGAAGCATACAAGATAGCGCATGGAGAGCAAATGTTGACTTTTTGCTCTTTATGCGCTATATTTATATCTGTACTTAGCACTCACAGCGGCTAAGTGCTAATAAAACGTAAATCGATTCTTTTCATACAGAAAGGCAGAGCAAAAATGGCAAAAGAAACCCATGCATTCCAGGCGGAGACCAAGCAGCTGCTCGATCTCATGATTCATTCCATCTACACGAATCATGAGATTTTCCTGCGCGAGCTCATCTCGAACGCTTCGGATGCCATCGACAAGGTACATTACGAGAGCCTCACGAACCACGACATCCTCGAAGGCGACGAGGACTATGAGATTTTCCTCGTGCCGGACAAGGATTCTCATACGCTGACGATTTCCGATAACGGCATCGGCATGAACAAGGACGAGCTCATCGAGAACATCGGCACGATTGCGAAGTCGGGCACGAAGGCTTTCCTCGAGCAGCTGAAGAAGGCGAAAGAGGAAAATGCAGCCGTCGATGACAAGGAAATGATCGGTCAGTTCGGCGTGGGCTTTTACTCGGCCTTCATGGTGGCAGAGAAGGTCACCATCGTCACGCGCAAGGCTGGTGAGCAGCAGGCATGGCGCTGGGAGTCCACGGCGGACGGTTCCTACACGCTGGAAGAGTGCGAAAAGGAGAAGCGCGGTACGACCATTACGATTCAGCTCGGCAAGGAATTCTACGGCGACGATGCCGAGGAGAACTTCACGGATACCTACAAGATCGAGGGCCTCGTGAAGAAATACTCCGACTACGTGCGCTACCCGATCAAGATGAACTTCACCTGGGAGGAAACGCCGAAGGATAAGGATGGCAAGCCCATCGAAGGTGCAGAGAAAGTCCAGAAGTCGGAGGTTCGCACGCTGAACTCCATGCAGCCGCTCTGGGCGAAGAACAAGTCCGAGGTCAAGGACGAGGAGTACAACGAGTTCTTCAAGCAGCAGTTCCACGAGTGGGAAGACCCGATGGAGGTCTTCCACACGAAGGCCGAGGGCACGGTGGAGTACACGGCGCTGCTGGCCATCCCGGCCAAGGCACCGTTCAACCTCTATCACACGGACTATGAGCCGGGCCTGCAGCTCTATAGCCGCCACGTGTTCATCATGGACAAGTGCAAGGATCTGCTGCCGAACTACCTCGGCTTCATGAAGGGGCTCGTCGATTCGCCGGATCTCTCGCTGAACATCTCGCGTGAGCTGTTGCAGCAGAGCCGCGAGCTCAAGACCATTGGCCGTGCGCTGGAGAAAAACATCCTCAAGACGCTGGGCAAGAAGCTCAAGAATCAGCGTGAGTGGTACGAGAAGTTCTGGAACGAATACGGCAAGTCGCTGAAGATCGGTATCTACAACAGCATCTACGAGGGCAGCGATACGGTCGACAAGCTGAAAGACCTGATTCTCTTCATGAGTTCGAAGGACGAGAAGCTCGTCACGCTCAAGGAGTACGTGGAACGTATGCCCGAGAGCCAGAAGAAGATTTACTATGCAACGGCCAAGGACAAGGAGACCATCGAGCACCTGCCGCAGCTGGAGACGCTGAAGGACAAGGGCTACGAAGTGCTCTACCTGCTGGATCCCGTCGACGAGTTCTGCGTCGAGACCATCCGCGAGTACGAGGGCAAGTCGTTCCAGTCCATCAGCCGCGGCGACCTCGACCTCGATGATGCCGAGAGCCAGGAGGTCAAGAAGGAGACCGAGGAAATCCAGAAGGACAACGGCGACCTGCTCAAGGACATCAAGGATGTGCTGGGCGACAAGGTAGCCGAAGTCAAGGTCTCGGCCCGTCTGAAATCCAGCGCGGTCTGCCTCGTGGCGGATGCCAATGGCCCGTCGCTCTCCATGGAGCAGACGTTCCAGGGCATGGATAACCCGATGTTCAAAGCCAAGCGCATCCTCGAGATCAATCCGCATCATCAGCTGTTCCAGCGCCTGCAGCAGCTGCATGAGGGTGGCAAGGACAGCCAGGAGTTCAAGGACTACTGCGGCCTGCTCTACAGCCAGGCGCTGCTCATGGAGGGCATGCTGCCGGATAACCCGGTGGAGCTCGCTCAGAAGCTCGCACAGCTCATGGCAAAATAAGACAATATTGTGTTCACAGGAATCTGCCGCTCGTCGGCAGATTTTTTATTGTTTTGGCAAGTGTAAACTTGTTACATGAATTTCAGAAAAAAACTGAAAATAACGAAAAAGACCTTGCTTTTTATTATTTGCTAGTATATAATGTGAATTGTCCAAAAGAAAACGCTATCCACGAAAACAGTAAAGCTATTCAGTAAAGGGAATTACTGATGCTTCTTTGGAAAGCGTTTACGTAATAATCCTGTTTCATCTTACATCTAGGGGGAATCGTAATGGATAAAAACATGGTCATTACCATCAGCCGCCAGTATGGTGCCGGTGGCCGCGAGCTGGCCGGTATCATGGCCGAAAAGCTGGGCGTCAAGCTCTACGATCGTCAGATCGTGCACATCGCGGCGGCGAAGCTGGGTATCAATGACCTCAGCGAGAAGGAACTGCTGGAGATGGAGAATTCGGTCAAGCCGTTGTCCATGGGCTTCATCCCGTTCCATTCCTTCGGCACGCACATGGGCAGCTCCAGCCAGGAGATGTTCATGTCGGAGTCGGCTGCCATCCGCAAGATTGCGAAGGATGGCTCCTGCATCTTCCTTGGCCGCTGTGCGGATTATGCGTTGCGTAACACGGAGAATCATTTCGATATCTTCGTCTGTGCCGATGATAACTACCGTGAAGTACGCGGCAAGGATGTCTACGATGGCAAGTCGCTGAAAGAACTGAACAAAGAGGATGCAAAGCGCGCCCGCTACTATAATTATTACACGGGTCAGGAGTGGGGCAATGGTGCGAACTACGACCTCGTGGTCAACACCTCCAAGGCACCGCTCACGCACATCGCCGATGCGATCATTAAATATATAGAAACCGTCAAAGGCTGAGTCCTTTAGATGGTTCATTTACTAAAACGTTATCATTCGGGAGGCTAATCTCATGCAAAGCAAAACCTTGCAGCGTATCTGCTATGCTTGCGGTACGTTCGGTCATGACGTGTTCTACGCCATGCTGGCCACGTACTTCATGATCTTCGTAACCAGTAACCTGTTCAACTCGGGCAATCCGACGCACGACCAGTACATGATCGGTATCGTCACCACGATCATCCTCGTGTTGCGTATCGGTGAGCTCTTCGTCGATCCGTTCATCGGCAACATCATCGATAAGACGAAGACGCGTTGGGGCCGTTTTAAGCCCTGGGTTATCGTCGGTGCATTCGTAGCGGCTATTTCCCTCGCCGCTCTGTTCACGGATTTCGGCGGTCTTGCCGCTTCCAGTCCGACGACCTACCTCATCCTGTTCGCCATTGTCTACTTCATCATGGATATCTTCTACAGTGCGAAGGATGTTGCCATCTGGTCCATGATTCCGGCCCTGTCCTTTGATTCTCATGAGCGTGAAATCACGGCGACCATCGCCCGTATCGGCTCTGTGTTCGGCGGTCAGCTCGTCACGGTCATCGTCATGCCGGTCGTGCTCTATTTCTCCGTCAACCAGAACGGCGGTGCCGGTGATCCGACGGGCTGGTTCGCCTTCGCCTGCATCGGCGGCGGCATCGCAACCCTCGGTGCCATTATCCTCGGCCTTGGCACGCATGAGCAGGAAAGTGCCCTGCGTGAGAACAAGACGGATACCTCCGCGAAAGACGTTTTCAAAGTGCTGACGCAGAACGATCAGCTGATGTGGATCGCTATCGCTTACCTCGTCTATGGTCTCGGCGTCAACGTCGTCAACAACTTCAACCTGTATTACTTCATCTACATCATCGGTGATGCTACGAAGTTCTCGATTCTCGGTGTCATCAATACGGTCATCGGCCTCGCTGCTGTGGCCCTGTTCCCGGCCCTGACGAAGATGTTCAGCCGCCGCAAGTTGTTCCTCTCCTCGATTGCCATTATGGTTCTTGCGCTCGTAATCTACGCGCTGAGTGGCAAGAGCGTGATGATGGCTCTTATCGGCGCAGGCCTGTTTGCCCTGCCGCAGCCGCTGATTTTCCTCGTGGTGCTCATGACGATCACGGACTCCGTTGAGTATGGTCAGCTGAAGCTCGGCCATCGCGATGAGGCTGTTTGCCTCTGCGTCCGTCCGCTCATTGATAAGCTGGGCGGTGCCGTATCGAGTGGCGTCATCGGCATGGTCGCCATCTGGGTTGGCATGACGGGCGGTGCTACGGCTGCTGACATTACGCCGGATGCGTTGCTGCATTTCCAGCTCGTCATGTTCGCCGTGCCGATCATCTTCCTCCTTATCGCTACCTTCATCTATCGTGCAAAGGTTACGCTGACGGAGCAGGAGCATGCCCGCATCGTCGCTGAGCTCGAGGAGAAATGGGAAGACATCAATAAATAAAACGTGCAATAAAGCGCAATTTACGCTTTTATCATTGAACAATAAGGAGGCCGTTGTACAATAAGCGTACAGCGGCCTTTTTTATGGGTGAAGAAAGGGGTATAGAATCGATGTTTACAGATGAAAAATTAGCGACCCCGGAATTCTTTGCGGAGAACCGCCTGCCCGCGCATAGCGGCCACAAATGGTACCGTGATGCGGCGGAGTTGCTGCGCGATGCCTCGTCCTTCGTGTGCAGCCTCGATGGCCTGTGGTATTTCCACTATGCGCGCAACCTCGGTCAGCGCCCACAGGGCTTCGAAGCGACGGACTATGATGTCGCGGGCTGGGAGACTATACGCGTGCCGGCGCACTGGCAGCTGGAGGGGCACGGCGCACCGCAGTACACGAACATGACCTATCCCTGGGATGGTCACGAGGTTGTGCATCCGGGTGAAGTGCCGCAGCGCAGCAATCCCGTGGGCTCCTATGTGAAGTATTTTACGCTGCCGGCGGAGTGGGACAACGCCTTCCTCTCGCTGCAGGGCGTGGAGTCGGCGGTTGTGGTCTGGTGTAACGGGCAGTACGTCGGTTACAGCGAGGACAGTTTTACGCCGAGTGACTTCAACCTCACGCCGTATCTGCAGGCAGGGGAGAACAAGCTGGCGCTGCAGGTCTACCGTTTCAGTTCGGGCAGCTGGATTGAAGATCAGGATTTCTGGCGTTTCAGCGGTATTTTCCGCGACGTGCGTCTCTACACGAAGCCCATGGGGCATATCGATGATATCTTCGTCCATGCCGTACCAGCCAATGAATACGAGAGCGGCGACCTGACCATCGATCTGGCCTGGCATGATGGTGGAGAGAAGCAGGTGGCGCTGCAGATCTACGAGCCGGATGGTCAGCTGCTGACAGACGAGACCTTCGACTGCCAGGGTGAGAGCTCGAAGCTGCATCTGCAGTTTGCCAAGGTGGATCTCTGGAGCGCCGAGCATCCGAACCTGTACCGGGCCATGCTGAGCGTGCGTGACAAGGCGGGGCATCTGCTGGAGGTCGTACCGCTCACCATCGGCTTCCGCGAGTTTAAGCTTGAAGATGGACTGATGAAAATCAACGGCAAGCGCATCGTGTTCAAGGGCGTCAATCGCCACGAGTTCGATTGCTGGCGCGGCCGCGCGATGAATCCGGCGGATTTCGAGCGCGATATCCAGACCATGAAGCGCCACAACATCAATGCACTGCGCTGCTCGCATTACCCGAACAGCAGCTATATCTATGCGCTCTGCGACCGCTATGGCCTATACGTCATCGATGAGACGAATCTCGAGACGCATGGAAGCTGGCAGAAGAACGGCGTGCTGCATCAGGACGAGACGACGGTGCCGAACGATCATCCCGAGTGGCAGGCCATCGTGCTCGACCGCGCAAAATCCATGCTGCAGCGCGACAAGAACCATGCTAGCATCATCATCTGGTCCTGCGGCAACGAGTCCTGCGGTGGCAAAGATATCTACGAGATGAGCCAGTATTTCCGCAAGACGGATCCCTCGCGCCTCGTGCACTACGAGAGCATCTTCTGGGATCGCCGCTACAATGCGACGAGTGACATGGAGAGCCAGATGTACACGCCGGTGGCGGGCGTGAAGAAGTTCCTCGCCGAGCACAAGGAAAAGCCCTTCATGCTCTGCGAGTACACGCATGCGATGGGCAACAGCATCGGCGGCATGCATAAGTACACGGAACTCACGGATGTGGAGCCGCGTTTCCAGGGTGGCTTTATCTGGGATTTCGTCGATCAGGCACTCATGCACAAGGATGGCCGCGGCAAGATCGTGCCGGGCTATGGTGGCGATTTCGGCGATCGCTCCCACGACGGCAATTTCAGCGGTGATGGCATCCTCTTTACCGACCGCGGGCTCACGAGCAAGTTGCAGGATGTGAAGTTCAACTACCAGAATTTCACGCTCGACGTGACGGCGGAGAAGCTGACCATCCACAACAAGAGTCTCTTCACCGACACGGGCGACTTCGACCTGCATCTCCAGCTGGCCGTCGATGGCGAAGTGGTCTGGCAGACGACGATGCCTGCGCCCTACATTGCACCGGGTCAGCAGGGCGAGCTGGCGCTCAGCGATATCCTGCCGGTCATGGATGCAGGGGAGGAGTGCCTTACGGCTTCGCTGCTCCTGCGCCAGGCAACGCTCTGGGCTGAGACCGGCTACGAAATTGCCTTTGGTCAGGGCGTCTGGCAGGTCGAGGAAAGCGATATCCCCGAGCCTTCGGAGCTGCATCAGCTGGCCGACTACGCGACGGGTCGCCTCGTGGAGCACTATCAGCCCAACGTACCGCTGGCGCAGCACAAGCCGCTGCATATCGTACGCGGCGACATTAACCTTGGTGTACAGGGCGAAGGCTTCGAGATCCTCTTCTCCAGCGGCATGGGCAACATCGTTTCCTATAAATATAACGGCGAAGAATTGCTGGAGAGCCTGCCGGTGCCGTCCTTCTGGCGTGCACCCGTCGACAACGACTACGGCAGCCGCCGCGACTTTGCGCTGGCTCAGTGGAAACTGGCCAGCCTATACCGCCGCTGCGTGAAGAAGGAAATGCTCATCGATGATGAGTGGCGGGAATTCAACTGGTTCGGCCAGCTGGGCTGGCAGGAGTACGAGGCGGCGAAGGTCAGCGTGCGCTTTACCTATGAGTTCGCGACGCAGCCGATGAGCCAGGCCGTCATCACCTATACGGTGCAGGCGGGCGGCACCGTGCAGGTTGCGCTGGATTACGATAAGGTCGAGGGCCTGCCGGAGATTCCGGACTTCGCGATGCTCTTCCAGCTGAGTGAGAAATATCACCAGCTGCGCTTCTACGGATTCGGCCCGCAGGACAACTACGCAGACCGTCAGGAGGGCGCAAAGCTCGGCATTTGGCAGTCGGAGACGCATGCGGAGGTACAGCCGTACCTGCAGCCGCAGGAGAGCGGCAACCACAACGGTGTGCGTTGGTTCGAGGTGACGGACGAACGTGGCCGCGGCCTGCGCGTCGAGGCGGAGCAGCCCGTGGCGGCCACGGCCCTGCCGTGGAATGCGCATGAACTGGAGAATGCGCGTCATGGCTATGATCTCGTGGACAGCCAGCACACCTGGCTGCGCGTGAGCGCGGGCCAGAGCGGCGTTGGCGGCGACGATACCTGGGGGGCGCCCGTGCTGCCCGAGTACACGCAGCCCAATGAGGACAAGCATCTCGTCTTTACGATCCGTGGCATCTGAGGAGGGGTACGATGATTACCTTTGATGAACAGACTGGTATTTTCCATCTGCATAATAAGCAGGTCAGCTATGTGCTGCAGCTGGTACGCGGCCGCTATCTGCTGCACCGCTACTGGGGGCGTGCCATCCGCGAGTTCCGTGATGCGCGAGCCTTCCAGCCCATCGACCGCTCTTTTTCGCCGCAGCCTGCGGCCTACGAGAACGAGCGCACGTTCTCCCTCGACGTGCTGCCGCAGGAGTATCCCGCCTACGGCCACGGCGACTACCGTCTGCCCGCCTACGAGGTGCGGCTCGCGGATGGCACCACGGTGACAGAGCTCTTCTATGACAGCTATAAAATCCAGAAGGGCAAACCGGAACTGGCGGGTCTGCCCGCTGCCTATGCGGACAAGCACGAGGCGGAGACGCTGACGATTTTCCTCAGGGATACGGCGGATAAGCTGGGCGTGGAGCTGCATTATACGATTTTCGCCGATTTGCCCATCATCACACGGGATGTGAAACTTACGAATACGGGTACGGCAGCACTGGAGCTGCTGAATGCGGCCAGCTTCAGCCTCGATTTCCCTGACCATGACTTCGACCGGCTCATGCTCTACGGCGGCCATGCGGCCGAGCGTTCGCTGGAGCGTCGCCCGCTCGTGCGCGGCATCGAGGAAGTATCGAGCCGCCGCGGCGCGAGCTCGCATCAGGCCTCGCCGTTCCTCGCTTTGGCGCGGCCGGAAGCGACGGAGAAGCAGGGGGAGGTCTACGGTTTTAATCTCGTGTGGAGCGGCGAGTTCGCGCTGCGCACGGAGGTGGAGCAGTTCGGCACGACGCGCCTCATCGGCGGCATCAATCCCTTTGAGTTTCGCTGGTATCTGGCGCCGGGTGAGTCGTTCCAGACGCCGGAAGGCTGGCTTTGCTACAGCCGCAAGGGACTCAACGGCATGAGCCAGGCTTTCCATGCGCTTATCCGCCAGCATTTGCTGCGCGGCCGTTATCAGCATGCACTGCGCCCCATTCTCGTGAACAATTGGGAGGCTACCTATTTCGATTTCGATGACGAGAAGCTGGATCAGCTCGCGGAATGTGCGGCGGATCTCGGCATCGAGATGATGGTACTCGACGACGGTTGGTTTGGCCACAGGAACGATGACAACAGCTCGCTGGGTGACTGGCAGGTCAATACGGATAAGCTGAAGAAGGGGCTCGCCGGCGTGGCGGCATCTGTGCATAAGCGCGGTCTGAAATTCGGCCTTTGGTTCGAGCCGGAGATGGTCTCCGTCGACAGCGACCTCTATCGGGCGCATTCGGACTGGGTATTGCAGGTGCGCGATTATCCGTCGTCTTTTGGGCGGCACCAGCTCGTGCTTGACCTCTCCAGGCAGGAGGTGCAGGACTATATCGTCAGGAGCGTGAGCGATGTGTTGCAGTCCGCGCCCATCGACTATGTGAAATGGGATTTCAACCGCCATATCACGGAGGGATTCTCGCTGGCCCTGCCGCCGGAGCGGCAGGGGGAGACGCGCACGCGCTTCGTGCTCGGCCTCTATCATGTGCTGGAAACGCTCGTGCAGGCGTTCCCGGACGTGCTCTTTGAGAGCTGCTCGGGCGGCGGCGGCCGCTTTGACGCGGGCATGCTCTACTACATGCCGCAGACCTGGTGCAGCGACGATACCGATGCCGTCCAGCGCCTGAAAATCCAGAGCGGTACGAGCATGATCTATCCGCCCATTACCATGGGCGCACATGTCTCCGTGACGCCGAATCATCAGGTGGGCCGCGTGACGCCGATGCAGACGCGCGCCTTCGCGGCGATGCTCGGCTGCTATGGCTACGAGCTCGACATCACGCGCATGAGCGATGCGGAGAAGGCAGAGGTCAGGGAGCACATTGCACTTTACAAGCACCTGCGCCCGACGCTGCAGTTCGGTACCTTCTATCGCTTGCTCACGCCCTTTGCGGGCACCGCGAACGAGACAGCCTGGCAGTGGGTGAGCGAAGATGGCAAGCAGGTCGTGCTCATGTATTTCAAGACCCTTGCCGAGCCAGCCTGCCCCATCCGCACCCTGCGCCTGCAGGGCCTCGAGAAGAACCAGGTCTATCGGGTGACAGACTACTGGCCCGCCAAAGGCCTCGCCCACGACACGGCCCTGGCCCAGCACATGCCGCTCGTCGGCAGGCAGTTTTACGGTGACGAGCTCATGTACAGCGGCCTCACTGTAGAAAAAACAGACGCCGACTTCGGCGCCTGGCTCTGGGCGTTCGAGCAACAGTAAAATTGCCGCTAGAAAGCTCAAAGGCAGGTCATTCATGACATTGATGGAGTGAGGCTGTGAAAGGAGGGCCAGTCGTGAAACTCGCGATTCTGGGAACGGGGAAAATCGTGCATGATTTGCTCGATGCCCTGAAAGATGTGCCGGAGGTGGCGCTGACATCGGTTTTTGCACGGCCGCAGAGTCGTGGAAAGGCAGAGAAGCTCGCGGCGGCGCGGCAGATTCCACAGGTTTACACGGACTATGCGGAGCTGCTGGCTGAGGATGATGCCGATTTCATCTATGTCGGCCTCATCAATACGGTGCATTACGCCTATGCTAAACAGGCGCTGGCGGCGGGGCGAAACGTCATCGTCGAGAAGCCGTTTGCGCCGACGTATGCGGAGGTCAGGGAACTCGTCGACCTCGCGCGGGCACAGCACGTGATGATTCTCGAGGCGGTGACGCTGCTGTATTTGCCGAATTTCCAGGCGATGCGGGAGGCCGTCGATGGCCTCGGCCCCATCCATACGGTCATGGCGAATTACTCGCAGTATTCCAGCCGCTATGACCGGTATCGCGAGGGCGTCGTGCTGCCGGCCTTCGACCCGGCTCTTGCGGGCGGGGCACTCTACGATATCAACATCTACAACCTTAACCTGCTCGTTGGTTTGTTTGGCATGCCAAAGGCGGCGACGTACACGGCGAATTGCGGTTTTAATGGCGTCGATACATCGGGTGTTGCCGTGCTGCAGTACCCGCATTTCTTTGCGACGGCCGTCGGTGCGAAGGACGCCGCAAGCCGCAGCTTCTGCATCGTGCAGGGTGAGCAGGGCTGGCTCGAGGTGCAGGGCGCGCCCAATACCTTGCCGCGCCTCGTCGTCCACACGGGGGGAGAGGAGCGCGTCATCGAGGCGAACCGCTATGCGCATCGTATGGTGCATGAGTTTCAGGCGTTTGCGCATATTTTCGCGGCGCAGGATTTTTCCGCCGTGCGCTGCAGCAATGAACAGTCCTTGCGCGTGGCGCAGCTGGTCGATACGCTGCGCAATATACCTGGGATTAAGGAGGACAGATGAGTATTGAAGATGAGGTATTCAGGCGGTATCATTTCGAACCTATGCGGGGCGAGGCATATGGTTTCCAGCGGCAAGGGGAGACGTGGCGTTATGAGCAGACGTTTTTGTCCGGGGCTTTTCGTGCGGTGCTGACCGTTGCGGCGGGGCAGGTTACAGGACGGGTTATCGATACGATGACGGAGGAGGAGTATCTGCCCCTGCGGCAAATCAATCCTGCGGGGAGTTATGTCTATGGCGTGCGCCATGCCTACGAGGAGCTTTTGCAGGAAATAGCGGCTGCCTGCTTTACCGAGATGCCTTTTGCTACGCCGCAGACTAACCGCCTTTGCCAGCGGATCTTCTCAATCTGGGGGGATAAGCCGGAGTTTCCCTGGCAGAAACCGGCTTTTGCGGACAGCGGGGTATTTCGCAATCCAACGACGCGCAAATGGTACGCTGCGATTCTGCCCGTAGCGTGGGACAAGGTTGTCCCGGGGCGTGAGGGACGAGTCGAGCTACTAGATATCAAGGTCAGCGATGCGGCGGCGAAAGTGGCTGCCTATGCGGGCTGCTATCCCGCCTATCACATGAACAAGAAGTATTGGGTATCCATTGCGCTGGATGACAGTATGACGGATGATGCCATCTGGCCGTTGCTCGAGGAGAGTTATGCCTTTGCCGCCAGGGAAAAAAGCCAGGCGTCTGGCCACGCTGGGAAAGGGAAAGGGCGGTCGGCCGCAGTCAGGGTGCTGAACGATAATCTGGCACGTGAGGTGCTGGCCGTTGTGGCTCAGATACCAGCGGGCAAGGTGGCTGCCTACGGGCAAATTGCCCGGCTGATCGGCAGACCGAAGAATGCACGGCTGGTGGGAAAAGTGCTGCGTGACGCAGAGCAATATGGTGATTATCCCTGTCATCGTGTCGTTAACCACGTGGGCAGGCTGGCACCGGGATTTATCGAACAAAAGAACAGGCTGCTGCAGGAAGGCGTGGGCTTTTGCGATGCGGAACACGTGGATATGAAGCGGTATCAATGGGAGGAATTACGTATGCGTATTCAAGGCTTTGACCATTTGGTCCTGACGACGAACAACCTGCCTGCCTGCATCTGCTTTTATCGGGATATCCTGGGCATGCGGGTGGAGACCCATGAGGGACGATATGCCCTGTATTTTGGCCAGCAGAAGATTAACATCCATCAGCATCCGGGCGAGTTCCCGCCTGCGGCGCAGAAGCCAACGCCGGGCAGCCTGGATTTCTGTCTGGTGGTGGATGAAAGCATGGAGGTGGTCTGCGGCAAGCTGCAGGAGCGCAAGGCTAAAATTGAGTTGGGGCCTGTACCACGCCACGGGGCACTGGGCGATATGCAGAGCATCTACCTGCGCGACCCGGATGGCAATCTGGTGGAGCTCTGCTGCTACGCGGAGCACTGAAGAAGGTTCGGACGACGGCTATGATGAGAATTGTGCAGCCGCTTTTGAAGCTAACCCGATTGAGTTAACGGATTAAAATTTGTTTTCAAGCGAGAAAAAGCTGACCGGTGTGGTCAGCTTTTGTCGTATATAAACTTTGCGCATGATTACGTCAGGGCATGGAAAATTGAAATGGATTTACAAATTACACAGTAACGCCTCGATTTTATCCTGTGGCGTAGCCCAGCTGGTGGCCAGGCGGACGATGGTATGGTCGGCATCGGGAGCCTCCCAGAAACTGGATTCAACAAGTTGGTCCAGATGCGCTTTTTCTTTGTCCGTGAGTTTCAGGAAAATCTGGTTGGTTGGTGAGTTAAAGGCGAAGGCATAGCCATGCGCGGCGAAAGCGGCACGCAGTTTGTCAGCGGCGGTGATGGCATTCTGGCCAATGTGCAGATAGAGGTCATCCGTGAACAGGGTACCAAACTGGATACCGAGCAAACGGCCCTTGGCCAGCAGAGCCCCGTGCTGCTTGATGATGGTAAAGAAATGCGGGATCAGCGCAGCATCGGGAATGACGACGGCCTCGCCAAACAGGGCGCCGCATTTCGTGCCGCCAATATAGAAAACGTCGGTCAGGCGCGCCAGGTCCGGCAAGGTGACATCGTTAGCGGGGCAGGCGAGGGCGTAGGCCAGGCGGGCACCGTCGACGTAGAGCGGCAGGTGGTAGCGGTGGCAGACCTCGCTGATGGCCGTGAGCTCGGCCAGCGAGTACAGCGTGCCATATTCGGTCGGCTGCGAGATATAGACCATGCCGGGCATGACCATGTGCTCGCGGTTGCTATCGTGCAGGTTGTTTTCACAGTAGGCAGCGATGGCCGCAGCGCTGATTTTGCCAAGATGATGGGGGAGCGTCAGCACCTTGTGGCCGCCGAACTCAATCGCCCCGGCCTCATGTACGCTGATATGCCCGCTGTCTGCGGCGATTACTCCCTCGTAGGAGCGCAGCAGGGCGTCGATGACGGTGGCATTCGTCTGCGTGCCGCCCAGCAGGAAATATACGGCGGCCAGTGGGCAGGCGCAGGCTGCACGGATTTTTTCCCTGGCCTCATCAGAGAATGAGTCGGTGCCGTAACCGGGGGTAGCGAGTAGATTCGTCTCCAGCAGACGCTGCATGATCTGGGGATGTGCCCCCTCCTGATAGTCTGAGGCCAGCATAATTTTTTCCATAGCGAAAACTCCTTTTTGCCAAGTAGGTATTTGATGTATATAGCATAAAGGAAAATGCTATATAATACAAATGGTAAAAGCTTATATATGACATAAGTTACGTGGAAAGAAGTATATTTTATGCAGCATGTAGTAAAGGGATGGCAGAAATGAGTAGCGACGGGCCAAGTGGCCACCTATGGGCAAATCGCGCATTTAATCGGCAGGCCGCGCAATGCCCGGCTGGTAGGAAAAGTACTGCGCGACGCGGAGCACGTAGATATGAAGCAGTATCAATTTAAGTTTGTTCCAACAGAAGATTTATAGGAAGAACAGTTTGGTAGTGCTCGAAATCTTTATCGACGGTGTAGATGATGAAATCGTTTCTGACTGCTGTTGCACAAATCAGAAAATCGACGGCGGAACCTTGTATACCTTTTTTTCGGCACAGGTTGGAATATCTGGCGGCAAGCTCATAATCGGCCGTTATGAGGGGAATGTCCGGCAGGTAGGAGAGCATTTCCTTTAATTTCATAAATTTCGCATCATCGGAGATGCCAGAGAGAATTTCCTGTCGAATCGGGCCGATGAGGAGTGACTGCAGATTACGTAACATTTTCGCGAGCCGTTCCTGTATGACCGGATTGGGAGATTTTCTCCGCAAAACTTCCGACCAGATGCATGTATCAACCAAAAACTTAGGCATGGCGATTCCTTTCGGCTTTGTAATTGTAGTTGGCATCAAAGTCCACTGTGCCGAAGGTATCAATTAGTTTTTCAGCTTCGCGGCGCTGAATGAATTCCTTCAAAGCCAGCGTTACTGTAGCTTTTTTTGTTTTTAACCCACCAAGTGTGACGGCTTGTTCTAACAGCTCGTCATCAAGTGCTAAATTGGTTGCCATAATGGTACCCCCTTCCTATTTTGTCAAGCCCG
>DEDT01000012.1 GCA_002350105.1 Selenomonadaceae bacterium UBA2897 | reverse complement strand
TTTTGCATGTTGCATACGTAAACACTCCTTTATTCTCGATGTATTTCGCATTTTATTTTACGATAACAAGCGGGAAACTTCCAATCCTATTTATGATATTAGATACGAATGGGGATTTTCCTGCTGTCTGCATAAATTATATATGAAACAGGAAGCATATGTTTTTTCTATTATGAAAAACAGCGTTCGGGCTCGAACGTGAGCCTGGACGCTGTTCTTTCTATCATAAATTATATACCGGCAATTCCTCGCAGGAATTACTCGCCAAAGTAGCGGTCGAAGAGCCCCTTGAAGCCACGGCCATGGCGCGCCTCGTCTTTGCACATTTCATGCACAGTGTCATGAACGGCATCAAGGTTGAGCTTCTTGGCGAGCGTAGCGAGCTCCTTCTTGCCTGCGCAAGCGCCATGCTCGGCATCGATGCGCATCGTGAGGTTCTTCTTCGTGCTGTTCGTGAGAACCTCGCCGAGGAGCTCGGCGAATTTCGCTGCATGCTCAGCTTCCTCGAAGGCATAGCGCTTGAAGGCCTCGGCAATCTCAGGATAGCCTTCGCGATCTGCCTGACGGCTCATGGCCAGATACATGCCTACTTCGGAGCACTCGCCCGTAAAGTTCTGGCGCAGGCCCTCGAGGATGCGTGGGTCGACGTCTTTGGCTGTGCCGACATGGTGCTCATCAGCGAATGTCATCTCACCGGACTGCTCTACGAATTTGGAAGCCGGTGCATGGCAGATCGGGCACTCTGCCGGAGCCTGGTCGCCCTCATAGACATAGCCGCAAACCGTGCAAACAAATTTTTTCATGTCAAAACCCTCCTATAATATAACACATACGAATATACATAATCTTGTTTCCTCTTGCGAGCCTTTGTTCGCCTCGCAATCGGTATGGCTTTATTATACGACAGATAGAGCAAGAGAGAAACCACCATTTTTGATGATTATCAGCATTTAAATCTTCAAATTGCCATTATACAACATTATACTCAGTTTTATACATATTTTGCAAAATAATTATTAACGGAGAATAACTATTGATAATGGAGAGGCGGAGAACGGCAAAGAAGATTTACAGAAAACGTAGCATGGAGTATAATACGACCTGAATGTTTTATTTGATATAGGAGAGCTGATAGCAGAAGATGTTTACATGTTTGACGCATTCCCCGGAGGAAACCGCAGCTTTGGCGGAGCTTGTGGGTCAAAGAGTCCACGAGGGTACCGTGATCTGCCTGGAGGGGGATCTCGGTGCGGGCAAGACGCTGTTTGTCCAAAGCTTTGCGCGTACGCTGGGCGTGGAAGGGGAAGTCACGAGTCCGACGTTTAATCTCATGAACATCTATGAGGGCATCTGCCCCATTTACCATTTCGACCTCTATCGCTTGGAGTCCGAACAGGAGCTCGAGGAAATTGGCTTCTATGAATATACCGATGAGCCCGAGGGCATCGTGCTCATCGAGTGGGCCGACAAGTTCCCCGATTCCCTGCCTGAGGATTACGTGCGTATCTGCATTTCGCGCGGCGAGGGGGAGGAGACGTTGCGCACCATCACCTTCAGCAGCGTAGGCGAGGCGTATCAGGCTTTTGTAAAGGAGTTGTCCGAAATTGTCTATCTTGGCGATTGATACCGCGACGCAGGTCAGCAGCGTAGCCGTGGCTTCAGAGGAGAAGCTGGCGGCAGAGCTCACGATGCAGGCGCGGCTCACGCATTCGGAGACCCTGATGCCCCATATCGAGCAGGTGCTGCAGATGGCGGGCGTCAAAAAGGCAGAGCTCGACGGCATCGCCGTGAGCATCGGGCCGGGCTCCTTTACGGGCCTGCGCATCGGTCTCGCGGCGGCCAAAGCCATGGCCTATGTGCTAAACAAGCCTCTTGTGGGGGTATCGACGCTGGCGGCGCTCGCGGCACATTTCCCTGTGCCGGGGGTGAAGATTGTGAGCTTGCTCGATGCGCAAAAGGGCAATGCTTACCGCGAGGTGTTTCGCTGGGAACAGGGGAGGCTGATTCGCGAGCAGTCCGTGGATATTGCCAGCCTTGCGGATATTGTTGCCGATTGCAGTGAGATGGCAGGAGCAGTGATTCTGACAGGGGACATCGTTGCGAAAAAGATTCGTGGTCGTATGGTTTTGCCCGCGAACGTACAGGTGGCTCCGGCGCAACAGATCATGCCGCGCGCGGCCAACGTGGCTATGATCGGGCTGCAGCGTCTTGCCGCGGGGGAGCAGGATAACGTGATGGATCTTGAACCCTGGTATATCCGCCGTAGCGAAGCGGAGGTTCTGTGGGAAAAACGTCATCCGGAGGCTAAAAGGTGCAACTGACTTTTCGGGAAATGCAGCCGGAGGATGCAGATAGCGTGGCTGCGCTGGAGCAAACGTGTTTTCCGACGCCGTGGTCGCGAGAGTCGTTTTGGCGTGAGGCGTCCAATCCGTTTGCCTGTTATTTGCTAGCCTTTGCTGGGGATCAGCTTGTCGGCTATGCGGGCTTCTGGGTTGCGGCGGATGAGGCGCAGGTGATGAATGTGGCTGTCGCACCGGAATATCGGGGTCAGGGTGCAGGAACACAGCTCTTTGCTGCATTGATTGAGTCGGCCAGGGAGCGCGGATGCACAGCTATGACGCTGGAAGTTCGTCCCTCGAATGTGCCGGCCTTGGCGCTGTATCATCACTTTGGTTTTCAAGAGGCGGGGCGGCGCAAAGGGTACTATACGGATAATGGCGAGGATGCGCTCATTATGTGGAGAACGAAGTTGTGACAACGGCAGGCGGATTGCCGTTGTTTTGGTTTAAATAAAGGATGTGCATAGCGTGCGAGAAAAATTAACTTTGGGCATCGAGTCCAGCTGCGATGAGACGTCGGCGGCCGTGTTGCGCGGCGGGCGGGAGATTCTCTCCAATGTGATCTCGACCCAGATTCCCGTGCATCAGAAATTCGGCGGTGTGGTACCGGAGATTGCCTCGCGCAAGCATATCGTGAATATCATGCCGGTCATCGACGAGGCTCTGCGGCAGGCGGATGTACAACTCGCGGACATCGACCAGGTGGCCGTGACCTATGGGCCGGGGCTTGTGGGCGCGTTGCTCGTGGGCGTCTCGGCGGCCAAGGGACTGGCCTTCGCTATGGACAAGCAGCTCATCGGCGTCAACCATCTGGAGGGGCATATCTTTGCGAATTTCCTCTCGGAGCCTACGCTGGAGCCGCCCTTCATGGCACTCGTGGTCTCGGGCGGCCATACGGCGCTCGTGGATGTGCGTGGTTACAACAGCTTCCATCTCATGGGTCAGACGCGCGATGATGCGGCGGGCGAGGCTTTCGACAAGATCGCCCGCGTCATGGGCTTGCCCTATCCCGGCGGCCCGCGCATCGACGCGCTGGCGAAAGAGGGGAAGCCGAGTATCGATTTTCCCGAGGCGCTCGTGGGCAAGGGCAACTATGAGTTCAGCTTTAGCGGCTTGAAATCGGCCGTGCTCAACTACATTAACAGCGAGAAGATGAAGGGACACGAGCTCAACAAGCCGGACATTGCAGCTTCTTTCCAGCATGCGGTCATCGACGTGCTCGTGGGCAAGGCCTTCGAGGCGGTCAAAGAAGCGGGACGCGACACGCTTGTGCTCGCGGGAGGCGTTGCCGCGAACAGCGGCCTCGAGGCGCGCCTGCGTGCCGAAGCCGCGCGCCGGCACGTGACCTTCCACTACCCCAGCAAGATTCTCTGCACGGATAACGCCGCGATGATTGCCTGCCGTGGCTACTATCAAGCACAGGCCGGCCGCTTCAGCGACCTCTATCTCAACGCTGTGCCGGGACTGGATTTGGAAGAGGTCGCCGAGAAAAGCCCTGCACACGCAGATTGACATACCGTTGCTTAATCAAGCAGAGTTCAATAGGGGGATGTTACAATTGATGCAAGCCAAGAAATGGAATCAGTGTTTTTTATTGGCTGGGTTAATCGGCTGCGCAGCAAGCTTTTTTGGCTATCAGGCAATCCCGGCGTCCTACGCCTGTGCGGCGGAAAACCATACTTCGGCTGTGTCTGATGGTAAAGATAAAGTTCTTGGTAACAGACAGGAATATTCATTTGCAGAGTATATAAAGCGTGTAAAAGCAGGGTGGGATTCAAAACACTTGGATCAGGCTTTAGAGGACGCCAATCATCTTGTATCGTTACGACCGCAGGATCCTAGGGGTTATTTGCTTCGTGCTGCTACCTATGTGCAGATGCAAAAATATCAAGAATCTCTCGAAGACTGCAATAAGACGTTGCAACTAGCCCCAAAAGTAGCCGAAGCATATGTTATGCGAGGTGCAGTTTACTCGGCCCAGGGAGATTTCCCACGTGCATTGGCAGACTATCAGCAAGCAGTTGCATTGAAACCGAATAATGTGAAGGTGCATAATGATTTAGCAGGTGTATATGGGCATCTAAAACAATATGATCAAGAGATCGCAGAGTCGGATCAAGTCTTGCGTCTGGATCCTAAAAATGCGCTGGCCTATATGTATAAGGGTACCGCCTATGGCGAGAAGAAAGACTATATTAAGGCGCTCGAAAATTTCAATAAGGTCATTGACTTGTCGGCGGATAAGAATATGCTTTATGTCGGTCAGTCAATGAGAGCGTATGCCTATACCAAAATGAAAAAGTTCGACCTTGCATTGGCAGATTACAGCAAAGCTATTGCTCTGCAGCCCAATCGAGAACTAGCATATAGCTATCGTGGCTGTATGTACGTTGATCAGGGTAAATACGATCAGGCCATTAACGATTTTAATCACGCTATCCAGCTCGATAAAAAGTCGGCTCGTGCCTATGCCAGTCGTGCTGCAGCCTATCAAAAGCTCGGCCGTAAAGACGATGCACGTAAAGACGCCGAGCAGGCGCTTTCTTTGCAGAAAAACAATAAAGAGGCAGTAAAGGTTTTGAAAGAACTGAAGGCAAAGTAATGGAGGTTGTGTATCGCAGGTAGGAAGGAAATGTGATGTGATATGAGTAAGCGGGCGTTTATCGATCATGTGGCGGTGGCGGTGCAGGATCTGGCCTGGCATCTTGATTTCTTTACGCGGGTCATGGGTATGAAGGAGACGCGGCGGCAGGAGACGCCGGAGGGGAAGGTACTGCAGGTCTGGCTGGACGGCGGTGTTCAGCTCGTACAGGCAAAAGATGGCGAACCCGTTTCCGATGGACACAGCCGGCACATCGGCATTGTGCTCGATGATTTCGATGCGACGATCAAGGATATCCTGCACGAGCCGGGCGTCACTCAGCTGCCCGGCGCTCCCGCCACTTGGGTCGCTCTGCCCGGTGGGCTGGTACTCGAGCTGTTCCCTGCCGTCCCCGGTGCGATCAGCCAGGCACTGCAGCTGGATATCAACCAATGCATGGTCGATATGCGTAAACAGCAGAATGGCTGAGACCAGCAGATTATGAAATAGAGCGCGTTTGGTGGGAGCAGTATGCAGGCAATTCTTTTGGTGTTTTTCGGCGGTGGTATCGGCGCGGTCTGCCGCTATCTGGTGACGACGCAGGTCGGCGCGCGCTTTGGCACGGTGTTTCCGTTCGGGACGCTGACGGTCAATACGGTGGGCTCGTTTCTCATGGGGCTCATCATGGGAGTATTGCTTCTGCTGGCGGAGCACGCCCAGTTTGCGGCGGGGCCGTGGAAGCTGCTGCTCACCGTCGGCTTTCTCGGGGGCTTTACGACGTTTTCTTCCTTCAGCATGGAGACGTTGACGCTCCTGCGCGGCGGCAGTTTCTTCTATGCGGGAGCCAATATCTGCGCCAATCTGCTCTGCGGCTTCCTCGCCGTGTGGGCGGGCTTCAGCCTGGCCAGATTGCTGGTACGTTTTTGAATGTTTTATGGCGGACGAGAGTCCGTCTTTTTTTGCGTGTATTTTTTAAGGTGTATACTAGTATTTTATCACAGCATTGAGTATACTATTAATTGAACGTTTACCATCGAAGGGAGCGGATTTTGTGAAGGATTTAGCTTCTTTGTGCCGGGAACATACGTCGCTGAGCGAAATGCAGATCAGCCTGCTCGTGCGCATGCGCGTGGTGTTCCCCTTTGTTGCAGACCTGGCGCATGGTCAGCTCAAGCTGTACGTAAAGCCTAGGGAGTCGAACCGGCTGCTTTTAGCGGCGCAGGTGCAGCCGCATACCGTCTACAGCATCGGCGTGACGGACGTAACGGGGATGATGATGCAGTCGCTGGAGGAGCCGCTGGTTGTCGATACGTTCCGTGATGGGCAGCGGCGGCGCGGCAAGCGCGAGTGGAACTACGGCGCGATGATCGATATGTACACCTGTGCCATCCACGACGGGCCGCAGGTCATCGCCGTGCTGTCCTTTGAGGTGGACGGCGAGCGGCTGTCCATCGAGGGGTATCATCATCTCTTTGATACGGCCATCGATGTACTGGAGTATGCGCGGCGCGGCTTGGCGCCTGAGCCCTGGCGGCCCATCTCGGCCAGCGATGGCGTCATCATCACGGATGCCAACAGCCGCATCACCTTTGCCGATGCGGCGGCACAGCGTATCTACCGCGTGCTCGGCGTGGGCAGCCTGCGCGGTTGCTACCTTTACGATCGGCAGATGTCGCAGCACGTGACGCGTGAGACCGTGGAGCGTGACCGCCCCTGGCAGAAGGAACAGGTGGCGGGCGGCATGATTCTCATCCGCCGCGAGCTCACGCTGACGGTGGGCGGCAAGGTTAAAAGGCGCATCGTCATTATCTCTGATGTGACGGAGACGCGCGCGAAGGACAAGGAAATCCGCATCAAGTCGGCGGTGATTCAGGAGATCCACCACCGCGTGAAGAACAACCTGCAGACCATCGCGAGCCTGCTCAGGCTGCAGGCCCGGCGCTCGCCCTCGGCGGATGTCAAGGCGGCGCTGGCGGAGAGCGTCAACCGCATCCTATCCATTTCCGTCGTGCACGAGTTCCTTTCGCAGCAGGGCTCGGAGGACATCGATGTGCAGGAAGTCATGCGGCATATCTTCGAGCTCGTGGCGCACAACATGGCGGACAGCCAGTTTACCATCCACACGGAGTTCACAGGGCCGCGCCTCGTGCTGCCTTCGAAATGTGCGAGCTCTGTGGCGCTTGTGCTCAATGAGCTCGTGCTCAACGCGATGGAGCATGCCTTCGAGGGGCGCAGGTCAGGCACCATCGGCCTGAGTGTCAGGGACGAGCCTGAGGAATGGCACCTTGATTTCTACGACGATGGCATCGGCCTGCCGGAGGACTTTGCGCAGCGCCCGCACCGGAGCCTCGGCCTGCAGATCGTGCGCACGCTCATCGAGGGCGACCTCGGCGGCAGCTTTGAGCTCAAAAATGATGTGCGCGGCCGTGCGCATGGCACACACGCCTATATCCGCATCCCTAAGGAACAGCCTAATCCCACTGACGACTAAGGAGTGAATCGTTTTGCAGCAGAAAAAGCTCAATATTGTCATCGCAGATAATGAATCCCTCATTCGCCTCGACCTGCGCGAAATGCTGGAGGAGGCAGGCCATACAGTCGTGGGCGAGGCCATCAACGGGCGCAAGGCGGTGGAGCTCACGCGCAAGTATCATCCCGATCTCGTACTCATGGATATCAAGATGCCGGACATGGATGGCATCACGGCCTCGCGCAAGATCGCGGATGAGCAGCTGGCGCCAGTGCTGCTGCTCACGGCCTACAGCCAGCCGGAAATCGTGGCTAAGGCCAACGATGCGGGCGTGCTCGGCTATCTCGTGAAGCCCGTGCGCGAGGAAAACCTCTTTCCGGCCATCGAGGTGGCGCTGGCGCGCTGGCGTGATATGCAGGGGCTCGCAGAGGAACTCGCGGGGCTCAAGGATTCGCTGGAGACGCGCAAGACGCTCGACCGCGCGAAGGGCATCATCATGGCTGCCCATCACCTCACGGAGCAGGAGGCCTACCGCCGCATCCAGCGCTACGCCATGACGAAGCGCCTCACGGTCAAGGATGTGGCCGCTGCCATCGTGCGCGCGGCTGGCGGCAAAGTGTAAAGCAATCAGGATTTCATGCAAGGTACAGCTGAGAATGTGTTCTGAACTGTACCTTGTTTTTTTGACTTTTTTTTACTTTAAGTGTTGACATTTTGACTTAGAAAGGGTACTATAAGAACTGTAGTTAGCACTCGGGCCTAGTGAGTGCTAACAGCACAACAGCGTTAATTTATTTATAGGAGGAAGATACCTATGATTAAGCCATTGGGCGAAAGAGTTGTCATCGAAGTTGCAGAGAACGATATGAAGACGGCCAGCGGCATTGTCCTGCCGGACACGGCAAAAGAGAAGCCGCAGGAAGGCACTGTCGTTGCTGTCGGCGAGGGCAAGATGCTGGACAACGGCACGCGCGTTGCTCCGGCAGTCAAAGCTGGCGATAAAGTCATCTTCTCCAAATATTCCGGCACGCAGGTCAAGGTCGAGGGCAAGGATTACCTCGTCGTGCGTGAGAGTGATATCCTCGCAATCTGCTGATTGTTCGTTTGAACCAATTTGATGTAAACTTTTTGGAGGTAACATAAATGGCTAAACAGATTCTGTTTGACGAAGAAGCTCGTCGTGCGCTGAGCCGTGGCGTTGATGCCCTGGCTGACGCCGTAAAGGTAACGCTTGGTCCTAAAGGCCGTAACGTCGTGCTCGAGAAGAAGTACGGTGCACCGACGATCACGAACGATGGCGTGACGATCGCCCGCGACATCGAGCTCGAGGATCCGTTCGAGAACATGGGCGCACAGCTCGTGAAGGAAGTCGCTACGAAGACCAACGATATCGCTGGCGATGGTACGACGACGGCTACGCTGCTCGCGCAGGCACTTATCCACGAGGGCATGCGCAACGTCGCTGCCGGTGCGAACCCGATGATCGTGAAGAAGGGCATCCAGCGTGCTGTTGACGCTCTCGTCGAGGAGATCAAGAAGCGCTCCGTGAAGATCGACAGCAAAGAGAGCATTGCTCAGGTCGCTGCGATTTCCTCCGCTGATGATGAGACGGGCAAGCTGATCGCTGACGCGATGGAGAAAGTCGGCAAGGACGGCGTCATCACGGTTGAGGAGTCCAAGACCATGAAGACGAACCTCTCCGTCAAGGAAGGCATGCAGTTCGACCGCGGCTACATCTCCCCGTACCTGGTAACGGATACGGACAAGATGGAGGCTGCCCTCGATGATCCGTACATCCTGATCACGGACCGCAAGATCTCCGCCATCAACGACATCCTGCCGGTGCTGGAGCAGGTCGTGAAGGCTGGCAAGCAGCTTGCCATCATCGCTGAGGATGTAGACGGCGAAGCGCTGACGACCCTCGTGGTGAATAAGCTGCGCGGCACCTTCAAGTGCCTCGCTGTCAAGGCTCCGGGCTTTGGCGATCGCCGTAAGGCTATGCTGCAGGATATCGCTATCCTGACGGGCGGACAGGTCATCAGCGAGGAACTGGGCCGTAAGCTCGACAGCGTGACGATTGAGGATCTCGGCCAGGCTCACAAGATTGTCTCCACGAAGGATGAGACGACGATCATTAGCGGCAAAGGCGACAAGAACGCCATCGCTGAGCGCGTTGCCCAGATCAGGAAGCAGATTTCTGAGACGACGTCTGACTTCGACAAAGAGAAGCTGCAGGAGCGTCTCGCCAAGCTCGCCGGCGGCGTAGCCGTCATCGAGATCGGTGCTGCTACCGAGGTCGAGATGAAGGACAAGAAGTACCGCATCGAGGATGCACTGAACGCTACGCGCGCTGCGGTTGAGGAAGGCATCGTCGCCGGCGGCGGCACGACGTTCCTCGACATTCAGGGTGCTTTGGACAGCGTCGAGGCTGAGGGCGACGAGAAGGTCGGCGTTGATATCGTTCGTCGCGCCATCGAGGAGCCGGTGCGCCAGATTGCCAACAACGCAGGCCTCGAGGGCTCCGTGGTCGTCGAGCACGTCAAGAAAGAGGCTGACGGCGTAGGTTTCAACGCGTTGAAGAACGAGTACGTCAACATGATCGACACCGGTATTGTCGATCCGGCCAAGGTTACGCGCTCTGCCCTGCAGAACGCCGCTTCCATCGCTTCCATGGTACTCACTACGGAGACGCTGGTTGCTGACAAACCGGAGGAGAAACCGGCTGCAGCCCCGCAGGGTGGTATGCCGGGCGGCATGGGCGGTATGATGTAATTCGTTAGGGTTACAGGCTAAAATAAACGCTTAGAAGGGGCTGTTGCACGTATCA
>DEDT01000017.1 GCA_002350105.1 Selenomonadaceae bacterium UBA2897 | reverse complement strand
TCCCAACCCGGCACTTTCTCAAAGCCGAAGCTCTCAAGCTTCGATGTATCTTTCACAATAAGCATAGTTTTGCTCCTTCCCTCTGTTCCTCTCCTGTGCTATACTGGAGGGGAACATACACCTTATCTTGCCTGTACCGGCCGCCCGCCGCGTACAGGCTTTTTGTTTACATGCCCATGCACGCGATCACCCCGCAGATGAAACCACCCGCGAAGCCGCCAGCTGCGATGACCACCCAGCCGCGCCGCGTGAAGAACGGCAGGCCGTAACGCCTGACGTGTAGAATCGTGCTCACACTCTCACCTCCTTCAGAAACCGCCGCTCGCGCCGAGCATGACGACGGCCACGGCCCACGCGATAGCGATATAGGCATCCACCCAACCGGCCTTGTCCAGCCGGTGGAACTCGTCCCTGATTTTTCCAAGGCCGTACAGGCCCGCGTAAAAGAATCTCATGCCAGATACAACCTTTCTTTGAAATACTTCCTGCTCGTTGCGCCGTGCAGAGTTATCTTGCCTTTCTGCTGCAGCTCGATATTGAGCCGCTTGATCAGGCCATAGGCTTTGGACTTGCTGCAGTGCAGTATATCCGCCACCTCCTTCGCCGTGATAACCGGGTTCTCCATGCACTCACCTCCCGCCGCATCCCCCCGAATCCTGTATAATTGAGTAAAGGAGTTGATTGATATGGATAAGAAAACCTACACGTTTTTGAAGATGATTTATAACGGCCCGCACCACACATTGCGTATGGATGACACCAAGCATTTTCCTTTCTATCACGGCTATAGTCTCAATGACAGCAACCGCATTATGCGTTTTCTACGCAAATACAAGTACATAGAGCAGCACGGCCTAACCGTCTGCACGACCATAGCGGGAAATGTTGCGATTGAGCGCTACAAGCACGCCACATGGGCTTTTCGCTTGAGTATTATCGCCACCGTCTTATCCATCCTATCTCTACTGAAACCATCCTCCTTTGACCTGATAGCGGCGATTATCTCAGCGCTACGCTGAATGCGATGATTGCGAATACCATTGCGATAATCGAAGTCATTAGCGCCGTCTCCCCATCGACAGGCCCATAACGGAATAGCTCCCATTCGTCTTTGATGCGCCACATCCAGTAGCGCATTTTTTCTTTCATGTTGATACCTCCCCCTTAATGTGCCAGCTCCTTGGCAAGCTTCAATGCCATGTCAAACCCATACTTGAAGGCATCCACCTCGGCTCTTGACGTGAACTCAACAATCGCATGAGAGAGTTTCTTTACCGCATCGCTGTCCAGATGCAAGTCCTGCATGGCCTCGCCAACAGCGCTTGCCCGTCTATAGTATTCACGCGAACGGCCTTGTGTAATGTCTACCGATGGCTCCTTCATTGCGCCACCTCCTGCATTTCCTCATCCGTCTGCTCGATGACAGGCAGGATATTGTGACGCTTGAGCAGGTTATAGAGGAACAGGCGGCCTTTCTGCGTCCACTTGGTGTTCATCTTCACATCCGGCCTGCCGTCCGAATGGTTGAATGCCACAGTCTCGCTGTGCGTGTAGCCCTTCGCCTGATACCGTGAGTACAGCAGCCATTGCCCGCCGAGATTGTAGACAACATGGAAATCATGAAGCGTGGCGTTCATCGCCTTGCCGCTCATGCCGTAGTCCTTCGCAATCTGCGTGATGGTCACGAGGCCGGGATTCTTGAGAATGTCGTCCGTGTAGTCGGCCTTGGGCTTGAGCTCGTTGATGACCTGCGCCTGCTTGGCATTGACAGCCTTGAGCTCGCCGTTCTTCTCCTGCTCATTCTTGAGTGCCGTCAGCAGCTTGATGCCGAACTCCGGGCTCGCGATCATCTTGTCCAGCGTGTCCGGCGTGGCGTAGGCACCGTGCTTGCGGATGGTCGGCAGGACCTCATCGAAAACCCAGCTCTCGAACTTCTCCGCCGCTGGCAGGTGTGAGTGCGTGATCAGGCGGTACACATCGCCTTCGGGGATGACGCTGACCTCTACAGTCTTATCTTTGTTCTGTGGGTGAGGTACGTCGCGTTTTGCGACCCCCTTGCAGTGCTTGTTGATGGCATCGCGGGTGTTGCTATAGCCGAGTGCTTTTGCAACATCGATGGCCACAAAATAAACCTTGTCACCATCTTCAACCGTGCGCAGCTGACCGAACTGGTTGCTGCTGAAAATCTGAATGTCTTTGTTCATTTGATACTCTCCTTTTTTAGATGTTATCTTTCATCACGTTTTGTGGCGCAATAAATCGTCCACAGTGCAACGCAAAATCTTTGCCAGCCTTACGAGCATAGACGCTCGCGGGTGATTGACGCCCGTCTCCCATAGCGTAACCGTTGTGCGGTTTACTGACAGTAGCTTAGCCAGTTCGTCTTGCGTTAATCCGCGCTTCAATCGAAGCTCTTTTAGTCTTCCCATCCTTAACCCCCTTTCTGTTTGGGCGTTATGTTTCATAACGTTCCTTACAGTGCCTATTATACGTTACGTTACATAACATGTCAATAGGTAAATGTTATTTTCTATCACGACTTTTTATGTTATTTAAAATAACGTATAATAAGGGCATAGGGCCGTATTGCCTGAATACTACAGAAAGAAAAGGAGTGATGTATTATGACAATCGGTGAACGATTAAGAGCACTGCGCACGCAACGAGGGTACTCTCAAGAGCAAGTTGCTAAAATGCTTGGCGTAGGCAGAACGACTTACCTCAAATACGAGAGTGGCGAGAATAAGCCATCGCGTAATCTGGACAAACTGGCTTCCCTATTTGGCGTCACCACCGACTACCTGTTAGGCCGCACCGCCTCACCGTCAGCGCCGTCCGGAAAACCGACAAAAGACGCGGCCAGTGAAGTCTTTGATGATGAGATCCGCACGCTCGCCCGCGCGAAACTGAAAGACTCCAGCCCCGAGCAGGTCGCCGAGAGAAAAGAACAAGTGAAGAAAATGATTGAGGTGTTCTGGTAATGAGAGCTTCCCTTTCCTTAATGCCACGGTTCAACTATGCCCATGAGGCCGCCGACAAATTTCTGATGCAGCTCTCCGTTGACCGGCTCCCCTTCAATCCGGATACCGCGCTGAAGGATATCGGCTGCAAGGTCTACACCTACACTGAGGTGGCCGGTCACAATCACATCACCCTGCGCGACGTTGCCGAGCGTTTTGGATCCGCTGAGGGCTGCACCTTCTACCGCCCCGGGCTTGACGAGTATATCGTGTTCGTCAACGACGTAGACCCGTCTATCCCCCGCCTGCGCTGGACGCTGACACACGAGCTCTCGCACATCATCCTGCGCCACCTCGCAGACAACACCGCCGACCAGTTGGAGAACTCCAGCGCGCTTGCACTCAGCAATATCGAGCGCGAGGCCGACGCCTGTGCCAACGAGCTCCTTGGCCCCAGCTCCGTGCTCTATACCATGGGCTGCCTCACCGCCTCCGCCATCAGCGAGACCTGCTTCATATCCCATCAGGCCGCTACGATCAAAGAGAATTTCTTCTCCAAGTGCCACGGCTACCGCTGCAGCCGCACCGAAGTCCTCCTCCTGTCCCAGTTCGACACCTACGTACAAGGGCACATGATTGCATAGAGTAAAGGAGGAATAGCCATGGACGCTTTCTATCATAATGTCTCGCAGATGTTCGGCGGTATATCCGCAGAATTTATCACCGGCACCATTATCGTCCTGGTACTGGCCGCGTGGTACATCTGGGATCAGCTTGGCGAAATGGAAACCAAGACTGTCCGGCGCATATTCGCCGTGATGCTGGCATTACTCATTGCAACCTTTGGCTGCGCCTACAATCAGTACGTGCTGCGCATGGACGCCATACACAAGGCTGACACGCTGCAACAAAAGCTCGCGAAAAAGGACATGCCAGATACTGGGCCTATCATTCCACCTTCACGATTCAAAAAGTCCGATAATTCTACTGATCGTGATAATTCCTCCACCGATAGCACTTCCACCCGCACTAAAGACAATATTCCTACCGCACCAGACGTGCAAGCACCGAATATCTCCACGCCAAGCACAGACGACGAATACGTCGCTCCATACGTAAGAAGCAACGGCACCGTGGTCCGGGGCCACTGGCGTACCCACAAGAATAGCACGCCCACCGATAACTACAGCTATGAAGGCAATGTAAATCCATACACAGGCAAAGTCGGCCATCATAAATATTGAGTTGACGTACAAGGAGGTATGCAACATGAACCTTTTGAAATTATGGGTTAAGCGTTGCTGCGATGGTATCCCTTTTCTATTGATGCCGTTTTTTATCGTGTTTTTTCTTTTTTGGATAACAGGAATATCAGTATGCTACCTCGTATTCGGACTTATCTATTGGGCTAGACTGGCCTACGAAAAAGAGTCGAAATTAACTGTGGTGCTGATTTATCTTGCGGCTTCTCTATCTATGTGGAAAATACTGCAAGGATTTGTCGATGTATCGGACACTATAACGGTTTATATGCATAACTGGATTGGAACGCCAATAACCACGTGTGGAATAGGCATGTTTATCGCTTGCCTAATCGTCATGCCAATACTCATGTTCTTTTCGAGGCTTGTAGAGGTTCATTTTGCACCACCTAAAAGTAATAACGAGGCATAGCAAACAGCCCGCCCTCAGCGAGAAGGACGAGCGAAGAGATCAGCCGTGACCTTGAAGATATGATACATTCCATAGACGGTGCAGCAGCCCTTGGCGAAGTCGAGGATGCGGAAGACAGGGAGCTGTTAATGGCATCGCTCAGGCAGGCCATGGTGCTGTCCAAGCGTATAGCAAAAAAGAAATTCACGCCGAAGAAATACAGGAACGAGTCATGAGCGAAGAAGAGTATATCCGTGAACGCCTTGATGAGCAGACACAATGGTTCAGAAGAAAAAGTGCCGAGAATCAAAAGAAGTACAAGCGGTACCGAAAGGCGCAAAGCATTTGCATCCTGCTGGTGCCGGTGCTTTCCCTGTTCCCATGCTTCAGTGTCCGCATTGCCGCCGCGCTATGCGGTTTGCTTGCCGCGTACCTGCAATTCGCCTGCCAGCTGGATCAGTATCACGAGCTATGGCGCTGCTATCGCCTCGCCTGCGAACGATTGAAACACGAAAAGCTCCTATACCAAACTGGCACAGGAGCTTACGCAGATAAATCTATGAGGTTTCAGTTGCTAGTTGAAGCTACGGAAAGCATAATCGCTGCCACCAACACGGATTGGAACATCATTACCGAGAGCGAGCCTCAATCCCCGGCAGGTTCATAGGTTTTCCAAAACACGTCAGGCTTGCACGGGTACTGCTCGCCCCGCACACCTGTGATGATGAAATCACCGACCGATGCATGAAGTGGCCCTTCCAGCGTGGGAATAACCATTTCCCTGTCTGTCTGATATGCCTCAATTACGATAGGCTTTTTACGATACTTTTTCGTTTCCGACATAATACTCACGACCTTTTCAGGAGAATACACGATATGCCAAATCTGAAGACCTATGATTTGTTCATCAGCCATGCGTGGAAATATGGTGATGATTACGACCGTCTTGTAGCCTTACTGGACAGTGCATTATATTTCAGTTACAGGAATTACTCCGCGCCCAAAGACAAGCCTATAGCCGCCCCATGGGAGAGACTATCCAAGGCTGACCTGCGGGCGCACCTCGAACGCAAAATACGGCCTGTCAATGCTGTGCTGGTTATCTCAGGCATGTACTACAGCTACCACGAATGGATGCAAATGGAGCTGGATACAGCCCGTGATTACGATAAGCCTGTCATAGCCATCCGCCCGCGCGGCAATGCCTTTATACCAGCCGAAGTGAATAAGGCTGCATGCTCGGTGGTCAACTGGAACACATACTCCATTGTTGAAGCAATCCGTAACCATGCTATCTAAATTATATCATATAAGTCTCACAGGAGCTACGATAAGCAAAATGCGTATTGTTGATCCAACCGGCGAATATGACATACTATACGGTCTCAAAATTTCACAAAAGTACCTCGACAAAATCGACGAGGCGGTTCATCATAGAAACTCGATGCCGTTCTCATGGAGCTCTACGGGAATCCCCTCTACATCGATCTCCTGCCCATCCGGCTTCAGGAATATCTCCAGATACTTTCCCGTACGCTGCTCTCTTACCGCAGTGCCCCAGGAGAATTCTCGAACCTCATAACGGAACAGGTTCACGACTTTGTCATTATCTTTTTCTCCTCTACGCATAGGATATCACCCCGTGTACAGGCTGTTTTGATAGCCATGGTCACGCCTTGACAGGCAAGTAAAAATTTATATAGTATAGATACAAACACAGCGGTTTACCCGCACCTAAAGCAGAAGGGGCTTGTATCTATATGATGCAAGCCCCTTCTCGTCGTTTATAACCTTTCAAATTGACGTATTACTACTGGTGGTGTATGATGAGCATGTAATGGAATATTTATAACGCCTCTAGCAGTAAGCCAGCCCGCATGTATGGGTAGCGCCGAGCCTAGAGGCATTTTTATTTTTCGTACATTTCCGCCATTTCTATGGATGACACCGCAAATTTTGAAGAAATTGAGGCGTCCATTTCGTACAATTTCGTACAAACCTCAAATTTCGCAAAAACTGAGGTTTCAAATTGCTTTATTTTTCGGCCGATTTTAAGCCGATTCGGCGAACATATTTACCGAATCACTCTTTTATACCACAGGAAGGAGTAGGTTCATCATGTCAGCATACAAGGACGAAAAGCACGGCACATGGTACGTCAAGTTCTCTTACGTTGACTGGAAGGGAAACACACGATGGACAACGAAGCGTGGCTTCAAAGGCAAGCGCGCTGCCGAGAAGTATGAGCGAGAGTTTAAAGACAAAGCGAAAAGCACGCCCGATATGACAGTAAGATCTTTAGTCGAGCTTTACCTAGCGGATGCGAAGTTACACATACGAGAGAGCACGTATATCTTGAGAAAGCGCGACTTGATGAACCACGTCGTACCTTCACTTGGAGACTTGAAGCTATCAGAATTAACTCCGCTGAAGATGAGAAAATGGCAGAGTGAACTGGTAACTTCAAAGTCAGCGCGCACGAATAGGGCACTATCCCCCGCGACAATTCAGCAGATACGTACTGTGTTTTCAATCGTTCTAAACTACGCTATACGGTTTTATGGTTTATCAGAAAATCCCTTGCGAATTGCAGGTAAGGTCAACAGTGGTGAATCGACAATTACAAGGAAAAGTTCTATCTGGACGCAGGACGACTTCAATAAAGCCATCCAGTATGAAGAACGGCTTGACGTTCGACTTGTGTATTACCTGCTTTTCTTTGGCGGCTTCCGTATAGGTGAAGTACTGGCATTAAACGTTAGCGACTTTGATTTTATGAGTAATGTCATTCACATAACCAAAAGCTATTCGTCAAACTCGGGAAAGATAACTGCGACAAAGACAAATAGTAGCGTTCGAGATGTAATTATGCCTGTATCGATTATGGATATGGTACATGACTACATTTCACGGCTTGAGCCTGTCCTATCGCCTGTTTTTAGTAGCGTTTCCATATCCATTGTTGAGCGCCATATACGACAACTAGCCGCCGCGGCGGGTGTACCAAGAATAAGGGTGCATGACTTGCGGCACTCCCACGCTAGCTATCTAATAAACCACAACGTACCAATAACGGCTATCAGCCACAGGCTAGGGCACAAGAATGCAAATGTAACGCTTAGCGTATATTCACACTTCTACAAGTCGTCCGATAAAAGCATAGCCGACATGCTAGCGAAAAGTCTTTCCTCTCTATAATTGTGTCATTTTTGTGTCAAGCATATAAAGGGCTACGACAAACGCCTGATATTACTGAAGTTTAGCCAATCATGTATATATACGGTTGATACATGTCCATGACATCGCCTGCACCCAGCGCACAGCCATCGCAGTTCTCGCAGCCGCTGCCGCAAGTGATGGAACGACGCACGATTTCCATGCGTTCTTCCCGCGTGGTGTCTTTAATCAAAATGCTTTTCATCGTAAGTTTCTCCTTTCCCATGAACGGCAGGCCCCAGCGTATCGTGTGCTGGGGCCTGCCGCCATATATGAAATATTTTTTTAGTCACGGCCGCGCTGGCGGTGCTCCTCCTCCAGTTCGGCCAGCTCCTGCTGGCGCTCGGCGAGCAGCTGAGGGCGCTGGATGAACATAGCGTCACCGAAGGAGAAGAAACGATATTTCTCCTCGACGGCTTTCTTGTAGCAATCCAGTACGTATTTCCGCCCGGCAAAGGCCGAAATCAGCATGATGAGCGTGGATTTCGGCAAGTGGAAGTTCGTGATGATGGCATCGACGATCTTGAAGTCGTAGCCCGGATAGATGAAGATGCCTGTCCAGTCGCTCCTGGCCGCAATTTCATTCTTCGCCGTGGCCGCAGACTCCAGCGTGCGAATGGAGGTCGTGCCGACCGCAATCACGCGGTGGCCGGCTTTCTTCGTGTCCATGACAAGCTTCGCCGTCTCCGCATTGATCTGGTAGAACTCCTTGTGCATCGCGTGCTCTTCGATGTGCTCGACATTCACGGGACGGAAGGTGCCGAGGCCCACGTGCAGCGTGACAAAGCCAAGGTTGACGCCCATATCCCTGAGCTCCTGCATCTGTTCCTTGGTGAAATGCAGGCCTGCCGTCGGCGCAGCGGCACTGCCCTGCTCGCGGTTGTAGACTGTCTGGTATCGCTCACTGTCCTCCAGCTTCTCGTGGATGTACGGCGGCAACGGCGTCTCGCCGAGGCGATCGAGGATTTCCTCGAAGATACCTTCGTAGTTGAACTCGACGATGCGCCCGCCAAAGTCCGTATGCTCCAGCACCGTGCAGGAGAGCTCATCGCTAAAATTGATCACATTGCCAGTCTGCGCCTTTTTGCCCGGCTTCACCAGCGTTTCCCAATGATCGGCGTCGATGCGGCGCAACAGCAACACCTCCACCTTGCCGCCCGTCTGGTCACGATGGCCGATGAGGCGGGCCGGCATGACGCGCGTATCGTTGAAAATCAGCGTATCACCCGGCACAAGGAATTTTTTCAAATCATAGAAATGCTGGTGCTGGATGGTCTTCTCCACCGGATCGAGCACCATGAGCCGCGAGGCATTGCGTGGCTCCACCGGTGTCTGCGCGATGCGCTCCTCCGGCAGCTCATAGTCGAAATCGGATAATAACATGCTCATTGATTTACCTTCTTTATCTTTGACAGCACGAAGCCGTATATTCACGTAACTTACAGTATAGCATACTGATGGCATGAAAAAAACACCTTTTGTCCCGCGTCCCTGCCATGCATGCGCTATTTATGATATACTAGACAGGATAATGCAAAGAGATGGGAGAACCTGTACGAATGGAAATTTTCAAGAAACTGACGGTGCTGAAAGATAAGTACCCGCGCCTTGTCGTGGCACTGGGCATGTTCGATGGCGTGCACATCGGCCACCAGAGCATCATCCGCCGCGCCGTGGAACTCGCGCGGGAATGCGACGGCAAATGCCTCGTCTTCACCTTCAGCAATCACCCGCGGGAAATCTTCGCGCCCGACGCCTGCCCGCCCGCCATCCATTCGCCGCGCCTGCGCCAACAGCTCATGGCAGAGCTCAGCGTCGACCTCTACATGGCGATTCCCTTCACACCAGCTTTTGCGAAGCATACGCCGGAGGAATTCATGGCGATGCTGCAGAGCCATTTCGCGCCGCGCTATGTCGTGACGGGACCGAACTATACCTTCGGCCGCGGCGGCAAGGGCTCGGATCGCCTGCTCATGCGTTGCGGACAGGACTACGGCTTTCAGGCGGAGATCTGTCCCGCCGTGCTGCGCGATGGCCACGCCGTGAGCTCGACGCGCATCCGCAAGCTCATCCTCGCAGGGAACCTCGCCAAGGCGGAGGAATTCCTCGGCCGCCCCTTCACCGTACTCGGGCGCGTGCGCCATGGCGACCAGCGTGGCCGCACCATCGGCTATCCCACGGCCAACCTCGACATCCCCGAGGGCCGCGTAATGCTCCCGAATGGTGTCTATGCGGCCGAGACCATCTATGATGGCCAGCATTACACAGGACTCGCCAACATCGGTGACAATCCCACCTTCGAGGGCTGCTATCGCCGCCTCGAGGTGCACATCCTCGGCTTTCAAGGCGACATCTACGACCAGTTGCTCGAGGTGCGTTTCCGCGCCCAGTTGCGCGACGAAATCAAATTCCCCGGCGTCGGGGCGCTTGTCGCCCAGATGCACAAGGACGAGGCGCAGACGCGCCAGCTCGCCGCCCGCTGGTGAACAATATACATGTGCGACAGAAATAAAAGCTCCGCAACCACCGTTCATATATGGTGATTGCGGAGCTTTCTGCGTAGGTAACAGACAGCTTTTAGTTCAGCTTTGCCTCGTGTACCAACTGCTGTTTCCTTTTTTCCTCAGCCTCAGCTGCAGCCTGCATTTCTTCGCGCAGGCCATAGTAAAACTGCACGAGGCCGCCCTTAATGGCCTTGAGGTTTTCCTCGCCCACCTGCTCATGATTCTTGAGCGCCTGCGTCGTCGTGAGCACATTCTCGATCGTCGTGACGTAGTTGAACTCAGCTTCGAAGACAGGTGCGGCCTCCTGCGGTGGCAGGACGTCGGCGAACGCCGTGAGCTTCTTGTACTCCTTCTGCAGTTCGCGCAACTTCTTTTTCTGCGTGAGCGCGAGGCTCAGGTTGTCCTCCGTCACGCGTGCGAGACCCGCGTTTATTTCGTTGCGCAACGCATGCAGCTTGTCCAGCTGGCGCGCAAAGGCGGCGAGTCGGCGCGTGAGCTCGGCTTTCTCCGCCGGGCTCAGAGCTTCGGGGTTATCCATATCCATCAAATGCTTTACTCCTTACAGGTCGGGGCGAATGCCGGTCTTGCCCGTGAATTTATGATAATCGCTGCCCTTGCGGCGGCCCATGAGCTCACCGAAGAGCTCCTCCGGCTTGATACCGTGGTAGGCCAGCAGCACGAGGCAGTGATACCAGAGATCGGCCATCTCGTAGATGACCTCCCTGCGGCTCTCATTCTTCGAGGCAATGACCGTCTCCGTGGCCTCTTCGCCGACTTTCTTCAGGATCTTGTCCTGCCCTTTGGCAAAGAGATAGTTCGTATAGGAGCCCTCCACCGGGTTCAGCTGACGATCCTGAATGACGTTGTAGAGGTCGTAGATGACGCTCGCGAGCGCCTTCGGTTCCTCCTGCTGCACGGGGACGACACCCTTCTCCTCCGCGCCTGCGAGCTTGCGGCCACTGAAGCAGGAATACGTGCCCGTATGGCAGGCCACGCCCGTCTGGTGCACCGTGACCAGCAGCGTATCGCCGTCGCAGTCATAGGAAATTTCCTTGACGCGCTGGATGTTGCCGGATGTCTCGCCCTTGCGCCAAAGCTGCTGACGGCTGCGGCTCCAGAACCAGGTGAAGCCCGATTCCAGTGTCTTCTTCAGCGACTCCTCGTTCATATAGGCCAGCATGAGGACCTGACCGTTCTCCTCCTGCACGATGGCCGGCACGAGGCCTTTTTCATCGAATTTGATCATGGAAATGTCAACGTTTTTGTTATCCATCAGAATCTTACCTCCACGCCACGAGATTTGAGATATTCCTTGACCTGTCGTACCGTGAATGTACCGTAGTGGAACACAGAGGCCGCGAGCACGGCATCTGCCTTACCCTCGGTGAGCACCTCATAGAAATGCTCCAGCTTGCCCGCGCCGCCCGAGGCGATGACGGGCACGTCCACGGCCTCGGAGACCGCACGCGTGAGCTCGATGTCATAGCCATCTTTCGTGCCGTCCGCATCCATGCTCGTGAGCAGGATTTCGCCTGCGCCGAGGCCCACAGCCTTTTTCACCCATTCCAGGCAATCGAGGCCCGTCGGCGTGCGGCCGCCGTTGATGTAGACCTCCCAGCTGTGCTCGCCATTGCGGCGCGCATCGACGGCCAGCACGACGCACTGGCTGCCGAACTTCGCCGCACCTTCGCGGATAAGTTCGGGATTTTTGATGGCCGCCGTATTCAGCGAGGTCTTGTCCGCCCCCGCCTTCAGCATGGCGCGCATGTCCTCCACGCTGCGGATGCCGCCGCCGATGGTGAAGGGAATAAAGACCTGCGAGGCGCAGCTGCGCGCCATATCCACGGTAGTCTTGCGCTGATCGCTGGAAGCCGTGATATCGAGGAAGACGAGTTCGTCGGCACGCTCCTCATCGTAGCGGTGCGCGAGCTCCACGGGGTCGCCCGCGTCGCGCAGGCCCACGAAATTCGTGCCCTTGACCACGCGGCCATCCTTGACGTCCAGACAGGGAATAATTCTCTTACTCAACATTTTAGTTCACCTCCGCGGCGATTGCAAGCGCCTCGGGCAGGTTGAGCGTGCCCATATAGATGGACTTGCCCACGATGACGCCCTCGATACCATCCTGTTCATACGGCTTGAGCGCGCGGATATCCGCCGCAGACTTCACGCCGCCCGAGGCCACGACCCTGACGCCGCTCTCGCGGGCGAGTTTCGCCGTCGCCTCCACGTTGACGCCGCTGAGCGTGCCATCGCGGCTGATGTCCGTATAAATGATGGTCCTGACGCCCGCCGATTTCATTTTTTTCGCCAGCGTGATGACATCGACATCGCCCGAGACACCCCAGCCATCGACAGCCACGATGCCATCCTTCGCGTCGATGCCCACGACGATACGCTCACCATACTTTTGGCAGGCCGCAGCCACGAGCTCCGGGTCGCGCACGGCCACGGAGCCGAGGATTACGCGCTGCACACCGAGCTTTATCACCTGTTCGATGTTGGCCATGGTGCGGATACCTCCGCCGAGCTCCACGGGAATAGCTACGACTTCGAGGATGGCCTTGATCGTCGCGAGGTTCTCACTGCGGCCCGCCCGCGCGCCATCGAGGTCGACGAGGTGCAGGTACTGCGCGCCCTGCGCCTGCCATTTCTTCGCCATCTCCGCCGGCTCGCCGAAGACGGTCTCCTGCGCGAAGTCGCCCTTGTAAAGGCGCACGCATTTGCCACCGCGGATATCAATCGCTGGGAAAATAATCATCGCTCAGCCCTCCAGGAAATTGCGCAAAATCTTGAGACCCACGTCGCCCGACTTCTCGGGATGGAACTGCGTGGCCTGCACGTTGCCCTGCGCCACGGCCGCCGTGAGCAGGCTGCCGTAGTCCGTCCGCGCCGTGACGACGTCGCCATCCTCCGGCACCGCATGATAGCTGTGCACGAAATAGACGTAGGGATGCTCCCCGAGTCCGGCAAAGAGATCCATCTGCTCGCGCTGCGCACGAATCTGCAGGGAGTTCCAGCCCATGTGCGGCACCTTGAGCCCCGGCGCCTGAATCTTTTTGACCTGTCCCTTGATGAGGCCGAGCCCTGACACGCCCGGCGTCTCCTCACTGCCCTCAAAGAGGATCTGCAGGCCGACGCAGATGCCGAGCAGCGGTTTGCCCACTGCCACCTGTTTTTTCAGCTCCGGGATGAGCCCCGTAGCCTCTAAATTATGCATGCAGTCGCCAAAAGCACCCACACCAGGCAGCACGAGTTTTTCCGCCGCCTGCAGGTCCGCCGCGTCGCGCGTGACCTTTACCTCAGCGCCAAGCGATACCAGCGCCTTCTCGACGCTGAACAAATTACCCACGCCATAATCGATTACCGCTATCATAACTATCCCCTCTTTAGAGCATGCCTTTCGTCGACGGTATGCCATCTACCCGCGGGTCTTTCTCCGTGGCGTTGCGCAGTACATGGCCAAGTGCCTTGAAGATGGCTTCAACCTTGTGATGCGAATTCGTACCATAGAGCACCTTGACGTGCAGCGTCACGCCCGCGTTGAAGGCGAAGGCGCGCAGGAATTCCTCGGTGAGCTCCGTGTCGTAGCCGCCGATCATCGGCGCCATTTCGCCACCATCATAGACGAGGAACGGCCGCCCGCTGATATCGAGGGCCACGAGGGCCAGCGTCTCATCCATGGGCAGGTAAAAGCTCGCGTAGCGGCGGATGCCGCTTTTGTCGCCCAGTGCTTCCTTGAAGGCCTGGCCCAGCGTGATGCCGATGTCCTCGACACTGTGGTGGCCGTCCACCTCCAGGTCGCCGTCGCAGGCGAGCTCGAGATCGAGCAGGCCATGCACGGCCATGAGGTTCAGCATGTGGTCAAAAAAACCGATACCCGAATCGATTTTCGCCTGCCCCGTGCCGTCGAGGTTCAGCCAGACACTGACCTTGGTCTCCCCCGTCTCGCGCGTAACCTCAGCCTTGCGTTCGCGTTTTTTCAGTACGTCACCCATCAGCCGCGCCCCTCCGCGAAGGCCTTCATGAGACCATACCAGGTATCATTCTCCTCGCGTGTGCCCATGGAAATGCGGATGCAGTCTTTGAGCCGCTTGTTGTCGGAGCTGAAGAAGCGCACACCGATATCGTTCTTCTCCAGCAGATCGACGAGCTCTTTCTGATCGTTGACATGCACGAGCAGGAAATTCGTCTCGGACGGATACACCGCAAAGCCCGGCAGCTTTTTCAACAGCTCTGCCATGCGCTTGCGCTCGGAAATCATGATCTGGATGTGGGGCACGAACTCCTGGCGCATCTGGTAGCAGATATCGGCCACGGCCAGCGAGAGACTATTCATGTGGTAGGGCATGAACGACTTGCCAATCATCTCCGTGATAGCCTGGGACGCAAGCATATATCCCACGCGGGCACCAGCGAGACCGTAGGCCTTGGAGAAGGTGCGCGCCACGATGAGGTTCGGATACTCCTTGAGCAGGCCCGTCGCGCTGCGACCGTAGAACTCCACGTAGGCCTCGTCGAGCAGGAAGCAGGTACTCGTCTTGATGTTGTCGAGGATGTACTGGATATCGCTCACGGAGAGCACGCCGCCCGTTGGGTTGTTCGGGTTGCAGAGCACCGCGAGGCTCGCCTGATTGTCGTTGATAGCCGTGACGAACTTATCGAGGTCCAGCGTAAAGTCCGCCTCCAGTGGCACGGGCACCGCCGTGGCCTGCGCAGCCTGAGCATAGATATAATACATGGAAAAAGACGGATCGGGGAAAACGATCTTCTGTGCCTTGCTGCCGCCGAAGCAGTAGAAAATCTTCTCGATGAGCTCGCTGGAGCCATTGCCGAGGAAGACGTTCTCCGGCCGCAGGCCGAAGTTCTTCGCAATCTGCCCCGTGAGGTCGTAGTACTCCTCACCCGGATAGCGGTTGATGGGCACGCTCGCAAGGCGGTTCATCACACGCTCATTCACGAGGGGCGGCATCGCCATATTGCACTCGTTGGCATTGACCTTGATCGTATAGTATTTATCCGTGCCATCGTAAGCCGGCATATTCTTTAATCCTTTGCGATACTGCAGCATAAAATTCCTCCCATTACTTTCTCTCTTTGCGCAGGCGGATGGCCTGAGCATGCGCCTGCAGGCCCTCGGTCTCTGCGAGGCGGATGACGTCATCGCTGACGGCCGCCAGCGCGGGCTGCGTGTAGGAAATGATGCTCGTGCGCTTCATGAAGGTCTCCACGTTCAGGCAGGAGTAGAAGCGCGCCGTGCCGCCCGTGGGCAGGATGTGGTCGGGGCCCGCGAAATAGTCACCCAGCGGCTCTGGCGAATAGGCGCCGAGGAAAACGGCACCCGCATGGCGCACGTAGGGCAGCAGCTGGAAGGGCTGTGCCGTCAGGAGCTCCATGTGCTCCGGTGCCGAGACATTGGCGAAGCGCATGGCCTGCATGATGTCATCGGCGACGACGATGAGGCCATTCCGGTCGATGGCCGCCTGGGCGATTTCCTTGCGCGGCAACTGCGCGAGCTGCTTCGGCACCTCCGCCGCAACTTCTTCTGCCAGCTTCGCGCTGTCCGTAATGACGATGGAGCAGGCCAGCGGATCATGCTCGGCCTGGCTCAGCATATCGGCCGCCGTATAGACGGGATCTGCCGTCTCATCGGCCACGATGAGGATTTCCGAAGGACCGGCCAGCATATCGATATCGCAGTGGCCATAGACCTCTTTCTTTGCCAGCGTCACGAAGATATTGCCCGGGCCCGTGATCTTGTCGACGCGCGGAATCGTCTCCGTGCCGAAAGCCATGGCCGCGATGGCCTGAGCGCCGCCGATCTTGTAAATCTTCCTGATGCCCGCCTCTTTCGCCGCTACGAGCACATAGGGATTAATCTTGCCATTTTTGGGCGGCACCATCATGATGATTTCGCCCACGCCTGCGACGACGGCCGGCATGGCGTTCATGAGCACGGAGGAGGGATAGGCTGCCGTGCCGCCCGGCACGTATATGCCCACGCGGTCCAGCGGAACGATGGTCTGGCCGAGAATGGAGCCCTGGTCGCGGTACGTCATCCAGGAGTTCGGCTTCTGCTCTTCATGGTAGCGGCGAATATTGTCCGCAGCCTTGCGCAGGGAGGCCATGACCTCCGGATCGACGGCCTGCTCAGCCGCCGCAAACTCCTCCTCCGAGACGAGGAAGTCCCCAGGCTGCATATCGACGCGATCGATGAGCTTCGTGTAGTGCATGACGGCCTTGTCGCCATTCCTGCGCACGTCGCCGACGATCTGCCGTACGAGCTCCGCCGCCGTCATGTCGCGGCCGAACGTCTTTTTGTTGGCCTCACGGATTTTCGGATTGAGCTCCACCTCATCGAACGCTTTTTTCGTGAGCAGGCGCTCTACCTCGCGCTCGCCCAACTCTGCTGCCTTGACAATCTGCATACTCTGTGCCCCACTTTCTGCTCAGGCCTTAGCCTGCGCGGCTAATACCTGCCGCAAATCCTGTACCATGGTGTTGATGCGATCGAACTTCAGCTTGAAGCTCACGCGGTTCGCGATGAGCCTTGCCGTCGCATCCATGATATAGGCGATTTCTTCCAGATTATTTTCCTTCAGCGTCGTGCCCGTCTCGACGATATCGACAATGCTCTCCGAGAGCCCGACGATCGGGCCGAGCTCGATGGAACCGTTCAGCTTGATATACTCCATCTGCATACCGTACTGGCTGAAGAACTGCGCCGCGATATGCGGGAACTTCGTGGCCACGCGCGTATGCGCATAGTCAGCAAGCTTCTCGCGCTTCGCAGCCTTCGGCACGGCCATCATCACATGGCACTTGCCGAAACCGAGGTCTAAGAGCTCGTAGACGTCCTTCTGCGACTCCACGAGCACGTCCTTGCCGATGATGCCGATGTCAGCTGCCCCATACTCCACGTAGGTCGGCACATCCGCCGTCTTCGAGACGATGAAGCGGATTTTCTTCTCGTCGTTGCTGATGACGAGCTTGCGGGACTTGTCCGACAGTCCCTCCGCCGTATAGCCGATCTTCGCGAAAAGATCCGCCGACAGGCCGAACAGCTTGCCTTTCGGCAAAGCCACGGTCAAATAATCCTGATCTGCCAACTGCATGCGCAGCCCTCCTGCCTCAGGGCCGCCAGGCGGCCCATAATTTACTTCTTTATTTTGCTAAAGGATTTGTCTGTTATCATAACACGGATGGTTTACAACGTCAAGGCGATAAAGAGAAAAATCTCGTTCAATTTGCATCATCCGCCGTGCGGAGTAATATTAATTCAATACTGTCGTGCACATCAGCCGCATCATGATGCCTGGCGATAAGCTCTGCTTCGGCGTTATCACCAATCTGGCGCAGCTTCGCCGCACCGATGGCCGCATGGTGATAATAGACATAAAGCATATGCACGCGCTGGCCGTCCGCCATGCGCCGGGACCAGTGTGGCAGATAATGGCGGGCCAGCACGGCCCAGACTTTGCCCATGAGGTCGAGGTCGCCCTTGACGCGCCCCACATCGTGCAGCAGGGCACAGCGCTGCAAAAAGTCCAGCTTTACCGTCCTGCCCTGCTCCTCAGCCTGCGCAGCCAGCTCTGCCGCCGTACGGGCCACACGTACCGCGTGTACCTGGTCGACGCGGTGCATGGCGTAGAAAAGCGCCTGCTCCCGCTCATTCAGGTATTTGTGCACGAGCGCATGATCCCCCGGGTGCATTTGAGCGCGCACGGCCTGCCAGAACTGCCATACCCGCTGGTTCATGCGAGATAGACCAGCTCGCGGTAGGCCTTGGCCTTTTGCACCTCTTTGGCTTCCGCCTGCGTCTCGGGGCGCAGCGCCACCTCGACGACCTTGCCTGCCTGACGCAGTTCTGCGGCCTTGGCGATGGCCTCCGATGCCTTGCCTGCGGCGTAACCGAGGTAGACGTCTTTGCGCGCCGCCAGCGGCCTGGCGGCCTTCTGCTGCAACGCGAGCATCACGCGCTCGATGCCGAGGGCAAAGCCTGTGGCCGGGCAGGCGTTGCCGAAGTCCGCGAGCAGATGGTCATACCGTCCACCGCCGCAGAGCGGGAAACCAAGCCCCGCCGTATACCCCTCAAAAATCATGCCCGTATAATAGCTGAGATCGCGGATGATGCCGAGATCGAAGCGCACGTACTGCGCCACGCCATAGGAGCGCAGCAGGCGGTAGATTTCACTGAGGTTGTCGAGGGCGCGGCGGCTCTGCTCACTCAAAGCCATATCATAGGCGCGCTGCAGCAGTTCTTCGCCGCCGTTTAAGAGCGGCAGCTGGCGCAGGACTTCCTTGCTGTTATTGGGCAGGTCGAGCTGGTCCACGAGGGCATCGATAGCCACGAGGTTGCGCTGCTCCAGCGCCTCCTGCAGCTCAGCCTGCGTGTCTGCCGACAGGTTGTACTGCGCCATGATGCCGTTGACGAATTCCGCCTGGCCGAGGCAGATGGTGAAGTCCTCGAGGCCCGCCTCGCGCAGGCAGGTCACGGCCAGCGCGATGACCTCCGCATCAGCCGCCGCCGAAGCCGAGCCCATGAGCTCGACACCCGCCTGATAGAACTCGCACTGGCGGCCCATCTGCGTCTGCTCGCGGCGGAACACGTTGCTGATATAGGACACCTTCAGCGGCAGCGGCTCATCCTTGAGGCGGCTGGCCGCGAGGCGGGCAATCGGCGTCGTCATCTCATGACGCAGAGCCAGCGTACGGTTGCTTTGGTCAAAGAGCTTCAGCAGCTGCGGCTCCAGGGATCGGCTGCTGCCCAGCGTCAGATTATCCAGATACTCGATGGTCGGCGTCACGACCTCATCGTAGCCCCATTGACGGAACGTCCCGGCGAGCTTCGTCTCGATGTCCCGCTTGCAGGAAGCCTCGGCAAACAGAAAATCTCGCGTGCCGTAGGGGATTTCCAGAACCAGTTTTTCTTTTTCCATGCCGTTCTCTCCTCTGCCTGTGGTCAGGCATTCTCCTCTTTATCTTTCAGGCGGCTCAGCACGACCTTGTAGCCGTCTGCACCGTAGTTCAGGCAGCGCTTCACGCGGCTGATGGTCGCGGTGCTGGCGCCCGTACGCTCGACAATCTCGTCGTAGGTATGCCCGGCCTGCAACATACGCGCCACCTCCAGCCGCTGGCTCATCGCCTTCAGCTCGCCAATGGTGCAGATATCCTCGAAGAACTGATAGCATTCCTCCATGTTCCCGAGCGAGAGCACCGCCTCGCAGAGCTGGTCATTCAGCTCATCTTTCAGCTTTGGATTGACCAATCCCGACACCTCCGTCAGTATCTTTAAATCGTTAAGTCTTTATTCCTTTATGTTATGAAAGCAATTATAGCACATCGGACATCAAATGAAAAGGGTTAAGGAAACACTGATTAATAAGTTGACCCAGATTGTCGAAGATTTTTCGTCCAGGCGAGGAAGAGACTCGCAGGCATAGCGGTGGCTATGCCGAGAGGATCTGACGAAGTCCGGGCGGAAAAGAAGCGGCAAGATGGGCTGACGATTTAATCAGCGTTTCCTTAAATAAAAAGCCCATCAGGGATATGCCGCACATGCAAACGTACGACGCCCCTGACAGGCTATATATTTTTTGTAAATCCGCTCGACTCACCAGCCGCCGAGCTCCGGCAGGGCCTCCGACTGCCAAATCTCTTTCGTCAGCACGTCGATGGCCGAGATGCGGCCGCCCTTGAGGAAGCCGCCCGTATCGATGAGGTTGCGCCGCCCGCCATCGCGGAGCAGCGGCTTGTCCACGGGGACTTTGAGACCGTAATAACGCAGATAGGGAATCGGCGTATGGCCGACAGTCACGATTTCCCTGCCTGTGTACAGCGGCATCGTGGCAAACTCGCGGTCCCAGAGCAGGGTCTCCGTCTCCTGCTCCGCCAGCGGCACGCCCGCCTTGATGCCCGCGTGCATGAACCAGTAGGTCTTGCCGTCCTGAATTACTTCGTAATAGAGCGGCATATGGTGGATGGCCTGCGCCCAGCGCATCAGGAAGTCCGGCAGCCCCTCCATGCCACGCAGGCTCTTTACCGTCTCGCTGCCGCCATTCCGCTTCCATAGGTCTTTGTCTACGCCGAGCATTGCGGCCAACATCATCTCGTCGTGATTGCCGCGCAGGAAGACACGCTGCGGCTTGCCGAACTGGCTGAGCACCCACTGCATGACCTCGCGGCTCTGTGGGCCGCGATCCGTGTAATCACCGAGAAAGATCACGAGGTCCTGCGTCTCGTCAAAGGCGAGCTTTTCCCAAAGCGTGCAGAATTTCTGATAATTCCCGTGAATGTCCCCGATGGCGAGAATTCTCCGGTAGCGCATCCCCTCACGACCTTTCCGTATCAGCAGCCCGCCGCCGGACGGCCGTAGCGGCAGAACGTCAGCTGCGGCTGCTCGGGACAAGCTTGCCGCTCACGCAGCTCCATGCCCGTGAGCTCCGGCAGGAAGCAGTCGGCAGGCCGCTGCGCGGCGACCTCCGTCACCCAGGCCTCCCGGCAGTACGGCAGCAGCAGCTGATAGATACTCTCGCCGCCGATGACCCATAGCTTGCGCGGCTTTTCGGCTCGGCTTTGCAGCTGGCCCAGCTTCTGCCAGAGCGACATGATATCTCCGCAAAGCAGGAAGCCGCGGGCCCGCAGATCCACCGCCGCCTCATCCGCCAGCGTACGCGAAAGGATGATATTCGTCCGCCCTGGCAGCGGCGCGCCGTCAGGCAGCTGTGCCATGGTACGACGACCCATGATGACCACGCCGCCCATGGTCTTTTCCCGGAAAAAGGCTTTGTCCTCAGGCTCGTCAAAGAGCAGCTGACCGTCCTTGCCAATGCCGCGGTCTGCGCCGATACAGGCAATCAGGGAAAGCGGATAGGGCTCGCTGAGCTCATCGGACAGGCGGTAATCCTGCTGCACCATGCTGTCGCGCCAGACCGCCGCCGTGCGGCCGTCAATCTTCAGGCGTGGCGCAATCTCGGCCAGCGGCACGAGAACGAAGGCGCGCTCCGTCAGGTAGGGATGCGGCAGCTTCAGTTCGTCCGTATCCATGACCAGATGATGATTCGTGCACAGCAGGTCGATATCGCAGGTACGCGCGCCCCAATGCTCGTGGCGCACACGCCCCAGCTGCTGTTCGATCTCCTGGCAGGCATGCAAAAGCTCCATCGGCTCCAGCGAGGTGCGCAGGGAGCAGGCCGCATTGAGGAAATCCGGCTGATCCTTCTTGCCCCAGGGTGCCGTGCGGTAGAAAGACGAAACGGCCACGAGCTGCGTCCTGGGCAGGACGGACAGGCGCCGAATCGCTTCGCGCAGCGTCTCGCCCTGTGCACCAAGATTCGCGCCGAGACTTAAATAAAAAGTATTCTCCATTACGACTCTCCTTCTCCCCGCCGCCGATGCAGTGTCACCGCCGCCTCGCGCAAAATTCCGGCAATGGGCGCGCCGGGTTTGTGTACCGTCACCGTCACCATCTGCACCAGGGCAAAATCCCGCAGCACACAGTCGCAGATACGCTCCGCCACCGTCTCCAGCAGACGGGCGGGTTCGCCCTCGACGATGGCCCTGACGCGCGCATAGACCTCAGCATAGTTGACCGTGGCCTGCAGGTCATCCGTGCGCCCAGCTTTTGCCAGCGGCAATCCCATGGTCAGGTCGACGAGGAAACGCTGTCCCAGCCGCTGCTCCTCCGCCAGGCAGCCATGATGGCCGAAAAATTCCATGCCTGTCAGCGTAATCTCATCCAGTTCCACTCAGTCCTCCTCCTGTCCGGCCAGACGGATTGCATCCGTCAGCCGCGCCATCTGCGCCATCGTCTGTACATCATGCACGCGCAGCATGCAGGCATCCTGCAGAATGCCGACAACGCCCGCCGCTCCCGTGGCGATATCCCGCTGATCGCTGGGAAGATTCAGCACATCGCCGATGAAGCGTTTGCGGCTGCAAGCGAGCAGCAGCGGATAGACCTCGCCATCCAGCACCGTGAGCTCGCGCAAGCGCCGCTGCACCAAAAGGTTCGTCGGCGTATCCTTGCCAAAACCGATGCCCGGATCGAGGATGATATTGTCCCGCTTCACGCCCGCCGCATTGGCGATGGCCAGCGAACGACGGAAAAAATCCTGCATGCAGGCGATGACATCGCCTGTATAGGCCTTATCTTCCTGATTGTGCATCACGATGATGGGCAGTTCCGTCTCCGCCGCGACCTGTGCCATCGCGCCACGCGGCTCGCCCGCGTACTGCAGCCCCCAGACATCGTTGAGGATATGCACGCCGCAGGCCGCCGCGGCCCGTGCCGTCGCCGCATGATACGTGTCGACGGAAATGGGTACAGGCGACTCCGGCACGATTGCCCGCAGATAGGGCAGCAGACGCGCCTGCTCCTCCTCAGCCGTCAACGGCGTCGAGCCGGGCCGCGTCGATTCCGCGCCGATATCGATGAGATCTGCCCCATCTGCCACCATCTGTTTTACATGTTCTTTGGCTTTCGCCAGCGTATTCCACTGCCCGCCATCCGAGAACGAATCCGGCGTGACATTGAGAATGCCCATGATGAGCGTCCTGCCGCCCAGTACGAGTTCCTTGCCGTCGGCAAAATGATAGGTACGTTTGCAACGCATAGTATGGCCTGCCTTTCTTTCCTGGCAGTACCACCCCTACCGAAAAACATATAACCTCCGCCTGGGTCTGACGGATTACTTGCTAAACTTATTTCTCGCCGCCGAGCGCGAGCCATGCCTGCTCGTAGAGCTCATGCTCCTTGCGGCAGGCACCGAGCGCCTCACTCGTCACGGTGCGCGTGCCCGGTGCCATATCACCGCGCATCGTCATGCAGAGCTGCAGCGCCTCCATCCGCACCAGCACGCCCTCGGCCTGCAGGTCACGGGCAACCGCATGGGCGATCTGCGCCGTCAGTCTTTCCTGCAGCTGCGGCTGATGCGCGAGCCGCTCCACGAGCTGCGTGAACTTGCTGAAGCCGGCCACGCGCCCTTCATGCGGCAGATAGGCGATATCCACGGTACCGAAAAACGGCACGAGATGGTGCTCGCACATCGAGTAAAAGGGAATATGGCGCACGGCCACGAGTCCCTGGGAGCCCGTGGGGAACGTCTCGCCCCAGATATCCTGCGTATCCCTGTCCATGCCACTGAACAGATACGCATACATCTTCGCCACACGCGCCGGCGTCTGCTCCATGCCCCGCGCCTTGAGATCCACCCCCAACGCCTCGAGGAATTCCCGCATCGCCTGCTCCGCCCTGGCATTTACCTGTATCAGGATCAATCCCTCCTTTCCGCTGCCCGGCCACAGCCTGTACGCCTGCCCAGGGCAACAAAATATAAACAACTTGTATTATACGCCTTTTGCATCTTTTTGGCTATCCTGAAAATACAAATAGGCGTCGATAACATCGAGGAACGCACCATCAAAGCCCGCCCTGATAATCTGGTCGAGGCCAGACGTGGGCTTGCCGTAGAGGATTGCCTGCCACTCCGGCTCCCAATAGCGCACCTTGTAGCTGCCCCATGTCTCGTTGCGCGCGGCCAGCCATGCGGGCGGTTCCTGCTTCCACTTCGGCTGCCAGTACGGACGGTACGGCTCCGCCTCGCCGACACTCAGGTAGGCGAGCACAAGCCGCCGCCCGCCGTGCGCCTTGTGGCGCAGCTGACCCAGATCCGCTGGCGTAAGCACGGCACCGCCATAGTACGGGTCGATAATCAGCAGGTCGTAATCCGTCGCCGCCAGTGCCGCTAGGTAATCCGCCTTTGTATGGTAATGCATGGGATTGAGCAGCACGAGGAAATTCTGCACATCCTGCAGCGTGCGCACGTCCGCCGTATTGGCTGCATACGGCTCCTCATCCGGTACGGTCGTCAGCTGCCGGTCGAAGGAAGCCCAGCCCACATAGCCGTATTTCGCGTATTTCGCATAGGCCTCAGCCTCATGGCGCGAGCCCTTGAGATAATCCAGCGTGAAGACGGGCAGGCTGAAGTCCTGCGCCGCCCCCAGCGTCCGCTCGAACCAGCCCCGCTCCTCCTTAGGCGTCTCCTTCCCCGCCTTATCGTCCCAGCCAAAGAAAACCGACTCGGCCAGCACACCGTCTACGCTCGCAGCCAGTTTTTTGGCATTCTCCTCGGTATTGCCATCCACGGGCAAAAAAAGCGAAGTACCGCCGTTGCTGAGGAACAGGAAACCGTCATGCTGCTTTTGCGCGTAATCGTGCATGGCAGCTATGAGCTCCACCATGCGCGTAGCGTAAGCAGGCGAGGCTTCTTTCGCCTCCGCCTGCTTATCCTCCCAGACCGTGCGTGGGCCACTGATGGCCAGCACCAGTGCGGCGAGCAGGCCGCCCGCTGCCAGCCATTTGATGATGGGGCTGCTGAAAACACTCATTTCTGCCACCTCCTGCCATTAAAACGACCAGCTGTACATGGCGCTGAGATTCCAGCCGTGATATTTTTCACCTGCCGGTCCCTTATATTGTATATTGAATCGCTCCGCCGTCAGCGACAATTCCTGATTTTCTTTTGGCTGCCACTGGTAACGCATGAGCAGGGAACGGCGATAATAGCCATTCGTCGTTGTATTGCGCAGTGGTGTGTAGCAGATGCCACTGTTTCGCATGTAGTTGAGCAGGAATATCACATTCTGCTTCTTGTCGCACCGATGGCGCAGGCCAAAGCCGCTATAGAGACGATGCACGCCACTCTGCGGGTAACTCTCCACCGCGGAGTTTGATTCAGTATCCGTATACTGGTCAGTTTCCAGTTGCGCGAACAAATCCGAGGCAAAGTCGGTCTGGAAATATCCCGTATCCATCGTGTAGTTAAAGATGCCATAAGTCAGCCAGGTATCCTTCGGGCCATCGTGCTGCTGACCAAACATGCGAATCGTCCAATCATCACCTGAGCGATAGTGTTCCTCAACATTATGATCGGCGTATTTTGTCGCCAATGCAGACGCATCAAGTACAGCCCCAGTCTGCACCGTACTGCCGTAAGATATATGCTCCAACTGCAATAAATACTGAAAAATCGGGCCGCTGTACTGATAGGCCAGATCCTGACGAAATTCTCCACCGGGATGAACCTTGCCCTCTTTGACCGGTGCCTGATCAATCTTATCGGGTGTATCCAGTTTCTCTATTCGATATGTTGAATCTGAAGCCTTCGTCAGCTTCGTTCCCGGCAGACGGAAGTTATAGTGGCCTTTCCAGGTATAGCTAACATGTGCCGTGACCTTCTCCTCATCGTTGATATGGTGAACGATCTCAACCTCCGGCGTATAGTTCCAGCCCGTGCCGAAGGAGTTGAAATGCGCAAGATCATCGGCGAGCATGGCATTCTGATGCACGTTATCCTTGCCCGTCGGGATGCCGAGGGTCAGTCCGTAGTTGACCTCGATGTTTTTATGCTTCGTCTTATACTTAGCGCTCAGGTTCGTATCGGTCCAGCCGCACACGCGGCCGTAGCGACGCCCGGATTGCGAGCGCAGCCAGCCCGTATCCAGCCCCAGCGTCCACTGCTTCGATGATGCATAATAGCTATAGGGCTGGTAAACCTGATGCCCGTGATCCCGGCCGCGCTGCTCAAGCCCCTTTTCCAGACGCCAGCTATGCTGCCAGCTGTCGAATTCAAAGCCCGTGCTGAAGCCATAGCCTTCACCGAAGTGTTCCAGTGCATAGCGAGCCTGCTCGTCCCAGGTGATGGCTTCCTTTTCCTGCTTTTCCGCCTGTACGACATTCTGCGCCGCTTCCGTATCCCATTGCTGCGTCCTGCCCAGGTTCACAGCCGCCTCGTCGACCCACTTCTCCGCCTCATCCTGCTCCTTGCGGCGCTCGCGCGCCTCGGCACGCGCTTCGGACTCGGCCTCCTCTGCATCCCGGCACTGGTCCTGCAGCGCGGCCAGCTGGTCATTGAGCTGGTCGAGGTAGTCCTGGGCCTGGCTCACCGCCTCTTCTGCCGCCTCCACGCGCGCTTCGTAGTCTGCCTGTGCCTGCTCATAGGCCGCCTGCTGCGCCTCTGCTGCCGCCTGCGTCGAAGCATATCCCTGCGCCGCTGCCTGTGCTTCAGCCACCATGGCTTCGACATCATGCAGACGGTTCTGCTGATAGTCTACGCTCTGCCAGGCTTGCTCAATGGCAGCCGCCAGGTCACTGTCCGCCGAGGATGCCCTCTGCGCTGCTGCAGCGGCGGGCGGCTCAGGGCCAGAGGCAGATACCGCATCCGCCTCTGCCTGCGCCTCCTGCACCACGGTTTCCTGATCCCAGACCTGCGGCTGGAAGTCCGCCACCGCCTGCTGGGCCGC
>DEDT01000010.1 GCA_002350105.1 Selenomonadaceae bacterium UBA2897 | reverse complement strand
GGGGGTCACTACATATTATCTAACGTGTTGTTTTCTCTCCAATCGACAAAATAAATTGCAAGAGTGCATGCAGAAAACGCGACTGATACGCCCCCTTGCGCGTGATAGCGTAAAATGTCCGTTGTGCTGCGGGATTTAGCAAAGGGAAAAATCGCATATCATCGGCTGCGTACTCACGAGCCATACAATCGCTGACCAACGTACAGCCAATCCCCTGCTTGACCATGTGCCAGGCCGTCACGACCTGTCCTGCTGTGAAAATCGTATGCGGCTCACAGCCATTATCGTGAAAAATCGCCTCCGTGCGCTCCCGCAACTGGTTGCTGGGCGTCAAGCTGATATACGGTAAAGCAGCCAATTCTGCAAGGGGCACACCAGCCTCATCCCTCTGGCAATTCGGTACCTCCCTGCCCTGCCACCCCTGTGACTGCAAACCTGCTGGCAGCAGTTCACACGGTGCGGCAAAGACCAGATAATCCGAAAAAACCTGCTTGCCTGTGTAATGCTTGGCATCGTAAGCTCCTGTATGGAAACAGGCATCCGCTGTACCATCGTCCAGCAACTGATCTACCATATTCGCCGGCTGCTCGTATACCGTTAAATCCACCTTTGGATACTGCAGCCTGAACTGCCGCAATACCCCGGGCAGCACATAGCAATTGAAGAATTGCGTTGCAGCCAAACGCAGCGCACCGCAGTCCAGCGTCTGCAGGTCGTGCAGCTCATCCTGCAAGGATTTTTCTTCCAGGCGCAAATTTCTGATATGGCGCAACACCACCTCTCCTGCGGGTGTTAACCGCAATGGCTGTTGGCTACGGTCAAAAATCTGCACGTCTGTTTTCTCCTCGTAACGCTTGACTGCCAGGGATAACGCGGGCTGAGACAGGAACAGCTTCTCAGCCGCTTGGGAAAAGCTGCCGCACTGCCACACTTCATAGATATAATTGAGTTCATTTTGCATAGCTCATACCTCGAATACTTTTGCTATGACTATAACACAATTTTATAGATATATAAAGTCTATAAAATTGCTTTTATACACACGTTGTAGTATGCTGAAAGCAACAGAAAAGCAAGTCTAAGCAAAGGAGAATACGCTATGGAAGTCAAGGCAGTAAAACTCGCAGAAAAGGATAATGTTGTCACCTGCACCACCGCGGCCCGTGCGGGTGATGTGGTAACCTGGCTGGGTACTGAGGCAGGCGTGACGGCCGCCGAGCCCATCCCGCAGTGGCACAAAATCGCCCTGCAGGATCTGCACACCGGTGACCGCATCTACAAATACGGTGAAGTCATCGGCGAGGCCACAACCGACATCGCCAAGGGGCACTGGGTGTCCAACCAGAACATCCACAGCGTGCCGCGCGCCTATGCGGACGAAATGCTCGGTACCGGCACGCCTGCTGCCGCAGCCTTTGCCGCGGACGTCCCCGCCCGTCAGGCTGAGCGCCCCTATGCGGCTGGCAGCCAGCGCACCTTCTGGGGCTACCGCCGTCCCGAGGGGCGCCCCGGCATCCGCAACCACGTGCTGATTTTGCCAACCTGCGCCTGCGGCAGCGAGACCGCGCGCATCGTGTCCTCTCAGGTACGCGGTGCGGTGAACATCGTCTTTAACACAGGCTGCAGCGACGTAGCCGCCAACACGGCGATGTCACAGAAAGTGCTCACAGGCTTTGCGACAAACCCAAATGTCTACGGTGTCGTTATCATCGGCCTCGGCTGCGAAACGGTACCGCACAAGGTTCTGCGTGAGAAAATTCAGGCCATGACTAAACGTCCTGTCGTCTCCTTTGGCATTCAGGAGGAAGGGGGCACGCTGAAAACCATCGAAAAAGCCGTTCGTGCCGCCCGCGAGCTCGCGGCTGAGGCAGGCCAGCAGCAAAAGGAGGAATTCCCGCTTAGCGAGCTGCTGCTCGGCATCGAATGCGGCGGCAGCGACGCGACCTCCGGCATCGCCGCAAACCCTGCCGTTGGCAACCTCTCCGACCGTCTCGTCGATGCAGGAGCCGCCGCCATGATGAGTGAATCCATCGAATGGATCGGCGGCGAGCACGTACTGGCGCGGCGTGCTGCCTCCCCTGCCCTGCACGATGCCGTCATCGAAGTCTGCGAAGCCTACGAAAAGCATCTGCTGGGGGCTGGCCAGGATTGCCGGGCTGGCCAGCCAACACCGGGCAACAAGGCAGGTGGCCTCTCGACCATCGATGAAAAGAGCCTCGGCTGCATTCGCAAGGGCGGCACGCGCCCCATCAACGAAGTGCTCGAACAGGCCGTAAAGCCTGCCAAGAGTGGCGCACTCGTCATGGACACGGCTGGCTACGACATCTCCTCCGTCACCTCGATGGTCGCCGCAGGCTGCAATGTGGTCGTATTCACCACTGGTCGCGGCACACCGACGGGCAACGCCATCGTACCGGTATGCAAGGTCACGGCCAACGAGCACACCTACAACTGGCTCGAAGACAATATGGACTTCGACCTCTCCCCCATCATCCGCGGCGAGAAGACCGTCGAAGACATGGGCGGTGAACTCCTGGACTTCGTGCAGCAAATCGCCAACGGCCGCCTCACAAAAGCCGAAGCCTACGGCTTCTCCGATATCGCCGTTGACCACGTCTGCCGTTTTGTGTAAAAATTTAGTCTGCTGACATCGACAACAACTGCCAAAGCGATATGTGTTTTCTGATGCACATATCGCTTTTTCCTTTCTGCATCTCGTGCCAAAATCCACATCTTGTACATGCCTGACGCTTGCAACGCGTTTGCGCGTGTTGTATCGTAGGATACAGCAAATACTGTGACACGCAAAGGAGGCCTATTTATGGCAGAACAACATGCCTGGTGGAAAGAAGCGGTGATTTATCAGATTTACCCGCGCAGCTTTATGGATGCGAATGGGGACGGTATCGGCGACTTGCAGGGCATCAAAAGCCGCTTGCCCTATCTTGCGAAACTCGGCATCGATGTGATCTGGCTCTCGCCCATCTACGCCTCGCCGAACGATGACAACGGCTATGACATCTCCGACTACCGCGCCATCATGCAGGATTTCGGCACGATGGCGGACTTTGACGAGCTGCTTGCGGCTGCACATGCCCTGGACATCAAAATCGTCATGGACCTCGTCGTGAACCACACCTCCGACGAGCATCCCTGGTTCATCGAGAGCCGCAAGTCCCGCACGAACCCCTACCGCGACTACTATATCTGGCGCGACGGCAAGGACGGTCAGGCACCCAACAACTGGGAGTCCTGCTTCTCCGGCTCCGCCTGGCAGTACGATGCGGCGACGAACCAATATTACCTGCACCTGTTCTCGAAAAAGCAGGTTGACCTCAACTGGGAAAATCCCAAAGTGCGCGACGAGGTCTACGACCTCATGACCTTCTGGTGCGACAAGGGCATCGACGGGTTCCGCATGGACGTCATCAGCATGATTTCCAAGGACCAGCGATTCCCCGACGGCCCCGTAAAGCCCGACGGCTACGGCGACTTCTCCCCCTACTGCATCAGCGGGCCGCGCGTGCATGAGTTCCTGCAGGAGATGAACGCGCGCGTGCTCTCGCACTACGACCTGCTCACCGTCGGCGAAGCCGCAGGCGTGACCATCGACGAGGCGAAAAAATATGCGCGCAGCGATGGCAAAGAGCTCGGCATGGTGTTCCAGTTCGAGCATGTCGAGGCGAGCAACGGACGCGGCAGCCTCGCGGAGAAATGGACGCTCGGCAAACCGAAACTGCAGCATGTCCGCGCCATCCTCAACAAATGGCAGACCGAGCTCGCCGGGCAGGCGTGGAACTCTCTCTACTGGGACAACCACGACCAGCCGCGCGCCGTCTCCACCTTTGGCAGCGACGCCCCGGAGTGGCGCGTGCTCTCAGCCAAGATGCTCGCGACCTGCCTTCACCTCATGCAGGGCACGCCCTACATCTACCAGGGCGAGGAACTCGGCATGACGAACACGCACTTCCATTCCCTTGCCGACTGCCGCGACGTCGAGGAAATCAACGCCTGGCATCAGTTCGTCGACGAGCAGAAAAAACTCTCCCCCGAGACCATGCTCGCCTGCTTCGACAACATGGCGCGTGACAACGCGCGTACGCCCATGCAATGGGATGCGAGTCCCAACGCCGGCTTCACCACAGGCACGCCCTGGCTCGCCGTCAACCCGAACTACACGAGCATCAACGCGGCAGCCGAGGTCGATGACCCTGACTCCGTTTTCAACTACTACCGCCAGCTCATCGCCCTGCGCCATACGCACGAGATCATCGTCTACGGCAGCTTCGAGCCGCTCCTGCCTGATGACCCCAACGTCTACGCCTACGCCCGCCACCACGCGGGGCAGACGCTCTACGTCGCCTGCAACTGGACGCCAGACACCGTCCCCTGCACGCTCTTCGACGACAAACAAGGCACCGAACTCATCAGCAACTACCCCCAGCACACCCCGGGCCAGCTCCACCCCTACGAAGCCCGCGCCCTGCTGGTAAACGACTGAACCTTCACACACATGACAAAAAGGCAGGAGCACAGTACTGGATAGCAGTACCGCTTCTGCCTTTTTATATTCCCGTATCGCCTGCCACTTAAGCCTTGTAAGCCCCACATGCTAAAATTAACGCTTTAAGTCAGCCGAACCAAAGCGTGAGAGCCACCTCGCCATAATCTGCTGGCGATTACGACGCAGATAACGCAGAATCTTCCCCATATCCTTTCGCTCAACTGTACCAGTATCCTTCGCTAGTTCTACTGTTTCTGTCGTGATCCAAAATTTGGTGGCATTTGGCTGCTGTTCCTTGGCTACATGCACATGCACGGGCTCCATGCCATCACCTATCCAAAAGAAGATATAGTAACCGAGATACGATTCGATTGCCTCAGGCATAGCGTGTCCCCTCCCGCCAATCATCCCAGATAATGGCTTCGTTATTACGCAGGTAATCCTCCATCTGGAACTGCTCGTCCTCGGTGAAGCCATACGAATGCGTGCAATAAATATCCGGCAAACGCCAATCTGCCTGCCTCTCCCGATGCTCTGCACACTCAACATGGATGATCAGATTCTCACACCCATCACGGTCCTCATACTGCCGCACAACATGAACTTCGATAGTCCCCTTCGGCGTGAAAATTTTCGAATAAAGCATCCATATCATCCCCTTTTTTCTTTATTGTACCGTGAAAACAAAACGTGTGCAAGAAACTCCCATCAGCAGGGCCTGGATGTTTCCTGGTCCACTCTGATGGGAGCTTTTGTTTGCGACGTTTTCAGCCGTCCTCATGAAAGGTCCTGCTGCTCTTATCTGTCATGCGATGTTCACGCGCGGGTCAGTCCACCTGTACTTGCTTCGCGGCAACGGCGTCGTGCGCTTTTTGCTCGCTGGCCAGGAGTTCCTGGGCTGCCTGGAGCTGCAGGGCCACCTGGGCGTAGCTCGTGCCGCCGAAGGAGTTGCGGTTTTTCACGCAGGTCTCCGGCGCGATGGCCTCCTTGATGTCGGGGCCGAAGAGCGGCGAGAGCTTCTGAAAGTCCTCGAGGCTCATGTCCTTGAGGTAGATGCCCTTTTCGATGCAGTCGTGCACGGCCTGGCCGGAGACGGCGTGCGCCTCGCGGAAAGGCATGCCCTTCTTCACGAGATAATCCGCGAGGTCCGTGGCGTTGGAGAAGTCCTCTGTCACCGCTCGCTTCATGACTTCCTCGCGCACTTTCATGCCGCGGATAATCTGCGCGTAGACGGCGAGGCTGAACTTCACCGTGTCGATGGCGTCAAAGATGCCTTCCTTGTCCTCCTGCAAATCCTTGTTGTAGGCGAGCGGCAGGCCCTTGACCGTGGTGAGCATGGCCATGAGATGGCCGACCACGCGGCCTGTCTTTCCGCGCACGAGCTCGGAGACATCCGGGTTCTTCTTCTGCGGCATCATCGAGGAGCCCGTGCAGTGCGCATCATCGAGCTCCACGAAATGGAACTCGCGCGTGCACCAGAGGATGGTCTCCTCGCTGAGACGCGAGAGATGCACCATGAGGATGCTGGCTGCGCTGAGGAACTCGAGGATATAGTCGCGGTCGCTCACCGCATCGAGGCTGTTGTTGTAGATATGCTCGAAATGGAGCTGCTGCTGCACGAACTGCCGGTCGATGGGGAACGTCGTGCCCGCGAGCGCGCCCGCGCCCAGCGGCATGATATCGCAGCGCTCATAGACGCCCTGGAAGCGGGCGAAGTCGCGCGAGAGCATGCAGAAATACGCCAGCAGATGATGGCCGAAGGTAATCGGCTGTGCCCGCTGCAGATGCGTATAGCCCGGCATGATGACGTCCGCGTACTTCGTCGCGGCCTCGACGAGTGCCTGCTGCAGATTGAGGATTTCCTTCTGCACGGCCACGACTTCCTTGCGCACATACATATGCGTGTCCAGCGCCACCTGATCGTTGCGGCTGCGCGCCGTATGCAGGCGGCCGCCCGCCTCGCCGATGGCCTCCGTGAGCCGCTTCTCGATATTCATATGGATATCTTCGAGGTCCACGGAAAAGTCGAACTTGCCCGCCTCGATTTCCTGCAGGATATCCCTGAGGCCCGCGACAATCTTATCCTTGTCCGCCGCGCTGATGATGCCGCACTTCGCGAGCATCGTCGCGTGGGCGATGGAGCCCGCGATATCCTCGTGGTACATGCGCTTGTCAAAACCGATGGAGGCCTGGAACTCGTTGATCATCTCATCGGTGCTCTTCGTGAAGCGGCCTCCCCACATCGCTTTGCTCATTTGCCCGTCTTCTCCTGCATGAGTGCACGTACCTTCAGCGGCAGGCCGAAGAGGTTGATGAAGCCCGTGGCGTCAGCCTGGTTGTAGACATCGTCGTGCTCGAAGGTCACATACTCCTGGCTGTAGAGCGAATACGGGCTCTTGGAGCCGGCGGAGATGATGTTGCCCTTGTAGAGCTTCAGTTTCACCGTGCCCGTGACCGTCTGCTGCGTGCTCGCAACGAAGGCCGCCAGCGCCTCGCGCAGCTGGCAGAACCACATGCCGTCGTAGACGAGCTCCGCATATTTCACAGCGACATGCTGTTTGAAATGGAACGTCGCACGGTCGAGGCAGAGATACTCAAGCTCACGGTGCGCATAGTAAAGGATGGCACCGCCCGGGTTCTCATAGACACCGCGGGACTTCATGCCGACGAGGCGGTTCTCGCAGAGATCGACGATGCCCACGCCGTTGCGCGCGCCGATCTCGTTCAGTTTCTCCAGCAGCTCGACTGCGCCGAGTTTCTCACCATTCACGGCGACCGGCGTGCCCTTGTCGAACTCCACCGTCACATACTCCGGCTTGTCCGGTGCATCCTCTGGTGCCTTGGAGATGAGGAACATGCTGTTCTTCGGCTCGTTGGCCGGATCCTCGAGGTCGGAGCCCTCGTGGGACAGATGCCAGATGTTGCGGTCCATGGAGTAGACCTTCGCGCCCGAGGAAATGGGGATGTCGTGCTTCTTGGCATACTCGATCTCCGACGTACGGGAATCGAGCTCCCACTCACGCCACGGCGCGATAATCGTGATGTTCGGCGCCAGTGCCTTTACCGTCAGCTCGAAACGCACCTGATCGTTGCCCTTGCCCGTAGCACCATGCGCAATGGCATCCGCGCCTTCTTTCTTCGCCACTTCGACGAGCTTCTTCGCGATGAGCGGGCGGGCAAAGGACGTGCCCAGCAGGTATTTGCCCTCATAGACGGCATCAGCCTGCAGCGTTGGCCAGACGTATTCCTCGAGGAACTCCTTCTTCAGGTCGGCGATATAGACCTTGGAAGCACCAGACTTCAATGCCTTGTCATGCACGACATCGAGCTCATCGCCCTGGCCGATATCGGCGCAGCAGGCGATGACTTCGCAGCCATCATAGTTCTCTTTCAGCCAGGGGATAATGACGGACGTATCCAGGCCGCCGGAATAGGCCAGGACGACTTTCTTGACTTTCTGTTCTGCCATAACGCATACTCCTTCTTTTGCTAAACATGAGCAAAACCACTCACAGCATATATAGTTCTATATTGACAGGCTGAATCCTGCTCAGCGTGACAAATATTTCAATTGCCCATCAGCAGGGCCATGATCGCCTTCTGCGTGTGCAGGCGGTTCTCCGCCTCGTCGAAGATGACCGGCGCGAAGTGCTCGAAGACCTCTTCCGTGATTTCCTCGCCGCGGTAGGCCGGCAGGCAATGCATGACGATGACGCGCTTGTCCGCATGGGCCAGCAGCTCCTTGTTGACCTGATATGGCGCGAAGATCTTCTTGCGCATCTCGTGCTCCGCCTCCTGCCCCATGGAAGCCCAGGTATCGGTAACGACGATGTCCGCATCCTTCACGGCCTCGACCGGATCCTCGATGAGCGTGATGGAAGCGCCGGTCTCCTTCGCATCCTCGATGGCATTCTTTGTAACCGTGGCATCCGGCTTGTAGTCAGCCGGCGTCGCGGCGACGAAAGTCATGCCCGTCTTGGCCGCACCGTACATGTAGGAATTCGTCATGTTGTTGCCATCGCCGACATAGGCCATCTTGAGTCCCTTGAGGTTCTTGCCCTTGTGCTCGCGAATCGTCAGGAGGTCGGTGAGCACCTGGCAGGGATGCAGGAGATCGGTCAGCGCATTGATGACGGGGATATCGGCGTATTTCGCAAGCTCCTCCACGCGGTCATGGCCAAAAGTGCGGATCATGATGCCATCGAGGTATCGCGAAAGCACGCGCGCCGTGTCCTTGATGGGCTCACCACGGCCGAGCTGCAGGTCGCGGTTCGAGAGGAACAAAGCCTGCCCGCCGAGCTGGTACATGCCCGTCTCGAAGGAGACCCGCGTGCGCGTCGAGGATTTCTCGAAAATCATGCCCAGCGTCTTGCCCGCCAGCAGGTGGTGTTCCACGCCAGCCTTCTGCATGGCTTTCAACTCTTTCGCCAGGCTGAGGATCTCCTCTACCTCGTCCACGGAGAGATCGTGAATCGATAATAAATCTTTCCCTTTCAGCATCCAAAGACCTCCTAAGGTGTTGTCGTTCCGTCGTTAGGTTGTATTATACTACCCCTGCACGGGTTTGTGAAGGGGGTTCTGTAAATTTATACATATTTTTCTTATTTTTATGCAGAGTCCAGGGTAACGATCCGGAGGACCGGGGCCTGTTTGTTCCATTCCGCAAACGACCCACTGCTGAGGCTATGACCATCATCGTACTTTGTGTCGGGCAGGCCGCGACACGATGCTTCATCGAAATGTTAGCCAACAGAGAGGGGTGGGCCGGTCGGCTGCGCCGACTGGTGCTTCATTACACAAACAGGCCCCAGTCCTCCTGCTCTACGATGATTCCTCCCTATATCGGCCTCGAGCCCAAGGCGTGGGGACGGGGTGTCTTGCAGCGGAGCGGAACACTGCAACCGGCGCAGCCGGCGGCCCACCCGCTAAACGTTGGCAACGACCTCGATGAATGCTCGTTCGCGGCTTGCCCGAACAATCGTTGAATCGATATCGTCAACCCCTGTGGTGGGTCGTTTGTGGAGCGGAGTCGCAAGACACCCCGTCCCCACGCCGAACGTCAGGCACGAACTACGCAAACAGGTCCCAGCGCTCCTGCCCTTTCCGCCTCGAACATACACACTTATTGCTTGGCTAAGATGTCGCCGAGCACCCGCAGCACCTCATCCACCTGCTCCTCTGTAATAATCAGTGGCGGGATGAAGCGCAGGACTTTGCCGGCGGTGCAGTTGATGATGACCCCCTGATCCAGCGCAGCGTTGACGATGTCGCGGCCAGGCTTGGTGAGCTCGGCCCCGAGGATGAGCCCCTGGCCACGCACTTCCGTGATGAGCTGGGGATACTTTGCCTGCAGTTTTTCAAGACCGGCCTTGAAGTATGCGCCCACCTGCTGTACATGCTGCAGAAAAGCGGGCTCGGGGACGCGATGCAGGACGACGTTCGCGGCCGCGCAGGCCAGCGGGTTGCCGCCGAAGGTCGTGCCGTGGTCGCCGGGGCCGAAAGCCTGGGCGACTTCTTCCTTCACGATGAAGGCGCCGATGGGTACGCCGCCCGCGAGTCCTTTGGCCAGCGTCACGATGTCCGGCTTTATGCCATAGTTCTCGTAGGCGAAAAACTTGCCGCTACGGCCGATGCCCGCCTGGATCTCATCGAGGATGAGCAGCGCGTGGTATTTGTCGCAGAGAGCGCGCACCTGCTGCAGATAGCCGGGTGCCGGTGTGTAGACGCCGCCTTCGCCCTGAATCGTCTCCAGCATGACGGCGCAGGTATTTTCGCTCATCGTCTGCTCGAGTTCCTCAATGTTGTTGTAATCGACGTAGGTGAAGCCGCCCGGCACGGGACCGAGGCCTTGCTGGTAGTGCGGCTGGCCCGTGGCCGTAAGCGTCGCATAGGTGCGACCATGGAAGCTCATGCGCGCCGTGATGATCTGCACCTTATCCGGATTCTGCGCCGTTGCCCATTTGCGTGCAATCTTGATTGCACCCTCGTTGGCCTCAGCGCCGGAATTGCCGAAGAATGCCTTGTCCAACCCCGAGAGTTCCACGAGGCGCGCGGCCGCATCGGCCTGCGCCTGCGTGTAGTAGAGGTTCGAGCAGTGAATCATCTTGTGCGCCTGTTCCGTGATGGCCCAGACAAGTTCCGGATCATCATGGCCCAGTACGTTGACGGCGATGCCGCCGAGGAAATCGAGATATTTCTTGCCGTCGACATCCCAGAGGTAAGTGCCCTTGCCATGGTCCAGCACGATGTGATATCGCTGGAACACGGGTACATAGGATGCCTTGTCTTCGGCAAATACTTTTTCGTCTAATTCACTCATGCTATTTACCTGCCTTTTAATGAATGGCTAACGAATGACCTGCGTGCCGATACCGGTCGGGGTGAAGAGCTCGAGAATGATGGAATGGGGCAGGCGGCCGTCGATGATATGCGTCTTGCCCGCCCCCTGCTCCAGGGCCTTGAGGCAGGCCTCGACCTTCGGGATCATACCGCCTGCGATGATGCCGGACTTGATGTATTCCCGCGCCTCGCCTGCGTGCAGGCTGGAGATAAAGGACGATTTATCATGGAAATCCTTGTAGATGCCTTCGACATCCGTGAGCAGCAGCAGTTTCTCTGCCTCCAGGGCGCCGGCGATCTCCGCCGCCACGTAGTCGGCATTGATGTTGTAGCTCTCGCCTTGCTCACCCACACCGATTGGCGCGATGATGGGCACGTAGTCGTTCTCGATCAGGTCTTCCAGCAGGCCGGTATTGACCTCTTCCACCGTGCCGACGTAGCCGATATCGACTTTCTGCACCTCATCGCCCTCATATACCGTTGCTAGCTTCTTGTGCGCCTTGATGAGGCCCGCGTCCTTGCCGGAAAGGCCGACGGCGCGCACACCACGCTGGTTGAGCAGGTTAACGATGGCAGAGTTTACCTTGCCATCGAGCACCATTTCGGCGATTTCCACTGTCTCCGCGTCCGTTACGCGCAGCCCCGCCACGAAATCGGACTTCTTGCCCACCATATGCAGGAAGCTTGTGATCTCCGGGCCGCCGCCATGCACGATGACGGGGCGGATACCCACGTACTTCATCAGCGCGATATCCTGCATGACCATTTCCTTGAGCTCATCGTTCACCATGGCGTTGCCGCCATACTTCACGACGATGGTCTTGCCATAGAATTCCTGGATATAGGGCAGCGCCTCGACGAGGATGGCCGCTTTATCTTTCGCAGAAAACATAAACGGAGCCTCCCATCAGGTGTGATACTCGCCGTTGATCTTCACGTACTCGTAAGAGAAATCACAGGTCCAGACCGTGGCTTCCTCCTCGCCTGCGCCCATATCGATGTCGATGACGATGTCGTGCGCTTCCATGACCTTGCGCAGCGCCTCTTCGTCACAGTCTGCGCCTACGCCACGCGCATAGACCGGAATACCGCCGAACTTCACGACCGTCGTCTGCGGATCCATGGGCACGCCCGCATAGCCAACGGCGCAGATGACACGGCCCCAGTTCGGATCTTCGCCGAAGAACGCCGTCTTCACGAGCGGGCTCTTGGCGACGCTGAAGGCGATGGTCTTTGCATCGTCATAGGTCTTCGTGCCCGTCACATGCACGGTGAGAAACTTCGTCGCGCCCTCGCCGTCGGCCGCGATGCGCTGGGCAATGCCCGTGCAGAGCTCCAGCAGCACGGCCTTGAATTTCTCGTAGTCCGCATCTTCGCCCGTGATCTCCGCGTTGCCGGCCGCGCCGTTCGCGAGTACGACGACCATGTCGTTCGTACTCATGTCGCCGTCGACGGAAATCATGTTGAAGGTCACGCCCACGACCTCGGAGAGGGCCTTCTGCAGCAGCGGCTGTGCGATGGCGGCATCGGTCGTGATGAAGCAGAGCATCGTCGCCATATTCGGCTGAATCATGCCAGACCCCTTGGCGATAAAGCCGAGACGCACCTTTTTGCCGCCCAGCTCGAACTCCGTGGAACCGGCCTTAGAATAGGTATCCGTCGTGATGATCGCGTTGCCCGCGTCCACGCTGCCGTCTGCCGAGAGCTTGCTGACGGCATCCTCGAGGCCAGCCTTCATCTTATCCATAGGCAGCGTCACGCCGATGACGCCCGTGGAAGCCACGATGACATCGTCTGGCTGGCAGCCCAGTGCCTTAGCCGTGATTTCCTGCATAGCCGCCGCATCCTTGTCGCCCTGCTCACCTGTGCAGGCGTTGGCGCAGCCCGCATTGGCGGCGATGGCATGTGCCGTGCCCGTGGCGACGACGCGCTTCGAGGCAAAGACCGGCGCGGCCGCTACGGCGTTCTGCGTGAAGGTGCCGGCTACGGCGGCCTCTTTTTCCGTGTAGATGACGGCCACGTCGAGGTTGCCGCTCTTCTTGATGCCGGCCTTGACACCGGCAGCCTTGAATCCCTGCGGGAACGTCACGCCCGCCTTGGCTTCTGCTTCATTGAACATATAAAGTCCTCCTGTGATAAATCATCGAGATGACCCAAAGAATGGGTCAGGGGTAAATCGGGGTGAAATCAAGCCCCAGCTTCTCGTCGAAGCCGCAGGCGATGTTGAAGTTCTGCACGGCCTGGCCGGCGGCGCCTTTGACGAGGTTGTCGATGGCCGAGAGCGCAATCACGCGCTGGGTGCGCGGATCGATATGCCACGCGATATCGCAGAAATTCGAGCCGCGCACATACTTCGTCTCGGGATAGCCCCCCCGGCCGAGCAGGCGGATAAAATGCTCACTGCCGTAGAGCTTTTCGTAGGCCGCATCGACCTGCTCCGGCATTACACCATCCTTCAGCGTGGCATAGCAGGTCGCGAGGATACCGCGGCTCATGGGAACGAGGTGCGGCGTGAAGTTGATGACCGTCTTCTCACCCGAGAGGCCCTCTACGGCCTGCTCGATCTCCGGTGTATGGCGGTGCGTCGCCACCTTGTATGCCTTGAAATTATCGTAGAGCTCTGGGAAATGGTTGCCCTGATTCGGCTTGCGGCCCGCACCCGAGACACCGGACTTCGCGTCGACGATGATGGTATTGACATCGATGAGGTGCTCCTTCGCCAACGGTGCCAGTGCGAGGATGCTGGCTGTCGTGAAACAGCCCGCGTTGCCGATGATTTTCGCATCCCTGATGTCATCGCGATAGAGCTCCGCGAGACCGTAGACGCGCGGCGCATCCTTGTGCGTATGCGGCACGTGGTACCAGGCCTCGTAGACGTCAGTATCGGCGAAGCGGTAATCCGCGCCGAGGTCGATGATACGCACGGGCAGCTTTTCCAGTGCCTTGCCCACGGCCATGGCATGGCCGTGTGGCAGGCCGATGAAGATGAAGTCGCTGTCGCGGCCGATGGCCTCGATGTCCTTCATGCTCTCCAGCGTGAGGCCGTAGAGCCCGCGCAGATGCGGATACATGGTATCAATGCGCTCGCCCGTATGGCTTTCGGACGTGATATGCACCACCTCTGCCTGCGGATGACCGTAGAGCAGACGCAGCAGCTCGGCACCGGCATAGCCAGTAGCACCGATGACACTTACTTTCATAAATATGCCCCCTCAAGGCTTCTGTGGAAAAATTTTGTTTATAATTATACATCATGCATGTATAATTTTGCAACACTTTAGGAAAATTAATTGCAGTGCTATAATGGTAGCCAGACAATACGAATAGGAGCTACAAGCAACATCATGCGAAAAACCAAGAAACGCAGGATTCGCAATCGCGTATTGCGCTTCCTCTTCACCCTCATGCTGGTCTTCTTCATCGCCTTTTTCCTGTCCGGCGGCATCTGGGTGCTGCACCCGCGCACCTGGCAGAACTTCGGCGACTTCCTGCCCCAGCTCTCCTACGAGCCGCCCGCCATTCAGGAAAGCGGCGAGCCGCAGGTCATGCGCTGGAGCGACCGCCTGAGCCGCTTTCTCTTCATCCGCCGCGCCGTCAATGCGCGCGTGCAGCGCGACGACTACGTACCGCTCAGCGAAATCCCGGATTCCCTGCAGCAGGCCGTGGTCGCCGTCGAAGACAACCGCTTCTACAGCCATCACGGCTTCGACCCCACGGGCATCGCCCGCGCGGCACTCGTGAATATCCAGTACGGCCAGATCGAGGAAGGCGCGAGCACCATCACCCAGCAGCTCGTGAAGAACCTCTTCCTCTCCCACGAGCGCTCCTGGGGCCGCAAGGGCGAGGAACTGCTGCTGGCCCTCGATATCGAGGCCAACTACAGCAAGGACGAGATCCTCGAGCTCTACCTCAACACGATTTATTACGGCTCAAACTTCTACGGCATCGGCCCGGCCAGCCAGGGGTATTTCGGCAAAAAGCCAGCCGACCTCATCCTGCCGGAGAGCGCCATGCTCGCGGGCCTGCCGAACGCCCCTTCCCTCTACTCCCCCTACGTCGACTTCATCGCAGCCAAGAAACGCCAGATGGTCGTGCTCGACGCCATGGCCAAAAACGGCTATATCGACGAGCAGATGGCGGAAGATGCCAAGATCAAGCCCTTGAGTTTCGCGCGCTAGGCCATACGGGTACAAAAAAACTGCTGACCAGAGGCATGAGCCTCCGGCAGCAGTTTTTTCTTATTTCTTTTTCGTTTGTTTTTCCTGAGCCGTCAGGGCGCGCTCGTAGTGCTTGTAGAATTGCTCGCACAACGTCGTATAACCGACGACCGTGTTCTTCTCCGAGCTGTTGGCCTGAATCTGATAGGAAAACAGCAGCTGGTTCGTACCCGTCTTGTAGACATCAAAGAAGAAAATGACCTTGCTGTTATTGGCCACCGTGAGCACGACATAGCTGTCGGCATAGCCCGCCAGATTATCCTTGAAGGCCTTTGCCGCCTGATGGCGTCCCATGCCCGCGAGGTCGATCTTCTTGTCATCCTTCAGGTGGCGCGCCATCGTATCGTAGGAAACGACCGTGTACTTCGTCGCCACATGGCTGGCATCATAAAGGATCTTCGTCAGCATCGCCTTATCCGGTGCCGTTTCGTCTACCTGCATGTAGAGCGGCGAAGCCACAGCCATGCTGCGCACCGCCGTGAGGTCAGCCCCCTCCTGGACCGTTGCCTTGTCCGAATTGGCAAAAGCCGCCTGCGTGCCGAGCACCATCAGGCAGGCAACGAGCATGATTTGGAAAAGCTTTTTCATGAGATAAATTCCTCCCGTTCGCTTTTTCGCGCCGGCACATACCAGCGTCCGTATACACTAGTTATTGTACAACATTTCATGCATTCATGCTATAAAAAAGTTTAAGGATTTCATAATAAGTTGCCTATTGCTCACGCATCAGGATAAATCTTACGCGTCAGGCGCTCGGCCGTCGGCGTGACCGCGAGGCCCGCCTCGCTCGTCTCACGCAGGGCATGGGGCAGCATATGGCCGATCTGAGCCATGGCGGCGATGACTTCATCGACGGGGATGACGGACTGCACGCCCGCGAGGCTCATATCGGCCGCCGTCAATGCCACCATGGTCGCGAAGCCGTTGCGCTTGACGCAGGGCACTTCCACGAGCCCCGCCACCGGGTCGCAGACCAGTCCCAAAAGATTCTTGATGGCGAGAGCCACGGCGTCGCCCACCTGCTGCGGCGTGCCGCCCGCCAGCTCCACAAGGGCACCGGCCGCCATGCCCGCCGCCGTGCCACACTCGGCCTGACAGCCGCCCTCCGCGCCCGCGATACTCGCGTTCTGGTCGATGACCATGCCGATGCCCGCCGCCGTAAAGAGCGCGGCGATAATCTGCTCAGCATCATATTCTTTCTGCTGCTGTGCTGCGTAGAGCGCGGCGGGCACGATGCCGCAGGAGCCGGCCGTCGGGCAGGCCACGATGCGTCCCATGACTGCGTTGACCTCGCTGATGCCCACGGCATAGGCCGCTGCCAGCAGGGCCTGCTCGCCGAGATACCCCTTGCCGCCAAAGGCGTATAGCTTCTTCGCATCACCGCCCGTGAGACCGCTGAGGGATTTTTCCTCATTGACAATGCCGCGCTCGATGGCGGCGCACATCACCTGCCAGTTGGCCGTCATCGCCTGCCATACGGCCTCGCGCGGCTGCTGGCTGTCGTGCATCTCCCGTGCAATGACGATTTCGCTGAGCGGCAGCTCCTTTTCCTCTGCCAGGGAGAAGAGCTCCGCCAGCGTGTTGAATGCAATCATCTTATCCTCCTCACCCGATGGCCGGTATGCTGAACGCCTTCTGTACCTGCGGCACCCGCTGGCACTCCTCTACCACCGTGCGCGGCAATTCCTCATCCAGCTCGAGAATCATCATGGCCATGGCGCCGCGGCTCTGGCGCGAAACGCGCATGAAGGCCACGTTGAGCGCATTCCACGCCAGGATCTCCGTGACCCGCGTGACGATGCCCGGCTGGTCCCGGTGAATCGTCACCAGAGCCGGATACTGCCCCGTGAGCTCCACCTCGTAGCCGTCGATATTGGAAATGAGGATATTGCCGCCACCCACCGAGGCCCCGCGTATCCGCGCCATATGGCCCGAGGCCCCCGTGAGGTAGATGATGGCCGTATTGGGATGGGCTCCATCGATCTGTACCTGCTTGAACTGCAACTGCAGGCCCTGCTCTTTGGCCAGCGGCAGCGCCTCGCGGATGCGTTCATCATCCGGCTGCATGCCCATGATGCCCGCCACAATGGCCTTGTCCGTGCCGTGGCCGCGGTAGGTGCGTGCAAAGGAACCGTGCAGGTGAATCTCCGCCTGCACAGGCTGCTCGCCCAGCACCTTGCGCGCCATGAGGCCGAGGCGCACCGCCCCCGCCGTATGCGAGCTGGAGGGACCGATCATCACCGGCCCCACGATATCAAATACTCCGTGCATAATAACTCCTGAAAAGACAAAGCCCTCCCGCGAAGGGGAGGGCTCCATTGCCGTAATTGTAAGCGTGAATCGCGAAACGAAATTATTTCAGCAGGCCGTGGTTATGCAGGGCTGCCTCAAGCTGCTGCTCATGTGCGGGCTCCATTTCAGAGAGCGGCGCACGCAACGGGCCTGCGGCATAGCCGAGCTTGCGCATCGCAACTTTTACGGGAATCGGGTTGACCTCGCAGAACAGCGCGTCGATGAGATCCGTATAGGCAATCTGCAGCTTCGCCGCCGTCTCTACGTCGCCGTCGAAATAGCTCTGGCACATCTTGTGCGTGTCAGACGGTGCCACATTCGAGAGCACAGAGATGACGCCCTTGCCGCCGAGGGAGAGAATCGGCACGATCTGGTCGTCGTTGCCCGAGTAGAGCACGAGCTCATCGCCGACCGCCGCGCGCAGGCGCAGGATTTTCGAGAGGTCGCCGTTGGCCTCTTTCACCGCTACGATATTCGGATGCTTGGCCAGCTCGACATAGGTCGGGATCTGGATGCCAACGCCCGTACGACTCGGCACATCGTAGAGGATAATCGGCGTATGCACGGCATCGGCAATCGCCTTATAATGGGCGATGAGGCCTTTCTGCGTGCATTTATTGTAGTACGGCGTCACCACGAGCAGGCCGTCCACGCCCACCGACTCTGCATACTGCGAGAGCTGGATGGCATAGGCGGTGTCATTCGAGCCCGTGCCCGCGATGACCGGGATACGACCCCTGACCTGATCGACGACGAACCTGATGGCAGCCTTGTGCTCCTCGTCGCTCATCGTAGCGGCCTCGCCGGACGTGCCCGCCACGACGATGGCGTCCGTGCCGCCCTTGATCTGGTCCTCGATGACCCGGCCAAATTCCTCATAATTGATCCCGTTCTCGGTGAACGGGGTGATGATGGCCACGGCTGCGCCCGTAAAAATTGGTTTCTTCATAACCGCAAAACTCCCTACAATGCATATATTTTATATTACAGAAAAAGCATTGACATAACTGTGTTTTATTATCCCATGAATCGCGTCCACTGTCAACGTACACGCGCAGGATACGTCTTTCTTCCCGGACGGCTCAGGCCACCGGCTCGACGCTGCCGAAGATGTCTTTGGCCGCCTCGACCTTCTCCTCGCTGCCGAATACGCAGAAGGCCTGCTCCTGCATGCAGGCATCGACGAGATCCGCCAGCGCGCGGATATCCTCCGGCCTGGTCGCGAGGATTTCCTGTCTGGCTTTCAGCCGGTCGGCGTAGCTCACGCCGCGCAGCCAGAGGCCCGTCGCCGCCTCTCCCTTCATCTTCGGCGTCAGCGGCACATCGACCGTGCTCATCGTACCGATGATGGACTTCACCATCTCGCGCTCCGAGCAGTCGAAGTGACGCACGAAATCGCCCGTGTGGTCGAAGACCGCCAGCGTCTCCTGCAGGTTCGGGTCGCGATAGGAGCCGAAGAACAAGTCGCCGCAGCGGTTAAAGCTCGTGAATGCGCCATAGGCACCGCCCTGCACGCGCACCTTCGTCCAGAAGTAGCCGTAGCGCAGCAGCGTCTCCAGCACGTGCATGGTGCCGGTATATTGATAGCCGAGCTTGAGGAAGTTCGCGCCCTTGCCGACATACTGCACCTGGCTCGAGCTCTTGAAGCCCTCGTTGCGCTTCTTAAGCTCCCAATGCCACTGCTCCGGCGCATACGCTTTCGCGGCCAATGCCTGCTGCAAGGCCGGCAGCTCCTGCGCGAAAGCCGCATAGGCCTCTTTGCCGCAGGTGATGCTCACGAGCAGGTTGTCCTGACGGAAGATGCGCGCCAGCAGCTCCGGCAGCACCTGCTGGAACTTCGCCAGCGAAGCATCGAAATCCTTGAGGAAAGCGGTGAGGAAATGATAGTACGGCAGGCTGCCCTGATCGGCAAATGCGCCGCCCGGCGTGAAATAACTGCTCACGCGCGAACTCACGATGCGATGTGCCGTGCGCTGCAGGCTGAGGGTCATCGAGGACTGGGCCTGCGTCAGCAGGTCGCGCAGACGTTTCTTGTCCTCGAACTTGCTCTGCGTGAGGATTTCGCGCAGCAACGCCATGAGCTTCGGCAGCTTCGGCACCAGTGCCTTGGCCTTGATGCGGAAAAACGGCTGCAGGGAATCCGGCTCACCCGCCTTGGTGAAGCCCGTCACGCTGTAAGTGATGCCGCCCGTATGCAGGTTCTGCGCCTTCGAGAGCTCAGCATAGCTCTCTTCCTGCGTATCGATAGCGCCGAGCAGGTCAACGAGCATGTTCACGTAGGGAATCTGCTCCTGCGGCACGACCTGCAGGTTAAAGAACAGCTGCAGGTAGTCGATGCCCTGGGTATCGATGTCCGACCAAAGCACCTTGGTGCCCTGCTCCTCTTTTACCGCCAGCGGCAGCTTCTCCGGCTCCTGACGGATATCCGCGAGCTTGAGCAGCGGAATCGTGGCCAGTGCCTCCGGTGTCTCCGGACTCTGCTGACGCGCCTTGAGCGCCTTGACATCGTCCATGACCTGCTGCAGGTCATGCTCGCTCATCTCAGCCTTGCGCGCCGCCAGCTCCTCAGCCTGCGCTTTTTCCTTTTCCGCGGCCAGCGTCTGGCTCGGTGCCATGGTCAGCAGTACCGCATGTGGATTACCCAAAAGGCAGGTGCGGATGAGGCGGGTGAAATAGCCGTTGTCGAGGCCGGCGCGCAGGACAGCCAGTTCTTTCTCGTAGTAAAGCTGCTCCTCGGGTTCGCCGCCATAGAGCCAGCTGCGCATGATACGGATGCCATAGATCAGGCCCTTCGGTGCCGAGCCGAAATCCGCCTCGCGCAGGCGGAACTCGAAGATGTTCAGCGAAGCCTCCAGCAGCGAGCGCTCCAGCCCTTTCTCCGCGTACTCCGCCAGCTTGTCATAGACGAGCTTCTTGAAGGCCGCCGCGCGCTCCGGCTCCGCGCCGTTGAGCGTCAGGCTGACCATGGGCTGGCGCAGGTCGCCCTCGTAGTTCACATCGACATCCTTGCCCAGCTGTGCATCGAGGATGGCCTGACGCAGCGGCGAAGCCTCCGTGTCGAGCAGGGCATGCAGCAGCACGTCGAGCCCCAGCGACTGCTCGTGACTGAGCTCGTCGATGCTCCAGGCGAGTGAAACGAACGTCTTGCCCGCCGTCTCCTCGGCGGCGCCCACAGGATACGTCGTCTTTACTTCTTTGAGCGCCTCGAAAGGTGCCTGCGCCGCGATCTCCGAGTGCACCGCGATGCGGTCGAAGTGACTCAGGTACTCACGATCCAGCCATTCAAGCTGCGTATCCATATCGAGATCACCGTAAAGGTAGATATAGCTGTTCGACGGATGGTAATACTTGCTATGGAACGCGACGAACTTCTCCTGCGTGAGCTGCGGAATGGCCGCCGGGTCGCCGCCCGACTCATAGTGGTACGTCGTATCGGGGTAGAGCGCCTGCATGAGCTTGCTCGCAAGCAGGTCATCGGGGTCCGAGAGCGCACCTTTCATTTCATTATAAACCACGCCGCTATAGGTCAGCGGTGCCTCCGGATTCTCCAGCTCGTAGTGCCAGCCCTCCTGCATGAGGATCTGGGGGTTCTCGCGCATGGCCGGATAGAACACTGCATCGAGATAGACGTCCATGAGATTCTGGAAGTCCTTGGCATTGCGGCTGGCCACGGGGTACATCGTCTTGTCCGGGTAGGTCATCGCATTCAGGAACGTATTCAGCGAGCCCTTCACGAGCTCGACGAACGGCTCCTTCAACGGGTACTTGCGCGAGCCGCAGAGCGTCGAATGCTCCACGATATGCGCCACGCCCGTATCGTCCGTCGGCGGCGTGCGGAACGTGATGTGGAACACCTTGTTATCATCGTCGGCCTGTACGAAGAACAGGCGCGCACCGCTCTTCTCGTGCTCGAAAAGGTACGTCTGGGCATTGATTTCCCTGACCGGCGTCTGCCGCAGCAGGCGGAAGCCGTGTATCATTTCATTTATCTGCATAATTTTGGTATATCCTCCTCAAATTATCACTGCTCCCATTATAGCATAATTCCTCCACAGGGGCACAGCGGATTTCCCCTTGTTTGGCGTCTTTTGACGTTTTTTGCCCTTTTTCGCAGAAGTGCCGCGCGAAAAACAGGATTTTGCCATACGAATGGCGAATCATACTATTAACAAGAAAATCAAAACACCTGCAAAGGCTGTGCCGCAGGGCCAGCTGCAGGATAAAGGAGTCTTTATTATGGATAACAAAAACATTCTGAAACGCCTGTCCGGCTTCGACCCGGATCTCTACGAAATCGTCTCGGAGGAGCTCACCCGCCAGCATGATACGCTTTCCTTCATCCCGACTGCCCAGGCAGCTTCGCCCTTCAGCTCCTACCTCAAGGGCAGTGCACTCGGCAACGAGCTCGTCGATCACCATACGGTACGCAACCACACGCGTCTCGAGGAGCTGGCCTGCCAGCGTGCCGCGGAGCTCTACGGTGCCGATCATGCCATCGTACGTCTCGGCAGCCTCGACACGGCCTCGCGCGTCGTCTTCTTCGCCATGGCGAAAAAAGGCGACACGATTCTCTCCTTCAACGGCCGCAAAAGCGAATACTGCACGGGCGACAGCCTGAGCTTTAACTTCGTCAACTACAGCATCGACCCCAAGCTCGATGCCATCGATCTCGACGAAGTGGAACAGCTGACGCAGCAGCATCAGCCGAAAATGATTATCTACTCGCCGGTCAACGCGCCGCGCTGCACGGACTTCCACCGTCTCGCCCGGATCGCCCACAACGCAGGTGCCGTGCTCTGGGTCGATATGGGCCAGAACGCCGGCCTCGTCGCCACGGGCACGCTCAAGAGCCCCGTACCGCATGCCGACGTCGTCACCTTCCCCGCCTATGTGCTGCATGGCCCGCAGAACGGCATCATCCTCTGCCGCAGCAAGTACGCCGCCATCCTCGACAAGACCGTGCACCGCACGGGCCACGACTCGCTGAAGAAAAACGTGCTCGCCGCGCTGGCCATCACGTTCCGCGAGGCGAAGACGGAGGAATTCCATTCCTACTGCCAGCAGGTCATCGCCAATGCCCGTGCGCTGGAGCGCAGCCTGCAGGCAGAGGGGCTGCGCTGCCATGGTGCTGAGACCGAGAATCACCTCGTGCTGCCCGAGCTGCCCTCGAACACCGATCTCGAGGATATCACGCGCACCTTCGCCGATGCCAGCATCCTCGTCAAGGCGGAAACTCTGCAGACGAACCAGTCCGATGTGAACATCCCCATCCTGCGCCTCTCCAGCATCGACCCCACGACGCGCTCGCTTAAGGAGAAGGACATGGAGAAACTCGGCCACATCATCGGCCGCCTGCTCCTCTCGCCGCAGGACAATGCCGCCATCAAGGAGACACGCCAGGAGATCAAGCGCATCGTCAGCGGCCTGCCCATCTTCTCGGAGGAGTGGCTGCCCGACAGCGAGATTACCCGCCAGTCCGCCAGCGACAGCCTGCAGATGCTCATGCATTTCAACTAAAATAAAAAGACAGACCAAAGGAATACCTAAACATGATCCAGAATATGCCGCAGCTCTACTTCAGCAAGCTCATGCGCGCCGTCGTGGAATTCAACATGATTCAGGACGGCGACCATATCCTCATCGGTGTCTCGGGAGGCAAGGACAGCATCTTCCTCGTCTACGCACTCGCCACCCTGCGCCAGCGCCTGCACAAGGACTTCCGCCTCTCCGCCCTCACCATCAACCCGATGTTCCCGGACGCTCACTTCGACACGGCGCGCATCGGCGCGTTCTGCGAGAGCCTGGGCGTGCCCTATGAGACCATCGATGTCGATATCGCAGGCACGATCGAGCAGCAGCCGGACAAGAGCCCCTGCTTCACCTGCGCGTTCTTCCGCCGCGGTGCCGTGAACCGCTACGCGAAGGAACACGGCATGAATAAAGTTGCCTACGCCCATCATCAGGACGATGCGGTCGAGACCTTTCTCATGAATATCTTCTACTCGGGTCAGGTGGCGACGTTCACGCCCGTCACCTACCTCGACCGCACGGGCATCACGGTCATCCGCCCCCTCGTCTACTTCCGCGAGCAGGAGATGCGCGACGCCGTCAAGCTGCATGGCTTCACGCCCGAGCCCTCGCCTTGTCCCCACGATGGCAACACCATCCGCCAGACTGTGAAGGAGCTCATCGCGCAGCTCGAGACGGACGTCCCGATCCCCGACCTCTATGACCATCTCGCAGCCGCCATGCGCAAGGGCGCCGTGGGCGAGCTCTGGCCCGCCGCGAAGAGCCGCAAGGAAATGCGCGAGACCTACTACCGCTATAAAAAGCACTAAAGGCAAAAAGAATGCCTGCCGCCCGGCATAGCACCGGGCGACAGGCAATTTTTATTGCTTGTCTGAGGAATCCCGCGTATAAGTGGTGAGAAGATTCCCATTGGGATCAAAAATCTGGATGGGATTCAGCTGCAGCTTGCCGTGCAGGATCTGGAACGCATCCGTGCGGATATGCACGCCAGCCAGGTCGATGGCGACATCGTAGAAATGCAGATCCTTGTCCGCATTGGTGACACGTCCCGCCAGCCGCTCGAAAGGCAGCAGGCGGTAGCGCCCCGGCCCCGACTCAAAGCTCCCCGAAGTCACGGTATCCTTGGGGCTGCCCTTGGAATCAATGTCGATATCCAGGTTGACGCGGCATTTCAGATGCGCGTCCGGCAGGGCGATGGCCGTGGAGAGATTCGTGCCACGGCCGCGCAGATGGTAGTAGCGCGTATCGAGGTTATAATCTCCCTCTGCCGCGAGCTCGCCATCGTATACTTTGGCCTTAACGTCCGTGAAGGTCAGCACAGGATTCTCATAATGTACGTTTCCTGTCACATTGCTAAAGGAAAGGCCCGGGATATGCAGCTCGGGAATCTGCAGTACGCCATCGCCCTTGAGATCCGTCACCGGCCCCGCGAAATGCGTCTTCATCGTCATCCTGTCGTGGATATTCATGCCGAAGCCCAGTGAGGAAGGATCGACGTCGTAAAGCTGCAGGGAGAGATCGGCCGTCGGCATCTCCTCGCTGTGAAAATCCACGAGACCGCGCAGGGAAACGCCCCGCCCGATCATCGTGCCGCCGAACCGCCCCGTGCGCGCCTCGATGCGCATCTGGCGCTCCGTATTGATGAAGGTATGCAGATCGACATTACTGAGTACGTAATGTCGTCCCTGTACGAATACCTCCATATTGCAGTGGTTGAGATTCAGGCGCAGGCGCAGCTTGCGCCCATCACGGTTGAAGTTCGACCACTGTTTCGTGAGCTTTTGCCGCTGGCGTTCCCGCTTCCACTCTCCGATTTTCTTGCGCTCCTCCTCGCTGAGGCCCGTGAGGCTGACCTTATCCAGCCAGGCATCGCTGTCCTTGTCGATTTTCTTCATCGAAGGCGTGTGACGGATAAAATCGACGGACATATCCTTGGCCAGACGCACGGAGACCTCCGCCCCATCAAGCGTCAATTCCTGAATGGTAGTCGAATTCAGATTGCGCGTCAGCACGTCCCACAAGCTGACACGCAACTCGCCGTGCGGCACGAGTAGCAGCTGGTTCCCATCCGGATCCGTCCAGCTGAGGTTATCAAAAGAAACGCGGCCATTGATATGGCCGATCATGCGCTCCACACGGATCTCGCCGCGCAGCATATCCTGCTGCGTCATCGCCCGGTTGAAGATAGCCGCCGCCCCGCGGCTCGCGAGTTCCAACAGCAGCAAGGCGATGGCTGCCGCAACGAGCAATACCACCGCGGCCTGCCGCCAGTTTGCCTTGCGCCACTTCCAAAAACGGAATTTTTCCCGCCAGCTCATGATGCCTCCTGCGACAAAATGCTTGTCAGCTGCTTCACATAGTCCTGCAGTTCCCGCAGCCTGTCCTGCCGCAAGGCCAGCAACCGCTGCTGGTCTTCCACCGTCAGGTAGGGCGAATCCAGCACGCGGTCATGGTCATTGGCCAGATGCTCCGCCGCCTGCTGCAGCGTCGCTCTGGCCTCTGGCAGACGGCCCAGCAGCACGAGCAACTCGCCCTTATCCGTCAGATACGGTGCTGGCGACTCCGCGCGCAGTCCCATGCGCTGGTCAAAGGCCAGCGACTCCTTGCGCGCGGCTTCGCAGGACACCAGCGCCTTTTGCCATGCGCCATGCTCACGCCACCAGCGGTAGAGTGCGTACTCCTCCATATAGGAGCGCGACGACTTCTGCTGCAGAGCCTGGCAATCCATCGGAATCGGCTCACGCGCCGCAATCCGGCCATACTTGGCCAGAATATGCGCCCGCAGCTGCACGAGCAGCTCCTCGCGCGACGGCGCAGAGGTTTCCTCCCGGGCGGCAGCATCATCCGCCGTCTGCTCCACTGTCGACACTTCCGCAGCCTGCACGACAGGATACACGCACCAGCCGCTGAAAAACAAGCACCACGCCAGTGCAAGTCCCATTCGTGTCCATCCCATTCTCACACCTGCCTCACGCCCTTATCGCAAAGAATCTCAGAGCAACCTCAATGCGTGGCAGGCATGGCGCGCATGATCTTGCTGCGCGAATAATGCCAGACCTTATCCCAGCGCCCCTCATCCACGAGATACTTCCTGCCTTTTGCCTGCAGTTCCTCATAGAGACCATGCAGCCAGCTGCGGAACTGCTCGAAATCCGCAGGATGCACGCCAAAGCCCTTGATCTGGCGGGCCTTGCCGCCCTCCTCGCGATACGTCACATACCACTTATCTTCATCCTTGACCGCCTGCGCATCCTCAGCCTTGTAGCTGTCCAGCCAGTTGCGCACATTCAGCTTCTCCCAGGCCTCAACCCAGGCACTGTGTTTCTGCTCCGGCGCTTCATCCTTCGCCATCTGCACGGCGTTGCCGCTGATGGTGCTACCGAACTGTCCCTTGAGGAACGTCAGGCACTTATCCGTCCCGATCAGCACATGGAACACCTTGTAGCTCTGGTTACTGCCATCGACATACTCAATCTCTTTCAGCACAATACTCAGCCCCTTTTTGTCTCTCACGCATCTTTTCTATAGAAAGCCGTCATATAAAAAACACTATACAATCAGCTTCCTCAGGCACATTACTTATTATACCGCCTTTTCCCCATGCAGACAATATTGTCTTCCCTGCATCCTATAGCAAACGCGCTCGAATCGCATCACTACGAGCCCAGGTGCGGGCGGGTGCCCCGGCAGCGGAGCGGAACACTACCGGCGCAGCCGGCGGCCCTCCACTCTCTTTGGGGAACGGCCTCAATGAAGCATCGGGCCGTTGCTTGCCGGCCCAAAGTCCAAACGATGGCACACGCCCCTGCGGAGGGTCGTTTGTGTAGCGCAGTCGCCAGGGCACCCCGCCCGCACCGGCCGAATGCCTCACCCCTGAAAAACATATTTGGCCTCATTCCCCATATGCTATAATGAAAGCAACCAAGCAAAAGGAAGCGATATGATATGCCTGAGCAACCTCAACCACCCTACCTGCGCCGCCCGCAGCGCCTCACCAGCTATATCCGGACGGAATGGCGCTATCTGCTGCTCGTGACCGTGACAGGCCTCGTCTACAACGCAGGCATGACCGCCGGGCCGTATTTCGAGGGCCAGATGGCGCAATGCCTCACCGCCATCGTAGGCGGCGCATCGACGTGGAACGCCATGCTCACGCTCGCACTCACCTATCTCGGCGTCATCGCGCTTGTGCAGGGCTGCCGTGCGGGCAAGCGCTTCTTCGTGCGGCGCTTCGCCAACAACCTCAGCCGCAACCTGCGCCTCGTGCTCTACCGCTGCCTGCTCAGCCAACCGCCCCAGGGCACGACGGGCGAAGTCATGACCAAAGCCGTCGGCGACGTCGATATCTGCACGGAAGGCGTGCGCAAATTCACGACGGAGCTCTTCGACACGGGCGTGGTCATGGTGGCCTATCTCGCCTTCCTCGCCGCCTACGACGCGCCACTCACGCTCTACGCCTGCCTCATCATTCCCGTGGCTTATCTTATCGCCCTCAAAGTCAAGCGTCAGGTGGCCACGGCGAACCGCCGCGTGCGCGAAAGCGAGGGGCAGCTGACCTCAGCCACGCTCGACCGCCTCGCCCACGCGCTGACCTGGCGCCTCACAGGCTATGAAACGCGCCGCAACACCGTCTACGAGCGCCAGCTCACGGACTACCAGCAGAAATCCGTGCGCGCCGGCCTCTGGGAGAATGCGTTGCAGCCGCTCTACCGCGTCATCACCGTGCTGGGCACGCTGCCCATCTTCTATTACGGCGGTACCTACGTGCAAACCGGCTACTGGGACATCGCAGCCTTCACGGCTTTCTTCGCCTGCTACTTGCGCCTCGCCGAAAAGGCCTCCCACGGTGCCAAGCTCTTCAATGCCGTACAGAAAGCACAGGTCTCCTGGCAGCGCGTCAAGCCGCTGCTCCGGCTGCCGCCCGCACCTTCCCCGCGCCGGCCCTTGCAGACACCGCTGTCCCTCTCCCTGCAGGACTTCGGCGTAACGCTCGGCCAAAAGCAAATCGTACAAGACCTGACGCTAGACCTCCCCGCCGGATCCCTGCTCGCTGTCACCGGCCCCATCGCCAGCGGCAAGAGCACGCTGCTCCGCGTACTGACGCAAGGGCTCACCTATACGGGGCATCTCTGGGGCAGACAGGACCAGCAGACAGGCAAGACCACCAAAGCACAGCGACTCGCCCGCCTCTCCGGCGATGCCCCCGTCCCCGAGGCACAGCTGGCAGAGTGGCGTGACCTGCCGGATGAACAGCGGCGCGACAATATTACGCCCCTGCCCCATGAACACGGCTTTTTCAGCGGCACAATTCGCGATAACATCACGCTCGGTGAGGACATCGACATCGCCCCCTACCTCGTGCTCACCGCGCTCACGGAGGAAATCGCTGCGCTGCCTCAGGGCGCAGACACGCCGATGCTCAGCGACGGCAGTCCTCTCTCGGGCGGCCAGCAGCAGCGCCTCGCTCTCGCGCGCACGCTCGCCCATGCGGGCAGCCTGCTCGTGCTCGACGATCCCTTTGCCGCCCTCGATGCGGCGACTACCACGCAGATTTTCACGCAGCTGCGCCACTGGCAGCAGCAGCGCACTATCATCCTGAGCACGCACCAGTTCACCCTATGCCCCTCCTGCGACTACGTCCTGTACCTCAGTCAAGGCGAAGCCATATGGGGAACTTTCACAGAGGTATGCAAAAAGGTGCCGGACTTTGCCCGGGAATATCAGCAGCAGGCAGGAGGTGCGCACGCATGAAAAAAAATCCCTTAGCCGAATACGTACGGCAATATCGGGGCCGCTGCCTCGCCGTGCTGCTGCTCATCGCGCTCACGGCCGCCACAGCCCAGCTGCCACCGCTGCTGCTCGGCCGCTTCATCGATTGGCTGACGGCAGGCCAGACTGTGCTCACACCCGGCTTCCTTTATCTCGCGCTGAGCATTGCCGCCAACCTCGCCGAAAGCGGGCAGAACAGCGCCATCATCGCGCTGGGCCAGCACCTCATGCACGCGCTTCGCAGCCGCATGGCGGCAAAGCTCACGCGCCTGCCCGCCAGCTACTACACGGCACATCCCGCCGGTGAGACGAGCTCGCGCCTGCTGAACGATGTCGACGCGGTCAACGTGCTCTTTACCGAGGGCATCGTGACCCTGCTCGCGAGCAGCCTGCGCCTCGTGCTCACGCTGGGCATCATCTTTTGGACGAACCTCGCGCTCGGCCTGCTGCTCGCCTGCGTCCTGCCCGCCCTCTACGCCTTTACCCAGGCCTGTCAGCGGCGCGTGCACCGCGCCCAGCTCCAGCAGCGCTCGGCCATCGCCGCCGTCTTCGCCTGCCTGCCCGAGACGCTGCAGAACCTCCCGCTCATCCGCAGCTTCGGCACGGAACGTTTCATGTACCAGCGCTATGCGGGTGCCATTGCGGACAGTTTCCGCGCCACGGAGCAGACGAACTTTTTCGATTCCGTCTACTCTCCCATCATCAAGACGCTCACGGCCGCACTCATCGCCACCATGATGGTGCTCGCAGCTGGCGAAAGCACGCGCGCCCTCTTCGGCCTATCCGTCGGCCAGGCCGTCGCCATGACGGCCTACATCCTCTCCCTCTTCGCGCCGCTGGAGGCGCTCGGCATGGAGATTCAGCACATCCAGACCGCCACGGCCGCCCTGGAACGCGTGCGCAGCTTCCTCGCCCTGCCGGAACTCCCGCTACCCGCAGGAAAGGCAGCCGGCACTGTCCCTCCTGCAGCCAATACGGAATCTATGCCTGTATCCTCGACGGACAAGGCTGCACCCGCACATACGGCCACGGACACAGCGTCCAGCAGCCAAACGCTCTCTGCCAGCACCCCTGCCTGTGTATTCGCCGATGTCAGCTTTAGCTATGATGGACAAACGCCCGTGATTCAGCACTTCAACCTGACCGTGCAGCCCGGCGAGCACGTCGTCATCCGCGGCCGCACGGGCGCGGGCAAGACGACGCTCTTCCGCCTGCTCACGGGCCTCTATACGCCCACGCAGGGCACGGTCACCCTCTGCGGCCAGGCACCGGACCAGATAGCACCGGAGCAGCGCCGCCTGCTCTTCGGCATCGTCGAGCAGGACTGCCCCCGCGTCGCCGGCACCCTGCGCGACCAGCTCACGCTGGCGCAGGGCGAGCAACCCACCGCAAACGCGGAAACACAGGCAACAAAAAAAGGAGACGCACCTGACGCCTCCCCAAAAAACATAGCCAGCACCGCGCTGGCAAAACAGCCAGCCGCCATCCTGCCCGACAGCGACCTCTGGGCCCTGCTGGACGTGACGGGGCTGACGCCCGCGGTGGAGAAAATGCCACAGGGCCTCGACACACCCATCGGGCAGGGCACTTTCTCCGCAGGCCAATGGCAGCTGCTCGCCCTCGCGCGTGCCCTCGCCTGTGACCCGCCGCTGCTGCTCCTCGACGAGTTCACGGCCCACCTCGACACCGCCACGGCCCGGCACGTGCTCCAGACCCTGGACCGCGCCGCCCGCCACCGCACCATCATCGCCATCGCCCACCGCGAAGCCACACTGACGAGAGCGCGTTATATCGACTTGTAATGGCACCTATACACAAGAGTTTATCTATTGTTTAAGGCGACATTATTTGACGGATAAGTTCTTCCTTTATGCTGAAAGACAATAAGCTATGGTATGCTAAAAGGAAGGTCTTATCCATGTCGTATTTTTCCACTTCACGCCGTCCGGGCAGTGCGGTCTCCTATCTGCTCCTGCTGCTCACCAGCTGGTGCGCGGTACAGATGCTCACGCGTCTCGTCATGCTCCTGAGTGCGGCGGGCGCGGCCTCGCTCGCCGTGCCCGACCTGATAAAGTGCTTTGGTCTCGGCTTCATCTACGACCTCAGTGCGGGCGTGTTCTTCTGCCTGCTGCCGCTGGTTTACCTGCTCATACCGCAGCATTTTCTCTCTGCACGCGTACACCGCTATGGCCTCGCCGCATTGACGTTCCTGCTGAATGTCTTCATGGTCTTCTGTGCCATCGCGCTCTATCTCTACTGGGCGGAGTTCCATACGAACTTCAACTTCATCGCCGTCGATTATCTCGTCTACACGCACGAAATGATTGGCATGATTTTCCAGTCCTACCACATGGGACTGATCATCCCCGCCATCCTGATTCTCGCGGGACTCATCACCTGGGGACAGAGCCGCTGGCTGCCACAGGAGTATAATTGGGCACCGCGCCGCGCGCTCGCCCTCTGCCTCGCCGGCATTCTCCTGCCCGCAGGTGCTGCCACGCTGACCTCTGCCAGCTGGCACACGCATCTCACGGCGAACCGCTACAACAACGAGCTGACAGGCAACGGCCCCTATGAGTTCGTGCACGCTTACTTTGCCAACGAGCTCGACTACGAAACCTTCTACGAAACGGGCGACAAAGACGCCGGGCTGGCACAGCTGCGTCAGAACCTGAGTGCCCCGAACGTGACCTTTCTCGACGACGACAGCACCCTGCGCGAAGTACATAACGAAAATGAACTGACGGGCAAAAAGCCCAATGTTGTGCTCATCACGGTGGAGAGCCTGAGCAGCAGCTATTGCGGTGCCTTCGGTGCCAGAGAGTCGCAGACGCCGTATCTCGATGCGCTGGCCCAGGAATCCTTCGTTTTCTCCAACATGTACGCGACGGGTACACGCACGGTGCGCGGCCTCGAGGCCATCACCCTGGCCGTGCCGCCAACGCCCGGCCAGTCCATCCTGCGCCGCGCGGGCAACGAGGATCTCAGCTCGCTCGGCGATGCCTTCCGCCAGAATGGCTACGCCCGCGACTTCCTCTATGGCGGCTACGGCTATTTCGACAACATGAATGCGTTCTTTGAAAGCAATGGCTATACGATTCGTGACCGTCTCTCTGTGCCCAAGGATGACATCATTCAGGAAACCGTCTGGGGCGTGGCCGACGAGACGCTCTTCACGCAGGTGCTGCGCGCCATGGACGAGCACGCGGCTGCGGGTGAGCCCGCCTTCGAAATGGTCATGACGACTTCGAACCACCGCCCCTACACCTTCCCCATGGGCCGTGTCGAGGGTAAGCAGGGTACGCGCAACGGCGCCGTGCGCTATACGGACTGGGCCATCCACGACTTCCTCGAGCGCGCCAAAGAAAAGCCCTGGTTCAACAACACGATTTTCGTCATCGTGGCCGATCATCAGGCCGACGTCGCGGGCAAGACGACGCTGCCCGTGCATCGCTACCACATCCCCTGCCTCGTCTACGCACCGGGACTCATCCAGCCGGGCCGCACCGACCGCCTCGTGAGCCAGATGGACCTGGGGCCGACCCTGCTCGGCATGGCAGGGCTCTCCTACCGCACGAGCTGGCTGGGACGCGACCTCTTCCAGACCGACCCCGCTGTGGACCGTGCCTTCATCAGCACGTATCAGGGGCTCGGCCTCGTACAGGACGACCAGCTCATCGTGCTGACACCGGACCAGCAGGCCGATGCCCGCCACATCGACGACTGGCAGACGAGCCAGTACAGCGAGGAATCCGTGCCCCCCGTCCTCAACCAGCAGGCCCTCGCCTGGTACGAACAGGCCAGCGACCTCTACCAGCGCGGCTTGCTGCATAATCGTTGATTTCCCCTATAATGTCTCCAATACAAAAGGCTGCCCCGACGAGGCAGCCTTTTGCATATCTATGTTTTTCGTACCGCTGGCCGACCGCTGTATCAATCCTTGCGGAAGCGGTAGCCTGCGCCGCGCACGGTCTCGATGAAGCGGGGCTGCGTGCTGTTGTCACCGAGACGCTCGCGGATGCGGTTGATGTGCACGGCGACCGTGGCCGTATTGCCGAGGGCGTCCAGCCCCCAAAGGCGCTCAAAAAGCGTATCGCGGGAAAAAATGCAGCCCGCATTCTCCATAAGAAAGGCCAGCAGGTCGAATTCCCGATGCGGCAACACAATTTCCCTGCCATCGAGGAACACGCGATGCTCCGCCTTGCGCAGTTCGAGGCCACGGGCTTTCAGGCATTGCTTCGCCTGACGTGTGTGTCCCTTCAGCTGGGCATAGCGGCGCAAATGTGCCTGGCAGCGCGCCACCAGTTCCCCTGGACTGAAAGGCTTCGTCAGGTAGTCGTCCGCACCGAGGCCGAAGCTGCGGATCTTATCCACGTCCGTCTGCCGGGCCGAAACGAATACGATGGGTATATCCGATTGCTGCCGCAGGGCGCGGCAAATGGCAAAGCCATCCTCCCCCGGCAACATGAGGTCGAGCACCACGAGGTCATAGCCGCCCGTGAGCGCTGCTTCCTGCCCGCGCCTGCCATCCGTCTCGATGGTCGCGGCGAAACCCGCCGCCTCGAAATAATCCCGCTCCAGCTCGGCGATATCGATATCATCTTCCACGATAAGAATTTTCTGCATACTCATTTCTTCTCCCGCCTCTCCTGCCAGGGAAAGGTCATAACAATCCTGAGGCCGCCTTCCGGCACCTGCTCCGCGCGCACGCTGCCCTGCATGGCCTCGATGATATGGCGCACGATGGCCAGGCCGAGGCCGCTGCCGCCCGCCACATTGACGCGCGCCTTATCCGTGCGGTAAAAGCTCTCAAAAAGATGCGGCAGTTCCTCTGCGACCACGCCCTTGCCCGTATCCTGCGCACGGATAACCAGCTGTTCTCCCGACCGATAGAGCTGGAATGTCAGGCTGCCCTGATCACCCATCTGGTAGCGGATACTGTTGCTGAGCAGATTATCCAGCACGCGGTGGAACTGATCCCGATCCAGCCGCAGCAGCGGTTCACTGTCCTGCGGCCAGTCATCGGCGAATCGCAGGTCAAATCCTTTAGGCAGGTTATCCTGCTGTTCTGCCACATAGCCCTGCAGCACGCGCCGCACCGGCAGCTGCTGCCATTGAAAGGCCACCTCCCCCAGTTCCAGCTTCGATACCAGGAAGAGCTGGCGCACGAGCCCTTCCATCTGTTTGCTCGTTGCGTGTATGCGTTCGAGGTAATGGCGCCTTTTTTCCGGGGTATTGGCAATGCCATCCGTAATGCCTTCGGTAAAGCCCTGAATTTTTGTCAGCGGCGTCGCAAGATCATGGGCAATCCCCGCCATGAGCTCCTGCCGGTTGCGCTCATAACGCTTACGGAGCTGGCGATCGCTTCTGAGCTGCTGACGCATCCGCTCAAAGACCGCCGCCGTCTCCCCCAGTTCATCATCATGATATACTGGCACCGACGTATCGTAGTCACCCGCACCAATGCGTCTGGCCGACTGCTGCAGCTCAGTCAGAGGCTGCAGGATATGCCGCGCACCGCGCCGCGCCAGGAAATACCCCACACCGGCGATGATGAGTGAGGCGAGCAAGACCACAGCCACCAGCAATTTTTCCAACAGGCAGGCCATATTGGCGGGGAAGTAACCCTCATCGAGCACGAAGGGCCTGTCCATAACCGCTACGGCTATCGCCCGATGCTCCGGATTCTGGTAGCGGAACACAAGTCCATCGTCGTCCCAGCGATATATGTTCTGACTCATGGGCGCGCGTGCATAGGTCTCGGCCACCAGTGCCTGCGCATTGCCCGGCTCGGTCTCATAGTTGACCTGGCCGTCATGCAGGACAGCCACGCGCATACCCAGCGCTTCCACGCTGGTGAAATAACGGCGCGGCACAATATCCTGATGCCCGTCCTCCAGTTCCGACATATCCACATGCGCCCGCAGATGACTGAGAGCCAGCGACACCGGCACCGCCGACCCGGCCTCCGGCCACAGCAGTTCCATCTCGCGGTCACGGAAATTGCCCGTGGCCCTGAGGCCATAATACGTGCCTGCACCGATAAAAACCAGCAAGAGTACCGGCACGAGCACCATGACCAGATTTTGCAGCAGGAATCGCCGCCTCACCGTCAGTTTCGGCCAAAGTTCCGTCATGCAGCATTCCACCCTTTTCTCAGAGATAGCAAGAGACCCCTGCGGCCACATCATGTGACTGCTGAGGTCTCTCTACCGCCTTTCGGCACTGCCGGGCTTATTTCTCGTCCAGCAGCTCCACCAGCTCATCGTAATCCTTGCGCAGCTTGCAGTACTCATCCGCAATCTGCAGCGCACCGAGGACGGCGATCTTCGTCGCGTCGAAGGTATGCGCCTTGCGGGCGGTCTGCTTCATCTGCTTATCCACGACGGTGGCCAGCTGCCGCAGGTATTCCGGCTCGTCGGTACGCAACGCGTAATCCTGGCCGAAAATCTCGACGACGACACGCTCCTGCTTCTTTTCTTTTTTCTGCTTTGCCTTTTCCGGCATGGGCGTCACCACCTATTAGCTGCGCAGCTCAGCCGCAAACTGCTGCTCAACTGCCTGCAGGATATTCTGGAAAGCCTGATCGGCCTCTTCATCTTTAAGTGTACGCTCTTTTGACTGGAACTGCAAGTTGAAGGCGAGGCTCTTCTTACCCTCACCGACCTGAGCGCCCGTATAGACATCGAACAGCGTGATGCTCTTGAGCTCGTTGCCGCCGTGCTTCTTAATCACGCGCTCGATCTCGCCGGCTGCCGTATCCGTATCGACGACCATCGCGAGATCACGGGAAATGGCCGGGTACTTCGGCAGGGACTCGATCTTCGCCTGCTGACCGCTATACTTCATCAGCGTAGCCACATCCATCGTGAAGAGATAGAACTTCTGCTTTACGCCGAAGTTCGCGGCGGCCTGCGGATGGAGCTCGCCCACAGCTGCCAGCACATCGCGGCCCTTCTTGAAGAGCGCCGTCTTGCCCGGATGCAGCGCGAAGTGCTCGCCTGCCTCCACGGTATAGCGCGTAAGACCGAGCTGCAGGAACAGCTCCTCGACGATGCCCTTCATATCGTAGAAGTCAACGTTCTCGTTGCCCTGATTCCAGCCCGCGGTCTCGCGACGGCCAGTGATAAGGCCGACGAGCTCGAGGCGCTCCTCCGGCAGTTCCGTAAGTGGCAGCTGCTTCGGGAAGAATACCGGTGCCACGTCAAAGTACTTGAGGTCCATGTTCTTGCGCGAGAAATTGCGCAGCGCATTCTCCATGATGGAGGTCAGCAGGCAGGTGCGCACGAGCGGTGCCTCATCCGTCAGCGGGTTCATGATGGGGATGGCCTGGCGCAGCTTCGAGTCGGCGGGCACGAGCAGCTTATCCAGCATGTCCGTATTCGTGAAACTGAAGGAGAGCTCCTCCGTCATGCCGAGCCCCACGAGGATGTGCTTGATGCGCTCGACAAAGACCTGTTTCTCGCTCTTCTGGCCCTGCATGACATGGCCAAAGGGCGTCGTGCTCTTGATGTTGTCGAGGCCATAGATGCGCGCGACTTCCTCGGAGAGATCTTCCATCAGCGTGCAGTCATTGCGCCAATTCGGCACGGTCGCGCGGAATTTATCGCCCGCCAGCTTCTGGACATCGAAGCCGAGCTTCACCAGGATCTCGTTCATCTGCACAGCCGTCAAAGCCGTACCGAGGCGGCGGTTGATCTGGTCTGCCGTGTAGTCGATGGTAACCTTGGCTTTCAGCTCAGGATAGACGTCGATGATGCCCTGCGTCACCGTGCAGGCGCCCATGTCCTGCAACAGCTGAGCGGCGCGGTCGAGCGCCTGCGGGATATCCGGCACGTTCACGCCACGCTCGAAGCGTCCCGATGCCTCCGTGTGCAGGCCGCAAGCGCGGGAAGTGCGGCGAATATTCGGCCCGTTGAAGGAAGCCGCCTCCAGCACGATGGTCTTCGTGTTCTCCGTGACCTCGGTCTCGAGGCCGCCCATGATGCCTGCAAGGCCCGCCGGATGCTCGCTGTCTGCGATGACGAGTTCCGTTCCCTTGGCCACGCGGTCGCTGTCATCGAGGGTGTGCAGGTTCTCGCCTGCCTTGGCGAGGCGCGCCGTCAGCGTGTGGCCCGTAATCTGGTCGTAGTCATAGGCGTGCATCGGCTGGCCGAGCTCCAGCATGACGTAATTCGTCACATCGACGACGTTGTTGATGGCACGGATGCCGGCACCCTCGAGGCGCTCCTGCATCCAGACCGGCGACGGGCCGATCTTCACGTTCTTGATGACGCGTGCTGTATAGCGCTGGCAGAGCTCCGGCGCATCGATGCCGCAGCTGAGCATCTCGGCAGCCTTGGCCTCGTCATCCTCCTTGCACTGGATGACCGGCCACTTCGGCTGGTTGCCCGTGAGCACGGCGATCTCGCGCACGAGGCCCAGCACGCTGAAGCAGTCGCCGCGATTGGCCGTGAGCTCGAACTCGAGCACGGCGTCATCGAGGCCGAGCACACTGGCGACAGGCACGCCGACCGGCGTATCCTCCGGCAGGATGTAGATGCCGTTCAGCTGCTCCTCCGTGAGGTTCGTCGTGTCGAGGTGCAGCTCGCCTGCGCTGCAGAGCATGCCGTTGGAGGGCAGGCCGCGCAGCTTGCCCTTCTTGATGTGCGCACCGTTTGGTAGATGCGCGCCCACCATGGCGACGGGCACGACCTGCCCTTCTTTGACGTTCTGCGCGCCCGTGATGATCTGGATGCGATCCTTGCCGCCCACATTCATCTGGCAGATCTGCAGATGGTCGGAATCCGGATGCGCCGTAATCTCCTCGATGCGGCCCGTGATGACCTTGTCGAGGCCCTCATCCTGGCGCACGACGTTCTCCACCGGCACGCCAGCCATCGTATATTTGTCCGCCAATTCCTCGGCAGACCAGTCGAAATCAATATAATGTTTTAACCATTTGATGGATACCTGCATGATAAAAATCCCCTCCGCAAAATCAGAACTGGCTCAGGAAACGCTGGTCGTTGTCGTAGAACAGACGCAGGTCGTCGACGCCATAGCTGAGCATCGCGATGCGCTCCACGCCCATGCCGAATGCAAAACCGCTGACCTTCTTCGGGTCGTAGCCGCTCATCTCCAGCACGTGCGGATGCACCATGCCCGCGCCGAGAATCTCGAGCCAGCCCGTACCCTTGCAGACCTTGCAGCCCTTGCCGTGGCACATGACACAGGAGATATCAACCTCAGCCGACGGCTCCGTGAAGGGGAAGAAGCTCGGGCGGAAGCGCACGCCGACGTTCTCGTTGAAGATCTGATGCAGGAAAAGCTCCAGCGTGCCCTTGAGGTCGCCGAGACTGATGCCCTCGTCGATCACGAGACCCTCGACCTGCGTGAACATCGGCGAATGGGTCGCATCGTACTCGTCGCGGCGATAGACACGGCCCGGCGCGATCATGCGGATCGGCGCGTTCGGCTCGTTCTTCTGCATCGTGCGCGCCTGCACCGGCGAGGTCTGCGAACGCATGAGGATTTCATCCGTAATATAGAAAGAATCCTGCATGTCGCGCGCCGGATGATCCTTCGGCAGGTTCAGCGCCTCAAAGTTGAAGTAGTCGCGCTCGATCTCCGGGCCCTCCTCGACGGAGAAGCCCATGCGGAAGAAGATATCCTTGATACGCTCCAGCGTGAGCGTCAGCGGATGCAGATGCCCGAGTGGCTGGCGGCGGCCCGGCAGCGTGACGTCGATTTTCTCCTGCGCGAGACGCTCTTCCAGCGCGCGCGCCTTGAGCTCCTCGTTCTTCTCGGCAATTAGCGCCTCGACCTGCGCCTTCGCCTCGTTGACGATCTTGCCGATCTTCGGGCGGTCTTCCTTTGCGACGGCCCCCATGCCGCGCAGAATGCTCGTGAACTCGCCTTTCTTGCCCAGGAACTGCACGCGAATGTCATCCAGCTCGCTGAGCGTCGAGGCCGCATTCCGGACTGCCTCCGCTGCCTGTGCCTTCAGGGCTTCAATCTTCTCTTCCATGGCCATTGAACAGAACCTCCTCAGATAATAGGAAAAGCCTCCACCTCGGGAGACCTGGCTCCCAGAGGCGAAGGCTTGTATCTCTCGATATGCGCTTTCGCGGTACCACTCTGATTTATCACTTTTGCTGGCCATAACGCCGCCCCGCGTCCCGGCTACTGCTGCTTCACCTGGAAACTCCGAAGGGAACTTCACCCCTGCCCTGCCGCCCCCTTCCACCAGCCGGAGGCTCTCTCTGCACAGTCAGCAAAGACTACTTTCCTTCATCATCGCCACGATACGTTACAATATAGCACAAAAAGCAGAGAAATGCAACGTGCTTGATTGAATCCTGTTATTTATACTGATGGCAAAGAGGTGCTATTTTTATGCGCGGTAGAACAAAGTCTTAGACCTTGAACTTCTTCGCGGCCGTCTGCAGCTCTTCGGCGAGACCGGCGAGGCTGCGGGAGGCTGCGGCAATCTCCTCGGTCGAGGCACCCTGCTGCTCGGCGGCAGCGCTGATGGTCTGCGTATTCTCCGAAGTCTTGCGGCTGATCGTGTCGATGTTGTCGACGACCTGCACGATTTCCTGCGTGCTATCCGCGAGCTTCTGCACGGCCTCGCTGATGCCCAGCATATCGTCCTTCGTCTGGCCGATCTGCGTCATGATATCGCCAAACTCCGTACCAACCTCGCGGATGGAGGCCATGCCGGACTTCACGCGCTCCGTGCCCTGCTGCATGCTGGCCAGGGCCTGCTCCGTATCGTGCTGGATGGTCTCGATGCGCGCCGTTATTTCACCGGCCGCCTGCTGGGACGCCTCGGCCAGCTTGCGCACCTCATCGGCCACGACGGAGAAACCGCGTCCCTGTTCACCGGCGCGCGCCGCCTCAATGGCCGCGTTGAGGGCAAGCAGGTTCGTCTGCTCGGCAATCCCCGAAATGGTCTCGACGATGGTGCCGATTTCCTGGGAATTGGCACCGAGCTTATCCATCACGGCCGAGGTCGCGTTCACGCTCTGCTCGATTTCCGCCATCTGATCGACAGAGCCCTGCATGAGCTGCTGTCCCTTGGCCGCGGCCTCCGCCGTCTCAGCCGAACGCTGCGTGATGACCTTCGCCTTGTCCGTCATCGCACCGACCTGCGTGTAGACCTGATCAACGTGCTGTTTCACGCCGTCCACGCCACGTAGCTGTTCCTCCATGCTATTGGCCACATCGACGATGGTCTGCGCCACGCTCTGGCTGGCCTGTGCCGACTGGTCAGAGTTCGCCGTGAGTTCCTCGGAGGCCGAGGCGACCTGCTCCGTAGTCTTGGAGACATTCTGCAGCAACTGACGCAGGCTGGCCGTCATTTCGTTGAAAGAGTGGGCCAGCTGGCCGAGCTCATCCTGGCTCGTGACCGCGCAGTCGTCGATGCGCAGGTTGCCTTTGGCCAGCTCACCAGCCTGTGCCTGCAACGTCCGCACCGGCGTCACGATGCGCAGCGCAAACTGACGCGTGACGAGCAGAACGAGCACGAGGCCCACGAGCGTCACGATGAGGAACATCCATTTCATCGAGGTCATGCTGGCAAAGACCGTACTCTCCGGCACTGCCAGTGCCATAATCCAGTTCGGGCCCGCCACCGTATCGTAGGCGATAATCGTCTTTTCGCCCGCTACATCGGTGATGAAATAGCCGGATTTATTGTTCTGCATCTCGCTGAAATGCGGCTGCAGCGAAGCGTACTCCGACACGGACTTGCCCGTCATACTGCTGTCCGCCGCGGCCACGATGACGCCATCCTGGCCGATGATTGCGCCAACGCCTTCACCCTTGTAGTGGATGCTGCCGGCATACTGCTCCAGGCTCTCCAGCGATACATCCTCGCAGGTCGCCCCCGCAAAAGCCCCATTTGCATCGTAATACGGCGTGGCAATCGACATGCAGAGCTTGCCCGTGATGGCATCCTTGTACGGATCCGTGTAGATGGTATGTCCCGCCGCCTTGGCATCGTTGTACCAGCTGCGCGTATGCGGATCCAGCTTGCCGGTGATATCGCCCGAGGGCCAGCTCACGACCGTGCTATCATCCCGCGCCAGGGTGAGACCGAGCAGCATCTCATCCTTGGACGGGGCAAAGAGCTTATGCGACGGATGGCCGCCCGCTGCTGCCGCATCCAGGTCTGCTGCATGATTGGCCAGATCCTCGGAAATGCGCACGTGCTCCTTCACCCAGCCCGCCAGATCGCGTTGCTCGCTGGCCATGCTCGCCGTAATCTCGCCCTTGATGCTCGCATCAAGGGCACGGTAGGCCATAAAATATCCCAACAGCGAGACAACGGCCAGCAGCGCGCCAACCAGCCCGCATAGGACAATAAATTTCTGTCTGATTCCCAACACCATAGGAACTCCTCCCTGAATATATCTGTTAAACTAATCCGATATGTTACTATTGGCCAAAAGATAGCGATTTCCTGCCTTATCTGTGTTAAAAATTAATTATTTTTGTCCGCTTAAGATGTATTATGTATGCACAAGGCAGAAAATAAGACTTTAGGCGTGGAACTTTTGTTTACCTGTTTGTCTTTTCAGGACAAACAGCATCCGGCGATCCATGGCAGGAGAAATCCTGCTGACGTACTTTTGCCCATCGGCAGGAATTTTTTTGCATGTTGCCATGGCAACATTTGCCCTTCGCCCTGCTACCTGCTATACTGTAGGTTGGAGTTCGTATCTGCAACTCAAAATATCAAACATGACATATACATACCGTTAAGACGGTACATATTCGTAAAGGAGAACCTGTTACTATGAATCTGACGCGCAAATCGGTAGAACTGCTGGCTCCGGCCGGCACCTGGGACGCTCTGGAGGCTGCCGTAGAGGCCGGTGCAGACGCGGTCTACCTCGGCGGCAAGCACTTCAACATGCGCATGCACGAAGGCGACTTCAACTTTGACGACGAGATGCTGAAAAAGGCCATCGCCTACACGCACAGCCACGGCGTGCGCCTCTACATCACGCTGAACAACCTCATCAGCGACGAGGAACTCCCCGCACTCAGGGACTATCTGCGCTACCTGAACGAAATCCGCCCCGATGCCATCCTCGTGCAGGACTTCGCCGTGCTGAAGCTCGTGCGCGACCTCTGCATCGACATCCCACTGCACACCTCCGTGATGATGAACACGCACAACGCCTACGCCATCGAAAAGCTCAAGGAATACGGCATCACGCGCATCGTCGTGGGCCGCGAGATGACGCTCTCCGAGCTCTCGCTCTTCCGTGAAAAGACGGGCATCGAGGTCGAATACTTCATGCATGGCGACATGTGCTTCTCCGAATCCGGCCAGTGCATCCACTCCGGCGTCGTCTTCAGCCAGAGCGGCAACCGCGGCCGCTGCCTCAAGCCCTGCCGCTGGGCCTACACGCTCATCGACGAAAAGACAGGCGAGACGCTGGATCAGGACGGCCCCGGTGCCTACAAGCTCGCTCTCAAGGACATGTGCATGTACCGCGCCATCCCGCAGCTCATCCAGGCTGGTGTCTTCTCCTTCAAGATCGAGGGCCGCATGCGTCCGGCAGGATTCATCCGCCGCATCGTCAGCACCTACCGCAAGGCCATTGATGCCTACATCGCCGACCCGAACGGCTACCACACGGACGAAGAAGGCTGGAAAAAGCTCTACGATAACCGCGCACGCGACTTCACGACCACCTTTGCCTTCGGCCAGCCTACGGCAAAGGACATCGGCTTCACGGGCGAACGCGAGCCGCGCTTCTTCTCCGACGCCATCGAAGAAGCCGGCTTCCAGGACGACATTCTCAATCAGGAGCGCGCTATCGACAAGGAAAACGCACCGCACCGCACGCTCTCCGTACGCGTAAACACGGTGGATGCAGCGAAGGCCGCCATCGACAACGGTGCCGACGCGGTCTACGTTGGCGGCGAAGCTTTCCGACCACTCTACCCCTGGACGCTCGCAGATTATGAGGAAATCCTCGCCTATGCCAGAGGCAAGGCGAAAGTCGTCATCAACACACCGCGCACGACCATGCGCCGGGAATGCGGCGAACTGGAGCAGTTCCTGAACGCCATCAGGGATAAAGACTTCGACGGCATCATGGTCAGCAACCTGGGCTCCCTGAAGCTCGCCCAGAGCCTCACGCACTTCCCCGTGCAGGCCGACCTCTCCTTCAACCTCTTCAATCATCTCGCGGCTGAGTTCCTCAAGGACAACGGCCTCACCATGGCCACCAGCTCCTACGAGCTCTCCTTCGAGCAGCTGCGCGAAATCGTCGAAACCAGCACGCTGCCCATCGAGGTCGTCGTCCACGGCGCCTACGAGGCCATGATCTGCGACCACAACATCCCGGCCATGTCCCTGCCCCACTACAACGAGCTCGACAACCCGGAAATCATGGACCGCCACTACGCCCTGCGCGACAACGCCAAAGAGGTTCATCCCATCCGCATCGACCAATACGGCCGCAACCACATCTACTTCGCCAAGGACCTCTGCCTCTACCCCTATCTGAGCAAATTCAACGGCGTCGCCTCCTACCGCATCGAGGCCCAGGACTACACGCCGGAGCTCACGGCCCTGCTCACCAAAGCCTACCGCGAAGCCCTCGATAACCTCAGCGCGGGCAAAGAAGCTTACGACGAACTGACTTTCACAAAAATCAAGGAAGCCAGCCCCCGCCAGCTCGGCCTCGGCACCTATAGATTCCGCCAGTCTCGCAACTCAATCTGAGTAAACGGCTCGTATTGGTTCGTGACGCTGGGGGTGCTTTTGCGGAGCGGAACACTTCAACCGGCGAAGCCGGCGGCCCTCCAGAATCTGTTGGATAACATTGAGCTGAATACTCGGCCCGCGCTTCAGCCGGGCCAAAGTTCTAAGATGTTGGGCTATCAGCGGAGGGTCGTTTGTGGAGCGTAGCAAAAGTACCCCCAGCGCCACCCCCACGCAGGCAAAGGACACCCCGCCCCTGACCGGGCACCGCCTCAATCACATGAAAGGAAATCATATATGAGTGAACATCACTACCTCGGCCCCCAGGGCATCATCGCGAAGAAGAAGAAATACATCATGCCCTGCCTCGCCCACTTCTACCGCAATCCCCGCCAGATCGTCAAGGGCTCCATGCAGTACCTCTACGACAGCGAAGGCCAGCGCTACCTCGACTGCTACGCCGGCGTCTCCGTCATGAACTGCGGCCACTGCAACCCCGAAATCACGCAGAAGGTCACGGAGCAGGTCACGACCCTGCAGCACGTCTGCAACATCTACCTCACGGAAAACTTCGTCAACCTCGCCGAAAAACTGGCCGAAGTCACGCCGGGCGATCTGCAGAAGAGCTTCTTCTGCTCCACAGGCTCTGAGGCCACGGAAGGTGCCCTGCTGCTCGCCGAAATCTACACGGGCAATTCCGAAATCATCGCGCTCCGCCAGGGACTCCACGGCCGCACGAAGCTCGGCATGAGCATCACGGGCCTCCAGATGTGGCGCACCGACCCGAACCCCGTCGGCGGCATCCACTTCGCCCCGAACCCCTACTGCTACCGCTGCCCGCTCAATAAAAAGCCGGACACCTGCGACCTCGCCTGCGCCAACGCCATCGAGGACCTCATCAAGACCGCGACCTCCGGCCACCCCGGTGCCTTCATCGCCGAGCCGATCCAGGCCAACGCGGGCTGCGTCGTGCCGCCCAAAGGCTACTTCAACCGCGTGCAGGAAATCTGCCACCACTACGGCACACTGCTCATCACCGATGAAGTGCAGACAGGCTTTGGCCGCACGGGCAAGATGTTCGCGATCGAGAACTGGGGCGTGACGCCGGACATCATGGCCATGGCCAAGGCTCTCGGCAACGGCGCGCCGATCTCGGCCTTCATTGCGCCGGCGAAGATCGCCGATACCTACACGCGCCCCGGCGCTTCCACGCTCGGCGGCAACCCCGTCTCCAGCACCGCCGGCCTCGCCGTGCTCGACTACATCGAGGAACATCACCTCATGGAGAACGCCTACGCCCGCGGCAAGCAGCTGCGCGCCGGTCTGCGCGAGCTCGCCCGGAAGCATCCCATCATCGGCGACGTGCGAGGCCTCGGCCTCATGGACGGCGCGGAGTTCGTCCACGCTGACGGCTCACCCGCGCCGGAGGAGCTCGACAACGTGCTCGAGGCTCTGCTGGATCGCGGCTTCATCGTCGGCAAGAACGGTGCCGCCCGCAACGTCCTCGCCTTCCAGCCGCCCCTCATCATCACGGAGGAAAACATCAATGAAGTGCTCAACGCCCTCGATGATGTGCTGACGGCACAGAAACTGTAAAGAAAACATCATTCTGTATACAGAAAGCGGCTGGTTCAAAAGAACCAGTCGCTTTTCACGTACCTTAGCGAATAATTTGCAAACGTTTGCAAAAGCAGGCAAAATTCAATAACACCGGCCCACGCGCCGCCCGAAGCGTGCCGACTCCACGACATGCCAGTCACGCGAAGCATTGGGCAGCGGATACATCGTACTGAACCAGAAGCTGGTTTTCTGCCAGGTGATATCGCCCTGGGCCAGCACCTGCCGAATCCCCTCGACATAGTACCGCGTCGTCAGCTTCGTCGTCCCCCTGGCCAGCTCGATCAGATAGAAATTGCCATTCTCCCGATTGTAGAGGATTTCCCCGTCACAGTCGGAACAGTTTCCCACACTGTACCTGATTTTGAGATGATGATTGGCTTCTTTGGAAATTTCATACCAGCCAAACATGGACTTCTCCTCCTTCTCATATCGCAACGCAAATAAAAAAGTATCTGACGGAAGCACGCCGGCCCGGATGATGCACCCATGGCCTTCGTCCCTCTTTACAGATACTTACTTCTACAGAAAAACAGTTTCTCCTGCTTGTTTGACAATATTTTTTTATTTTTTTTTATTCTTCGTCTTGCATTTGACTTAAATCAGTCACTGCTTCGCGAAATTCATCCTGTGTTAAATTAAAATACTCTATTTTACATAAAATATGATAAACTTCCAATTGCGAACGTGCCTGATCCAGTTCTGCCTGGATGCTGTCCTCTGCCAGCGCATGCATGAGCATATGTGTTGCTTCAGCAAGCTCCATCAGACTACCTCCTCCTGTGCCACGGGCTGGGATTCCTGCTCCTGCCGCTTCGCGGCCTCCGGCTGTTCCTCCCAGATCAGCACCGGCGCCAGCCCGAAACCGTTGAAGCGCGTGGCGCTGACCGTCGAATAAGAGCCGATCTCCGTGATGAGCACATGGTCGCCGATATGCTGGCGTGGCACCGTGACATCGCGATAAAGCACGTCGATGCCATCGCAGCTCGGGCCCGCGAACGTCGCCTGCTGCCGCGCGCCGTGGCCAAAGCAGTGCAGCGGATAAGACCAGTGATCAAAGATGATGCCCGAGAGTGCGCCATATACGCCCTCATCGAGGATATACCAGGGCTTTCCCTGCCGCTCCTTTGTGCCGATGACCGTGGTCACGAGGTTCATCGCATTGCCGCACATGAAGCGCCCCGGCTCGCACCAGACCGCCGTATCGGGGAACAGGCGCGCGACCGCACGGTCGATGGTATGCAGCATCCCCGCCACATCCACGTCGAGACCCTCGCGGGACGGCACGGGGAAGCCGCCGCCGATATCGAGATCCGTGAGATGCATCCCTGCCTCTGCCGCCTGCTGGAACAAGCCGTGACTGAGCAGCAGTGCCTCCTCGTAGGCCGCCGTCGAGAGCGACTGGCTGCCCACATGGAAGCAGATGCCGATCGGGTTCAGGCCCGCCGCCTTCGCCTGCTGCAGCAGGGGGATAGCCTGCTCCACCGGTGCACCGAATTTCGTATTGAGGTCCACGAGCGCCTTGTTGTTGCGCACGGCAATGCGCACGAGCACATCCGCCCCCGGTACATACTGCGCCATCTTCGCGATTTCGCTGGCATCATCGAACGTCATGCGGCGCACGCCCAGCTCCGCTGCCGTGCGCAGGCCGCGCCGATCCTTGACCGGATTCGCGTAGATCATGCGCGAACCCGCGACGCCCAGCGCCTGCAGCTGCACCATTTCACCGGCCGAAGCCACGTCAAAGCAGGAGCCGAGGCCCGCCACGCGCTCTAAGAGCTGCGGCGTCGGATTCGCCTTCATGGCATAATAGATTCCCACATGCGGCATATGCTGGCGCAGGAAGCGGTAGTTGTCCTCGACCTGCGCAGCCGAAGCCACGAGGAACGGCGTCTCATAACGCTCTGCCAGCTGGTTCATTTCTTCTTCGCTCAGATGGAACTTTTTCATAACACCGTAACACAACCTTTGCTCAAATCTATCATTTATCGGATTATCGGGGAATTGATTTAAGGCAATTATATAATGTATAACATTATTAAGTATAACTTTATAATGTATAGCCTTTAATTGTATAAAATATTTCTACTTAAAACAATACATCCTTTTGCCCTACGCGTGTATTGTACGCTTTTTTGCCGCCGAATACAATAGTTTTTGCAAATTTATTTGTATACATTTATGAGTCTGCGCTGCGCAATGCGAAAAGCTATGAGGAAAATCTTTTTTGCGCAAGATGCACAAAAAGCGTATAATAAGTATGTATGTGCAAAATCTGACGACACGGCAGCGACTCTGCCGCCCGTGCCGTCTCCAACCGGAAGGTGTAAAAACAATATGGCAAACAGATATTATGAACTGACCGTAGCTGGCGTGAAGCGCCAGCTGCCCGTCCTCAACGTGACCAAAGATCTCGCGATCGCGGGCTTCATCATGCTCGGCGACAACGAGCTCGTCGACGCCTGCGCCGCCGCGCTGGCGAAGAAAGTCCCCGCCAATACCGAGATTATCCTCACGGCCGAAACGAAGGGCATCCCCCTCGCCGCCGAGCTCGCACGGCAGCTGGGCATGAAGCGCTTCGTCGTGGCGCGCAAGTCCATCAAGGCCTACATGGAGAACCCGATCTGGGTTGACGACGTCTCCATCACGACCAAGGGCACGCAGAAGCTCTGCCTCAACGACCCCGACATCGAGCTCATCAAGGACAGCCAGGTGCTGCTGCTCGACGACGTCATCAGCACGGGCGGTTCCATGCGCGCGCTCAGGGAGCTCACGGAGAAGGCCGGTGGTAAGGTCTGTGGCGAGGCCTGCGTACTCGCCGAAGGCGACGCCTCGAAACGCGACGACATCATCTTCCTCGAGCCCCTGCCCCTCTTCGACGCAGAGTAAACGGGAAAATCACGGAACCTGTATCCGCCCGCTTCAACATCGGTTGCAGGACATACCACAAAACCGCATAACAAAAAGGCAAAGCCAGCATCGTCCGGCTTTGCCTTTTTCTGTGCCTTAACAGGGCTGCCCCTCTTTGAAGCGCTGCATCATTTCATTCGTGAGGCTCCAGTCGTCGGGCTGCAGCTGCACTTCCCGCCGCGGCACCCAGAGCGCACGGCGCAGTTCCCGCGTGTCGCGGTGGATGTCCGTGCTGCCATCTACGTCGCAGAAAAAGCCCGCGAGAATGTCCGCCGCGCTGCCCCAGGGCTGAGACTTGTAGTAGCGCACGTTCCTGACGTAGAGCCCGACCTCCTCGTAGACCTCCCGCTGCACCGTCTCTTCCAAGGTCTCGCCGATCTCCGTAAAGCCCGCGATGAGCGCATAGAAGGTACTCCTATGCCCCGTATGCTGCGTCGCGTACTGCGTCAGCAGGATTTCGTCATCATGGATCACGCCCGCGATGATGGCCGGATTGATGCGAGGGTACTCGATATGGCCGCAGGCCGGGCAACGCATGGCCCGCTCCGCCGTATCCGGCTGCATGGGCTGGCCGCAGCGGCCGCAGAATCGGTTGCTCCGGTACCACGTGGCGAGATGCCAGGCCGTATAAAAGGCGTAGAAGTCACTCAGTGCCGCCTGCTTCGCCGTACGTACCTGCCGCGCCGGCTCATAGCCATAGCCCGCCGGCACCGCCACCTGCGCCGCCAGGCAGAGGAAATAGCCCCGCCCGTCGATACTGAACAGATACCGGCACTCCCCGAGCCGTGCCACGCCGCCCAGCTGCGCCGCCGTGGGAAACAGCGGTTCTGCCGCCACTCCCTGCGCGCGCACGAGCACCTGCTCGTCCCGGAAATGGAACACGACACTGTCCTCCCGCACCACCTGCCCCGGCTGCCAATGATTATCCAGCCTGAGCGGTGCAATATCCTGTATCATCGCCGCCTCAACTCCTCAAAATCCCTCTGTCCTAAACCAAGTCACCAAATCATCGAATCAGCTGAAAAAATCTATCTCGTTATGCTCGTAGGCGATGGCTACCTGCATGGGCTCGCGCTGGCAGGCTTCCTGCGTATCGGCCCTGCGGATGACGAGATGGTACGAGGCATGGGCATCGTAGGTGCCGTCCTTCAGGCGGAAAGCACAGCGATAGGTACGCTCGGGATCATCCGTACTGGTCTTGTCCGCGATGATGCGCTGGGTATCGCTGACTGCATTGTCCTGACTGTCCACGAGGCAGATATCGTAGACCGCCGCCTGCCAGCTGCCGCCCACGGGCTGCGGCTGGTAGAATTTCAGCGAAAAGGCCATATTGCTGATGGTGCGCGAGGCCGTGAGCAGCTGCAGCCCGACCGGCTTCATGGCGTAGCGGTCGCTATGCTGCTGATAGCGCACCGAGCTTGCCCGTACATGCTGGAACGCGATGACCGGCACAACCATCTCCTGCAGGCTGATGCCGCCGTGCACGTAGTTCATGCCCGCGCCCTTCAGCTTCAGGCGAATGGATTCGCGCGGGGCAAAGCCCTCATAGTCCGTCGTTCCCTGCAGGAAACGCACGGGCAACAGATTCTCCGGGCTGGCACCCTGCCGCGCGAGCAGGTAACGGCGGCCGACGTCCAGCGTCTGCTCTGCCGCCACGCCCCGAGCCACCTTGCTGTCCTCCTGCAAGGGCCGATAGGTATAGAGGAAACCGTGGTCCGCCGTGATGATGACGTGCGCACCGCCGAAATCATTGACGATGATGCGCACGAGGGCTTTCAGCTCGTCGATGGTCTCGCTACAGGCGGGGAAGACCTTCGTATCATCGGTATGGCTGGCCGCATCGATGGTGTCGTGATAGATATAGACGACCTCCTGCCCCTGCACCATGGCCTGGCGCTCGGCCCGCCTGGCCTCCCTGATTTGCCGGTAACGCAGGGCGACGCTCCGCGGCTGGGCGGACTGCAGCACAGCCGTGCGCGCGCCCGCCTCGGTCGACTGGCCATCGGCCAGCACGCTATAGCCATGCGTGCTCACGCTCAGGCCGAGCTGCTGATGCGGCAGCAGCGCCGCCATGCCGAACTTCGTAATCGTCGGGAAAATGCCCTGGCACCCTGTCAGCTGAACCTCGCTGGGCATTTCCTGCCGCAGCGCCGTCGCCAGGCTGGCCGCCACCTCATAGCGCAAGGCATCGGAAATGATGACAAAAATGCGGTTCTTCTGCCCCTGTACCTGCGTCGCATAGAAATCTTCCTGCCGTGGAATACCCTCGATAAAGCCGTTCGCGGCCAGTTCCTGTGCGCAAATCCGGCTCCAGTTCTCCCCTAGCTGGCCGAGATACCAGTTCGCATAGAGGTCCTCCGCCCGCTCGGCCAGCTGCTTGAACAGGTCATCCAGCTGCGGATGCTGCTGGTTCTCCAGCACGCGGGCAAAGGCTACATGGAACATACGGTACGCCGCGTCCATCTGGTAATAGGCGCTGGTATAGGCCTGCCAGAGCTCCTGCGGCTGAGCCGCGTGAAAGCCCAGCGCGTGCGCATCGAAGAAGGCCCGCATCGCCGCATACTGGCTGAGGCCCTCGTAGAAATCATCCGTCTGCCTGCGCCGGCCGTGCTCCGCCTGCCCCTGCCAGTTCAGGGGACGGCGGGCCTCGATGATGGCCTGCAGATCCTCAGGGGAGATGAGGTTATCCAGCACGTCACGCATGACCTGCCGCAGGATGGCCACATCCACACAGGGGAACAGGTCAAAGCTGCACAGATCATGCGGCCTGACCTGTTCCAGTTGCTCCAGCGCGGCCAGCATCTGCTCTGCATAATGCGCCGCCGCGCCGAACGTCTCACGGCCGCTCTGCTGCCACTCCGTGAGCAGGTCATAGCAGAACGTCTGCTGCTGCACTGTCCCCGGCTCCCAGGCCGTGAACAGCCGCCGTCCCAGGCCATAGTCTGAGGCCAGCACGAAGATGCGCACGAGCAGCTGGGACAAAGCGGACTTTTCCTCCGCCTGATAGCCTGTGGCCTGATGGGCAAGCCGCCAGAACATATCATCGAGGCCATAATGCTGCAGCTGCGCATAGCAGGTATTGTCCGTCCGTTCATCCCCTGCCGCCAATACCTGCCGCAGAATGGCTTCGGGCGTCGCCACCCCGGCCCCCACCGTCACCCCCATGAGGCCCAGGATAAACCGGGCTGGCGTATAGTTGCCCTGCAGCAAGGCCGCGAACTTCTGCCGCCGCTCTTTGGCCTGAAAGAAGCGGCGATAGCGCGCCACGAGGTCGTGGAACTCCTGCGTCTCGGGGATATGCAGCTCCTGCAGCCAGCTGGAGACCAGATCGGCATGGAACGGGGGCTGGCTCATCAGCTCGATGTCCAGCAGCCAGTTATCCGTCAGCTGCTCATAGCGGAACGGCACGTAGACGAGGAAGTTGTGCTCCGTGTCGTCCACGGTCAGCAGTTTCTTCGCCATAAAGCTGTTGTGCCCATCCAGCACGAGTACCCGCACATCGGGCAAATCCAGCGAGGCAATCTCCTCACGGAACTCTCCCTCTGGGTCCTGCCAAAAGACAATGTGCCGCCGATCATACTGAGGCAGAGGCTGCGCAAACCGCTTCGCCAGCTCCACCTGTACCGCCGCTAAATCCATAATCATTGCTCCTTATTGGATATATGATTCCCCATCTGTATATAAAGAAAGGCACCTATTTCGCTGGTGCCACAAGTGTTTTATTCGTATTGATTACCTCACGACAGCTGGAGCTTCTTTCTTTTTAGAAAGCTCTTAATCTGCTCGACCGACCAATCCGTGGCATCGGCAATATCGGTTAAATCCCAGCCCTTGCGAATCAGCCGCTCAACCGTGCTCTGCTTCTCCAAGTCACGGCCATTGACTTCACCACGCTCGTAAATACCCTCACTAAGATTGCACATGCTGTCCAGCTCCTTTCCCATATTGCTCGTTAATTGCATATCGTATTTCTGTTCCAGCAGTTGCCGCTTCTCTTGACCACTTAGTTCCTGCTTAAAAATCAATCGCAACAGGTTAAGCAGTTTATCACCTGTGCTATGGTCGCCGACGTAAACTACGACGGCGTTCAGCAGCTGGTAGTTTTCCGGCAATTCGTGGTAATTGCCACGAACATGCTTTTCGCCCATACTGTAGAAGTTGATACCGCTGCCGTACCCCTCCGGCGGGGTAAAGCAAAGCCAAATGGTGTAGACCTTGCATATCTTGCCATAGTCGCTGTGCTCAAAGTCGCGTTCCTTCTGCGACGAAACCAGTCGGCATCCGTAGAACATCACCCGCTTGAGCAGGGGATAATCCTTGGGCATTGCCTTTTGGGCTTCGAGATTGATAATGAACTTCACGACTTTCCCACCCTGCGGCAACTTGGCGTAGAAAAGAATATCAAACGTAATCTTCCCTTCGCCCTCGTCACTGTGTTCCTGGGCAAAGCCACGGATGGAGGAATTATTGGGCTGGTTCGTCTCCCCAGGGTTTACCGGCACCTCGCTGACCAGCGGCGTGCCAAGGATATACTTCTCCTCAATGGCCTTGCGGCTGACCTGCTGAAACTCGGGGATAAGATGCTGAATAATGAAGGCTAGCAATCGTTTCTTCGCGAGAAAGTGCTTTGCCGTCTGGTCATACGAAGCATTGTCATCAGATAATATATCTCCATCGGGATGCCTGTTCGTCGTCGACTTATCGCTCATGTTCTGTGCCCCTGCCTATGCTATGATTTGCTATTATTATACCCCTATCCATCCTGACAGTGCAATACTCCTTTCTCTTGCAACTTACTTGATTTTCGCGAGGATGTCTTCGAAGAGGGTGTAGTTGTGCTTGACGCCGTCGTCGAGGTCCAGGGGCTGGCGGAGGTCGGCGTAGTGGTGGACGCGTTCCTCGTAGGCGTGGATTTCGTCGAGCTAGTCGCGCATTTTCTTGAGCTGCTTGTGAGTCCTGGTGCGGTCCGCGTTGCTGGCGGCGTTCGCCTCGCGCTGCTCCAGCATGTCGATTTGGTTCTTGTAAATTTCCTGCTGGTTGTAGACGTAGCCCGTGCGCAGGCGCGCCATCGTGTCCCTGTCGTAGCGGTGGATGTAGATGAGCGCCTTGAAGCTGTTGCGCCGTCCCGCGTCGCAGAGCCAGTAGATGGGGCGCTTCTGGTAGCGCTGGCAGTGGTCGCGGTAGAAGTCGCTCAAAAAGTAGGTGCGGATGGTGTCGAGCGCGGAACCCTTGCCGCCGAGTGCCGTGGCGATGAAGTCGAGGTTCTCCTGCAGGCAGATCAGACTCCAAGAAGTCTTTATCGCCCGTCAATATAATGTCAGCTTGAGCTTTTATTGCAGCCCGGAGAATAGGACGGTCGTTTTCATCGCGGATGGCCTGTTCCTGCAAAACTGGTGCATTCGGTACACGGACAAGCTCCAACGTCTGCAAAGCCAGGCTCAGGAATTTCTCCATATCAGGTACTCGCTTAGGAAATTTACGATTAAAGATGCGTCGTATCTCGTGGACATTCTGCTCACAAACTATGCCCTGATTAGGATAAGTGACAGCCTTAATATAAGCCTTGAACGGCGTGCCATGCCCCAACACGGATGAAATCAGAATGTTGGTGTCAATCAGGATTCTCACGACTTACTCACTCTCCGCACGAACCTCTTTGACCAGCCTATTGACGTCCTCCTCCGTCTCCAGCCCGGACTTCGATGCTTCTCCCGCCATTTCGTTCTGAAGCATCTGCATAGCGTAAACAGCAGAATTAACCAAGCGTACGGCACCTTTCTCCACGATAAAAGTAACCCGGCTGCCGCTTGATACGCCTAATACCTCGCGCACATCCTTGGGGATTGTAACCTGTCCCTTCGCCATAACTTTGGCATTATCGATGAACGTATCCGGAACGGTTGCTGCCATCATAATAAAAACCTCCTTCCGAAAAAGTAGGGATTTCCATACTTTCATTATATCGTGTTCTTCAACCTTCAGCAAGAACTATTTGCTGAAGCGATAAAAAGCCCCGCACGGGTCTGCCAGCAGGCCGTCCATTCGATAGCCTACCCTGCGCCTTACCGATGATGCAGGCCGATCCCTCGGCGTTTGGTAGTCTCCCGCTCCTTACTTGATTTTCGCGAGGATGTCTTCGAAGAGGGTGTAGTTGTGCTTGACGCCGTCGTCGAGGTCCATGGGCTGGCGGAGGTCGGCGTAGTGGTGGACACGTTCCTCGTAGGCGTGGATCTCGTCGAGCTGGTCGCGCATCTTCTTGAGCTGCTTGCGCGCTCTGGTGCGGTCCGCGTTGCTGGCGGCGTTCGCCTCCTGTTGCTCCAGCTGGTCGATTTTGTTCTTGTAGATCTCCTGCTGCTGGTAGACGTAGCCCGTGCGCAGGCGCGCCATCGTGTCCCGGTCGTAGCGGTGGATGTAGATGAGCGCCTTGAAGCTGTTGCGCCGCCCGGCGTCGCAGAGCCAGTAGATGGGGCGTTTCTGGTAGCGCTGGCAATGGTCGCGGTAAAAGTCGTTCAGGAAGTAGTTGCGGATGGTGTCGAGCGCGGAGCCCTTGCCGCCGAGTGCCGTGGCGATGAAGTCGAGGTTCTCCTGCAGGCAGGTGTCGCCGTAGGCGGCGCGCAGCCAAGCGACGAAGCGCCCCGTAACGTCGTCGGGGAAATAGTCGTCGTCGCAAATGGGGATGATGGCATCCGCATCGGGCGCAAAGCTCGGATATTTGCTGGCGTCAAAATTGCCGCCCGCATAGACTAGCCCCGGCGTGTCGAGGCTGTAGCGGCCAAACATGCAGCCCACGGCATAGGAAAGCAGGCTGCGCACGACGTCCGCGCGCGTGAGCACGTAGGCGTTGCCCTTCATCGTCTCGGGGATATCCTCCTTCGTGTCGTAGATGCGCGCCACGGTCACGTCCCGCTCCGCCACGTCCGGCGTAAGCTCGTCCTGCAAGCCATAGATGTCGATAAAGATGCGGTTCAGCTCCTCCTCGTTCGCCCGCAGCTGGCAGAAACGCTCCTCGCACGTGGCCTGCCAGGCCCGATAGGCATCCGCCAAACGCGGCGTGTCGTAGGTCAGCAGCGGGTGCCGCTGGAAATCCCACGAAGTCTCAAAGGAGTCCCAGTCGGCCTTTGCAAGAGAAATATTCTGTTTTGAAAATTTAATAATCTCATCACGTGACCCTTTTGCATCAGCAATTGGCAGTTTTTTTATATCCCCAACGTTAAATGTAAGTGTTGGCGCAATAATATGCACTAAATAATCTATCACGCAAGAATTCAAACAACTCAATAGTGATAAATCGCTACTATAAATCATTGGCCCCCGAGCATTGGGTATGTATCCAATCGGCTGGTAACGAAAAGAAATATTATTCGATACATCACTAAAAGAAAATCCTGCTTTTCCATAGCTTGAATAATTTCGTATGTATCGACTGGCACTAGTTGTTTTAGGGTCTTTGGGATTGTGTGTAAGCCAATAGCGTAAATCACGTCCATCATCCTTAAAGTCTAGTACATATTCATTATTCCCGTACCATTTACGATACGTCCCTCCCTTAGTCATAGGAAACCAACGCTGTATCCTTGATACTTTTTGTATGTCCTCAATACTTTGCACATCTCGAGCCATATCTTTATTTACGATTTCCCACCAAAAACGTAAAAATCTTTGATTATCAGTAGTAGAAAGACCTGCTTTAGGTGGTTCAATTTGTCCTAGTGAAGGATTTTGAAAAGAATTTTTGCAATTATCACCGACCCAATAAGCTATAGGAGAACCTGGTATCTTTCTAAATCCCTCTTGAGTACAAATGAAACGCTTCGTACCGGAAAGAAACACCTTTTCTTTGTCCGTTTGAGTTTTTTCCTCCACCATATGAATATATACTGCTTGATAACTCGGGATGCTTCGCCTGCTTAATACAAATGCAACTGTTTGGACGACTTCGCCGCCAATTTCTTCAAATGCACGCGGACCAAGATGAGCTAAATTAACAATCGTAGATTTTTGAATTTTATCTCGTAGTTTTTCATAACTTGACAAGAACATCCACGCATGTTGTGTAATCATCGACTGATAACCTGTATCAGATATAAATTGATGACATCTCTCTATAAAAACCGCAAAAAGGTCCATACGACTATCCGTATAATTCTTTTTAAGGTATGCTGATAAGATGTTATCCATGCCTTTCCCCATATACGGTGGATTCGTGGCAACAATTTCATATTTCCGTGCAAGTATTTCCGCCTGCTGCACGAGCTGTGGCAGGATTTCGTCGACGCTGGCGATCCAGCTGGCGAGCAGGAGATTGAGGTCGGCCTCGTTCTTGAATTTCTCCCAGCGGGCCAGCAGGTCGGGGCTGGGGGCCTCGGGCGTGAGCAGGGAGCCGTATTCCTTCGCATCGCGGAATTGGGCGAGCAGGTCATTGACCTCCTCCACGACGAGCGTATCAAATGTCGGCTCCTCCGCGAGTTCCAGCGGCTCGATGCCGTTGCTCTCCGTGATGGCCACGAGGTGCGGATGCACGCCGCGCGTGAAGATGCGCGAGTCAATTTGGCGTGCCTGCATCATCACGGCGAAATAGGCCAGCTGGTAGGCACGCTCGTCGATGTCGAGACCGTAGAGATTGTGCTCGAGGATGAGCTGCGCAATCTGACGGCGCGAATAGCCCGCCTGCGTATAGATCTGCGCGAGCACGGTAAAGGCATAGACGAGAATATGGCCGCTGCCCATGCAGGGGTCGATGAGGCGGATATCCTCGGGACGCACGCCCTGCGAGGCCTCGCGGATGGCGGCGAGCTCCCGCGCGACCGCAGGCTCCTGCTCCGCCTCGGGCAGATAGTAGCGCCAGCCGAACGCCTCCGCGCTGCACTCGGGATGCCGCTCCAGCCAGTAGCGGCCGAGACTGTTCTCCACCATGTAGCGCACAATCCAGTCCGGCGTAAAGAGCTGCGTCGCGGCGGGGATATCCTCTTTCCTCACCTTTTCCTTGGACGCGAAGACGGCATCCTTCGGCTCCGTATTGTAGTACTGGTAGAGCCAGCCGATAATCTGCACGGCGTCGCGCCAGTCCTCCTCGGGGATATCGGCCACGAGATGCGCAAGCACGCTTTCCCCGCGCAGCAGGTTGTCGGGCAGCAGCAGCTCCGTCCAGTCTGCGAGGGGCTCGAACATCGCGGGCAGCACCTCGCCCAGCGCGTTGCACTGCGCGATAAGCAGGTATTTATAGAGCGCCGCCGTCTCGTTATTCTCCTGCATGGCGAAGATGCGCGCCTGATCCAGCCACGGCTCGTCCATGGTGAGGCACGCGTGCAATATCTCCGGCTGGAACGCGCCCTGCTCATCCGAGAAGATGCGCACATGCGAGGGCAGATAGCCGTTGACCTCCATGAAGCGCAGCGCCGCGAAGCGGTTAAACCACGTGTAGGCGGCCTCCTCCATCACGGCCTGGAAGCCATGCGCCTGCACCTCGCGTACCAGCCGCTCGCGCTGGCGCTGCTCCACGGGCTCCAGCACGCGCCCCTCGATAGCCGTGAGCCCCGCCTGCGGCGCATCTTCCTTCACCTCATAGCGCCACGCCCGCTGCGTCACGCGCTCGATGAGCTCCCGCCGCGCCCAAATGGCATATTTCTTAATGGCGTTCTTATCCATGCCGGCCTCTCCTTTTCCTTTGTTCTCCGTCCTATCTCGCGCTCTCAGCTCAGGCGCACGCTGTCGGCGCCCTTGAGCTGCTGTTTCAGCGTATCGCCGATGCGGCGCAGGTAGGCGTCAATCTCCGCTTCCGAGTGGAATGTCTGCACCGTGAACAGGCCGCGGCGGTCCACCGTATGCACCACGGGCAGCTTGGGGCGCGGCGTCGCGGGCTTTTTCTGCTCCGCATCCGTGCCCTGGGGCTCGACCTTTTGCCGCGCCGCTTCCTCATGGTGCTGGATGGTGCTCGTGATGCTCTGCAGCGCGCGCTCCTGCTGCTCATAGAGCATGTCCTTCATGCCGTTGAGCTCCACGATGCTGTGCGCCAGCTCGAACTTCTGCAGCTGGCCGAGATAGTAGTTGTTGTAGCGGTCGACAATCTCCCGCACACAGGTCGTCTGCCCCGCAGCCTCCTTGATGTTGTAGACGCACTGGTCGACGATGGCCTGCTGCTGCTGACGCTTCTCCGCCAGCAGTGCATTGTGCGCCGCCCGCACCGCGTCGATGAGGCCGCGCAGCTCGGGAATGCGCGTGTAGTCATAGGGCTGGCCCTCCGGCACGTGCAGGATGGCGCGGATGCGGTTAATCTGCTGGAGAATCTCCGGCTGGTCCTGGAAATAGTCGATATCCTTGCCAATGCTCTGGAAGAAGTAAAAGCCCTCGTCAAACAGCTCGCGCTGGTTGTCGAAAAAACTCTCCAGCTGCTCCAGGTCATCCATAATGCGCTCAAAATCGTCGATGTGCGCCGCCAGGGCCTCCAGCAGGGCAAAGTCGTCCTGCTGCGCCGCGAGGATTTCCTGCAGGAATTTGCAGGCCAAACGGAGCGTCAACTGGCCGGGATACGTAATATGGGCATAGTCGCGCTCCCAGGCCTTGTAGGTGTCCAGCTTCTTCTGCAATTCCCGCTTGATGAAGTCCACGAGCCCGTTCTGGTCACGCGGCACCGACATCGTATTCAGGAACTCGCCGAGGAACTCCGTGGCCGCGCGCAGGCGGGCCTGGCTCAGCTGCTGGCGCTGGGCGATGATGGTCCTGCCAATCTCCGAACGCTTGCGCAGGAGGTCCACCACGTGCGGGTCGCCCGGCCGGACGCTCGCGCCCGCGTATTTCAGCGTGGCCTGCTGCCCCGCGAGCAGCATCGCCGCCACCGCCGCCACGTCGATTTCCCGCCAGCCGTAGGGCACGGCCTGATAGCGGCTCTGCACATCGGCCATCGTCGTGCGGCGTTTCTGCGCCTCGCGCACCTGCAGGTACTCCGCCATATCCCGGGTCGCCTGCGCGTTGGGCAATTTGCCCGTCAGGTCCGCCGCCGGCTGCGTCCCTGTGAGGATGGCCCGTATCTCATCCTCCGTGGCCACGGGCTGGTCGATGTAGGCCAGCTTGCTGTAGATATGACGCGCGAGATATTCCAGCGCCTGGTTGATGCGCGTGACAGCCTCGCCCGCCTTGAGCGTGAGGTGCTCGCCGTCGGCATAGAACCTGCCCTGGCGGATGGCATCGCGGATGGCCTCGAGCGCGCGCCCCTCCAGCCGGGTCGCCTTGGCCTCCTGCATGCCGATGAGCCCCGCCAGCTTCGACGTGCGCTCCCGCATGTGCTGATTGAGGTACTTGCGGATCTGCAGCGACTCCTCGACGAACTCATAGTAGCGCGACTCTGCATCCAGCACGACAAGCGCCTCACCAGCCGAGCGCCCCACGAGGCTGAGCTCGTTCATGGAGCTGACATCCGAGGCGTTCGTGAGGAACTCCAGCTTCAGCCCGTCCGTCACCGACTGGCCCATCAGCGCGCCGTCGATGATTTTGTTGAAGGCGAAATCGCTGTTCTGATAGTGGAACTTGCTGGCTTTATAGATGTCCGCGAAAATCAGCTTGCCGATATGCTCGCGAATCTGGCTGAGATCCACCTCCTCGTTGCGGATGGCGTCCTGCATCTCCTGCTCCTCATCCGTGAGGAACTGGAACACGTCGCCCGTGCGGCCGACATAGTTCTGCCGCAGCAGGCGGTCGAGGGAGGCCTGCACGCGACGGCGGGCCTTGATTTTATCGAGGTTGATGTCATCCGCCAGCAGGATCATCACGTTGTCGGCGTTGCCCGGCATCTCGTCCTCCACGTAGCGGATGAGATAGAGGCATTTCAGCACGGTCACGTCGAAGTGCTCCAGTCCCTCGCCCCGCTGCGCCGCTTTCTCGCAGCGGTCCACCACGCGGCGGATGCTGCCGTCGAGGAAGGTATTCATCGTATCGTAGAAGCGATAGAACGGCACGAGCGCCGTCTCCTGCGCGTGCTGGACTTTCTGCGCTGCCTCCTGGAAACTGGAGAGCATGGAGCGCTCGCCGCCCGAGAGATGCTTGCCCGTCTGGCCATGCTTGCGCACCTGATAGAAGACCTTTTGCAGCAGCAGGAACTGATAGGGGATGAACGGATAGTTGACCTGGAACTCGTGCAGGTCGCGGTAGGTGTGCACATCCGTCTTGGTGTCCTTGAACACGAAGAGGTTCGCCAGGGAGGCCGCATGCTCCTCGTAGACCCGGGCCAGCACCGCCTCCGCCGCGTCCGTCTTGGCGAGCACGCGGCGCTGGATGACCTCATCGACCGAGGACGAGGACAGCGAGAGCCGCGTCTTGAAGCGGGCCATGATGCGCGAGAACTCATCCTGCCGCAGCTTGATAATCTCGTCCAGCGCCTCCTGGCCCGTGGCCATGACCCAGACCTTGCCACCGCATTGTGCGCCGAGATCCTCGACGAGAGACTGGAGATTAAGCAACATGTCCGTGTCGCGGCCCACGTACTGGCCCACCTCATCGATCATGAAGAGCAGGCGGAAGTTGTCCGGCTTGCCCGCCACATAAGCCTTGATTTCGCGGACCAGCTGCGCGATGCTGAGTTCCTGCTTGCTGCTGTTATTGAACCAGTCCCGCGCCGAGGCCTCGCTCATGCCCAGCACCTGGGTCATGGCCGTCACGACCTCATCCTCAAGGAAGGCAAAGGAATCCCGCGCATCCTCCCAGCTGTCGCCATACGCCGCCGCAAAGGCCTGCCTGAAGGCGTCCAGCTTGCCCTTGCTCGCAAGGTGCTGCTCCAGCCGCGCCGTCTGGAGATCCTCGCCGTAGTAACCCAGATGATTGTAGAACATCTTCGCGAAGACGCGCAGCACAGCCGTCTTGTCCTTGTTGATGGGGCCCTCGATGTCGATGTTGAAGAGGATGGTCTCCGTCTCGCCCTGCGTCGCCTGGGTCAGGAGATGCTGCAGCTCCGGCGCCTGCGCGAATTTCTCCTGAAAGCATTCGCGCACCTGATACGCGGCCGCCAGATCGCTGTCCAGCAGATAGGAGAGGATTTTGAGAAAGTGCGATTTACCACTGCCGAAGAAACCCGCAATCCAGACGCCGATATCCGACGTGGGCTGGGCAAATGCCCGAGCATACGCCTGCAGGAAGGTGCGGAAATGCTTGCGCAGCTCGTCCGTGATGACGTACTCGTCCACCTCCTGGCGGATGACCTCATTGTCCTCCTGGTTGACTTTGATGACACCGTTGATGGGACGGTTGATATCCTTGGCGAACATCTGCTGTATTTCCACGCTAAATCAGTCCTTTGCTATGTGTTAGGTCAGGGAAACACGGATAAAAGCGTCAGCGCTCCCCTGTGGCTCAGTAAAATGCGGCTCAGACAGGTATCAGCCGATTCAGCTGATGTTGAAGCCCCGGTAATACTCGTTGGCGGGTAGGAGATTGAACAGCTTGAGCTCCCGCCCCGTGTAGACGCCCGGATACAGCACGGCGACAGGCACGTCCGAAAAGACCGGCTGAATGGCCTCCAGCAGCGTGTGCATGCGCATAAAGGGATAGACGCTGCCCACGCCATGCAGCAGCACGACGTCGCCCGGCTCATGCGGCGCGTAGGCCATGTGCGCCGCAAAAGCCTGCGGCGTAATCATGCCCGCCAGTTTCTCCAGCAGGAAACGGGAGCCCTTGCGCGCCTCCAGCTGCGGGATGCGCTCGCAGACTTTGGGCTTGGCCTGCAGCATCTCCAGGAATACCTGATAGAGATTGTAGCTTTTCAGCCGGCAGTGCAGGGCTTTATTGCGTTCCAGCCTGGCGACGAAATAGCGCACGGTCATCTCGTCGTGCGGGTCGTAGCCGTAGATATGGATGTTTTCCTCGTTGGACGTGCCGCGCCCAGCCTGGAAATCCTCATCCTGAATATCCTGCTGCAGCTGATCCAGCAGCTCCCCAATGGACCGTTCTGTCTCTGCCATGCGTCCCGCTCCTTCCTTTAACCCGTCCAGCCTTTAGCCAGTCCAGCCTTTAGCCAGTCCCAAAATCAAACCGTATAGAACATCGCCAGCCAGGCCTGGTCGCCGTGCCGCTCCATAATCTCGCGCACCTGCGGCTGCAGATAGACCAGCTGCAGCTCCTCGCTGCGCTGATTCGCCAGGTAGCCGAGCTGAATCAGGATGCCCATGATGACGCCGCTGATTTTCTGAATCGTGCTGTCGCTCCAGGCCGCCACCTGCTCATTCTGCCCCTGTAGCTGCAGGAAAAAGGCCCGCACATCGGCCCGGCTGCAATGCAGATCATGCTGCTGGTATTTAACCGCGATGACCTGCAGCATGAAATCCCGCAGCAGGCGGCTGTCCTTGAGCAGGGCGTACAGGCAGAGCTGCTGCGACACGGTTGCCGGTGCCCCCGCGATCAGGCGCACGGCCTCTGCATCCTCCAGCCGCTGCAGGCGCAGCACGCAGGCACGCGCCATACGCTTCAGCGACTTCTCCGTAGGATACTGGAATAAATTATCCCGAAAAACCCGCTCGCCAATCTCCTCCAGAGGCACCCCCTCCGTGAGCAGCCGCGCCGTCACGCACATCTCGCGCCACAGAAAAGGTTCCCGCGTGAGCTGCGCCCGATAAATCTCCACGCTCGCCATATTTCCTCCTCAAGCCAGAACGATAGTCTCTTACCATTATAACACAAGCCTGCGCTATCCCCGAAGCTTTACCTGATGAAAAGCCGCAGGCGGATTTTCCACCTGCGGCGCGATTTGACGATGTTCAGATTTCCATGATTATTGGCAGGATCATCGGGCGGCGGCGCGTCTTATCGAAGAGATAGCGGCCGAGGGCGTCGCGGACATTGGCCTTGATGGCGGCCCACTCCTTGACATTCTCGTCCTCGCAACGCGTGAGCGCCTGCTGCACGCGGGCACGCGCCTCGTCCATAAGGGCCTCGGATTCACGCACGTAGACGAAGCCGCGCGAGACGATATCCGGGCCGGAAACGACACGGTTCGTCTGGCGGTTCATCGTCACGACGACGATGAGAATGCCGTCCTGCGAGAGCTGACGGCGGTCGCGCAGCACGATGTTGCCGACATCGCCGACGCCGAGGCCATCGACCATGACCATACCGGCCTGAACCTTGCCCGTCACGGTACCCTTATCCTTCGTGAACTCGAAGACCATGCCGTTCTCGCCCACGAAGACGTGATCTTTCGGCATGCCGAGCTCCTGCGCGAGCTGCGCGTGCTTCACGAGGTGATGGTACTCGCCGTGCACCGGGATGAAGAACTTCGGGCGCACGAGATTGTGCATGAGCTTCAGTTCCTCGCGGCTCGCATGGCCGGAGACGTGAATGCCCTCGCTGCGGCCGTAGACGACATCGGCGCCGAGCTTGAGCAGGTTGTCGATGGTCTTGACGACCATCTTCTCATTGCCCGGAATCGGGTTTGCAGAGATGATGACCGTATCGCCCGGCACGATGCCGACCTTGCGGTGGTCAGACATGGCCATACGCGTGAGTGCGGACATCGGCTCGCCCTGGCTGCCCGTCGTGATGACGACGATCTGCTCCATGCGGTAGTTGTTGATCTCATCGATGTCGATGAGCGTGCCCTCCGGCGCATGGATATAGCCGAGCTCCAGCGAGATATTCACGACGTTGACCATGCTGCGGCCCAGCACGGCTACCTTGCGCTTGTAGCGCACGGCCGTGTCAATGACCTGCTGGATGCGATGCACGTTCGAGGAGAACGTAGCCACGATGATACGGCCGCGCGCCTTGTGGAACGAACGGTCGAAGGCCGCGCCCACCGTGCGCTCCGACGGCGTATGACCCTCGCGCTCCGCATTCGTAGAATCCGCCATCATCACGAGCACGCCCTTGTTGCCGAGGTCGGAGAAGCGGCGGAAATCCGTCATCTTGCCATCGATTGGCGTATAGTCGAGCTTGAAGTCACCCGTATGCACGATCATGCCGACCGGCGTCTTGATGGAAAGGCCCACGGCATCGGGGATGGAGTGGTTCACGCGGATGAAGCCAACGCTGAAGCAGCCGACATTGATGATGTCGCCCTGCATGACCGAATGCAGGTTGCCCGAGTCCACGCCGTTCTCTTTCAGGCGGCCCTCCAGAATGCCCAGCGTCAGGCGCGTGCCATAGACCGGCACGTTGATCTGCTTCAGCACATACGGCAGCGCGCCGATGTGATCCTCATGACCATGCGTGAGCACGATGGCCTTGATCTCGTCTTTGTGCTCCAACAGATAGGTAATATCCGGAATAACGAGGTCGACGCCCAGCATATCGTCCTCTGGGAACATCAGACCCGCATCGATGACGAGGATTTCCTCGTCGCAACGGATTACCGTCATGTTCTTGCCGATTTCCCCCAGACCGCCCAGGGGGATGATTTGTAACTTTTGCGCTTGTTTAGCCAAAAAGTACACCTCCACTATGTATTATCTATATTTATATTATATCGGTTTCATCATAAAGCATAAATGTATCAATACGCAAAAAACCAAGGCTGTCCGTTCTGCACGCAGCCCACCAGCATTATGTAGTTTTTTCCGCTCAAATCATTATATCTATTGTAGCATCAACGGGCATATATGTAAAGCAAAAACGCTGTGCACTCCCCCTCTGAGCACACAGCGTCTTTGCTTTATTCACTTATTCTGCCACTTCCAGCATGGCTACATCACAGTCCGGCTGGGAATGCATCCACGCATCGATAGCCTCTCCAGCTGCCTCGATCAACTGGCCATCGCCCTGGCTGTACTGACCATCGGGGCGGTGCCAGTTCGTATACACCTTGTGCAGGTCTTCCGGCGAATCCTGCTCCAAACGGTAGGCGAGATCGCCATGAATGCCTGCAGGGCGAATCTCTGCTACCACGCGATACCTGTCGCTTGCTTCATCGTGAAACAACGCTCTGCCAACATCGATTTTCATAGGTCACACTCTTTTCCATTTAATACGTTTACATGGGCACGCAACCTGTAGTCTGTTGCATCGCCATGCTTCATAGCTCTCCCATTTATCCCTTGCTATGATTAATTCTACTTAGAAAGGGAAAATCCTTTTTAAAAATTGATTATTTTTAAATTAACGTAAAAAATATGTAAAGCGCCTGCCCGAAAGTCATACGTCAGACGACACCTCAAAGCTCACGTATGCCGTAATGTACCTTGCTGTAGCGACCGCCCGTGACCTGTGTAAAACCGAGGCGCGCGAACTCCTTACTTTTAGCTGTCTCCTTCAGTACCACCCGCTGCCGCGCGACGCGGCAGGCCTCAGCCACGGTCTCCGGCGTCAGCGGACGAGGATCGGCCACGGCGCGCAGCGGGTCGAGTGCCTTGCTCTCGTAGAAAGGATGACGGAACATCGGATCAAAATAAACAATATCCACGCTCTTATCCGGCTGCCGGCGCAGATAGGCCAGGGCATCGCTGCAGACCGTGTGCACGCGGCGCATCGCCTCCGTCACATGATGGCTCTCGCCCGTGAGATGAGCGAGGCCCCAGCCCACGACCGCCTCGATGAGCGGCCGCGACTCGACGCCCATGACCTGCCCCGTCTCTCCCACGAGATAGGCTGCCGTGATGGCATCAGCACCGAAGCCCAGCGTGCAGTCGAGCACGCACATGCCCTCATGCAGGCCCATGGCCTCTCCCATGCGGTCACCCCGTCCATGGCGGATATTCTTGATACGCAGATGTGCCATGTTCGGGTGAAAGAACAGCTCGCCGCCCGCCGTCTCCAGCATGAGCAAGCCGTTCTTCGCCACCAGCACATCCTGCACGCCATAGCGCTCGCGCAGCTCGTCGATGGACAGCGTGCGCCGCTCCGCATACGGTATGCCCAGCCGCTCCGCCGTCACCTTTGCCAGCGCCAGCGTCTCCTCATTCCACTTCCGCGACGTCGTCACGACCGCCGCAATTTTTATCTCTGTTGCTTGCATCGTTGTTACCATAATCAAAAGCCAAAACCCGTGCGTTTGAACATCTTCGCCAGGTCTTCGCTGGAGAATTTCAGGATAGTCGGGCGGCCATGGGGGCAGGTGAAGGGGAACGGCGTGTGCGCAAGTTCCTCGAGGATGATCTGCATCTGCTGGCGGCTCAGTTCCTCGCCCGCCTTGATGGCGGCGCGACAGGCCGTTGTCGCGAGGCAGGCCTGACGGATCTCCTGCGCCGTTGTCGCATGGCTCTCCATGAGATTCGCGAGAATCTCCCGCACGCAGTCCTCAGCCTCCGACACGGGGATATCTGCGGGAATCTCCCGCAGGCGGAATTCATCGTCGCCGCTCGGCTCCATGTCGAAGCCCAGCTGGCGGAACAGATCCTGATGCGCCGCAATGAGCTCCGACTCCTTGCCATCGAAAGAAAGCACCAGATGCACCAACAGCTGCTGGGCGGGAATGTCGCCCGCCAGCGCCGAAAAGCGGTCGAAGAGGATGCGCTCATGCGCCGCGTGCTGGTCAACGATATAGAGCCCTTTCGCATCCTGCGCGATAATGTAAGTGAGGTCAACCTGCCCAATGGGAAAGATATTGCCCTCGGAGGCCAGCTGTTCGGATGCGTCCGCCTGGCCGTCCGCCGTCTGGCAGGGAGATTCCGTCTTCTGTAAGACAGCTTCGCCCGTCACGGCCTGGCCGGCCGCACCATCCGCCACTTGTTCTGTCTGCGGCGTCACGGGCACGTACTGCACGGAAGGCCGTTGCACCGCCGCCCTTGCTTCGTCAAAAGAGACAGTTGAGGCAGGATTCCCCATCGCAGGTGGCGTATGCGTGGCGGCCTCGTAGAAGGTCTTCGGCTGCCAGTTGCCCTGCGAAACCGGCCCTGCCTGCGCCGCGGCGGGATGGAACTGCATGGTCTCCTGCGCATAGCGGGGCTGCGGTGCGAGGTGCGGCTTCTCCACCACGGCCGCCACCTGCGTGAGGTCGCGGTCCACGGCGGGGCGCAGGGCGTCGTGCACGGCCTTGTAGACGGCCTTGAACACGCTGCTTTCATCCTCGAACTTCAGCTCACTTTTTTGCGGATGCACGTTCACATCGATCGTGCGCTGCGGCACCTGGATGTTGAGCACGGCGAAGGGATAGCCGCTCTTCGGGATGAGCGCCTTGTATGCGTTGTCGATGGCCTTGGCCACGGCGCGGTTCTGGATGATGCGCCCGTTGACGATGCAGGTCTGCCAGCTGCGGCTCGCCTTGAGCATGGAGGGTTTCGTGATATAGCCGTCCACACTGATTTCCTCGCCCACGAACTCCAGCCCCAGCAGGCTCTCGGCCACTTTCTGCCCGTAGATGGCGCGGATGGTCTCCGTCAGGTTCCCCTTGCCCGGCGTCACCATGGATGTCTTGTTGTTGCTGATGAAGCGGAAGGCGATCTCCGGATGCGAGAGCGCGAGCTTCGTGAGGAAATCGCTGATGTGCGCGGTCTCCGTATGGTTTGTCTTGAGGAACTTCTTGCGCGCGGGCGTATTGAAGAACAGGTCTTCCACGCGAATCGTCGTGCCGAGACTGCAGCCCGCCTCACGGATGTCCGTGTCCTTGCCGCCCGTAATCGTCACCTGTGTGCCGAGGTCGCTGTCCGCCTCGCGCGTGAGCATGGTAAACCGCGAAACCGAGGCGATGGTCGGCAGTGCCTCGCCGCGAAATCCCAGCGTCGCCACGCTCGTGAGGTCGCTGACCTCGCGGATCTTGCTCGTGGCATGGCGCTGGATAGCCATTTCGGCATCCTCGCGGCTCATGCCCTTGCCGTTGTCCGTCACGCGGATAAAGCTCGTGCCACCCGCCATAATCTCGACCTCGACGCGCGTCGCACCGGCGTCGATGGCGTTCTCCACGAGCTCTTTGACGACGGAGGCAGGCCGCTCCACGACCTCACCGGCCGCAATTTTATTGATAGTACTGTCGTCCAGCAGATGGATGATGCTCATACCTGACCTGCCTCCCTCTTCGCCTGCTCCTGCAGTTTATACAGCTCGTTCATGGCCTCCAGCGGCGTCATCGTCATGATATCGAGGCCCAGCAGCGTATCGCTCAGCGCATTGCCAAACAGAGACCCCATCACGGGCGCTTCCACCTGCGGTGCGGGAGCTGCTGCCTGCGTGGCGGTTTTTTTCGCTCTGGCCGGCTTTTCCTCGCCCTGCAGGGCTTCCTGTTCGCTTTCGAGCTCCTGCAGGATGGCTTCGGCACGCTTCGTCACCGTCTTCGGCAGTCCCGCGAGCCGCGCCACGTGGATGCCGTAGGACTTATCCGCCGCACCGCGCACGATGCGCCGCAGGAAGGCCACCTGCGTGCCGCGTTCCTTGACCGCCACGCAGTAGTTCTTGATTTTCTCATCTTCCATGTCCGTGAGCTCATGGTAATGCGTGGCAAAGAGCGTCTTGGCATGGACTTTCTTCTCGATGAATTCGATGACCGCCTTGGCGATGCTCATGCCGTCAAAGGTGCTCGTACCACGGCCGATTTCGTCGAGGATGACGAGGCTGTTTTTCGTCGCATACTTCAGGATCTGCGCCACCTCGTTCATCTCCACCATGAACGTGGACTGACCGCTCACGAGGTCATCGCTGGCGCCGATGCGCGTGAAAATGCGGTCCACGGGCGAGATGCTGGCCTCGCGCGCAGGTACGAAGCTGCCGACCTGTGCCATGAGCGTGAGCAGAGCTACCTGCCGCATATAGGTGGACTTGCCCGCCATGTTCGGGCCCGTGATCAGCATGATTTCGCAGTCGCGGTGGTTGAGCACGGCATCATTCGGCACGAAGAGGTCGCGCGTGAGGATACGCTCTACGAGCGGATGGCGGCCGTCCTTGATGTCGATTTCGCCGTTGTCGGTGAGCACGGGGCGCGTGTAGTCATAGCGCGTGGCGGCCTCGGCGAGGCTCACGAGCACGTCGACGATGGCCACCTGATGCGCCGTGGCCTGAATGTCGGTGAGGCGTGCCTTGATGGTCTCGCGTACCTCGGTAAAGAGATTGTACTCGATATTGATGATTTTTTCCTGCGCGCCGAGGATTTTCGTCTCGAACTCCTTGAGCTCCTCCGTGATGTAACGCTCGGCGTTCGCGAGGGTCTGCTTGCGAATATAGCGCTCCGGCACGAGGTCGGCGCCGGAGTTGCGCACCTCGATATAGTAGCCGAACACCTTGTTGTAGCCGATTTTCAGCGACTTGATGCCCGTCTTGGCCTTTTCCTGCTCCTCCATCTCCTGCAGCATCGCCTTGCTGTCGTGGGCGATGCGGCGGTATTCGTCGAGCTCGGCGTTATAGCCGTCCTTGATGATGCCGCCCTCGCGCACCGTGAGCCCCGGCTCGTCGACAATGGCGCGCGTCAGGAGGTCCACGAGCTCGTCAAAGGCCTCCACGCCCGCCGCACACTGCTGGAGGAGCTGCGCCTGCGCCCCCTTGAGCCCCTCGCGGATAGCAGGCAGGCAGGCGAGTGAGACCTTCAGCGCGATGAGGTCGCGCGCGTTCGCCGTGCCGACCTCGATGCGCGTGAGCAGGCGCTCGAAATCGTGCACCTGCTGGCAGCCCGTGCGCAGGCTCTCACGCCGTGCGAAGTCGTTCACGAGCTCCTCCACGGCGTCCTGCCGCCGCCCGATACGCACGAGCGAGAGCAGCGGATACTCCAGCCACTTTTTCAGCAGGCGGCTGCCCATCGGCGTCTCCGTGAAGTCGAGCACATCCAGGAGCGTATTTTTCTTGCCGCCGTCACGCAGATTGCGCGTGATTTCCAGGTTGCGCAACGTGTAGGTGTCGACGACGAGGTTTTCCGAGGCATCGAGGAACGTCAGCGTGTTCAGATGCGTTAGGTCGTTTTTGACCGTCGCGTGCAGGTAGTCGAGCAGCGTCGCCACAGCCTCGCCCGCCGCCGCATCGCTCGGCCGGTTCGCCGCGTCGAAATGTTGCACGAGCCGGTCCTCCACGTGTGCGGAAATCTCCGCGATGCGCGTAAAGGCGCAGTGCGGCAGGCGCATCGTCATAAAGTCCTGCAGCGCCGTCTGAAACGAAAGCTCGCCCACGAGCAGCAGCTCGGGCATCTGCAGGCGGTAGAGCTCGTCTAAAAGCATCTGCAGGCGGTTCGCACCGCCGTAAAGGCCGTAGAAGCACTCGCCCGTTGAGATATCCGCGCCCGCGAGCACGATGTGCTCCCCCGCCTCGTAAATAAGCGCGATGTAGTTGTTCGCCGCATCGCGCAGCGCATCCGCCGTGAGCACGGTGCCCGGCGTGATGATTTTAATGACCTCGCGCTTGGTGAGGCCCTTCGCCTTCGGGTCGCCGATTTGCTCCGCAATGGCCACTTTGTAGCCCTTTTTGATGAGCTTGTTGATGTAGACCTCGGCCGCGTGGTAGGGCACGCCGCACATGGGTGCCTTGTCCTTGTTGCCACTGCGACTCGTCAGCGTGAGGCCAAGCTCGCGCGAGACGAGGCGCGCATCGTCAAAGAACATCTCATAGAAATCGCCCAGACGGAAAAAGAGAATGTCGTCCGGGTGCTGCTCCTTCGTGGCCAGATACTGCTGCATCATCGGCGTGTATTCCATCCTGCGCTACCTCCTAACAAAGTAATCAGTATTTCATTATACCCCAAAATTTTATTTTTGTAAGCAAAAAGCCCCAGATTTTATTCTCTGAGGCCAAGGCTATATAGAAAGTATAATGGCACGCTTGTCAA
>DEDT01000060.1:674-19788 GCA_002350105.1 Selenomonadaceae bacterium UBA2897 | reverse complement strand
GGGATGTCGTTGACCTCGAGGGCTGCGAGGACGAGGTGGCGGAGATAAGCACCCTTGGCGTATTTACGTGCGCCGGCGGAAGCCTGCAGGATAACCGGAGAGTTCAGCTCAGCAGCTGCCTCGGTNNGCAGCTTCCGTGATACCCTGGACGATCTCCATGTTGTTGACGTTGAAAGCACCGATGGCGTAACCGCCCTCATAAGCTTTCTTGAACATTTCTTTCGTACCAACTAATGGCATTTTTCATTACCCCCTAATGAAGTTGTGTTCATCGCGGTGACACGTGGGAAACTCTCCGCGCGGCCACCAAATTTAAACTCATGAACTAAATCTATTATAGCATAGAAATAGCGTACAGGATACACAAAGAGGCAAAAAATTTGTAATCCGGGTCAACTAGTGAGAAATGCGGGAGAAATAGCCGCATCGCGGCGTGGCGCCCCCCATTGGGGGAGCTGTCAGCGTAGCTGACTGAGGGGGTCCTGGGGAGCCTTGCGCCCCGGAGGGGCGGCTATGAGAGTATGAGAGAGACGAATCCATACGCAACATCCCCTAAGCCTGCAGCTGCCGCAGCAGCCCCTGTATGTCCGCGGGAAGCGGGGCGGTGATGACGATGGTTTCGCCGCGCCAGGGATGCGTGAAGGTGAGGCGGCAGGCGTGCAGGGCCTGTCTGGCGATGAACGTCTGGTCGCCGCCGTAGAGATCGTCGCCGAGCAGTGGATGGCCGAGGTGCGCGAGGTGCACGCGGATCTGGTGCGTGCGGCCCGTCGCGAGGGTGAGCTGCAGCATCGAGATCGCCTGCATGGTGCCGTCGGGGCGGGCGAGGCAGCCCGTGCGCAGCGTGCGGTAGTGCGTGATGGCTGGCTTGCCGTCCTCACGCACCATCTGGCGCACGAAGCTGTCCGGCGCATGGCCGAGGGGCAGGTCAATGGTGCCCTCGCGCGGCGTGAGCGTGCCGGGGACGAGCGCGAGGTAGTCGCGGCGAAACTTCTTCACGCCACTGGGTGTGAGGCGGTACTGCACCTGTGGTTCCTTGGCGATGAGCACGAGGCCCGTGGTATTGCGGTCGAGGCGGTGCACGGGATGGAAGCCATGCGCCTGCCCCGTGCGCCGGTAGTAGCCGAGCACGGCGTTCCCTACGGTGCCCAGCGGCTCCTTTTTCAGCGGGTGCACGAGCTGGCCGGCGGGTTTGTCGATGACGAGCAGTGCCTCATCCTCATAGCGGATGGTAAGCGGCAGGTCCTGCGGCTCGATCGAGCTCTCGGCGTGCTTTTCGCTCTCGAAGCTCACGACATCGCCCGTGTGCACGACGGAGAGCGTGGCGTTCACCAGTGCGCCGTTGATGCGGAAGGTGCCGGAGTTCTTGAGCCGCCGCCAGTGCGAGCGCGAGATATGCTGCGTCTGCCGCAGCCAGGAATAGGCCGCAAGGCCCGGGCAATCGGGGGGTAACGAGACCGTGAGTGTCGTCATAGGGACTCCTTTCCATAGAGCGTTGCCGCTCTTTGTTTCCAATCTATCATGGAATCAATGCGATGTCTATATCAGCTGTGTGGCAAAAAACAAGGAAAAGTTGACGTAATTTTGTCATTTTTATCCATAAAATTCACCACAGTGTAACATAGTTTTGCGACGTAGTCTGTTTCAAGCGGACAAATTGCATATTTTTTTACAAAATCCTATGGACATGGCATATTTTTTTGTGTATAATGTTCTCCGTAATCGTTCTACCTGTATCTACAGAGCAGACGTACATATCGATGAACACCTCGGTCTTATTTAGGGGGAGCATTATGGCAATTATTGTCAAGAAGTTCGGCGGCAGCTCCGTGGCGACCACGGAAAAGATCATGAACGTCGCCAAACGTATATTGAAGGAGAAAAAGCCGGGCGACCAGGTCGTCGTCGTCGTCTCGGCGATGGGCGACACGACGGATAATCTCATCAAGCTCGCGGAGGGCATTACGAAGGATCCGTACGAGTACACGCGAGAGATGGATATGCTGCTCACGACGGGCGAGCAGGTATCCATCGCCTTGCTCGCCATGGCGTTTTGCACGCTGGGCCAGCCGGCCGTCTCGCTCACGGGCCAGCTCGCGGGCATGAAGACGAACGACGTGCATACGAAGGGCCGCATCGTCGATATCACGCCGGCGCGCGTGCATGAGGAGCTCGACAAGGGCAACGTCGTGGTCGTGGCCGGCTTCCAGGGCAGCGACGAGCATGGCGACCCCGTGACGCTGGGGCGCGGTGGTTCCGATACCTCTGCCGTGGCGCTGGCGGGAGCACTGAAGGCCGCGACCTGCGAGATTTTCACGGACGTGGATGGCGTGTACTCGGCGGATCCGCGCGTGGTGAAGGGTGCCCGCAAGATGAAGGAAATCACCTATAATGAGATGCTGGAGATGGCCCGCCTCGGCGCTGGCGTCATGCAGCCGCGCTCCGTGGAGATGGGCGAGTTCTTCAAGATTCCGATTCATGTGCGTTCGACGTTTACGAGTGAACCAGGTACGATTATTCGGGAGGATTATACGATGGAAGATAAAGATTTCGTGATTCGCGGCGTAGCCCACGACAAAGACGTAGCCAAGATTGCCGTACTCGGTATCCCGAATACGCCGGGCATCGCGCATGAGATTTTCTCGGCGCTGGCCGACGCCCATATCGATGTCGACATGATCGTGCAGTCCATCCGCAACACGGAGAAGAACATCACGGACATGGTCTTCACCGTGGCTTCGACGGACCTGCCGCGCGCGAAAGAGGTCGTCGACAGTGTGGCCGACAAGCTGCAGGCGGTGGGCGTGCTCGTGGAGAAGGATGTGGCGAAGGTCTCCATCGTCGGTGCCGGCATGCTGGGCAACCCGGGCATTGCCGCGCGCATGTTCGGCGCGCTCTCAGGGGCAGGCATCAACATCGACATCATCAGCACCTCGGAGATCTCTATCTCCTGCCTCGTGAAACGCGACCAGATGAGCGAGGCCGTCAACGCGATCCACGACGAGTTCTTCCCGAAAAAGGGCTGATATTCAGGCAAAAATCCCGGCTGCTGCTTCGATGCGGCAGCCTTTTGATATATCCTTTTAGAAATATTGTATACACACGCGTTTTGGTAGACAGGACAGTGTGAAACATTTATCATGGAGTATAGCACGGTACAGGGGAAGCGATGATTAATGGAGCTCGTCCAAAATGCTGCAAGATGGGCGGGCGGATTTAATCACCGCTTCCCTCTGGATGCCGCGTTCAGAGTATGAAAGGGGACGTTCATTTATGACTACCAGTATGGCAGCTTCGCACGCTGCGCAAAAGAGACTGAAGGACGCGATTTTCGGGGCGAGTGCCGCCTGCCGCGAGGCTGCGGCGAAGGTCGGTGCCGATAAGGTCACGAATGCCACCATCGGTACGATGATCGATGATGAGGGCAAGCTGGCCTGCCTGCCGACGATGGAGCGGGTCTATCGCTCGCTGCCCATGACGGACATCATCGCCTACGCGCCAATCGCCGGCCTGCCTGCCTATCTGGATGCGGTCATTGACCTCACCTTTGCCGACCATCGCCCTGAGGGCTATCTCGGCTCCGTCGCCACGGCGGGCGGCACGGGTGCCATCCATCACGCGGTGGCGAACTACGCGGAGCACGGCACGCAGGTGCTGACCTCCGACTGGTTCTGGGGTACCTACAACGTCATCTGCAACGAGTGCGGTTGCAAGCTCACGACCTACCAGCTCTTCGATGAGCAGCAGAACTTCAATATCAAGGCCTACGAGGCTAAGGTCGACGAGATCATGGCCGGTCAGGACAGCCTGCTCGCCATCATCAATACGCCGGCTCACAATCCGACGGGATTCAGCCTGTCGGAGGAGGACTGGGATAACGTGCTCGCGGTCACGAAGAAGTATGCGGCCAGGGGCAAGAAGATGAGCATCCTCGTCGATATCGCCTACATCGACTACGCGGGTGAGAAGAACGAGACGAGAAAATTCATGGATAAGTTCTCGAACCTGCCGGACAACATCCTCATCATGTTCTCCTTCTCCATGTCGAAAGGCTACACGATGTATGGCCAGCGCACGGGCGCGCTCATCGGCCTGTCCGCCAGCAAGGAAGTCATCGACGAATTCAAGGAAATCAACAAGTACTCGAGCCGTGCCACCTGGTCGAACATCAACCGCGGTGCCATGACGCTGCTCACAAAGATTCAGCAGGACAAGACGGCGCTCGCCCAGTTCGAGAAGGAGCGCGCGGACTTCTACCAGCTGATCCAGCACCGCGGCGACATCTTCATGCAGGAGGCGAAAGCCTGCGGCCTGAATGCGCTGCCGTACAAGGGCGGTTTCTTCCTCTCCGTCCCGGCGAAGGATCCGCAGGCCGTCTGCGACGAGCTGCACAAGGATCTCGTGTTCGCGGTGCCGCTGAAGCTCGGCGTCCGCGTCGCCGCCTGCTCCGTCGCCACGGCGAAGATGCACGGCATGGCAGAGAAGATCCTCAAGGCCCAGCGTGCCGTCGAGGGCTGAACAGCCAATTTTTGACCAAATAGTTTTGACAGACTAAAAAAGGGACACGCGTCTTGTTCTCTCCTGTTGCGGGGAAACAAGGCGCTTTTTGTTATCCTTTTATGGCGGAAATGTAAATTTTTTATTGCTGTACCCCCGAATTGATGATAAACTTATCTAGGTAACTGTGATGTAATGCACGGGGAGGACAAGCACGTGTTTCAGTTCAAGAAAAAAGATAACGAGTACTTTGACTTCTTCATCGCGAGTGCGCAATACTTCTACAAGGAAGCGCTGCTGATGGACGAAGTCATGCTGGACTACAGCAAGGCCGAGGATAAAATCAAGGAAGTCATTGAGCTGGAGCACAGCGCTGACCGCGTGAATGACCTCATCATCGACAAGCTGAACCGGACGTTCATTACGCCGATCGACCGCGAGGATATCTATGCGCTGGCCAACGGCCTCGACGATGGCGTGGACTACCTCGAGGGGACGTTGCAGTGCATCGTGATGTACAAGGCGGGTAAGGCGCGCGGCGGCGCCGTGGCGCTCACGAAGCTCATCATCGAGGCGACGCAGGAGATCATCCGCGCGCTGGAGCTCCTGATGGACATCCGCAAGAATCAGGAGGCCATCCTCACGCACACGTCGCATCTCTGCAAGCTGGAGAGTGAAGGCGACCGCGTCTTCCGCCATGAGGTGGCGTTCCTCTTCGAGAAGGAAACGGATCCGGTGGAGATCATCAAGTGGAAGGACATCCTGGAGAATCTGGAAAATACGCTGGACCATTGCGAGAAGCTGGCCGATATGCTGCGGGGAGTGGTCATGAAGTATGCCTGAGATACAGTTAATGATCTTTACGGTCATCGGGCTCGCGCTGCTGTTCGACTTCATCAATGGCTTTCACGATACGGCGAACGCCATCGCGACCTCTGTCTCGACGCGGGCCATCCATCCGAGCCATGCCATCATCATGGCGGCCTGCCTGAACTTCCTCGGTGCCATGTACAGCACGGGCGTCGCCAAGACCATCGGCGGCGACATCGTGAGCAACGCCGAGATGGTCGATGAGCGCGTGATCATCGCGGCGCTCGTGGGCGCCGTGCTCTGGAACCTGCTCACCTGGTGGCTGGCCATGCCGTCGAGCTCGTCCCACGCGCTCGTGGGCGGCATCATCGGCTCCGTGCTCGTCTCTGTCGGCCCCGAGGGACTGAACGATGGCGGCATCCTGAAGATCGTGGCCTCACTCATCGCCTCGCCGCTCATCGGCATGGCCACGGGCTGTATCATCATGTTGCTGCTGTTGCGCATCTTCGGCCAGTGCCGGCCCGTGAGCATCAATCATCGCTTCAAGAAGCTGCAGATCGTTGCGGCGGCCATGATGGCCTTTTCCCACGGCTCGAACGACGCGCAGAAGTCCATGGGTATCATCACGCTGGCGCTGCTCGCCGGGCACTACATCAGCGTGTTCGAGGTGCCGACCTACGTCAAGGTGCTCTCGGCTACGGCCATGGCCTGCGGCACGGCCATTGGCGGCTGGCGCATCATCAAGACCGTGGGCGGCAAGATTTTCAAGCTGGAACCAATTTCTGGTTTTGCCTCGGATTTGAATTCCTCATTCATCATCTTCACCGCGACGCTGCTGCACCTGCCGGTCTCGACGACGCACGTCGTCTCCGGCTCCATCATGGGCGTCGGCTCGGCGAAGCGCGTGAATGCCGTGCACTGGGGCGTGGCGAAGCAGATGGTCACGGCCTGGGTCATGACCATTCCCTGCACCGCCGTCATGGGCGCGCTGGCTTACAAGGCCGTCATGGCCATCTTCATGTAAAAATGTGTTACGCAAAGACTTTCCTGCGGGAAGGTCTTTTTTGTTTGCCTGTCGAATACTATCTCTGACAGCAAAACAAAAGGGGGATTCATTATGACTGAACCAAAGACACTGCTCGATCTCGCCGGGGAGGAGCAGGCAAAATACCAGACGCCCATCGTCATGGGCAAACTCGATCACGTGTGGCACGATCTGCAGACGCCGATCCGCGGGCGGCAGGCGGAGCTCATCGAGCTCGACACGGAGCCGGGCTGGCGCACCTACCGCCGCTCGGTGCTCTTCCTGCTGGTGACGGCGGTGCAGGAGCTCTATCCAGAGGCGCAGGTTATCGCGCAGTTCACGGCCAACAAGGGCCTGTTCTGCGAAATCCATTCGTCCGCCTGGACACTGAACCTCGAGCGCACGCAGGCCATTGCCGCGCAGATGCGCAAGATCGTAGCGGAGGACCGGCCCATCGTGAAAAAGACCTGTCCGCGCGAGGAGGCTGTCGCGCTCTTCACGGCGCATAAGCAGCCGGCCAAGGCGAAGCTCGTCGCGGAGCTGGCGCAGGATATGGTCAGCATCTATCAGTGCGGCGGGACAGAGGACTATTTCTACGGTGCCATGGTACCGCACACGGGCCTTTTAGACCGCTTTGCACTGGACTATGAGGCGCCGGGCGTGCTGCTGCGCACGCCGGATGTGCTCACCCATGGCGAGGTGCGGGCCTACGTGCCCCAGCCGAAGCTCAGCCATGTGCTCAGCGAGTCGGAGGAGTGGGCGCGCATCCTCGACTGCCAGTACGTAAGTGACCTGAACCGGCTCAACCGCACGGGGCAGATGGGCGAGGTCATCCGCGTCTCCGAGGCGCTGCAGGAGAAGCATATCGCGCAGATCGCCGAGCACATCGCGGGCCATCACGACGCGCTGCGCCTCGTGCTCATCGCGGGGCCGTCGTCCTCGGGCAAGACTTCCTTTGCCCAGCGCCTGCGCATCCAGCTGCGTACGAACGGCCTGCATCCAATCTCCATTTCGCTGGATGATTATTTCAAGAACCGCATCGATACGCCGCGCCTGCCGAATGGTGAGTACGACTACGAGTGCCTGGAGGCGCTCGATGTCGCGCAGTTCAATCAGGATATGCTCGCGCTCATGGCGGGCAAGTCCGTCATGTTGCCGCTGTACAATTTCCTCACGGGTGAACGCGAGTGGCACGAGGAGCGCACGATTTCCGTGGCCGCGGGCGAGCCGATCATCATCGAGGGCATCCATGGCCTGAACGAAAAGCTCACTGAGGCGGTTCCGCGCGCGAATAAATATAAGATCTATGTCAGCGCACTGAACCAGCTGAATATCGACGCCCACAACCGTATTCCCACGACCCTCGCACGCCTCATGCGCCGCCTCGTGCGCGACTATCAGTTCCGCGGCGCCCACGCCGTCAAGACGTTGCACCAGTGGCCCGTCGTGCGCGCCGGCGAGGAGAAATACATCTTCCCCTATCAGGAGGAAGCGGACGTCATGTTCAATTCCGCCCTCATCTACGAGCTCGGCATCCTCAAGCGCTACGCCCGCCCGCTCCTCGAGCATGTCACGCCAGACGTGCCGGAGTACACGATGGCCCAGTATCTCCTGAGCTTCTTCCAGTACGCCGACGACGTCACGGACGAGGACGACGTCCCCAACAACTCCATCCTGCGCGAATTCATCGGCAAATCCGTGTTCTTCAAATAAATATCCGGCCGTCCGGTATACCGGGACATAAAAAGGCAAGAGCCACTTGCGAAAGTGTAAAAATTTTTGACTTTCGTAAGTGGCTCTTCTGTTGGTGTATGGGAATAGATATGGTATTTTACTTGTCTACGCCCCAGGCGTGCATGCCGTCGGTGTTGCCCAGGATCCTGGGATCGAAGGTCGGCTCTTTCTTGCCGGCGGCCTTCTGCTGCGTGTAGTCGGCGAGCGCGATGCGCGTGTATTTCGCGAGGCGCGCGACGGCGTAGAGGTTCGTGAGGCAGAGGAAGGCCATGAAGAGGTCGGCGAGGTTCCAAACGAGGTTCAGTTCGGCGAGGGCGCCGAAGATGACCATGAGGATGACGCCGACGCGGAAGGCCTGCAGCCATTTTTCGGCGTTCTTGCCGAAGAAGGGGACGTTGATCTCGCCGTAGTAGTAGTTGCCTACGATGGAGCTGAAGGCGAAGAGGAAGACCATGATGGCCACGACGGTCGGCGCGAGGGCGCCGAAGACGGAGGCCAGTGACTGCTGGGCGAGCGCGACGCCTGTGAGCTCGCCGCCGATGGTGTACTGGCCCGTGAGCAGGATGATGAAGGCCGTGGCCGAGCAGACGATCCAGGTATCGACGTAGACGCCGAAAGCCTGCACAAGGCCCTGCTGCACCGGGTGCGAGACATCGGCCGTAGCTGCGGCATTTGGCACGGAGCCTTCGCCGGCCTCGTTGGAGAAGAGGCCGCGCTTGATACCCGTGAGCACGGCCGTGCCGAGGCCGCCGCCCACGGCCGCCTGCGGCGAGAAGGCATCGTGGAGGATGAGGGCGAACATATCCGGCACCGCACTGAGGTTCATGAGCACGACCGCGATGGCGGCGAGAATGTAGAGGCCGGCCATGATCGGTACGAGATACTCCGTGAACTGCGCGATGCGGCGCACGCCGCCGAAGATGACGAGACCCGTGAGCACCGCGAGGACACCCGCCGTCGCGACCGGGGAGATGCCTACGGCATGCTGCAGGGACTGCGCAATCGTGTTCGACTGTACGGAGACATAGATAAAGCCGAAGGTCACGGCCAGCAGCACGGCGAAGAGGCGCGCGACGCCAGGCTGGTGCAGGGCATTCTTGATGTAGTAGGCCGGGCCGCCGTGGAACAGGCCCAGCGGACGCGGCAGCTTGTAGATCTGCGCCAGCGTGCTCTCGGTGAAACCGGTTGCACATCCGAAGAACGCAATGACCCACATCCAGAATACGGCACCCGGCCCACCTGTGACGATGGCGATGGCCACGCCCGCGATGTTGCCGACGCCCACGCGGGAGGCCGTACTCACGCAGAACGCCTGGAATGAGCTGATGCCCGGCGTCTTCGTGCCGATGCCCGAGACGAGCAGGCGCACCATCTCCGGCAGCATGCGCAGTTGTACGAAGCGTGTGGAGAACGTGAACCACAACCCACAGCCCACGAGCACGACGATGAGCACGTAGGACCACAGGACATTGTTGACCGCCGAGACGGCCGCATTGAGCATTTCCATAGTATTTCTTCCCTCTCAATATAACAAAAAATACATGCCCTATTATATAGAAAAAATCTGTCCTGTGTCAATATAAATGTATGGGACATAAAAACACACGTTCGTGCAAACTGTCTTCTTTTTAATAAGCACGAACGTGTATATGTTTTTGAACTTTTTTGTTATTTTCAGCTAAATGTACAACTAAAAAATACAATATTTTAATTAACAGAGTATTTACAACTTTACATTTTTACGCTATAATAGCTCCATGTTAAACAGATAGATGTATATCATGTATTGACCGTCAACGGCGACGCTCTTCATGGGGGAGACATCCCTCTGCAATGGGCGTCGTTTCTGTTTGAGCAGTGATCTTATCCCGTATGTTATCCGATGATGTTTTATGATGGGGGAATTCTTATGGACTTAGCTGGTATTATTGCGGCGGTGAACAACTTCGTCTGGGGGCCGGTGATGCTGGCCCTGTTCATGGGCACGGGCATCTTCCTGACCGTACGGCTGCATTTCCTGCCGTGGCGCAATCTCGGTTATGCGTTGCGCATGGTGTTCCAGCGCCGCAAGCAGAATGAGGGCGATATTTCGCCGTTCCAGTCGCTGATGACCGCGCTTTCCGCGACGGTCGGCACAGGCAATATTGTCGGCGTGGCGACGGCCATGGTGCTCGGTGGTCCGGGCGCCATCGTCTGGATGTGGATTTCCGCCGCGTTCGGCCTCTCTACGAAGTATGCGGAGTCGGTGCTGGCCGTGAAGTATCGCCAGACGAACTCCGTGGGCGAGCAGTCGGGCGGCCCAATGTATGCGATGCGCGATGGCATCCCGAACAAGACCATCGGCCGCATCATGGCGGCCTGCTTCGCGCTCTTCGTGACGCTGGCTTCTTTCGGTATCGGCAATATGACGCAGGCCAACTCCATCTCGACGGCACTGCAGTCGAGCTTCGGTCTGGCGAGCTGGGTTACGGGTGCCGTCATCGCGGTGGCGGCCTGCTGCATCCTGCTGCGTGGCATCCGCAGCATCGGCGTCGTCTCCTCGATTGTCGTGCCGTTCATGGCCGTGTTCTACTTCATCGCGGCGCTGATCGTCATTGTCGTGAACTTTGATGCGGTGCCGGCGGGCCTCATGGAGATGATCCGCATGGCGTTCTCGCCGTCGGCGGCCGCCGGTGGCGTGGGCGGCTCCATCGTGGCCACCTGGCTCACCTCCATGCGCTGGGGCGTGGCGCGCGGCGTGTTCTCCAATGAGGCCGGCCTTGGCTCGGCACCAATCGCGGCTGCTGCGGCGCGCACGGATCATGCTTCCCGCCAGGGCTATGTGAACATGACGGGTACGTTCTTCGATACGATGATCATCTGCATGCTCACGGGCCTCGTCATCGCCTCCTCGGGCATGCTGGGTACGGTGGATCCGAATACGGGCAAGCTCGTCTCCGGCGCGCAGCTCACGATCCTCGCATTCTCCACGGTCTTCGGCGAGTACGGCAAGTACATCGTCTCCATCGCGCTGACGCTCTTCGCATTCTCCACGATTCTCGGCTGGGAATATTACGGCGAGAAAGCGCTGGAGTATCTCGTGAGCAAACGCCCGGCCATCATGGCTTACCGCGTGATCTTCAGCGCCGTGACCTTCATCGGTGCGACGTCGGCGCTGGAGATGGTCTGGAACTTCTCCGATACGATGAACGGCCTCATGGCTATCCCGAACCTCATCTGCCTGCTTTGGCTGAACAAGGATGTGGCGAATGAGTGCTTCGAATACGAGCACGAGGTCGTCGCGCGAGAGAAGCAGGGCGAGCAGGTTGACTATCAGCAGCTCAAGGCGGAAGGCCTGCATTGATTTTGTCCCCTTTCAAGGTTTGTGCCTTTTCTGACACAAACCTTTTTTTTATCTCATTTATAATTTATATAAGGCAGGATTTTGGTCTTGCGTGGTGAATTATTATAGTTAGAAAAAACTACGTATAGCGCGCTGGCAAGGCGGCGAAAATAATGGGAGGGGATTCTCATGATGGATGATAACGATTGGGCAGCCTTTAAACGCAAACTGAAGGCGAAGACGGATATTGACCTGGACCTGTATAAGGAGCCGCAGATGAAGCGGCGCATCGGCAATCTGGTCCGCCGGGCCAACATGGACTCCTACGCGGAGTATTTCGACCGCGTGAGCCGGGACAAGGATGAGTTCGCATCCTTTATCGAGTATCTGACCATCAACGTGTCGGAGTTCTTCCGCACGCCGGAGAAGTTCGGCAAGCTGGAGACGGATGTTATCCCGGATCTGCTGAAGCGCTCGCCGAAGCTGAATATCTGGAGTGCGGGCTGCTCCATCGGCGCCGAGGCCTATTCGCTGGCCATCATCATGAAGGAGATGACGCCGGGCGTGAAGCATCGCATCCTCGCGACGGATCTCGATACGGAGATCATTGCGAAGGCCAAGCGCGGTGTCTACACGGACAATGAGATCAAGAGCCTCGCACCGCAGCGTCTCGCGAAGTATTTCGATAAGGTCGAGGGCGATAAATACGCTATCAAGCCGGAGATCAAGAACTGTATCGAGTTCAAGCATCACAACCTGCTCAAGGATCCGTTCGAGAACAATTTCGACCTGATTCTTTGCCGCAACGTCGTGATTTACTTCACCGAGGAGGCCAAAGACCAGCTCTATGCGAACTTCTTCAAGGCGTTGAAGCCGGGCGGCATCCTCTTCGTCGGCGCGACGGAGGCCATCCTGAACTTCCGCAAGCTGGGCTATACGAGTTTCCAGCCTTTCTTCTATCAGAGACCGCTGGCCTGAGGCAGGCGGGCAGCAGGGGATTGTCTGTTGTAACGGCTCGGCTTGCCGTTGTCAAAAACGATGGAGCGCTAGCTGTAAGCGTGGCTCCCCGTTGGGGGAGCTGTCATGCGCAGCATGACTGAGAGGGTCTTGTATAGGAAGCCTCTTGGTATCAATATTTCATGGGGAAACAAGGCAGGGGAACGGCAATATGTTGGCAAATCCACAGATTGAACAGATGGACCGGGAGGCAGTCGCCGCCATGCAGCTGACGAAGCTCAAAAAGCAGCTGCAGTGGGCGCAGACGAAGAGCCGGTTCTATCAGGCACATTTTGCCGCCGCTGAGGCGGACTGGCAGCAGGTGGAGACGCTCGCTGATCTGCGCAAGTTGCCCTTCCTTACGAATATGGATCTCTACCGCACGGATGCGCTCGATATGCTCACGCTGCCGCTGGCGAGCGTGCTGCGCTACGCGTGTCTCGAGGAGCAGTCGGGCGATCTCATGCACCTCTACACGAATGGCGATATCGGTCACAATGTGGAAATGATGGCGCGCGCGCTCGTGAGCACGGGCGTGAATCAGACTTCCATCGTCGGCCTGCTCTGTGACGTTTCGGACAGCCGCTTCCAGGATGTGCAGTACGCGGCGGAGGTGCTGGGCGCAGCCGTCGTGCCCATGGGCCTCGACTACAAGCACTGGCTGCAGCTCATGGAGCATGTGAGCCTCGATACGCTTGTGGCCACGCCGCAGCTCGTGCTGCAGCTCATCGTGCAGCTGCAGGCGGCGGGCAAGGATATCGCGGACTATCCGCTCACGCGGGTGATCTGCATCAATCCGGCCGCCATCCAGAACCCGATGCAGCGCCATATCCACGACCGCACGAAGGCGGAGGTCTACAACTTCTACGCACCGGCGGCACTGGGCACGGCGGCGATGCTCTATCCCTGCAGCGGTCACGAAGGCCAGCACGTGCAGGAGGACCACTACTATGCCGAGCTCATTGCCTTCAACAGCGACGAGCCCGTGACGGACCCGCACCAGATGGGCGAGCTCGTGGTGACGACCCTCGACGCCGAGGCCATGCCGCTCATCCGCTACCGTACGGGCCAGGCCGTGAGCTTCGAGACGGCACCCTGCAGCTGCGGCCGCACGCTGCTACGTGTCAAGACGCCGTTCAGCTTCTTCTGAGGGTGCGGTTTATCCGCAAAGGTTATTGTGTTTATTCAGCCTGCATGCCGTATATAGCGGAGCAATGCAGGCTTTTCGTATGTCGGGAGGCAGATCTATGCGATTTATTCATACGGCGGACTGGCATCTGGGACGTTATTTCCACGGCGTACACCTGACGGAGGACCAACGGCAGCTGTTGCTCGGGGAGTTCCTGCCTTTGGTAAAGGAAAGCAACGTGGAGGCCGTCGTCATCGCGGGCGACATCTATGACCGCGGTGTGCCGCCCGTGGAGGCTGTGGACCTCTTTAACGAGGTGCTCACGAAGCTCGTGGAGCAGCGGGTGAAGGTACTCTATATCGCGGGCAACCACGACAGCGCGGCGCGCATCGGCTTCGGCAGTCAGCTCTTCGCCCGGTCCGGCGTCTACGTGCGCGGTGAGCTCACCGCTGACCTCGCACCGGTCGTGCTGGAGGATGCGTACGGCCCCGTGGCGTTCCAGCTCTTCCCCTATATGGACCCGGCCAGCGTGAGCAACGTCTTCCCGAAGGAGGATGAGGCGGCGCCGCGCATGAGTTATGCGGCGGCACATCGGTTCGTGATTGAGCGGGCGCGCAAGGTACTGCCTCATGGCTGCCGCAGCGTCGCCGTGGCCCATGCCTTCCTCGCGGGCGGGCAGGAATCGGACTCGGAGCGGCCGCTCGCCGTGGGCGGCTCGGGCAACGTGCCGCCTGCTGTGTTTGCCGGCTACAATTACACGGCACTAGGGCATCTGCACAACCCGCAGGCGGTGGGCAGAGCGCAGGTGCGCTACAGCGGCTCGCTGATGAAGTATTCCTTTAACGAGGCGCAGACGGACAAGAGCGTGAGCATCGTAGAGCTGGACGGCGCGGGCGAGGTGCAGCTGGAGCAGGTGGCTCTGCATCCCCGGCGGGATGTGCGGCGTATCCGCGGGGCCTTTGCGGACATCCTGCAGGATGAGCAGGCCTATCCGGCATCACAGGACTATCTGGAAATCGAACTCACGGATCAGCGCCGCATTCTCGGCGTGCAGGACCAGCTGCGGGAGAAATTCCCCAATTTTATGCACGTGAGCTGGGCGGGGCTCAGCGAGGCGGCGGAGGACAGGCCGGTGACGTATCACGGCAGGACGGCGCAGAGCCAGTCGGATGCGGAGCTCTTCGGCCAGTTCTATGAGCAGATGACGGGACGGGCGCTGGCAGCGGAGGAGCAGGCAGTGCTGGCATCCTGCCTGAAGGAAATCCAGCAGGAAGCGAGGGAGAACAGATGAGACCAGTCAGACTGGAAATGCAGGCCTTCGGCCCCTACGAGCGCAAGACGGTCATCGACTTTACGGTGCTGGGGGAGAACAACTTCTTCCTCATCGACGGCGCGACGGGCGCGGGCAAGACGAGCATCTTCGATGCCATGTGCTATGCGCTCTATGGCCGGGGCAGTACGGATGGCCGCAATAAGGAGGATGTGCTCAGGAACAGCGAGTCGGATGCGCATACGCCGATGTATGTCGATTTTGTCTTTCAGCTGGGCGAGGACAAGTGGCACGTCCTCCGCGGGCAGGTGCAGGAGCTCGACAAGCGTACGGGCAAGCCGCGCAAGAACCTTTCCTCCGTGCTGCGCCTCGAGCGGCTGCTGCCGGCTGGCGGCGCGGAGCCGTACCCCGAGACGGGCGTGGATGCCATCAACGGGCGCATCGTCGATCTCATCGGGCTGCAGCTGGCCCAGTTCCGCCAGGTCGTGCTGCTGCCGCAGGGTGAGTTCCAGCGATTCCTCAAGGCCAATACGAAGGAGCGGGCCGCGCTGATGGAGAAGCTCTTCAACGCGGGCATCTACAAGACGATCGCGGCGAAGTTGAAGGCGAAGCGCGACGAGAGCGAGCAGGCGTATCAGCTGCTGCAGGAACGGCAGAAAGGTGTGCTGTCTGGTGCGGGCGTGGCCGACGTGACGGCCTTCACGGCTAAGCTGGAGGCCGGGGAAAAGCAGGTGGCGGCGCTGGCACAGGACGAGGCACCGCTGCTGCAGGCGCGGGACAAGACGCGTCAGGCCCTGGAGCAGGGCCGTGCGGCCGCAAAGCTGCTGCAGGCGCGGGAGGCGGCGGAAAAGAATCTCGCGGCCTGCCGTCAGCAGGTCATGCAGGATGCGGGCCGCAAGGAGCGTCTGGCGCGGGCGGAAAAGGCCGCGGGCATCGCGGATGTGGCCGCGCAGGCCGCACGGGCACAGCAGCGCACCATAGGCAAGCGGGAGGAACTGGCAGCGCTCCAGGCCGAAGGGAAAAAGGCGCATGAGCGTGAAGCAAAGCTGCATCAGCTGGCGGAGCAGGCCGAGGCAGAGGCACCGGCCCGTCAGAAGCTGCAGCAAAAGTGGCAGGAACTGCAGAACCTGCTGCCCGAAGCCGCGCGGTGGGAGCGTGTGACGCAGGAGATGGCACAGGCGCAGCAGGCTGCCAGGGAGGCAAAGCAGGCCCTGCAGCAGGCAGTCGGGCGGCAAAAGGCGCAGCAGGAAGCACAGCAGCAGGATGAAGCGGAGCTGCAGCAGCTTCGCGAGCAGGCGGCAGTGCCCGAGGCCCTGCAGGCAGAGCAGCAGAACCTGCAGCAGGAGGCGCAGCGGGCCCGACAGGCAGCGGCATACGAAAAGCAGCTGCAGGCGGCACAGGACAAGGCAGGAAAGGCAAAGCAGGCACTGCAGCGGACGCAGGAGGCGGCCAGATGCGCCGAGCATGAGCTGCGGCAGAAGCAGCAGGCCGCGCGCCTGGGCCGCGCCTTCCTCGTGGCGCAGGAACTGCGGGAAGGGGAGCCCTGCCCGGTCTGCGGCGCGACGGAGCATCCACATCCGGCGGTCCGTCCGGAGGACATGCCGGGTGACGAGGAACTGGAGGCCGCCGATGTGCGGCTGCAGCAGTGCCGGCATGATGCCGAGCAGGCGCAGGCGGCATGGCAGGCGGCGGACAGCAGGCAGCAGGCCCTGCAGGGCAGCCGCGAGGCGCTGGGTGAGGTGCGCCCGCTGAATCCTATCATGGCGGAGCTGCAGGAATTGCAGGAAAAGCTGGCTGCGGCGATGAAGGCCAAAGAACGCCAGCAGCTGCTGGCGCAGAAGCTGGTCAAAGCAAAAGAGGAAGCTGGCCAGCTGCAACTGGCGGTGACTGCGGCGCAGCAGGCCCTGGCGGACAAGCAGAACGCGGCCACGGCGGCGGAGACGGCCCGGCAGGCCGTGGCCGCCCGCCTGCCCGAGGCCTACCGCCCCAGGGGGGCCGCGGCGGCTGCTGTCGCGCGGGCACAGCAGACTTATGAAGAAGCACAGGCGGCGGCAGAACGCACGCAGAAGCAGTGGCAGGACGCGAAGGATGACCTGATTGGCAAGCGTGAGGCATATAAGCGTGGCGTGAAGGCCTTTGATGAATACCGGCAGCAGGAGCAGGACGCGCAGGCACAGTTTGCCTCGCGGCTGGCGGAGGCCGGCTTTGCCGATGCGGCGGCTTATCGTGAAGCGCTGGCAGGGGAATGGCAGCGGTCGTCCTACCGCCAGCAGGTGCAGCAGGAGCTGAATGATCACCAGCAGCAGGCCTTTGCGGCGCAGGAAGCACTCGCCAAAGCCCGGCAGGAGGCGGAGGGCATCAGCCAGCCGGACCTGACAGCGCTCACGCAGGCGGCACAGCAGGCAGAGCAGGCCTATGAAGCACATCGCAGCCGGTTGGCCGCAGCGCAGGCCGCGCTGCAGCAGCTGCAGGCCTATCAAAAGGAGCTGGCGGAGGCGCAGGAGCAGGGCGATAAGGTGCGCCGGGAATACGAAATCCTGCAGGAGCTGTCCGACGTGGCCAACGGCGGGCGCGGCAGCAGGGTTACGTTCCAGAACTACGTGCTGCATTCCTGGCTGCTCGATGTCATCGCGGCCGCGAACGGCCGCCTGCTTCGTATGACGCGGGACCGCTATGAGCTTCGGGAATCCTCGCGGCGCGCGGGCAATGCTCTCGGCGGCCTCGACATGGAGATCGTGGATAACGATATGGGCACGACCAGGGCGCTGGAGACGCTTTCGGGCGGTGAGTCCTTCCTGGCCGCGTTGGCACTGGCGCTCGGCCTTTCCGATACCGTGCAGACCTTCGCGGGCGGTATCCACCTCGACACCATGCTCATCGACGAGGGCTTCGGCACGCTCGACAGCGAGGCGCTGGATATAGCGATGCGCGCCCTCATCCAGCTGCAGCGGAGCGGCCGCCTCATCGGCATCATTTCTCATGTGAAGGAACTGAAGCAATGCATCCCCACGCAGCTGGAGGTCAGCAGGCTGCCCCATGGCGGCAGCACGGCGCGCTTCGTCTTCGGCACGGCGGCGGAGTAAACGGGAGCCGGGGCATGCACAGCAGGGAGATAGCAAATATACCATGTTCTGTTTATTGATAATGGATGAAAATACTTGCAGATAGCTGCCTGCACAATAAAGCAAATGACCATGTGTGCCTTTGCAGGGCATCAGCATGGTCATTTTTCTTATTCGTATGCCATGGTAATTCGTGTTACGGTATCGTCTCGGATCTCGATAAAGAACTTGCGATCCTCCATGGTGTGATACCAATACGTTCGGGCCCCATTATCATGTCGTATCATCCATGGTTTTCCGTAAGACCGCCAAACATCATTTACGGAACTCCCAACATGGATGCCTGAAGGCGTCTGGATTCCGTTGTTAGCGGTCGTTTTGACAGAGTTTACATATGCATCAGAAAACTCGATGCTGAAGGTTCCGCCGTATTTCCATGTGACAAGGCGAGCACCCTCTGACCGGACGTATCCATGGTCGATATGCCATAAGAAAAACCAAGGGCGGCTGTCCTCGGTTTTTTAGTTTCTGCTTTGTTTAGTTCCATGACTCGGTATAAGGAATTCCCTTTGCCTTCATATAGGGCTTCATGGCATTCCAGACGGCCATGGTTTCAGCTTTGGGAACACTTTCCCATTTGCCCCAAGTTCTGTTAAAAGTATGTCCTACGACATAATCATTTTCAATAGAAAAGCCATACAAGAGAGGCCGTGACACCGTACCGGAGCTATCGTGAACTAATTTTCCGTCTACAGTATAGGTAATACCGTTGGAATAGTCTACTTTACGGATGTAATCGGATGATAAATAGTATGAAAAATTACCCCTAGTATAGCACCACACATCTTCTGCTGATGAAGTTCCCGGCATGGAGAACAACATGACACCCAGTAGCGATACCATCAGGATCAACCGCTTGAATATTGACTTAGCCATAGATACTCCCTCCTCCAGAATAAATATACGATTCTCCGTGTACCCAAACGACATAAATCAGGGAAACCTTATTCTACTGTATATTTCGCCGTTGACCGCTCGCAATCCTCTAATTTTTGAAAAAATGACACACTGGATAAGGAATTTTGTGTGCGGCTGTATCATTACTATGTTTCTTGTCAATATATAAATTTACTTGTTAAAAGGACGATTTCGCGGTAAAATAAAGAAAGAAGCAGTGGACCGCTTCGCTCAGTCTGGACTTGCCGGACGCGGGCGGATTCGCTACAATAGGAGTAAGGAGGCGCAGGCTTTGACAGCTGGCGACGAATGGCTG
>DEDT01000060.1:0-494 GCA_002350105.1 Selenomonadaceae bacterium UBA2897 | reverse complement strand
AACGAGGACGGGACGACGACGGAGGGCACGATCTATTTCGACATCCGCTTCCATGCGAAGGCCCCGCGCACGGGCGGGCTCATCACGCTCATCATCAACGTGGAGGCGCAGAAGAGCAAGCCATCGGAATACGACATCCTGAAGCGCGCCGTATACTACGCCAGCCGCCTCATCTCCGCGCAGAAGGAGACGGAATTCCGGGGCTCCGACTACAACGGGATCCGCAAGGTCTACACGATCTGGCTCTGCATGCGCGCGCCGGAGCACGAGGGCAGCTCCATCACGAGCTACACGCTGCACGAAAAGCAGCTCTTCGGCCACCACACGGAGCCGCGGGAGCACTACGACCTCATCAATATCACGCTCCTGTACCTCGGCAACCGCCGCACGGGTGACAAGCTCATCGAGCTCCTGCGTCTGGTGTTCCGGTCAAAAGCAGGCGTAGCCATCAAGAAGGAGCGCCTGGCGAAGCAATACGAACTGAATCTGACAGA
>DEDT01000007.1:12325-39843 GCA_002350105.1 Selenomonadaceae bacterium UBA2897 | reverse complement strand
ATAAATATATTTGCCATCCTTTGTCACCGTATTGATAGCAGAAGGATCTCCCGTGAAGGCATTATTTACATAGTCTACCTTACCCCAAGCAGCACCAAGGTTCCATTTACCAGTACGGTAGGACACATCGCCGCCCTCGTAGTACTGCCCCATAACCATCGATTTGGCGCCAACGAAAGATCCCTTCGTGCGGCCAATGCGCCATTTCGTCTTGCCGATTGGGCCGGTAGCAAACATCTTATTGACGTCAGCATATCCATCCGTATTCTCGCCTGTCGTACGTTTATCACCGTTGCCGTCTTTCGCGCCGATGAAATCGAGCTCACCTTTCCAGCCACCGCCAATATCAAACTTATTGAACAGCTGCCACATCAGCTGTTTATTCTTCTGTCCGCCGAAGCCGTCAGCACCATGTTTAGATGTGCCGTTCGCATAATCCTTGCGACCGCCGTCGAGACGGAAACGCATCAAGCCGGACACATCCCAGTTCATCGGCAAATTCTTGACCTTTGGTCCCTTAGCCGACGACTTGCTGCTCGAAGATTTCTTCGCCTTCACGCCCGGTACACGAACGTGCAGATCCGTGAGCTCGCTCTGGAACTCTTTCATGAGTTTCTGAATGCGCTGCGTGCTGTCGGCATCCGCATTCTGGGCATTCGACATCGCTTTGGCCGTGAAGACAGCCATCTCATAGCGCGTCAGCGGATGTTTCGCATTGAAATCCGCATCCGTATAGCCGTCGATCAGCCCCGCATGTACCAGGCTAGCTACGTCCTGATAGTAGCCCGTCTTCTGCGGTACCGTCGCAAATGGATTGTCACTTGCAAAGGCATAGTTACCAACGTTGAGTGCGGCAAACACCGCCAGTCCCAACATAATCTTTTTCTTCTGCATGACCCTTGACTCCTTAACACATTTTCTCAAATCATCGTGGCGTTTTTACCAATGCCTGAGCAACCTGTCGGCCTATCACTCCGGCATATTGTTCAGGCTTGTTTACACCTCCGTTTCCCCTCTACGTTTATTATTATAGAGTATTGCGACAATTCAGGATAGTAAAGATATTAATCTCTTTATGTAATATTTTGTGTATTGTTCCGAATTCATACACCGTTACCATATATGGTACTAGGATAAAATGCGTTGCAATGTATATCCTCCGCGTAATTCTATCCGCCAATACCATGCAATCACGAATTTTTGCAAAAAGAAAAGCCCCGTGCTATACTGTAGCGTACAGCTGACGGAGCTGGTCTTCCTTCTTGCGGAAGGGAGGTGGCCGACGTGAGTCCTTTCGAAAAGATGTATTTGCTAATACTCTTTCTGAAACTACTGCTCGACCTCTTCAGGAAGTAAGGAGATGATACAGCCTGTGACAAAGCCGCTCCCTACGACTCAAAATCAAGAAGGAGCTGGCGACACCACCCGTCAGCTGTTCTTGTTTTGTTTCATTATATCACGAATCATACACGACAGCAAACTATTTCATCCGCGTATCCTATCATCCTATCATCCTATCAGGCCTTCAATCCCTGCCGCGATGCGCTGAGCAAGGCGGGCGTAGCCTTCCTTGCTGTAATGAAGACCATCAGGCATGTAGCGCTTTTGCTGCTCGGGGATGAAGGGCGACATGCCGCTCGTGCGGAACAGATCGATAACCGGTACACCATAGCGTGCCGCACAGGCCGCGATCGCCTGCGCGTAGTCCGCCTCGACGAGACCCTGCTCATTCGGCGTGTGAGCGTCGGGATAGTTCTTCGTCGGATGCATATATTTCTCCTGCATCGGCGTCATGACGATAATCTGCGCCTGTGGCTGCTTCGCGATGAGCTGCGTGAGGATGCTCTCCATCGCGCCGCAGACCGTCGTCTCGTCCGTATCGCCAGGCTGGCCGAGGGGAAGAGCATGCTGATAGTCATTCACGCCGCCGAGAATCAGGATGAGATCTGCCGGCTGCTCGAGCACCTGCGGCAAGCGCTCGACAAAGCTGTCGTGCCGATCCTCGCAGACAGCAAGGCGCGAGCCTTTCTTGCCGAAGTTATAGACCCTGGCGACGTCCATATAGTTGTGCAGTTGCGCGGCCCAACTGATATCGTTGCCGCCGCCATCGGCCTCTCCATTGGCGCCCCAGGTCGTAGAATCGCCAAAGCAGCTCACGACCGGTGCCTTGGCCGCCGCCTCCACGCGGCGGCCAGGGATGACGGGCTCGGCCACAAGGGCGAGGGTGCCGAGAGCGAGCGTCTTGAGAAATGTGCTACGTTGCATATGGTATAACCTCCTAATAAAATGATATATGAAAAAAGCACTGCTTCCGCAGTGCTTATATATCCTATGGCAGGGGCAGCAGGACTCGAACCTACGCATGCTGGATTCAGAATCCAGTGCCTTACCAACTTGGCGATGCCCCTATGTGACTGACTCGCGCCGTCAACAATAGATATTATACGCATAAACACTGCATTTGTCAAGCGCTATTTACAAACTTTTTCTCTGCGTAACATTGGTACAAGGTGTGCACCTGCTCACCTTTTCGGTCATGCGACCCCTCCAAATCATCGATTTTATGCTATAATGTAAGTAAGTATCGAATGTGTACAGTGAAAGGGAGAGTACAGCAATGGAAGCAAAATATGACGTATCCATCGTGACGATCGGCAGCCTGGCCCGCACGTTCCTCACGAACAACAACAGCGCAATCCTGCTCGACGAGGGCATCCGCCCGAACCTCTCGGAAATGGTCATCGAGCATACGCCGGGCGAGCTCACCGAGGATCTCAAGAAGGGTGACAAGCTGCTCATGGGCGGCGTAAAGTACACCATCGAGAAGGTCGGCTCCGACGTCAACCAGAACCTGCGCGAGGAAGGTCACTGCACGATCGTCTTCAACGGCGAAGGTTCCATGCCGGGCCAGCTCATCGTCAAGGGCAGCGCCATGCCGGTGCTGTCCGTCGGTGCCCACATCACTTTCGTCAAGAAATAACGTCTCTGTGTTCGTTGCAAAGAAAAATGGCTGTACATGAGCCCCGCTCATGGCAGCCATTTTTTATTACTCCAACTCCAGATTGGCCTTGACGCGCCAGCCGAAAACATCCGCCGTCGTAAATTCCGACGCGTGACTGTCCTGGATGCGGATGGTGTACGGTACCGGGTCGCCGCCAATGTCGATCTTCAGGTCGTCATCGGCATAGGCTCCCGTAAGCAGCGGATAGCCCTGTGCCTGGTCATCCATATCCCCGGAAGCACCACCGCGAATCGTATAGGACAGGTCAATGCCCGTGACCCGCTGGTAATAATCGGTATGGTTCTGGAAATGCCCCTGCAGGACCACGTAGTCATGGTCCAGCACGACATTATCTACCTCATAGCTCACCTTGGCCTGTGCGGCCTCCGAGACACCGGCGCCCACGAGCAGGCAGACCCCCAGCGTCAGGGCCAGGCAAAGGCCGAAGAGCAAACGTTTCATACGACATCCCCCTCAAAATACATGCGCTCAGTTTCTCTTTGTATTTATTATTATATATCGTTTCGTGCACAGCGTAAATTTGATTATTTTAGGAATTCCCGCAATATCTTTAGTCTTACAACATAATGCCGTTCACGACGGGCGATGTAAATGGCTGGCGCAGGTCGCGCACGCTCTCGCGTTGGATGAGACTGACCGGAGATACGCCCGTCAGGTCGACCTTTTCACCGCGCAGCCGGTCGAGCACGGCCTGTGCCGCCCGCCCGCCGAGCAGCTCGAAGTCGAAGGCCACGCTCGTGAGCGCCGGATAGACGACTGCGCCCACATCGTAGCCGCCGAAGCCCGTGACCGAGACCTGCTCCGGCACGCGAATACCGCGCTCGTGCAGGTAGCGCAGGATGCCGAGGCTGATGTTATCCGTCGCACCGACGATCACACTGGGATGATAGGACCACATGGAGGACGCCGCATCGTAGGCCGAAAGGAAATCGAAGCCCGTCTGCACGAAGGTCACCCGTGCCTCCGGGCTGCCCGCGCAGAAGCCCTCGACAAAGCCCTGCTTGCGCTCCTGGCCCACGGCCCGATCCGACTCGCTGACGCCGGCAAACACGGCCTGCGTATGGCCGAGCTCGCGCAGATAGGTGCCCATCAGATGGCCCGCCTGATAGTCATTGACCTTGATACAGATGAGGCCGGGGTACTGCTGACCCGTGAAGATGACCGGCAGCGAGAGCTGCGGAACCAGCTGCGCATGCTCTGCCGTGATGCCCACGGAGTCTACGATAATGCCATCCACGCCCTGCTGCTGCAGGCTGCGGATGTTCTCCAGCTCCTTCTCCTGGTCGAGCTGGCTCACGAGCACGAGTACCTGATAGCCCGCAGGTGCCAGGATGCGGTCAATGCCCGAGAGCAGGCGGCCCACCGTCACCGAGTCCATGCGCGGAATCACGATGCCGATGAGCTTGCTCTCGCGCGTCTTCAGCCGCTTGGCGAAGAAATTCGAGCGAAAGCCCGTCTGTGCGATGGCCGCGCGCACGCGCTCGCGCTTCTCCTCGCTCACATAGCCCTGATTCAGATAGCGGGAAACCGTGCTCTTGGATACGCCCGCCAGTTCTGCCACTTCCGTGATGGTTACTTTATGTTCCACGCTGCAATACCTGCCCTTTCTCTTTTGCTACCTACGATTTTACGAGAAAAAGCTCCTTTAGGCAAGCATTTTCTGCATACGGTTCCACACTTTGCAAAACAGGCAATATCCTGCGTCATGCGGCTTCAAATATTCGGAATCTGCCAGTCGATTGGCGTCTGGCCGGTCTGCCGGAGGAAGTCGTTGACACGGGAGAAAGGACGGCTGCCGAAGAAGCCGCGCTGCGCTGAGAGCGGGCTCGGATGCGGCGACTCGACGACGTAGTGCTGCGGGCTCGTGATCATCGCCTTCTTGCGCCGCGCCGGCGTCCCCCAGAGGATGAAGGCCAGCGGTTTCTCGCGCGCATTGAGCAGCTCGATGATGTGATCCGTAAACTGCTCCCAGCCCTGCCCGCGATGAGAGTTCGCCTGATGAGCGCGCACGGTGAGAACCGTGTTGAGCAGCAGTACGCCCTGCTCCGCCCAGGGCTTCAGGCAGCCGTTGTTCGGGATGAAGCAGCCGAGATCATCGTGGAGCTCCCGAAAGATATTCTGCAGGCTCGGCGGCGCGGGCACGCCCGGCAGCACCGAGAAGGAGAGGCCATGCGCCTGTCCCGGCCCATGGTAGGGATCCTGCCCGAGGATGACCACTTTCGTATCTTCATAGCTCGTGTAATGCAGGGCATTGAAGATGGCATACATGTCGGGATAGACGGTCCGCGTACGGTACTCATTGATGAGGAACTGCCGCAACTGGCGGTAGTAGGGCTTCGCAAGCTCCGGCGTCAGCAGCGGAGCCCAGTCATTATGAAAAATCTCCATACTCTATCGCTCTTTTCCTGAAAAGATTGGCTGAGCACAAGTCAGCCCTTTATAAGCCGATTATAGGACGAGACAAAGAAAATTGCAAAATTATCGTGCCTTGCCGCAGTGTCCATGCTATACTAGGACTGTATCGATTTATACGTATATCCTTATATGGAAAGAAGTGTTTATCATAGATATCCAATCCATCGGCATTGGCAAGCTGGCGGCCGGCATCATCTGCGGCACCTGCTTCGCCGTGGCCACCGTGGGCGGCATCGCCGTATCCGTCCAGAACAACGGCCGCATAGCCATGGGCGTCTCCTCCGAAGGTACGACGCTGGCGGGCATGACGCGCGATGAAGCCGCGCAGTGGTTCAAAAATCAGGCACAGGCCAAACTGCAGCATCAGGCGCTCACGCTGACCTATGGCCAGAAAAAATTCAACATCGCTCCCGCCGATATCCAGCTGCAGGCCGAAGCCGACCAGGCAGCTGACGCGGCCTACGCCATCGGACGTGATGCATCCCTGCCCGCCAACCTGCTGAACCAGATGCGCTATGCTATCACGGGCAAGAACATCGCCATGACGGCCACCTATAACGAACAGGCCCTGCATGACAAGCTGCAGACCATCAAGCAGCAGATTGACACGCCACCTAAGGACGCCTATGTAGAAGTACAGGGAGACGGCACGATCAAGCATATGCCGGAGGTTGTCGGCAAAACCACCGACATGGATGCCGTGCAGCAGGAAGCCGACCCGAAACTGCGCCAGCTGAAGCTGACGTTTAAAAAGGAACTGACTCCGGATGAGGAACAGCCCCGCATCACCGATGAGGATGTGGCACCCATCCAGAACGTACTCGCCACCTACACGACGACGTTCCGACCCGGTGACCGCGCGACCAATATCCGCATCGCTGCCGACAAGCTGCACGACGTGATGGTCCGCAGCGGTGGCGTATTCTCCTTCAACGACACGGTGGGACCGCGCACCCGTGCGGCCGGCTACAAGAATGCCGGCGTCATCGTCGACGGCCAGCACGCCATCGACGTGGGCGGCGGCGTCTGCCAGGTGAGCTCGACGCTCTACAATGCCGTGCTGCTGGCCGGCCTCACGCCGACGATCCGCACGCCGCATTTCTTCCCCTCCACCTATTGCCCGCCCGGCCGTGATGCGACCGTGGCCGACGGCCTGCTGGACTTCCAGTTCCGCAATGACCTCGCGCACAACGTCATCCTGAAGGTCGCGCTGACCACGAACTCGATCACCTTCTATGTGCTCGGCAACAAGAACGACCTCGGCGGCCAGACGATCCGCCTCACGAACCGCGGCTCCGGCTCCCACCCCTCCATCTACCGCCTCTGGTATCTGGGTGACAACGTAGCCAGGGAAGAATTCCTGCATACGGATAACTACAACTGATAAAAAAGGCAGATAGCAGGACGGCAGCCACGCATCCGCGCGGCTGCCGTCCTGCTATCTGCCTTTATATATGCGTTACTATATTTTACTCAGCAATGCCCGGCGTCGTCATCTGCTCCGGGGAGAGGATGTGCTCCATGCGATCCTTCTCCATGAGGTGTTTCTCGAGGATGACCTGACGGATCGGCTTACCCGTGTTGTAGGCTTCCTTGGCGAGCATCGCGGACTTCTCATAGCCGATGTGCGGCAGCATAGCCGTCACAACGCCCACGCTCTTGTCGAGCCAGGCCTGGCACTGCTGGCGGTTCGGCTCGAGGCCGATGAGCAACTTGTCGACGAAGGTGTTCACGGCGTTCGTCATGTAGCTCATGCTGTTGAACATATTGAAGGCCATGACCGGCTCCATGACGTTCAGCTCGAACTGGCCGTTCTCGCAACCCAGAGATACCGCGAGGTCATTGCCGATGACCTGATAGCAGGCCTGGTCGAGCACCTCGGCGATGACCGGGTTCACCTTGCCCGGCATGATGGAGGACCCCGGCTGGCGCTTCGGCAGGATGAGCTCATTCAGGCCGCAGCGCGGGCCGGAAGCCATGAGGCGGAAGTCGTTGGCCATCTTGATGAGCACGAGGGCCGTGACCTTCATCGAGCTGGAAATATCGGCGAAGCCATCCGTATTGTTCGTGGTGTCAATCATGTTCGCCGCCGTCTCGTAGTGCTCGCCCGTAACCTCGGAGAGCGTCTCCGCGACCTTCCTGATGTAGGCTGGCTCGGCGTTCAGGCCCGTGCCCACGGCCGTGCCGCCCATGTTGATGAGGTGGATACCCTCCTGCGCTTGCTGGATGCGCTTGATGCCGCGACGTACGGCGGAGGCGTAGGAGCCCATCTCCTGCCCCAGCGTGATGGGTACGGCATCCTGCAGATGCGTACGGCCCATCTTCAGCACGTCCTTGTACTCCACGGCCTTCTTCTCCAGCTCCGTCGCGAGGCGGTCGAGCGCAGCCGTGAGCTTGCCCGCCTTGTGGTTCAGGCAAACCTTGATGCTCGTCGGGAAGGAGTCGTTCGTAGACTGGGCCATGTTCGCGTGGTTGTTCGGCGAGACGATGTCGTAGCGGCCGCGCGACTGGCCGAGGATCTCGAGGGCACGGTTGCAGAGCACCTCGTTCATGTTCATGTTGATGGACGTACCCGCGCCGCCCTGAATCGGGTCGACGGGGAACTGGTCGAGCAACTTGCCCGCGAGGATATCATCCGCCGCCTGCACGAGTGCGTTGCCGATCTTCTTGTCGAGACGGCCCGTAGCCATGTTCGCCAGCGCTGCAGCTTTCTTCACCTTCGCGATGGACTGGATGAAGTCCGGATCCAGCGTCTGCCCCGTGATGTGGAAGTTGTCGATGGCACGCATCGTCTGCACGCCATAGTAAACCTCGTCTGGTACTTCGAGCTCACCGATGAAATCATGTTCCTTACGCATATCGTCCACATTCCTTTCTGTCTGCCCGCGTCAGGCGGGCAGCTGCATCATGTATCCGGGCTGCTGTTCGCAGCGGTTATTTCCTTTTGATGGCTTTATCATAGCACGCATTTTGTATACACGCAAGTACTTTTTAAAAATTTGTATATTAAAGTATACAGAGATACAGCATACATATCATGGAAGCTTCATTGATAAATATTAGCTATCCAAACATACTACTTATCCACAATTTTATCCACAAAACACAAAAAGCTGTGTATAACCCAGGTGTTTTCCCTGAGTTATACACAGCTTTTGTTGGTTGCTTTAAGCGGTAAGTATAAAGATTAAAGAGCACCTCCCTGCGGAGATGCCCTTCATGCTTGCGACAGGAATATGCCTTAAAGCACCTGATCGAGATAAGCCTTGATCTCGTCGCCGTCTTCCATCTGCATGACCTTGGTCAGGATTTCCTTGGCCTTGACCGAGCTGATGGAGCGCAGCTGCTCCTTGACGCGCGGGATGGACGGTGCGCTCATGGAGAGCTCGTTCATGCCCATGGCCATGAGCAGCACGGCTGCGTGCGGATCCGAAGCCATCTCGCCGCACATGCCGGCCCAGATGCCGTTCTCGCGGGCACTCTCGACCGTGCGCTTGATGAGACGCAGTACCGCCGGATTGAAGTGGTTGTAGAGATAGGAAATGTTCGCGTTGCCACGATCCACGGCCAGCGTGTACTGGCAAAGATCGTTGGTGCCGATGGAGAAGAAGTCGACGTACTTCGCGAACACCGGCGTCATGATGGCCGCCGCCGGCGTCTCGACCATGATGCCGACCTGTACGTTGTCCGCATAGGCCTTACCCTCATGGGCGAGCTCGACTTTCGCTTCCTCGACAAACTCCTTGACCTTCTTGAACTCGGCCACGTTGATGATCATCGGGATCATGATGGCCGCCTTGCCGTATACACCGGCGCGCAGGATGGCCTTCAGCTGCGGCAGGAAAAGGTCGCGACGCTGCAGGCTGATGCGCACGGCGCGATAACCGAGGAACGGGTTGTCCTCGTGCGGGATGTTCAGATAGGGCAGCGGCTTGTCGCCGCCGATGTCCATGGTGCGGATGACGCAGAGCTTGCCCGCGCATTTCTCCACGGCCTGCTTGTAGGCCTTGAACTGGTCTTCCTCGGTCGGGATATCCTCGCGGCCCATGAAGACGAACTCGGAACGGAACAGGCCCACGCCCTCGGCACCGTAGTTCAGCGCGTTCTCGACGTCCATATGCGTGCCGATATTGGCCATGAGGTCCACGCGCACGCCATCCGTCGTCTCACCCGGCAAGTCACGCAACGCCGCATAGTGTGCCGCGAGCTCCTGCTGCTTCTTGAATTTCGCCTCGTAGGCCGCGACCTCTTCCTCATCCGGATTGATCGTGACCTCGCCGCGCTCGCCGTCGATGATGACGCGGTCGCCATCGGCAATCTTGTCGATGCGGTTCTCCTTGTCGAGGCCGACGATGGTCGGGATCGCACGCGACTTCGCGATGATGACGGCATGGCAGGTCGTGCTGCCGGCGCCCAGCAGCACGCCAGCGATCTTGTCCGTCGGCATGCCGGCGATGACGGACGGCTCGATCTCGTGGCCGCAAAGCACGACTTTCTCGTTGCCGATCTCCGGCTCCTTGACGCCGAGGATATACTTCGCGACACGTTTGCCCACATCACGCAGGTCGACGGCGCGGGCAGCGAAGTAGTCATCCTCCATCTGCTCGAACATCTGCGCCTGCTCCTCGGCCGCCTTCAGCACGGCACGCGGGGCATTGCCCAGCTCCTCGACCTTCGTCTCGATGTTCTGCGCCATCATCGGATCCTGGATCATCATGCGATGCGCTTCGAGGATGGCGGCTTGCTCAGCCATGTCATCCTTCTTCATCTGCTCGATGCTCTCGCGCAGATTCTCCGCAACCGCCGTGATGGCCGCCTGCGCCTTCTGCTTCTCCGTCTCTTTCGCCTCAGGCTTGTAGTTGACCAGATAACCGTCCAGATTCTGCCCGGCCAGCATGATCTTGCCCATGGCGATGCCGGAAATTACGCCCTTGCCACGTACTTTCTCTGCCATTTCTTTTCCCCCCATACAATAGGAATCCGTCAGCCTCTTCCCCGCAGATTGAAGCTGTCAAAACATTCTCTATTTTTCATCATACGAAAAGAAACCGCGCCTCCGTTGGGCAGGGCGCGGTCTCCCCTGCTGCTTCATTGCAGCTTTTGCAGCTATTCAGACAGGGATTACTCCTCGCCAAACTTGGAAGCGACGAGATCCTGCAGAGCCTTCACTGCCTCTGCCTCATCCGGGCCATCAGCCGAGATCGTCATCTCCGTGCCCTTGACCAGGCCCATGCTCATGATCATGAGGATGCTCTTGGCATCGACCGTCTTGCCCTTGGCCTGAATCTGCACCTTGGATTTGAACTTGGAAGCCGTCTGCACGAATACGGAAGCCGGACGTGCATGAATACCCGTTTTGTTCTCGATCGTTACAGTTGCCTGCGTCATGATAAATCTCTCCTATCTACTTTATAAAAACTTTACTTATCTTCTGCCCTATATTATGCATACAATGTGCCAACTTTTATAAGGGTAGAAAAATTTATCTATTTTCCACCGTCAGCCTTAGATTATAAGGCTTCGACGGAAAGTATTCCTTTCGCATTAGCGGGAGCTTCCCCCAGCTTCTTTCGTATTGTTGGTAAAATTTCCCACATATATGGTATTTATTGGTAAAATTTACTACACTTTGGTATTTTTTACCAAACCATATTTCCTCGCCTTGGCCGCCACGGTCTTGTGGGTGAGCTGCAGCTGCTTCGCGGCGGCATTGAAGCTGCCGCACTGTGCCAGCGCATTCGCGATGATCTTCTTCTCGTACTCCGGCCAGGGCAGCACCGTCTTGTCAATGGCCACGGACATGGCGCCCATCTCCTGCTCGGCGGCATCACCCTTAATATAGGAAGGCAATGCTGAGACCGTGATCGTCTCCTGATCCATGAGCGTGATGACGCGCTCCATGACATTCTCCAACTCGCGCACGTTACCCGGCCAGCGGTAGTGCATGAGCAGGTTCATCGCCTCCGGCGTGATGCCGCGCACCGCCTTGCCCGACTCCGCGCTGATCTTCTCGAGAAAATGTTCGACGAGCAACGGGATATCATCCACGCGCTCCCGCAGGGGCGGCAGGATGATCGGAATGACATTCAGGCGGTAGTAGAGATCCTCACGGAACTCGCCTTTCTTCACCATATCCTCGAGGTCGCGATTCGTCGCGGCGATGACGCGCACGTCGACGTGAATCGTCTCCTCGCCGCCCACACGATCGAACTCCTTCTGCTGCAGCACGCGCAGCAGCTTGACCTGCATACTCTTGTTCATCTCCGCGATCTCATCGAGGAGAATCGTGCCGTGGTTCGCGAGCTCGAACTTACCCAGCTTGCGTTTCAGAGCGCCCGTGAAGGCCCCTTTCTCATGGCCGAAGAGTTCGGACTCCAGCAAAGTGCCGGGGATGGCACCGCAGTTCACGCGAATGAAGGGGCCACGGCGACGCTTGCTCGCGTAGTGGATGCCCTCGGCGATGACCTCCTTGCCCGTACCGCTCTCGCCGCGCACGAGCACCGTGGCCGAGCTATCCGCCGCCTTGGATGCCAGCGCCAGCACATCGACGACCTTGCCACTCTTGCCGATGTAGTTGGCAAAGGCCGTGGCCGTCTTCTTCGTGCGCAGGAGCTCCTGCTCCAGATACTCCGCCTTCGCGGAGACCTGGGAGAGGCGCTGCATGAGGTTCTGAATCTCCGTAATGTCCTTGACGACAGAGACGACGCCAGCGATCTTGCCATCGACAAAAATCGGGTTAACATTCGCGACCAGCGTCGTGCCGTCCTTCTTGTGACTGAGCACGCCAATGCGCGCAACGCCGGACTTCAGCACGCCGCAGCGATTGCCGTGGGGCGCGGACTCGTAGACATTCTGACCGATGACCATCTCAGGCGTCTTGTGCACGATGCGCAGGTACGAGGGATTCACATAGGAAACCTCGCCCGTGGCCTCGACGACACAGATACCGTCCTGTACGGCCTCCAGGATCATCTGCAGTCGTTCCTGCATGAGGGCGTTCTCATGCAGCAGACGGTCGACCTTGCGCTCCTCCGTGCGGTCATGCAGCTCGAAATCACCTTCGAGGAAATCTGTCATCTCCTGCACGGCGGCCTCATTCTCGCCGCCCTCGGCCGAGACGAATACGGAATCCCCCGCACCGACCTTCAGGGCGATGAGCTTCATGAGGCTGTGCATCTCACAGCGCTCACTATGCGCATTGCGGATGAAGAACGTGCAGCCATACTGCTGGCTGAGTTCCCTGGCCTTCTGCACGATCATGGCTGCCACGCGGACGTGGATGCCACTCTCGTTATGAATCACCGCTTCGCGCTCAACCATCATACCCACAAGCCCATCTTCCTTTGTGCGGCCGCCGAAAGCGCCACCGCGATTGCTATTCATTCATGAGGATTCATCTCTATTATACTATAGAACTCCGTCAAAGTCAGCCAAAAACGGCAAATTGCTAAAAAAGTTTGCCATACGTCCCATTTGGTGCTATAAATTTAGTAGATAAGTGTGAAATCCGCCTAAATAGCAGGATTTCTCCGTATCTGTGGCGAATAAAGTAAAGGTATCGTATGATGAGAAGGAGTTGGCACTATGACGTTCATCCTGGCTGCGGCCGGCATCATGGCCATCACCATTTTTGTCATCGACTATCTCTGCCAGCACTTCGGCATCGGGCTCAAGCGTTCCTCGCTCGTGCTCTGCGCCCTCGTGTCCTTCGCGATCAACGGTGCCATCATCCTGATCTCGCCGTATCTCGACCGCAGTCACTATCTGCGGCTCGGGGGGCTCGTGCTCATCGCCGCCGGCTGTGTCACGCTCTACAATGAGCGCCTGCTGCGCCGCGAGGCGGCGCAGGCCGCCAAAGCCACCAAGGCTGCCGAGCCTGCACCAGTTGTACAGGCCGTCAAAGCAACAGAACCGGAGGCCAGCACAGAAACCGTACCGGCGAAGCCGGCGGAAGAATTCTCCGCCGCGCCCGGGCCAGTGCCTGAGGTAAAGCACGAAGCAACGGTCAAATCTGCGCCAGATGTGGAACCGAAGCCCGAGCCAACAGCCAAGGCAGAGCCGAAGCCCGAGCCTGCAGTCAAGCCTGCACCAAAGGCGGAGCCGAAACCCGAGCCGGTGGTCAAGCCTGCACCAAAGGCGGAGCCGAAGCCCGAGCCGGTGGCCAAGCCTGCACCAAAGGCGGAGCCGAAACCCGAGCCAATGGCCAAACCCGCACAAAAGGCAGAACCGAAGCCCGAGCCGACGGCGAAACCTGCACCGAAGCCGAAGCAAAATCCCGCACCAGTGCAGAAGCCGCAGCCAGTCAGGCTGCCCGAGCCTGCAGCGGCCTTTGCCGCCAGGATCGGTGCCGCCGACTCACTCGACGCCCTGCTGGACATCGCCTATGCGGACAAGCTGGCGCAGGGCGATGCACTCTACCTATACCAGCAGGCCACCGCGCGCTATGCAGGCGATGACTACTGGCCATTCCTCGTCGTCGAGCTGGCCAACATCTATAAAGACTGCGCCGCCTACGATGCGGCCATCAACACCTATGAAAAGGCGCTGCAACAGCCTATGATTGCCGGTAACACGGTCATGGCAGCCAAGTTCCAGGAAACACTTGACTACCTGCGCCGCGTTCAGCATATATTAGCCAAACATCACGCCGAAGCCACGCCGTTCCCGGAGATTCCGGCGGACTGGCTGCAGGCGGCCGAGCAGGCCGACCTGCATGGCCAGGCATGAAATCCTGATTTGGGGGAGTAAGTATGAAGAAAAGTGTAGAAATCCTGGGCCTGCCGGTCATCAGCATCACCGAAGGCCGCGAACTCGGCATGAGCAAGACGCTCGTCATCGATGCGAAGCAGGGCAAAGTCGCCGCTATCACCATCGAGGATGAGGACTGGTACCGCGGCGTCAAGCTGATCCCGTATGAAGATGTCATCGCCATCGGCGAGGACGCCGTCACGGTCACGGACAGCAAGAAGATCAAGACGCTGGATGATGCCGGCGACTACGAGCAGATGCTCGTGGACAACATCCGCATCATCGGCACGAAAGCCATCACGAAATCCGGTACCATCCAGGGCAAGGTTTCGGAGCTCTTCATCGGCGATAACGGCACCATCGAGAAATGCGAGATCACGGCACCGGACGGCTCTGCCAGCGAAGCCACGGCTGACCAGATCTACATCTTCGGTAAGCAGGTCACGGTGATCGACCCGGACGGTGCGCAAAAAAAAACTTTAACGCCTGAGCCCGCCAAGGCAGAGGCACCAGCAGCCCCCGCTGCTCCAGCGCCCAAAGCCGAGGAAAAACCAGCACCGGCTCCCGCACCGAAGGCTGAGCCCGAGGTCAAGCCGGTAAAGGAAGAGGAAAAGCCCGCTGCCCCGGCAGCGAAAGCTGAGGAAAAACCGGCCGACAAGCCGGCCGAAGCTCCGAAAGCCGAGCCCAAGGCAGAAGTAAAACCCGCGCCGAAGGCTGAGGCCCCGAAAGCCGCTCCCGCTGCTCCGGCAGCCAGGGAACAGCACAAGGAAATCAAGCTGGATGAGCGCCAGCGCCGTTTCCTGCTGGGCAAGAAAGCCGGCCGCACGCTGAAGATGGATAACGGCATCGTTATCGTCGAGGCAGGCCAGGAAATCACCGAGGAAGTCCTGCAGAAAGCTCAGCTGGGCAAGAAGCAGATGGATCTCCTGATGAACATCCAGTAATTCACAATATCAGATATACAAAAGGGCCGGTTCCCATGAGGGAACCGGCCCTTTTTTCATGCCATGTAAATTGTCTGGCGTTTAATCTCAGGCTTCCTTGCCACCCTTGACGATCCTCGTGAAGATGCCCAGGACGATGAGGAATACCGCGAGGCCCAGCCACTCAGCCGTATCGGCGAAATCCTTGCCGACGAGGCCCAGCGGATCATCACTGCCACCGCTGGAGAGCGAGATGACGATGATAGCAGCCATGAGCACACCGATGATGGACTCACCGACGATCAGGCCCGAGGCAAAGAGCGTGCCGCGGCGCTTAGCGGCCGCGAGAGCTTTCTCACCCTTGGAGGACTTGATACCCTTGTTGATGAAATAGCCCATGACCGCGCCGATGACGAGCGGGGTCTGCACGGAGGGCGGCAGGTAAATGCCCATGCCGACGGCGAGCGGCGGCATGCAGAGGCTCTTCGTGTTGCGCTTCAGCAACTGGTCGATGATGACGAGCACCACGCCCAGGCCGAGACCGATGTAGATGTACTCCCAGGCCAGGTTGCTGGAGAAAATACCCTGCGCGATGGTCGTCATGAGGGCGGCCTGCGGCGCAGCCAGAGCCTGCGACGGATCCATGTCCGGACGCGGCAGTGCGCCGGGGAAGCCGTAGGCTTCATAGAGCAGGTTCAGTACCGGTGCGATGACGAGAGCGCCGACGAGGCAGCCAAGAAGCAGGGCGACCTGCTGACGCCACGGCGTAGCACCGACGAGATAGCCCGTCTTGAGATCCTGCATGTTATCGTTCGAGATGCAGGCGATAGCCATGATGATGGACGTCGTAAAGATGGCCGTAGCCGTGGCGAACTTCTCGCCGCCCGGCAGGCTGAAGATGCCGAAAGCCGAGCACAGCGCATACATCACGAGCGAAGCCACGATGATGCCCAGGATGCCGATGCCCGAAATCGGGCTGGAAGACGTACCGACGAGGCCGGCCATGTAGGCGCAAGCCGCAGCCACGAAGAAGCCCATGAGCACGGCGACGCCGACGCCCACGATGACGAAAGTGAGGTTCTGGGCCATGGGAAGGCCTTCCGGGCTCACGAAAGCGTAGAACACACCGAGCAGGCCGAGCGTCGTCACCGCAAAGACGAGGCCGACGCTCTTGACGGACATATCGATATCCATGCGATGCTTGCCCTTATCGGCATCCGGCATGCGCACGGCGGCCAGGGATTCCTTCACGCCGTCGATGACCGGGCACGCGAGCGTGATCAGCGTCCAGATGGCCGCGACGCCCATGGCACCGGCACCGATGAGACGAACCTTGTCCTGATAGACCACACCGGCGAATTTCTGCAATGCCATGCCGTCAGGCACCGTGCCCGTAATCGTGAAGAACGGCACGAAACCCGCCCAGGCGATGAGAATACCGACGAGCATCGAAAGGCCGGAGGCGATACCGATGAGGTAGCCCGCACCCACAAGTGCCGAGGAATAGCCGATCGGGAACTGCGTCATGCCGCGGCCCACGTGGAACCACAGCGAGAGGCCGGAGCCCAGCACATGGAAGCCGCTGGAGCAGAGGGCCACGAGGCCTGCGATAATGCCGCCCGAGAAAATCTCCTTCAGACCGCTGCCGCCAGCCTGCTCCTTCTCCTCCTGGCTGCTGCTGCCGACCTTCAGAATCTCAGCAGCAGCCACGCCCTCCGGGTAAGCGAGGTCGCTATGCACGACCATCGCACGGCGCAGCGGGATGGTGAAGAGCACGCCCAGGCAGCCGCCGCAGGCTGAGACCAGCAGCGTCTGCCAGAACTGGAAGCCCTGCCAGTAACCGATCATCAACATACCTGGAATGATGAAGATGATGGCCGACAGTGTCCCCGCTGCCGATGCCTGCGTCTGCACCATGTTGTTCTCCAGGATGTTGGAGTCCTTGGCCATCTTCAGCACCGCCATCGAGATGACAGCCGCCGGGATAGCCGACGAGAAGGTCAGGCCGACCTTCAGGCCGAGGTATACATTCGATGCCGTGAAGATAACCGTCAGCAAGGCACCGAGAAGCATACCGCGGACCGTGAGCTCAGGCAGCCTCAGCTCGTGCTGCATGAACTCATTCTGTTCCGTTTTCATGTTCGAAAACTCCTCCTGTAAAATACTTTTTGGTCGTTTGTACACTCAGTACAAACATAGCACAAGTTATATTATAGCGATTTTTTTTAGAATTGTAAACCTGTAAACCCCATGAATACAAAAAAACAGGGCCGGGCAGACGGCATCACTGCCGCCCGTCTGACCCTGCTGGTCTGTCTTGTTCCTTATTTGGTGCCGTTTACGCGCAGCACGCCTGGCTGCTGAATGAGCCAGGTCTTATCCGCAATGCGGAACTCTGCCGGCAATTTCACCGTCAACTCCGTATAACTCCCAGTCTCATAGTTGGAGGCGAATGTCTCTTTCATACCGCCCTCTTCGTGCAGCTGCTGATCGTAGCCGTGCAGGGGATTCGGCACGACGACGGCCTTCTCTGGCTGCCCGGGCAGAACCCAGCCCCAGTAGGTACTATCGTTCAGCGTCACGGCCAGCACGAACTGCGGCACGAGCTTGCCGTCCGTGCCCTGCACCTTGTGCTCCGTCGTCGTGAGCAGCTGGATGTGGTATTTCGCCACGAAGGCCGTGCAGGCCTCCTCGGCGCGTGGGGCTTTCATGCTGGCGGCAAGGCTGTTGTAGTCCTGCAGCATCGCGGCCCACGGCTGCTGCGCACGCATGGGCTGTGAGAGCGGCGTGCCGCCCGGTGCCTGCGGCGACGGAGCAGGGGCAGGGGCGGCCGCCTTTGGCGGCTGTACCTGATGCTGCAATGCCTCTACCTCTTTTTGCAGCTTGTGCACAGCCATTTCCAGCCCCGCAATTTTCTGCACATCCTCATGAATCTGCCGCTGCTGCGAGATGACCCAGGCCGCACCGATCAACGCGATGATACCCAGCGCCACGCTCAATAGAATCAGCAAGTCTGCCGCAATGGGTGGAAAAACACCTGCCAACATACGTATCCCTCCCCGCTATATCCGATGAAAAGCAAAATCGATCTTTTGCCTCTATGATATACCTTAACAACCGGACTGGCAAGGCTCACGCCTCGTCCTCGCGCTGCACATGATAAGCCACCGCATACATGGTCGGCAGCACGAGCAACGTCAGCACGGTCGCTACGAGCAAGCCGCTCGCGATGGCCACGGCCATCGGCCCCCAGAAGGTGCTCGGCATCAGCGGCACCATGCCAAGGATGGCCGCAGCCGCCGTGAGCATGATGGGGCGAAAGCGCAGGACTGCCGAATCGACGATGGCATCCCAGGGCTGTTCTCCTTCAGCCAAATGCTTCTGAATCTGGTCGATGAGAATGACGGAGTTGCGGATAATCATGCCGAAGAGCGCGAGTACGCCGAGAATGGCCACGAAACCCATGGCTTTATCCGTGAGCAGCATGCCCCAGGCCACGCCGATGAGTCCCAAAGGCGCCGTGAGCAGCGTGAGTACCATCTGCTTTGCGCTGCGCAGCTGGAACATGAGCAATGTCATAATGATGAGCACCATGGCGGGGATGGGCACCATGAGGTAACCCATGGATTCGTTGCTGTCCTCCAGTGAGCCGTCGGGCTCGATGCCATAGCCCATAGGCAGGGACTGGCGCAGCTGCGCCGTGGCGTCATAGGCCTTCTGCGTTGCGTCGTTGGCCGTGCCGGACTTGATATTGGCGCGCACGGTAATCGTCGGCTTGAGGTCGCGGCGCTTGATGAGCCCTTCCTCCGCCTGATACGAAATCTTCGCGATCTGCTGCAGCGGCACATAGCCAGCCTTGCCGAGATAGATTGGCAGGTTCTGCAGCTGCGAGAGATCCTCGCGATCCTCCGGCACGAGACGCAGGTCGATGTCGATCGTGCGATCGCCCGTGTAGAACTGCGCGGCCTGCGCACCCGTCACCTCGGTGTAGAGCGTCTGCGCTACAGCCTGGCTGGAGACGCCGAGGCTGCGCAGCTTGTCCTGATCGAGCTCGAGGTGTACGACCTTGCTCTTTTCGTTCCAGTCAAGATTCACGTCGTAGACGTTGCTATCCGCCGCAATCTGGTCAGCGACCTCATTGGCGAGGTCGCGCACCTTATCTTTGTCGTAGCCGGACACGCGCAACATGAGCGGATAGTCTGCCGGCGGGCCCGTCTGGATGAATTTGATGTTGCTGCGCACATTCGGGAATGCCTCGGCGAGCTCCTCGCGAATGGATTGCGTCAGGGCATCGCGCTTGTCCGCCTCCTTCGCCACAACGACGAACTGGGCGTAGTTATTCTGGGGCAGCACCGGCTCCGTCGTCAGCACGAAACGCGGTGCGCCCTCACCGACGTAATAGGAGTAGTTGTCGATTTCGCCCTCATGCTGCTGCAGGAAAGTGGCCATGCGGTCAGCCTCGGCCTGCGTAGCCTCCAGCGACGAGCCCTCCGGCAGCCGCATCTCCACGATGATTTCCGGGCGCAGGGAGGGCGGAAAGAACTCCTGCTTGATAAATTTCATCATAAACAGGGACAGGGCAAAAAGCACCACCGTACCTGCGATTACGATGCGCCGATGCATGAGGAACCAGTTCAGCACCGCACGGAACCAGACATAGAATTTGCTCTGGTACGGATCAATCTTGCCGCTGTCGTCACGCTTGACCTCCACTTTGATAAGGTACGTGCCGTAGAGCGGCGCCACCATGACGGAGACAATCCATGAGAGCAGCAGCGCGATGCTGATGACCGGGAACAAGGCCTGGCAGAACTCACTGGCCATGCCGTTCGCGAAGGCCACGGGGATGAAGCCCGAGCAGGTGATGAGCGTGCCCGTGAGCATGGGTTTCGCCGTAGCGCGGAACGCATAGCAGGCCGCGTCGAAGCGGTTGAGTCCCATCTCGAGCTTCACGCTCATCATCTCGACCGCGATGATCGCATCGTCGACGAGCAGCCCCAGCGCGATGATCAGCGAGCCCAGCGAGACCTTGTGCAGATCGATGCCCAAAAGGTACATCGCGACGAAGACGCCCGTAAGCACGAGCGGGATGCAGCCCGCAACCACGAGGCCTGTGCGGAAGCCCAGCGACAGGAAGCTCACGGCCAGTACAATGACCACAGCCTCCAGCAATGTCTTCACGAAATCATGAATCGAGTTGTCGACGACGCTCGGCTGATCCGAGACCCGATGAATCTCGAGGCCCAGCGGCATTTCCTGCTGCACTTTCGTTGTGAGCGCGTGCAGATCCTGCCCCAGCTGCAGGATATTGCCGCCCTTTTCCATGGATACCGCGATGCCCACGGCCGGCTCGCCGTTATAGAACATCTTGGGCTCTGGCGGGTCCTGCGTACGCCGCTCCACCTTCGCGATATCGCCGAGACGGAAGATGTGGCCGTTCGCGTTGATGGGCGTTTCGCGGATGGCGTCGACATCATCGAAAATGCCCGTCACGCGCAGGTAAACGTCATCAGATTGCGTTTCCACACTCCCCGATGGCGTCATTTCATTCTGCGTCTTCAGCGCATTGGCGATGACCTGCGGGCTGATGCCCAGCGAAGCCAGCTTCGCCTGCTCGACCTCGACGTAGACCTTCTCCGGCTGCACGCCGAGCAGCTCGACCTTCTGCACGCTCTTGACATCGAGGATCATGCGGCGGATTTTCTCGGCCCGCTCACGCATTTCCTCATAGCTGTAACCATCGCCTGTAATGGCATAAATCGAGCCGTAAACATCGTCGAAGCGATCGTTGTAGAAGGGCCCCACTGTACCATCCGGCAGGTCCTTTTTGATATCTTCGCAGAAGTTACGCACATCGCGCCAGGTCGGACGAATCTGCGACTTCGGCAGATCCTGCCGCAGATTGACGTAGATGACCGCCTGTCCCGGCCGCGACTGGCTCGTCACGTAATCGAGGCCCGGCGTATCCTGGATTTTCTTCTCCAGCTTGTCCGTGACCTGCTCCTCGACCTGCGCCGCCGTCGCGCCCGGCCAGGCCACTGAGACCACCATCTGGCGCACGGTGAACTGCGGATCCTCCATGCGGCCCAGCTTGAAATAGCAAAAAATACCCGCGAGGAAGACAACGATGATGAAGTACCAGACGAGGCCCTTGTTCCTCAGCGAGACTTCGGTAAGATTGCGCATCAGTCATCCGCCTCCGTCCGGACCTGCTGTCCATCGCGCAGCTTGTGCACGCCGGCCGTCACCACGAGATCCGTCGGCTGCAGGCCGTGCACGATGACCTGATCACCGTTGAATTCCTCGACAGTCACATCCTTCAGCGTGACCGTATCATCATCCGTGACCACCCAGACCTGCGGCGTATCGCCCGTCTGGTAGATAGCGGCCAGCGGCAGCACCGAGGCCGCCGCATCATCCGTATCCGACTGAGCCAGCGCCACCGACGCCGTCATGCCAAGCTCCATGCCCGCAGGCGGCTGAGGGATGGAGACGCGCACGCGGTACGTGCGGGCCGCCGGATCGGCCATGGGCGCAATCTCGCGCACTGTACCCTCGGCATCGGTATGCAGGGCCCAGAAGGACACGCGCACGGGCGTGCCCTCCTGCAGCTCGGCCACGCGGTTCTCAGGTACATTGATTTCCACTTCCAGCTCACCCGTCTGCACGAGGGTGAGCACGGTCTGGCCCGCGGCCACGACCTGTCCCTCCTCGGCCTGTACGGCCGTGATTACGCCGTCAGCACCAGCCGTGAGGTTCGTATAACCGACGGCATTGTGGCCTTTGGCCGCCTGTGCCAGCGCATTCTGGTAGCTGGCAAAGGCGGCGTCGTAATTCGTCTGATACTGGTCGAGCACAGAAGCGGCCACAGCGCTCTCATTATAGAGCTCCGTATAACGCGCGAGGTTCTTCTGCGCGAGCTCCAGCTGGGCGCGCGCCTGCCCCACAGCTGCCTCACCCTGATTGGCCTGCTGCACGACGTCGCGCGCATCGATGACCATGAGCGTGTCGCCCGCGTGCACGAGGCTGCCCGCCTGTACGTTGCGCGAAATGATCTGCCCGCCAACCTGAAAGGCCATATTCGTCTCATAGCGTCCCTTGACCGTGCCTGCATAAACGCCTTCCACGGCACCCGCATTGCCGCCGGCCTGCTGCGTCTTCACCAGCGGTGCTTTCTCGGGAGCCGCCTCCTTGCTGCCGCAGCCGGCAGCCCCCAGCACCAGAAGCGCGGCACAGAGCACGGCCAGCAGCTGTTGTCCTTTACTCGCCACGGTCATATACTCCTTCCCGCTCTACCAGGCCGCTTTTCTCCTCCCCCTTGGGGATATCGCGTGCCAGTTCATGCAAGTCCACCTGCGAGGCCCGCTCCGCCAGCAAGTGGAAGCCATGGATAATGGTCTTCACTTGCTGTGGTTCCATATCCTGCGCGAGATAGTCCACCCATCGCTGAATCGTGTTGCGCAGATAGTTATGCTGCTGCCGCCCGTAATCCGTGAGGAAGACGCGGCGCACGCGGCGGTCACGCGTATCGCGCTTGCGCACCACGAGCCCCTTTTCCTCCAGCAGATTCATCGTGCGCGTCACCACGGCCTTATCGAGAAAGAGCATATTCGCCAGGTCGTCCTGCTTGGCACCCTCGCTGTCATAGAGACGGATGAGCATCACATACTCGGAATACGTCAGGTGCAGGTCCTGACAGGCCTCCACCACAAATAACTGCGAGCGCCGATGCAAAATCGAAAACCAACGGCCAATGTTTACGTAATCATCATCCATTTGAATCACCCTTTTACTCCTCAAAACCCATCATCAGCCCAGTCGTTTTTGTATCCTAAGAATCTTCTTTTCTTTTAATGTGGTTGATGCTATCAACTTAATTTTAACATATTCTGCCATCTTGTCAATGTATACCTTTACGGCAAGCAAAAAGGCTGTCCCTCACCAAGCGGCAGGACAGCCTTCAAAGCAAATTCAGGGCGTGCTCAGTGCATCAGCGGATCCGGACCATACTGATTCGGTCCCACCGAGCCCTGGACCAGGAGCAGATAGAAGCCGAAAATAACATTGATTCCTGGTACAAAGGTCAGCAGATACAACCAGCCGCTCTTATCCAGGTCATGGCAGCGCCGTATGCCCAGCATAACCGTACCGACGAAATAGGGTATATAGATCAGGACGGCAATGCCCTCGCCCAAACTATCGCTGATTACAGCACCTATGCCGCCCAGCACCAGGCAGGCCAGCAAAGCAATTCCTGTCAGCTTCAACCACTGTACAAAATACGCCAGGCGGTTGAGACGCCCCTCCGTATGAAAGAAGTTCTGCACGAGCCAGTTGCCGCCCTCACTCTGCCGCATATACTGCTGTGCCTGCCCCACCATCGCCTGAGCTTCCTGCTCCGCCTGGCGGGCGTGCTCATCGACATGCCAGTCCTTCAGCTGCTGATTGACCTGCCGGCCGGCATCGCGCAGCTCATCCTCCATCTTGCCGACTTCCTGCTGCACCCGCTGTTCATTGATCTGGAAAAGCGGCTGATCGACATTCTGGGCCGGCTTGCCATAAGCATTCTGCTGCGTCGCCTGCTGCTGCGGCGGCTGCTGTGGTTGCAAGGAAGCGCCGCAAGAACCGCAGAATGCCGCCCCTGCCGGTAATTGTGCCCCGCAATGCGGGCAAAAATGATTTGCCATAAACATTCCCCTCCTTGTTTTTGCCAGGAATCAACGATACGTATAGGTCCAATGGACCCCTCCGGATGTGACCCTATATTCGTCAAAGTCCTGCGGAATATTGCCGCTGGAATCCGTAACAAAGAGATCGCTGCTGCCAGACTGGCGGCTATGCGGCGACATACGGCCCGCATAAAGCGTACCATTGAAATTAAAGTCACTCTCGTAAATCTGATTGCCATCTTTATACAACGTGATATGCAAGACCATGCTGTCTACCCTGATTACCGGATCACCCGTGCCATTGTAGAAAAAGCCTGTCAAATTCATGCGACCACCACTGACCCGGGTAACACTCGTGGCCAGCCACTCCACATCTGTCGACGTGTTCATGATATCCTGGTTATGACTATTCTCGCGCTGGAGGATGGCCTGCTGTTTCGCGCGCTGAGCCTCGGCGCGCTTACGCGCCTCTTCCTCGGCCTTCTTCTGGTCAAGCGCAACTTTCTTCTGTACGTATCCCTGAAGATTATCGCCGAGGTCTGACAGCTGAAAAGCCGTGGGGAAATCCGTTCCCTCAATGGCGATATCCGCTGCCCCATTCGTGAGTTCCTGTACGTCCTGCCGCACCTGCTTGATTGCCCCTGCGGTATCCTTCCCCAGCGGTTCTTTGACAACCTTATGGGCATTGTCCAGAATCGCTTTCTCGCGGTCAAGGGAGTCAACCAGCCGCTGGTTCGCCGCCTGATACTTGCTGCCAGTACGCGTAGAGCGCAAATCATTGGCCAGCTTATCCAGATTCTTGCTGCCCTTATCCATGCGGTCGAGGAAGTCCTTGGTTTCATCGGCATCCGGGTCGCCAGACAGGCCCTTGACCTCCTGCATCAGGCTCTGCACATCCGCTACGACCTGCTGCCCCTCCTGGCACTTGGCCACGTAGCGGTCCTCGGCCGTATTGACGTAGGCGAAAAACCCGATACCCGCCACGAGCAAAGCAATCAGGACGCCTACGAGGATTTTGATCATATTGTTGTTATTCTGTTGCTGCGATGGCTGCATCATCGGCCGTGGTGGCTGCTGCATCGGTGGCTGCGGCGGCAACGGCTGCTCGTTCAGCGGCTGCACCGGCGGCATCATCTGCGTCTGATCCATCGCTAGTTCCGGTGGCTGAACCGGCGGCATCGACAGCGTATCATCCGTTACACTATCGTGCCCCACCGGAGCAGCTTCCTCACTCCCCGGCCGCGGCTTGCCGCAATTCGTGCAAAATTTTCCTTCATTCTCCGTGCCGCAGCTGCAGTGCCACGTCGTCTCCTCTGCCATAAAAAAACCTCCCTGGCTTTATCTCTCACCAACCTGCGGGCCCCCTCAGGTCTGCGGCTGCAAATGCAGGAGCTTGGCCCTGAGAATCCGCCGTACGGATGCATTGAGCCGTTCCTCGCTGATCGTGCCGTCATTCACCGCATCGAGAATCCCCATGTAGATATCCTGCTCGTGCTGGTATTCATGGCACATCATGACCATGTCCGCACCAGCGAGGATGGCTTTCACGCCCATATCGCGGTAACTACCGTGCTTCGCCACGGCCCCCATCTCCATATCATCCGTGATGATGATGCCTTGGAAGCCCAGCTGCTGCCGCAGCAGGTCTGTCATGATGGCCTTAGACTGACTGGCCGGATGCTCCGCATCCAGCGCCGGATAGCGCAAATGCGAGACAAGGACAAAGAAATCCCCCTCACCCTTATCCTGCTGGATCATCGCCTGGAACGGCACCAGATCGCTCTGCTGGAGCTGCTCACGTGAAGCCTCGATGGAAGAAATTTCCTGATGTGAATCCACGCGGCCCCGCCCGATGCCGGGGAAGTGCTTCAGCGCGTAGATTTCGTGCGCCCGGGCGTAGCCGCGACCCGCCGCCTGCACGAAGGCCTTTACCTGCTGCGGATCCTTGCTGAAGGAGCGACGGTCGGGCGAGCCGACATCGGTCACGGGGGCAAAATTCACGTTAATGCCCAGATCATGCAGCTGCGTGCCCGTCTGCTGCGCCAGCTCCTCCGCCCGTTCAGGCTTGCCACTCCTGCCGACTTCCAGCTGCGATGGCGGCACCTCGAGAATGCCTTTGCCGCGCGCCACGTCGCCGCCTTCCTGGTCGATAGCGATGAAGAGCGGGGCTTTTTCCTCTGCCTGTGCCTGCAGATGCTGCGTAAGCTCACGGATCTGATCCTGCGATTCCAGATTGCGGTCAAAGAGGATGACGCCGCCGTAATGGAACTGGTGCAGCATGTAGAGACTGTCCTCCGTCACGTCTGTGCCGTGGATGCCGATCATCACGAGCTGACCCACCTTTTCCGTCGTCTTCATCCCCGCCATGAGCTGATCGACCTGCTCATCGATCGTCCGCTCCGCCTGCGAGCCGCTGCCAGCAGCCGGGCTGCCCGTCTGCTGCGCCGCCTGATGTCCGCGCAGCAGATGGCTGACACCATATAACACCGCCCCCAGTGAGACGCCGACAACGACAGCCAAAGCTGCCGTGAGTAATTTATGTTTCTGCCAATTCAAGATAAGTCCCGTCTTCCTTTATTTGGTCACTTTCATATCCACGATGTGCCAGCTGCCCGTCTGACTGGAGAGCGTCGCCCGGCCATGGAAAACCTGCGTCTTCAGCGAACCATTGATGTTGTCCCGCGAAGTCAGCGTATAGCTGAGGACAACGTGCTGCGCATCTGGCACCTCCACGATGGAAACCTTGCTGACCTGATTGGATACCGTCGTATGATAACTGTTGGAGAACGTCTCGTACGTACCCATCTGATTCTGCATATCACTGGATAGCTTGCTATATGCATCGCGCATGCGGTGATTGCCGATATCCTCGTAGTATGTGCACAGCGCCGCTGTCGCCCCCTGCACATCAGCCTGCGGCTGCTGCGGAACCTGCTGCTGCGTCTGAGGCTGCGGAGCCTGCTGCTGTGTCTGTTCCTTTGCACCCGTATCCGCCGGCTTGTCCTGATCCTGTTTTGCCAGGCTCTCGTAATGGCCGCTGGATGTCGGCGCTGGCGAGAACTCCCGCCAGGCAAAGAAGCCCAAAGCCGCCACGAGCAGCACGATTACGCCCACGAGCAGGGGCATCATCTGATTGGTGCCCCTGCTCGGTGCCGGAACACCGTAGTTCGGCTGAGGCCCCTGCATACGCTGGACATTGGGTCGCCGCGGCAGGATCCGTGGCTGCGGCCGCTGTACACCGGTCTGCATGGGCTGTGGCTGCTGCATGAACTGCGGTGCGCCGTCCCGTGGTTGACCGCAACTCACGCAAAACCTGCCCGTATTGCCTCCCTGTCCGCAGCGCGAACAAATCCACGCTCCTGACTGAACCGGCGGAATTGGAGTTACCGGGGGAGCAACCGATGCCGGCTGCTGTTCTGCTGGAGCTGGCGTTGGTGCCGCTTGCTGATTCTCTGGAGACTCAGCTGTATTTTTCTCTTCTGACATCATCGATCACTCCCTCAGCACGCGGACACTGATATAGTTCACCCGGTTATCCGACTGATTCATGGCAAAACGCAGCAGGCCATTCTCACCGTTCAGGGTTTGGAACTTGTACTCATACAGCATAAGGTTCTGATAGGGCTGGCTGGAATAGTAATCCGTACCATAGGCAGCCTGCACCTCCTGCAGCGTCGAGCCTTCATGCAGCCCACGCTTCGTCTGGACGGATGGGCCATTCGAGACCAACGAGGTGACTTC
>DEDT01000007.1:0-12281 GCA_002350105.1 Selenomonadaceae bacterium UBA2897 | reverse complement strand
ATCCGTCGAGTTTTTGGTCGTATTCTCCTGACCGAGCACCTGATGCATCTGAAGCATGCTGTTGCCAAGGTCGAGACCGCCCAGAGACAGATCCGTCTGCATATTGCCAGCAGCCGGTTTATCCGGCGTCGCCTGCTGCTTATCCTTCTTATCCTGTTGGGCCGGCTGCTTAGCGGCATCGTTATTCTTAGCCAGTGAGCTGTATTGCGTCGGCTTCGCTGGTACCGCGATAAATTCCTTGTAGACACCATATCCCAGGAAGCAGGCCACGGCGAAAATAGCCACGGCGATGACGGCTTTCAGCCCATTATTGCCAGAATTTGCCGGCGGCATCTGACCTGGCATAGAGGCCTGCTGATACGCCATCTGGCGGGGCGCCTGCATGCGGGGCGCGGGCTGGGGGCGCTGTGGCACCGCCTGCTGCATCGGCGATACCGCCCTCATCTGCTGCAGCCTGACGTCACTCGCGCTCTTTGGCTGGCCGCAGTTCACGCAGAAATTTCCTGTATTGCCATGCTGCCCACAAATGCAATCCCAAAAATCCGCTGGCTTGGGCGGTGGCGGAACCTGCGTTGACTGTTCCCCCGGTTGCTGCTGCATTGGCTCCCCCTGCGCACCAGCTCTTGTTCTATCATCTAGCATATCGTAGCCTCCTGATTATATGCAACCGTAATACCTTTATGCGTTTGCCGGACGCGGCATGCCGCAAACCGTACAAAAATTACCCTTATTGTGCTGGCCGCAGGCACAGCGCCAATAGTAGACTTCGCCTTGCGCGCGCGAACGGCCGCAGCTGATGCAGAAATTCGCATGGTTCCCCTGCTGGCCGCAAATGCAATCCCAAAAGGCCGCATCGTCTACCTCGCCCTGCTCACGGCTCGTACCGCAGCGTATGCAAAAGCGGCCATGGTTCTCGGCCTGCCCGCAGCGACAACACCAAACCGACGAAGTCTCAGGCATCATCTGCATATTGGGGGGTATCGACTGCGATGCCGTTGCTACAGACATGTCGGACGGCTGTACGGGATACGGCTCCACAACATGCCGCGATACAGGCCGCTGCGGCAGAGGCGACACAGGCTGCGGAACTTGTTCATCATACCATCCCAAAGCCGCCACTACCGTATCGATGACAAAATTTGCCTGCTGCGCGCTCATATTTGCTGACAACAAAACCTGCAGCGCCTGACGCTGCACGGAAGCTTTTTCTGCCGCACCCTGCTGGTCGGCCTGCAGAAACAGGCCACCTAAGCGCTGTTCTATGAGCGCCGCGCGTAAGGGCGCATAATCCTGCAGGAAAGCAGGCGGCACCGCTGCGTCCAGCCGTGCCGCCAGTTCGTCCTGTCGCCCCAGCAAATCGTGCTGTCCCTGCAGGATTTGCCGCAATAAATAAACCAGCATATTGCCATCTTGCTGTACCATATCCTGCATACCGTTACCCTTTCTTGCCGACAAGTTTCCGGCTAAGCCAGCCGCGCAGCTTGTGCAGCGGGCAAAATACCTTTTTTTTCCTGGTCACTTTATACGAGACCGTTGCTTCCTTGTTCAGGAAGCGGAAATCTTCCTTTTTATCCCAGCGCTCGTAGGTACCAACGACGTCCAGCCGCAAGCGCAGGTCGCTGTCCTCCTGGTCATATACCTTGCCTGCGACTGCCTCCAGGAAGTCCTGCAGCCACGCATACACGTCGGGCACCGGCATCGTCTGCTGATAGAGGGACACCTTCAACGTAGCATCGCATATCCCCATGCGCCACTCGCCCTGCATGCCCGACATAGCATCAATATAGCGCTGCGCCACCGCCTTGAGGCCCGTATCTTCGATGTCTTCATCTGACACGCCCTGCATGCCCTGATGCGAAAGGATCATCTCACCCTGCAGCGTCACATGGCAGCCAGCCAGCCGCGCAGCCAGACGACGTCGCAAACCAGGTCGCTGGATATCCTCCTCCACAGTCTCCACGGTACTCATCTGGTCATCTCCCCTCTACGCGGGCACCGCACTCAGCACAGAACGTTGCCCCCGGCTCCAGCTGCGCACCGCAATTGCCGCAGAAAACCGGCTGCGCGGCTGCCGTGCCGGACTGCTGCGGCAGCTGTTGCTGAGCCAGTTGCTGTTGCTGCTGCGCCAGACGCGCATTCTGCTGCTGTGCCAGTTGAGCGTTTTGCTGCTGTTGGGCCAGCTGGGCATTCACCTGCGAGAAACGCGCTTCGTTCATTTTTTCGTTGCTGGAGATGCGATCGTGCATCATCTGCTGATTCATACGCAGCTGGGAAATATCCTGCTGGGTATCCTTATCCTTCATCAGTGCCAAAGCGAGACCTGCCAAAAGCGGACTGATGACAAACGCCAGCAATCCCCATAAAATGGCACTGCGTCCTTTGGAATTCGCGTAATATCCGACCGCAGCACAAAACCCCAACCAGATGACAATTTCCATGATTATGCCTCCCATGATAGGTATATGAATGAAAGCCTTTTCTCATACGTAACACACTATAGACCATGTTTCATTATAACACAATAAGGGACAATTGTCTCCTATATAAACAGAAACTCTAAAAGAAATTAGCTTAATAAGAAACTGCTGCCGGGCAGATAAAATTTATCCCCAGGGGAAGGATTCTCTTCCCCGAACCGCGAATTATACAGGCGTCGGATGGAGTGGTGTTGAAAAAGGAGTGTTAAAAGATGGAATTAAAAGGATCCCAGACCGAGAAGAATCTTTGGGCCGCTTTTGCCGGTGAATCGCAAGCACGCAATAAGTATACGTACTATGCGTCCAAGGCGAAGAAAGACGGTTTCGTACAGATCAGCAATATCTTCCAGGAGACAGCGGATAACGAGAAGGAGCATGCCAAGATCTGGTTCAAGCTCGTACAGGGCGTTGGCGAGACGGCCGCGAACCTGAAGGATGCCGCCGCCGGCGAACATGAAGAGTGGACGAGCATGTACCCCGGCTTCGCCAAGACCGCCCGCGAGGAAGGCTTCACGAAGATCGCCGCCCTCTTCGAGGCCGTCGGCAAGATCGAGAAAGAGCATGAGGAGCGCTATCAGCTGCTGCTCACCAACGTCGAGAAGGACAAAGTCTTCAAGAAGGACGAAAAGGTCATCTGGCAGTGCCTGAACTGCGGCTATGTCTGCGAGAGCCCGACGGCGCCGCAGGTCTGCCCGGTCTGCGCGCATCCGCAGTCCTTCTTCCAGATCATGCCGAAAAACTACAAATAAAAGACTGCAACGCCTTGCTGACGCTGTCAGCGATACAAAAACCAGCCTGCAGGCCATCGCCCGGGCTGGTTTTTCGTATGCCATGATTGCTATTCAGCGATGCGGATCCAGCTGCCAGTGCACGATTCCGACCTTCACGGCGTCTCGGCATCGGCCTCGCGCCTGACGCGCGGCCAGGCCCGGTTCACGGCCTCGCCGATCATACGCTTGCCCGCGATATCTTCATGCAGGCCATCGAGCGCCATCTCCGGCGCCAGCACGCCGTTCTTCGTCGGGAAGAGATGCGCGATATCGATGTGCACCTGCGTGCGGATGTAGCGGTTCACCACCCGGAAACGCTCCTGCCAGTCATCGACCGTCGGCTCGTCGAAGACGTGGTGAATGGCTGCCGGATTGATGGGCGGCAGCGTCATGAGGATGGGCTTGATGCCATGCGCGAGTGCCTTCTCGCGAATGGCCTGCAGGTCGTTGATGACCTCCTCCGGCTCCGCGCCGCCGCGCAGGCTGTTCGTGCCCGTGAAAACCAGCAGATACCGGGGCTGGAAGGGCAGCACATCCTGGTCGAAGCGCGCGAGCGTCGCCGCCGATGTGTCGCCGCTGCAGGAAAGGTTCAGCGCATCAAAGTCCAAATAATGCAGCCAGCTGAATTCGAAGTCTGCCGGATTGTAGGAATAGTGGCCACCGCCGTGACTGATGCTGTCGCCGAGCACCGCCACCTGCCAATGATCCTCGGGCACCGTGCGGATGGTCTCCACCGCCGACCAGAATCCCAGCGGCTGCTGCGCACTGTCTAAAGCCCGCACGCGCCAATAGTACGTGCCGATGCGCGGCTGTTCATCGTAGATCTCCAGATTCTCCGTCGTCAGGCGCTCCACCGGCTGGGCCTGTGGCTTTTCCTCCGGATTATCCCGATAGATGCAGACCTCGTAGCCGGCCGCATCATGCTGCCCTGCCCAGCTGTAGACCGGATAGAGCAGCGTCTCGCCGCGCTTGCCGCCGTAATGCGCGAGCGGCACGGGGGCCTCCATGTCGGGCTCCGCCTTGCTCGTGTAGAGTATCTGCAGCTTGCTGAAGGCGCTGACGGGCTGCCCGTCAAAGCCGAGGGCGCGCACGCGCCAGTATAAAGGTGCCCGCCCCAGCATATCCGGCGCGATATCCTGCAGCGGCGGATTGAAATAGTTCTGGTATATGGCGCGGGTGCGGTAGACGGCCTGCGGCGAAACCGCATCCGTCGGCAGCTGCGCCGGAGCATAACGGAAAATCTCCATCTCATAGACCACGGCCTGGGGATTCTTCGGCCAATGCAGGAGCGGTGAAAAGGCCAGCGGCCGCGTAACTGTGCCGGGGGCTGGCTCTGCCATAGCGGCCTGGCCGCCCGGCTGCCCGCTATGGTGCGCACAGGCCAACGTGCCCGTTACGGCCACTCCGATAGCCAGGAGCAGCCCCCCGTAAAAAATTCTCTTTGCGTATTTTTGCTTCATATATGTCACTTGTTTACAGATAGGCTTCAAAGGAATCCAGATCGACGACGCGGATGTGCCGCCCGTCCACGGCGATCAGGCCGTCGCGCTGCATCGCACTGATCTCGCGCGAGAGCGAGGGCCGCGTCACCGCTAAGTAAGCCGCCAAAAACTCGCGGCTGGCCTGCAGCTGCACCGTGCCATCCGACTGCAGATGCTGGAAGAAGAGCCGCACGAGTTTCTCGCGCAGCGAGCCGGATCCCAATACCTTGAGCTTATTATGCATGAAATAGGCCTTGCGCGCGAAGATGCGCATGAGGTTGCGCTGCACGAGCACGGCCACGCGCGAGGGCTCCTCCTCCCCCGATAACGTAAAGAGGTCGCTCGTCATCTCGAGGAGCTCCACAGGCGAAGCGGCCTCCACGTACATATCGTAGGGCCGGTGCAGCACCTCGTAGACCTCACCGAAAAGATCTCCCGGCTCATCGATGGCGGAGAGGAAAATCTGCCGTCCGGAGAACGTGTCCTTGAGGATATGCACCGTCCCCCTGACCAATATATATAGGCAATGTGGTTTTTCCCCATCCTGAAAAACCATCTCGCCCTTTTCATAGTGACGCAGACGCACCTTGCTGGCATCCATGAGCCCCTGCAATTCCTGCTCCGTCATATCCTGTCCCAGCAGGCTCTTTTGCAACAGAGGCAGGATGTCTCCGGCCGCAGGATGCTGCTTCGCCTGTCCGCTCATATCTTTTCCCCCTTTGATGAAAGTTTGCTACTGCAATTATAGCATAAAAACAGCGCCTGCACCCATCGGCACAGACGCTGTCCTGTACGTATCCATATCAATACTGGAATTTCTGCAACTCGTTCTGCAGCTTCTGCGCCAGTTCCGCGAGCGCTTCGCTGGCCGATGCGATATCGCTGGCCGATGCAGACTGCTCCTCGGAGGCTGCCGAAACGCTCTCCATCTCGCCGGCGACCTTGCCGCCACCCGACTTGATCTCGCCAGCCTGCGACTTGACGTTTTCCGTCTCCTGCCGTACGCCCTGCAGATCCTGCGACATGGCCTGTGCCCGCTCCGTGACGCCCTGCGCGCCTTCCTCGATCTTGCTGAAGGCTGTGGTCAGGCCCTTGACGGCCTGTGTGCCATCAGCAACGGCCTGATTTCCCTGCTGCATGGAGTCCACGGCCACGGTGGTGTCCTTCTGGATGCCCTCGATGAGGCTCGCGATGCTCGCCGCCGCTTTGCGTGATTCCTCGGCCAGCTTACGGATCTCGTCGGCGACAACCGCGAAGCCACGGCCTGCCTCGCCTGCCCGCGCCGCCTCGATCGAGGCGTTAAGGGCCAGCAGGTTCGTCTGCTCCGCGATGGAGGAAATCGTGCCAACAATCTCACCGATCTCGCCGGAGCGCTTACCCAGCTTGTTCACGGTCTCTGCCGAGGCATTGACGATATCGGCTACGCGCTGGATCTGCGCTACCGCCGCACCTATGCTCTGCGCACCATTTACTGCTTCCTGATTGGCCATCTCAGCATGGGCCAGCACGTCGCTTGCCGTATTCACCAGCGTGCCGATGGACTGCACCTGGCTCTGCAGGGATTCGTCCATCGCATCGACGCTGTGGCTCTGCTCGATGGTAATGCCCGCCGCATTCGTCACAGACTGCGCCACCTGATCCGATGCCTGCGCAGACTGCTGGGCACTGGCCGTCAGCTCCTCCGAGGACGACGCGATCTGCTGGATCGAGTCGTTTGTATGATGCATGAGCTTGGAGATACTCTCCTGCATCGACATAAAGGAATCGATCATCTCGCCGAATTCATCCTTGCGGAACATCGTGCGCTCCTGCGCGCGGAAATCCCCTCCAGCCAGGCGTTTGCACGCTGCATTGATGACCTGCAGCGGATGCATGATCGATCGTGACACCAGCCAGCAGATCGCGAGGAGCACCGCGAACATCACGATCAGCTGGATCACCATGTAGCGAGCCCGGGCTCCCTCCTCGGCATTCATCTCCTCTTTCTGCTGCGCGGCGGCCTGCGTCAGGTCATCCTCGAGCTTTTGCAGGGATTTGCCGATGGCCTCCGCCGGCTTGGAGCCGTTTTGCGTATAGTAGGCGTTGGCCTCATCGCGCTGCCCTGCCGTAGCCATCTGGCGTGTCTTATCCATGACGCCCTGCAGGTTATCCCACTGCTGCTTGATGTTCTGCATCTCGCTCTCCCACTCCGGCCTGCCCTGAGCGATCTGCATCAGGCCCTCATAGCCCTCCTGGAATGCAGCCTCGCCATCCTTGGCTTTCTTGTCGAGCGCGACCTGGCGCGCGGCATCGGTCGTCGTGAACGTGATGACGCTCATGCCCTGCGCATAACGCATGCCATAGCGGATATTGCCGATATCGCGCATGCCCTCGACCTGCACATCATAGACCCTGTCCAGCGTCTCCTGGGAGCTCGTGATTCCGTTATAGCCAGTCAGTCCCACGGCAGCCATGCCGATAACGGCGACCACCGCCATGATGACCAGCTTCACGACGACTTTTATGTTGTCGAAATACTGCATAAAAATACCCCTCTCCATGTATGGTTTATCACCTGAAATGTGACCTGAATCATGTCTCATGTTTTTTATACTTCGACCTATAAAGAGGAATTCCTGCTGTATTTATCCACAAAATACCCAATTTATCCACAATATCTTGTGGACAAATTGTACCGACCACAAGATATTGGTTTCATAATAGGACGCATGTCCCCATTACCTTCCTATTATATTAAGGCAAACAAAAAAACAGCAAGCCAAAGCTTGCTGCCTGTCATATTCATATGGTGCTCGCCGAGGGATTCGAACCCCCGACCCCCTCCATGTGACGGCAGGGTACTGTCTTGTCCTGCTAAACAAGAGAATTTACGATGAATTCATGCGGAGCAACCCTCTTCTTTTGCTATTTTACAGTAATCGCAGCAAGGTGTCAAACCTAGCTGCAGAGCAACATGCCACAGACTTTGTGCGGCAAATCGCAGTGTAATACCATAGCTAGAAAGAAGAGGGACATTATGCATGGATGGTTTTCTCGCAAATACGATTACGATGAGAACGAAATTGTCAGCATGTATCAGAGTGGACAAAGCGCCTATAAAATCGCTTCCGCCCTCAATCTTACGCCTGGGGTCGTGTATGCAGTTCTGGAAAAGTACAAAATCCCCCGGCGCTCGAACAAAGAGAACTCTCGTATCTACACTTACGATATGGATTTCCTCAGCAGCATCGACAGTGAAGAAAAAGCATATTGGCTGGGCTTCCTTTATGCTGATGGCTATGTGACCAGTACCAACGTCCCCGCAGTAGGTTTATCGCTTGCCATAAAGGATAGAGGACATGTAGAAAAGTTTCGTCGAGCTCTGAACGCAAGTCAACCTATACGCGAATATACCACGACAGGAGGATACACTCCCGGATGCAGATACTGCCGCCTCCTGTTGATTGGCCAACAATTCTATGACAATGCCGTACGTCAGGGAATCCTGGAACACAAGACACATGTTCTTGCACCACCATCTATACCCAAAGAATTCAACCGTCACTTCATTCGCGGCTATTTCGACGGCGATGGAAGTCTCACAAGCTACGTCAATGCCTACAACACAGTGACATACACGCTTAAATTCACAGGCACAAAGGCACTTTTGAACTGGATTAACGACCAGGTGGAGCAGAATTGCGGCTTTAGAACCAAAAACCTGTATAAGCGTCGTCCGACTGATGTAGTAGTAAGCCTGGAATTTGGCTCAACAAAGCGCACACTGGCCGTTGCACACTGGTTATACCAGAATTCTCACGTTTATCTTGACCGAAAGTATCAACGATATCAGGATATGGTCAAGTTGGTTGCAAAATCAAAAGAAGTATAATCCTTCTCAGACTGAACTGAAGTTTGCAAATTGAAAGGGGTAGATCATAATGTCTTGTCATGATATTGGTCGCGGTGTAGATTTTATCATCCAGAATGTTTTGGATATGTATGAACACGGAGAAATTTCAAAGGAAGCAACACTAAAAATGATTCGCACCTTCCCGCGAGCCGTCCACTACTGCGATGGCAATGAGTCAGAGGCACTGGAATATCTCACGGACAACTATTGCTGCGGCTGCCTACACGAATATGAAGACGATGAAATCTATGTCACTGTCGATGATATATATAGCGCAAATATAGAACTTGGAGAATTCCGCTCCCCATACGAGGTGTGGGACGCTCCACAGGAAAGTGGTGCTTTCTATGGCTCCTCACTTTGTCTTGACTGCTTCAGAAAATTCTTCGGTCAAATTCTCCCCGCCGGATCCGTTCAGAAGATTTGTGAAGCGGCCAAAAGTGACCAAATTTGAAGCAGCCACCTGAAATGCACCCCAATATAATAACAATGCAAGAAAGCAGTCCTGCAAAGCGTTATTCCCTGCAGGGCTGTTTATTTTACATATTATTAGAGGTAAATTGAAAAATATACCAACCATATTTTCATTAGGCTCTGCATTTCTGAGTGCTTGTAAGGTATCCTAGCTTATCCTCTTCTGACGCGTTGTCATCTGTCAAAAACACCTAATGCAGTCTTGCCTAGCACCAACGTAATCACGCCGTTCTTTTCCATGAGTTCCCGATAATTGTATTTACTGACCGGCAGGAAACTAGCATAGTGAGCGAAATTTAGATACTGGTCCACTTCATCACTGGCAACCAGCTCAGCTGCTTCCCGACCAGCAAAGGCATTGTAGTTGTCTATCATCAGCAGACGTTTCTCACCCTGCATGACAGTCAGGAACTCAGTCGTGCTGATGCCTGACTTATAGGAAAAAAGCGACATCCTGCGTGGTATTTTCGTTCATCTTCTGATTGCTGATCAGGGTCAAAAGGAAGCTCTTGCCTATACCGGAGCCACCGCCCACGATGGTCAGTCGCCCGCATAGCTCCAGCTCATAGCGCACCGTATCACCCTGTACTTGAAAATATCGTAAATCATCTCTGCTCCTATATTTCCCAGCAAGAAGACAAATATATTTTCAGATAATTCTTGCAGCCTTAGACAATCTCGCCATTAATGTTCATCAGACAGTCAAAAGGCGGCACGTCAGATGGCTCCAGCCACGATACCGTGAAACTCATTGTGTCGTTAATGCAATCATTAGCACAGCCTTGCTCCAAATTGAGCAAATGCACCACTGGCATCATCATAGACCTGAACTCGGTATTCTGACGAAACCATTCAACGCAAACTCCGGCTATCGCCACCTGATCGAGCTGCTAACGCAGAGAGAGTTCTTCCTTGCCACCTAGCATATTCACTCCACCATAGCATTCCAACTCAAGATTGCTCAAAATCAAGCGCAATCTACTCACCTATTCCAGTTTGTCATGCAAAGCTGCGTAAGCATATAGAAAAACCTGCGGAGATAAGCGAAATGCAGCTGCCTTCTTTGATTTTTCTCTCGCAATTCGTCAATAACCTGCTCACATTGTCCGTTATCCAGTGTACGGGACGGACATCTTTCAATAACATTCATATGCATGAGTCCTCAAAATTACAATATCATTCTTGATGTTGTTATTGACTAATCAAACAACTGGCAACCTGATTTCTGGGATAAGATGTCTGATGGTTTTTATCATTCATAAAATTAACAATCAATTACGCATCAATCTTATGCAATGCGTAATTGACTATGAGAAGCCAAAGATTTTCATCTCTCAGTAAAAGTCAGGTTAGAGTCAGGTTGAAGTCAGGTGTCTGGCTAGAGCGCAACTGCCTAATATATGCTAAAGATTAGTGCGCATTATTGAAACGATAAAAGCGTGCTCATGCCAATAACAACGGGCTTCCCAAGCGTTTTTCCACATACCGATTTCCGTACCGGTTTTGATATGGATTACGGACGCAAATCGGTGCGATTTTCAGGTGCATTCTTCCTCACTCGCATTTTGCTACCTTTAAGGTGTAACCACAAGCAAATAGAGAAAGGATGTTATACTTGAAGAAACATATTGTTATCAATCATGATAAGTCAACAGGATGCACAACAATAACCAAAACTGCCGTTATTTCCCTGTACAAACCAAATCACAGCAAATCCGAACGTGGTATGTTTGCCAGCGGTGGGGGACGCGGTGTATCATGTCTGACACACACTGACGGAGCCCCAAGTGGTGAAGCCATAATCTTCATGCGTGCACTTGATGGTCAACGCTACATTGTACCGTATACGCGGTTGATCCAATCTGCCAATGGCCTGCACCAAATTTGCGAATGGGCTCGCGGTTCCAAAAGCCACCACCTGGATGTTGATAAGCCGGTAACAACTAAAAAAGGATTAGCCGCAATAGCTGAAGTAGACCCCGATGGCAAATGCATTGGTTGGTTAGTAAAATACGGTTTTATCCGTCTTGTCGATGGCATTTGGACAATCTCTCCCTTGTATAGCCTTACTTCTGTACATACGTACCAATATTCCTACGTAAAAGCCTGGCAAGACCAGTTCAGGTTGATATATCGCGGATCGATGCTGGAAGCACTGCAGGGATTTCTCGCATGTGAAGAAACTCTTGAAAACGTCAGCAACCCTCAGGTATGCCAAGCGTCAGATGAAAATTTTCCCGATGAGCCGAAGGACGAAAACCTGTATATAGATTGCGCAGACATTAACATCTTTACATCGGCTACATCCTGCCACAACTCAGAGCGCATCAAAGACATTCAGCAGGGAACATTCGATAGTTTTGAGGTTCCAACAGAAACTAAGCAACTTACCAGCCAAGAGTTTTATGCAGCCGCCAAGGAAATCAATCTTTCTCAATTTTTAGGACTTCCCTATAGTGAAAACGAACATTTTAACTGCTTGTTGCCCGACCATGCAGATGACGCAAAATCCGCATGGTTAGTCCATTACTCCACCACCTATGGCAATCGCGAAAATGGATGGAGATACCATTGCAGTTGCTGTAGCAAAGGCTACGATCTAATCGACTTGATTACAATTATACGCGCCGGACATGGAAAAGTCTACGATTCGAGCGAAAAGAGGCGCACATACAACTTTGTAAAAAAGGTTATGAATTGGAAAGTCACCCCCTATGACTGTTAATCATTTCATAAATAACCTGTGGCAGTGAAGAAAGTGACTAATAAATAGTCACACATCTTCACTGCCCCTTTTGTGCAGGAATTTTCCTTTTTCCTAAAAAATGGACACAGGTCCTCAAAAGCAAAACCAGACTATTGTCAGCAATCAATGGACACGCTATCTGTGAAACCATCAATGTCTGCGTAACTGAGGATAAGGCGTCGCATAAAAACCAAAGTGGACAATTGGATTGACAGCCCGAGCAGATATATAAAGGAATTGTTCCAGAAATTATGCTTGGAAAGTTGAGTAAATCATAAATTGTGAATTGTGAATCATCATTAACTAATCATCATTAACTAATCATTATTAACTAATCACTATTAATTCTTGAGAGTCAAAAGTTCTCAAAACAAAAGCAACTTTTCATGACATTATGGTATCCTTGAGTTGCTACACTACAGAAAGCTTCCTGTATACTAA
>DEDT01000057.1 GCA_002350105.1 Selenomonadaceae bacterium UBA2897 | reverse complement strand
TCTTGACAAGCGTGCCATTATAAAGAGTTTAGCCGGAATCTGGAACTAGCTAAGCAGCCCAAGGTCGAGGTCGTGACGGTGAGGGAATGGGTGCATGAGTGCATGACGACGATGGTGAAGCCGCGCGTTCGGGCACGTACTTATGAGAAGTACGTCAGCAGCCTCAAAAACTATATTCTGCCGGCCTTCGGCGATATGCCGTTGGAGGCAGTTACGGTCGAAGTGCTGCAGCGGCACTTTAACGGACTGCTGGTACACGGTGGTGGCAAAGGCACGGGTATATCGCCCTCGACGGTCCGGGCTGCTCGCAGGTACTTCTCTATGTGCCTGGACGAAGCTGTGCGGGCGGGCAAGCTGGCCAGCAATCCCGTTAAGATGACACGGCCACCTAAGTTGACCAAGAAGGAAATCGTCGTCTTGACCAAGGATGAGGTGGATAACCTCATTGATACGGCTATGGAAATCGACCATCCATATATGGGACGTATGATGTCGGAACTGATTTCGCTGACGGCGCATACTGGCTTAAGGCAGGGGGAAGTGTTCGGTCTCAAGTGGGAGGATATTGACCTTGACCAGGCTGCCCTGCATGTCCGCCGTTCTCTGGCGCATGTGGTCGGCCAAGGTGCCGTATTTCAGGCACCCAAAACCATGAAAAGCCGCCGTAATGTGGCTTTGATGCCCAAGGACGTGGAACGGTTGCGTGCCTATCAGGTATGGCAACGGCAATATGCGGATAGCTTGGGAAATATGTTCCATTGGCAGGATTTGGTCTTTACCAGTCCCTTCGGGGATCCGCTCAGCCCAACGAACTTTGCCCGCCGCTATTTTCACCCGCTGCTGAAGAAGTGCAATATACCCGAGGGCTTTACCTTTCATGGGCTAAGGCATACTCATGCAACGTTGCTCCTACAGATGGGGGTCAATCCCAAAGTGGTACAGGAGCGCCTGGGGCATAGCTCCATCAAGGTGACGATGGATACGTATAGTCATGTCCTGCCGGATATGCAGCGTCCAGCCATCGATGCGCTCAACAAAATCTTTAAGGAGGGATTTGTCTTCTACGGCCGCTTTGAGGGCATCATCACAGCTTGCTGGCCTGGTGTTGCCAAATGATGGTATAGCATTTCAGCTCTATGGCTTTTCCCTTGTGGAAGGGCCATTTTTTTTGCTATTGACCCACTTATTGACCCACTAAGCAAAAAGGGCTCCGGGGAAAATCCCCGGAACCCTTGATTTTACTGGTGCGTCTGGCAAGATTCGAACCCGCGACCCACGGCTTAGAAGGCCGTTGCTCTATCCAACTGAGCTACAGACGCAATAGATGGTCGGGATGACAGGATTCGAACCTGCGACATCTTGCTCCCAAAGCAAGCGCGCTACCAAACTGCGCTACATCCCGAATACCTAACTATTATAGCGATTCACTATGCTCATGTCAACTATTTTATGCTTTTGCCGCCATATATCAGGGATTGCTCCTTGCTTTTTTCATGATGAGCGGCTATAATTCAATTCGTGTTTTTGGGCATAACGTCCTAGTATTTAGGCAGGTGAATTTTTTGCAACAATATTCTTATGCTCTGCATCAGGTATCGGATATCGCATCGATGTTGGAGCAGGTGCAGTGGCAGGTGGCGGCGGTACCGCGCGTTTCAGGGATGCTGGTCACGCTGTATGCGCCTCCGGCGCAGAAGGAACTGCTGCGGCAGGTGCAGGTGCGCTTGCTGGAGGCTTTTCCCAAGGCCGTCCTGACAGGTGCGGTTACCCGTAAGCAGATCATGAATAGCCGTCTCATGGAGCAGGCTGTGGTCGTGACCGTTACGCTTTTTACCCGGAGCGAGGTAGAGCTTTACGCTTATGCATTGCCAGAGGTATCGTTGCAAGAGGCGGGGGAAGAACTGCTGACGCTAGTCCGGGGAGCCTCGGATGTCCGGGCAATTCAGCTTTTTGCGGCGGGAAAGGATCTGTATCTGCAGCCATTCCTGCACGAACTGGGGAAGTGTGTGCCGGAAATCCGGGTTTTCGGTGGCATCACGGATAATGGTTCTTTGCAGGGGAAAGGGCGATTGTTGGCGGGAAAGGATGTCCTGAATGCCGGTATTGTCGCGGTTGTTTATCGCGGTGAGGATTTGCATGTCGCCTTGGATTACAGCTTCGGTTGGCGTCCGTTGGGACAGAAGATGCGCGTGACGGCGATGCGCGGCCCGTTTACGATGCTGGAGATCAATCACCATCCGGCGGCGCGGGTATACCGCGATTATCTGGGAATCGAGGAAGGCGAGGAGTTTCAGCTGGATGCACTGACCTTCCCCATTTTCCTGGAGCGCCATGGCCTGACGCTGGCCCGGCATCCTTTCTACAGCCGACCAGATGGCAGCCTGCACTTTGGTGCGGATATCTACACGGGCGAGGAAGTCCAGCTGGCCTATGGCGATCCGCAATCCATCCTCGACCGGGCGGATGAGCTGGTCGTGAAGGTGGCCGGTTTTCGTCCACAGGTTCTTTTCGGCGTAAGCTGTGTGGCACGCAGCCTGCTCATGCGCGAGGATACGGAGAAAGAACTGGCGCTATGCACGTTTGCACCTCTGGGTGGGTTCTATGCTTTCGGCGAGTTCATGCGGCACGAGAGTGAAATCATGGTCGCGAATATGACATTCGTGCTCGTGGGCATGCGTGAAGGCAGGCCGGAGCAGAGTGTCGTTACGCTGCCACCGCGCCAGTCGCATTACGACAAGCGTACGGCGGATATGCGTCATCTGGTGAACTTTATCCAGACAACGATTGCTGAACTGGAGGAGGCCAAGAATCGCTACCGTGAGCTTGCTCGCACGGACTTGTTGACGCATCTCTACAACCGTGGCGCGACGGATCATTTACTGAAAAAGATGCTGCATGAGGCAGCTGCACAGGGGAAACCGCTTGCGGTCATCATGCTCGATATCGATAATTTCAAGGGCATCAACGATTCCTTTGGCCATGATGCCGGCGATCGGGCCCTGCAGGATGTCGCCCAGATTCTGCGGCAGCAAACGCGGCTTGGTGTCGATGCGCCGGGCCGCATGGGCGGTGATGAGTTCTTCGTGGTGTTGCGCAATACGGGGATGGCACGGGCAAGGGAGGTCGCTGAGCGTATGCATGCACATATCGCAGCGTTGGAGGCACTGCCTTCCGGTGAACATATCACGACGAGCATCGGCATTGCACTGGCTGAGGATGGTGACAACGAGGGGACACTGTTCAAGCGGGCGGATAATGCGCTTTACGAGGCCAAGAAGATACAGGGGAAGAATGCTATCGCCTGCGCCAAATCTGATTAAAGCAATAAAAAGACGAGAATGACAGCTTGCAAATGTCCTTGTGTCATGTTATAATGAGTGCAATCGCATAAGCAAATCTTTTTAGGCGGAGTCTGTTCAATACGGGCTCCGTCTATTCTTTTCTTCGCAGGCCCCTTTTGTCGGACTTGCGGTACAGCAAAGGAGGCATCTTATGGCAATTGTAGCAGCATCCATCTTCGTATTCATGTATGCGGTTATCGTCTCAGAGAAGATTCATCGCACGGTAGCAGCCGTCATCGGCGCACTGGCCATGATCATCACGGGCATCCTGAGCTTTGATAAGGCCTTATCTCATGTGGATTTCAACACGCTGGGGCTGCTCGTGGGCATGATGGTGCTCGTGGGCATTACGGCGCACACCGGACTCTTTGACTTCGTGGCCATCCGCGCCGCCCAGGCGGCCAAGGCGGAGCCACGCCGTATTCTCATTTATCTCGGTCTCATCACGGCGGTATTCTCCGGCTTTCTTGACAACGTGACGACGGTGCTGCTCATGGTGCCGGTTACGTTCTCCATCACGCAAAAACTGCACCTCAGCCCCAAACCTTTCCTGCTCACGCAGATCATTGCCTCGAATGTCGGAGGAACGGCCACGCTGATTGGTGACCCGCCGAACATCATGATTGGCAGTGCGGTGCCTCATCTGACGTTCAATGCGTTCATCGCGAATCTGGCGCCCATTGCTTTCCTCTGCCTGGCTGCAGTAATGATTATTGTAGAATGGCTCTACCGTGATCAGCTTCATACCAAGCCGGAGCTGCAGGCAGAAGTCATGGCCATGGATGCGCACAAGCAGCTTAAGGATCGCATGCTGCTCTGGAAGTCACTGTTCGTGCTTGCACTCACTGTACTGGGCTTCTTCACGCACAGTATGCTGCATCTGGAGTCGGCGGTCATCGCGCTCAGCGGCGGCTTCCTGCTGCTCCTGCTGGCGGGCGGCAGTCATCACCTCGTCGAGTCTTCGATGAAGGCGGTGGAATGGGCGACGCTCTTCTTCTTCATTGGCCTCTTCATCGCGGTGGGCGGTCTCATCGAGACGGGTATCATCGGTGATCTGGCGCAGAAGGCCGTCGAGATCACGGGTGGCGATGTCACGGCGACGGCCATGCTCGTGCTTTGGCTCTCCGCCATCGTCTCCTCGGTGCTGGATAACATCCCCTTCGTGGCGACGATGATTCCACTCATCCAGGGGATGGGTACTATGGGCATCAGCAATCTCGACCCGGTTTGGTGGAGCCTCGCGCTCGGTGCTTGTCTCGGTGGCAACGGTACGCTGGTCGGTGCGTCGGCGAACCTCATTGTGGCTGGCCTGGCACAGGAGCGTGGCGTGCGCATCACGTTCATGCATTATCTGAAGGTCGGTTTCCCGCTGATGCTACTGACGATTTTGCTTTCTACTATTTATGTTTACCTGCGTTATCTGTTGTAAGGCGTTGCAGAAAAACAGCATATTCGCTAAAATGATAATCGGGCCTGCCTGGCGGGCTCGATTTTTTCTTTTTATTTATACTCTCTGGCAGGAAATTTGTCTTTTGTATAGAAAAAGACAAATGTAGCCGGGAGTCGCATGGAGGGATTCCTTTGGCAAAATTGAGTGGGAGAGGCTACGGTATGTTCGTCCTCTTCGTAGTGGTTGGCGCCATCCTCGGCGGTATTATCGGTGAACTGATGCGTCAGGTCGATGCCTTCTCCGGCGTGATCCCCTATCTGGTCACGACGTATCCGGTTTTCAACATCGAGCCTTTTACGGTGAATCTTTACGTGATCCAGTTGACGCTGGGCCTGTCTTTTGCCCCGAATCTCATGAGCATTCTGGGCATTGTACTGGCTGTCTTCCTGTTCCGCAAATACTGAGCTGGTGGCGCCCGCGAAAGGCGGGATCAGAGAAAATGACGACAATGGTGCGGGATCTCCCCATGGAGGAACGTCCACGGGAAAAACTGCTGGCCTATGGTGCAGGCTCGCTTTCCGATACCGAGCTCCTGGCCGTGCTGCTGCGCACGGGGGTGCCTGGGGCATCGGTGCTTACGATTGCAGGCAAGATTCTGGAGCGGTTCAAGGAGACCGGCCTCACGGGACTCGTGCATCTGGCGCCGGCCGATATCACGGATATCCGGGGTATCAGTAAAAATAAGGCGGCCATGATCATCGCGGCCATCGAGCTCGGTCACCGGCTGTCTGTGCGGCAGGCGGCCAGGATCGAAATCGTGCACGGACCAGAGGATGCGGCGCACTATGCCATGCCGCGCTTCCGTTTCGAGCAGCAGGAACATTTCGCTGTGATGCTGCTCAATACGAAGAATCATATCCTGGGCTTTTCCGACGTCTCTGTCGGCAGTCTTTCGGCCTCAGTGGTGCATCCACGGGAGGTGTTCCGTGCGGCCATCCGTTTTGCGGCGGCCTCGATGATTCTTTTCCATAATCACCCGTCCGGTGACCCAAATCCCAGTCGTGAGGATATCGCGGTGACGCAGCGGCTTGTCAAGGCGGGACGTATCATGGATATTCCCGTTCTGGACCATATTATCCTGGGTGACAATCGTTTCCTATCGCTAAAAGAGCGTGGTTTGCTGGCTTGAGGAAAAGTTTGCAAATTTATCTTTTTTCGCGTCGATTTTTCAGTTACAAAGGCCGCATTATGTGCTACAATTAGATGTGCTGTCCTGTGGAAAGCAGGGGAGTCCTAATTTTAGTAGTCAACAATTCTGAAGGGAGTTTTCTTTTAAAATGTGGAGCCTTTTTGGTGGATTGTCGCATGATATGGGTATCGATCTGGGCACGGCAAATACGCTGGTGCATGTGAAGGGCCGCGGCATTGTGCTGCGTGAGCCGTCCGTCGTCGCGATTAAGAGCGATTCGGGTGATGTGCTGGCCGTTGGTGAGGAAGCCAAACGCATGATCGGCCGTACGCCAGGCAACATCGTCGCCATCCGTCCGATGAAGGACGGCGTCATCGCGGACTTCGATGTCACGCAGGCCATGCTGAAGTATTTCATCCGTAAGGCTATGAACACGAAGTCCTTCGTGCGTCCGCGCGTGGTCGTCGGCGTGCCGTCCGGCGTCACGGAGGTCGAGAAGCGCGCCGTCATCGATGCGGCGCAGCAGGCCGGCGCCCGTGAGGCTTACCTCATCGAGGAGCCGATGGCTGCGGCCATCGGTGCGGGCCTGCCGGTAGAGGAAGCCACGGGCAGCATGGTTGTCGATATCGGCGGCGGCACGACGGAGATCGCCGTTATTTCGCTCGGCGGCATCGTGACGAGCTGCTCTATCCGCATCGGCGGTGATGAGATGGACTCGTCCATCGTTCAGTACATCAAGCGCATGTATAACCTGATGATCGGCGAGCGCACGGCCGAGGAGATTAAGATCTCCATCGGCACGGCTATCGTGACGCCGGATACGGATAAGACTATGGACATCCGCGGCCGTGATCTCGTGAGCGGCCTGCCGAAGACGCTCACGATTCAGGCCAAGGAGATTCGCGAGGCCCTGAATGAGCCGATCTACAAGATCATCGAGGCGGTCAAGAGCACGCTGGAGAAGACGCCGCCAGAGCTCGCAGCCGATGTCATGGACCATGGCATCATGATGACGGGCGGCGGTGCGTTGCTCACGAATCTCGACAAGCTGCTCTCGCACGAGACGGGCATGCCGGTACTCGTCGCCGAGGATCCTCTGTCCTGCGTCGGTGAGGGCACGGGTAAGTCGCTGGAGAACATCGAGCTGCTCAAGCGCGTCGTCATGACCTCGAAGAAACTGAAACAGTAAGCGGAGAAGTTGAGACGAGACTATGGGCAAATACAGTAGAGAGAAAAATCCGCGCCGTAAATGGTGGCTGCTGCTGGTAGTTCTGGTCAGTGTATTCTGCATCGTCTTTTTTGCCGCTAATGGACGATTCCGCGTGCCGGTGAGCAGCCGGGCGGTATCGCTGGTGCTTTCGCCTTTCCAGTCCGCCGTGGGCTGGGTGGGCACGCAGGTGACATATCTTGAGTCCGAAGTCTGGGACTTCCTGACGTTGCATGAGCAGAACAAGATGCTGCGCAACGAAGTTACACAGCTGCGGGTGCAGAATCTGCAGGCGCAGGAATATGCTTCGGAGAATACCCGCCTGCGTGAAATGCTGGATTACAAGAACACGGCGACGCAGTTCGACCTCAAGGCAGCGCGCGTTATCGGCCGCGAGTCGGCGACCTGGTCCAGCATGATCGTCATCAACCGCGGCACGGTGGACGGTGTACATGAAGATATGCCGGTTGTGACGCCGAAGGGGCTCGTGGGCCGCGTCGTCGAGGCGGGGCCGAACTCCTCCAAGGTGCAGCTGATCATTGATCCGCGTTCCTCGGTGGGTACACTGGTACAGCGTCCCGAGTCGCGGGTCAACGGTATCGTGGAGGGCGATCCGGATAACCCGACCATGCCGCGCATGGTCAATATCCCGAAGACAGCCGATGTGCAGGAGGGCGATGTCATCGTCACCTCGGGCTTTGGCGGCGTGTTCCCCAAGGGCCTGGTCGTGGGCATTGTCTCCCAGCTGAAGATCGATACGGGCGGTCTGCTGCAGGTGGCTATTCTGGAGCCAGCCGTCGATTTCCAGAAGCTGGAGGATGTCATGGTTATCACTGCTTCGCGGGAGGCACCACCGGAACCTTTCCAGACACCGGAGCAGACGCCGGGAACGGAGACGGATCCGGCGCAGGAAGCGAAGGAGGCGGCACAGCAGGCCGCAGCTCAGCAGGAGGCAGCGCAATCCGGCGGGCAGCAGGTGGAGGCTGGGCAGCCATGAAGCATTTCGCCATTTGGACCGCGTTCGTTATGGGACTCTATGTGCTGCAGACTTCCCTGCTGCCGCTCATCGCTTTCCATGGCGTGTCGGTTGACCTCATGCTGCTGCTGACGGTTTCCTTTGCCTTCCTGCATGGCCTGCGTCAGGGAGCGCTTATGGGCTTCCTGACCGGCTTGCTGCAGGATCTGGCTACGGGCACGTTTCTCGGCATGCATACGTTCTCACAGACCCTGATTGGCCTTGCCTGCGGGCGCATGGCGAACGGTGTGTTCAAGGAGCAGTTTTTCCTGCCAGTTTCAGCATCTTTGGTGGCCGCGGCAGTCAACTATTTTATTTTGGCCGCGCTTATGTTATTATTAGGGTATCGCTTTAATCTGCTTTTGCAGATGCAGCATGTGCTGCTGCCGATGCTGATCTATCAGCTGGCGTTTGCCTATCCGGTGCACCGCCTGGCGTATGACCTGGATAAGAAGCTGAATGCCAGAAAGTAGAGAATTTTAAGGCACCTTGCGAGGTGCCTTTCGTGTGTTTATGTTGGTAATAATTTTTTCAATAGCAGGGGAGATACAGATTGAACGAAAATGATGATTACAGCGGGCGTCTGCGAGCGTTCGGCGTAATCGTGGTGCTCGTGATTGCCGTCCTCATCGGCCGGGCAGCTTATCTGCAGGTCTATGAGGGGGATTACTTTGCGCAGCTGGCAGATGGCAACCGCATCCGTATCATCCCATCCATGGCACCGCGCGGCACTTTCTATGACCGCAACGGTGAGGTGCTGGTCACGAACCGGCCAGGCTTCACCGTATCGCTGCTGCCACTCAGCAAGCCGTCCCCCGAGGTCATTCAGCGCGTATCTGATCTCGTTAAGGTGCCGGTGGAGGAAATCAACAAAAAAATCGCTGCTCACAGCGGTTTTGATCCTATCCGCGTGAAGCAGGACGTGACGCCGGACATCGTGGACATTGTTGAAGAGCACAAAGATGAGTACCCCGGTGTGGTCATAGAGGTACAGCCAATCCGCAATTATATCCTCAAGCAGATGGGCGCTCATATCTTCGGTTATGTCTCGGAAATCAACGATGCCGAGCTGGAAAAGAAGAAGGATGAGGGCTACAAGTCCGGCGATATCATCGGCAAGTTCGGCCTGGAGAAGATCTACGACAAGGAGCTGCGCGGCACGAATGGCGGCGAGCAGGTCGAGGTTGATGTGTCGGGCAAGCCGGTGCAGATTATCGGCCGTAAGGATCCGGAGGCCGGCCTTGATATGCAGCTGACCATCGACAAGAACCTGCAGGAAGCGGCAGAAAAGGCTGTGGATGATCAACTGGCGCAGATTCACGCCAACGCGGCGGCCGCTGTGGTTATGAACCCACAGACGGGTGAAATCCTGGCCATGGTCAGCCGCCCGGCCTTCGACCCTAATCTTTTTGCCCATGGTATCAGTTCAAAAGATTGGAATGTGCTGAATAACAATCCCTATCATCCCATGGACAACAAGGCGATTTCTGGTGAGTATCCGCCGGGCTCGACGTTCAAGATTGTCACAGGCACGGCGGCGCTGACCGAGGGCGTGGTCTCACCAAGCGAGAAGATTCTTGATACCGGCCATCACTGGATTATCCCGAAGGGCAATTCCGAGGGCGAGGCGCTGGGCTGGATTAATTTTGAGGAAGCTCTTGCTCACTCCGATAACGTCTATTTCTATGAAATGGGCAACCGCCTGGGCATCGACCGGCTGGAGAAGTATGGGCGTATGTTCGGTCTGGGCAAGCGCACGGGCATCGATCTGCCGTATGAGGCCGATGGCCTCGTGGCCAACAAGGAATATAAGAAAAAATGGTTCGATGACGGCGAATGGTATCTCTCCGAGACCTTCGATGCGGCCATCGGCCAGGGGTTCAACCTCGTGACGCCGCTGCAAGCCTGCATGGTCATGAGCGAAATCGCGGCGGACGGCAAGCGTTACAAGCCGCATCTCGTGAGTGCCCTGAAGTATCCAGATGGTACACTGGCCGAGAGCTTCGAGCCGGTAGTGTTGTCGCAGCTCGACACGACGCCGGATATTATTCACCTTATCCAGCAGGGGTTGCGCGGCGTTACGCAATATGGTACGGCAGCTTCGGCTTTCCGCGGCTTCCCTATCCAGATTGCCGGTAAGACTGGTACGGCGGAGAACTCGCAGGGGCGTGACCATGGCTGGTTCGTCGCCTACGGACCCTTTGATAATCCGAATGTCTGTGTGGCAGTCATCGTTGAGAACGGCGGCTTCGGTGCGCAGTCGGCCGTGCCAATCGGCCGGAAAATCCTCGAGGCGGCTTTCGGGCTGAACCAGCCACAGGCGGACGATACGCAAACAAAAAATAAAGCGAAGAATTGAGGCGTGAGACGGCAATGAGTGAAGAAATCGTCAAGATAAAGGGCGGTGCTGCAGGTCTGCAGCTCAGTTTTGCTCCCCAGGCAGATTTCGGTGCGATCGAGGCAGAGTTGCGGCGACGGCTGGAGTCGGGCTCAGGCTTTTTCCTGCGCGGCACGTTGGTGTTGCTGCCGCCGGACGTGCTTCAGGATAACGAGCGCACGGCACTGCAGAAAATGTTCCATAAATACGGCCTGATCTGTCGTGTGGCACGGTCGGAAGCCAAGACTGCCGTGAAAACGGTGAAAAAACAGCCGGAGCAGCAGAAACAAGCTGCTCCCCCGCAGCCGGCAGTGCAGGAGATGGTGGTGGTGAACCGCACGCTGCGCGGTGGGCAGGAGATCAAGACGCCGAGTTCCGTGCTGGTCTGCGGCAACGTCAATCCCGGCGCGCAGATCATCGCTGGCGGCAGCATCGATATCCGCGGTACCTGCCGCGGGCTGGTGCATGCGGGTGCCTATGGTGATACCTCGGCTTTCGTGATCGCCGATCATCTGATGCCAACGCAGATCCGCATTGCGGATATCATCGCCCGCTCGCCGGACAAGCAGGAGAAGACCGAACGCGCTGAAAGGGCCTCGCTGAAAGATGGAAAGATAGTCATTGAACCCATAGAAAGGTAGGATTCAGGCAATGAGCAAGATTTTTGTGATTACCTCTGGCAAGGGCGGCGTCGGCAAGACGACGACGACGGCAAACCTCGGTGTAGGCCTGGCTATGCGCGGCCAGAAGGTCGCCCTCATCGATACGGATACGGGGCTCAGGAACCTCGATTTGCTGCTGGGGCTCGAGAACCGCATCATGTACGACCTCATCGACGTCACCGAAGGACGCGTGCCCTACAAGAAGGCGCTCGTGCGGCATAAGAAGTACGAGACACTCTTCCTGCTGCCTACCTCGCAGGTCAAGGACAAGATGGCCGTCAATCCGGAGCAGCTCGTGAAGCTCTGCGACGAAATGCGCAAGGAGTTCGACTACATCCTTATCGATTGCCCGGCTGGTATTGAGCAGGGCTTCAAGACGGCGATTGCGGCCGCCGATGTCGCCATTGTCGTGACGATGCCGGAGATTTCGGCCGTGCGTGACGCTGACAAGATCATCGGTGAGCTGGGCCGTGCGGATAAGGATACGATCAAGCTCATCGTCAACCGTATCCGTCCGCAGATGGTGGAGGCTGGCGATATGCTCGCCATGGACGATATCAACGATATTCTCTCCATTGACTGCATCGGCCAGGTTCCTGATGATGTGAAGGTCGTCACCTCCACGAACCGTGGCGAGCCCTGCATCACGATGAAGGATTCTCAGGCCGGCCAGGCTTACCGCAACATCGTGGGCCGCATCATGGGCGAGAACGTGCCGTTCATGAAGTTCGAAAAAGAGGGCTTCCTCGCGCGCCTGAAACATGTATTCGGGATGTAAGGAGGCAGAAACATGCTGGACGCACTTATGAAAATTTTCGGCAAGAAAGAAAAGTCGGGGGCTATTGCGAAGCAGCGCCTGCAGGTCGTGCTCATCCATGATCGCGCCAACGTCTCGCCGGAAGTGATGGAAAATCTGAAGAACGACATCATCAAGGTCATTTCGAACTATATGGAAATCAACCAGCATGATATGGAAATTTCCCTGGCCAATGATGATGATTCCGTGGCGCTCGTGGCGAATATCCCCGTGAGCCGCATGAAGCACGATAAAGGCGAGCACGCATGACCAAACGATTCTTCCGGCGCACGGATTTCCTGCTCATCGCTGCGACGGCGGGCATCCTCATCATGAGCCTGGTGATTATCGGCAGCGCCACCCATATCAATACACCGGGACAGGAGCGCTACTGGTATGTGCAGCGTCAGGGTATCTTCGCGCTTGTGAACATTGCGTTCGCGGCTTTTCTCATGAATTTCGACTACAAGATGCTGCAGGGGTATGGCAACAAGCTCTATATCTTCAACATCATCCTGCTGCTGGCTGTCATGATATTCGGTCATTCGGCTCTCGGTGCGCAGCGCTGGATCATGATCGGCCCCATCAGCATCCAGCCGTCGGAGTTCTCGAAGATCATCATGATCGTTTCGCTGGCGACGATGCTCAACGACCGGGTGGGCAAGATCAACAACCTGCATGACCTCGCGCCGATTGTGCTCTACGTGGGTGTGCCGTTCCTTTTGGTCTTGAAGCAGCCGGATCTTGGCACCTCGCTGGTATTCATGGCGATTACGCTGGGCATGCTCTTTGTCAGCGGCATCAATCTGAAACTGCTGGGCGGACTGTTTGTGGCGGGGGCTGCCTCGACGCCGCTGCTCTGGCATTTCATGAAGGACTACCAGAAGATGCGTATTATGGTCTTCATGGACCCGAACGTCGATCCACTGGGCTCGGGCTATCATATCATCCAGTCGAAAATCGCCATCGGCTCAGGCATGCTCTTTGGCAAAGGGTTGTTCCAGGGCACGCAGAGCCAGCTGAACTTCCTGCCCGAGAACCATACGGACTTCATCTTCGCCGTGGTAGGTGAGGAGCTGGGCTTCGTGGGCGTCGCCTTCCTGCTCCTCCTGTATCTCGTCGTGCTGTGGCGCGGTGTCTGCATCGCGCGCGATGCGGGCGATACCTTTGGTCGCCTGCTGGCCGTGGGCATCACCTCGATGCTGGCCTTCCATGTGCTGGTCAACGTCGGCATGACCATGGGCATCATGCCGGTCACGGGTATTCCACTGCCGCTGATGAGTTATGGCGTCAGCTCACTGACCACGAATATTCTATCCGTGGCGATTTTGCTGAATATCCAGCTGCGCAAGCAGAAATTATTATTCTAGGGAAACGCTGATTAATTGAGTTGGTCCAGATTGTTGTAGATTTTTCGTCTAGGCCAGGAAGTGGCTCGAAGGCATAGCGGTGCTATGTCGAGAGCCACTGACGACGCATAGGCGGAAAAGATGCAACAAGATGGGCTGACGATTTAATCAGTGATTCCCTGGTGTTGACGATGAGCCTTCCCGGCCGGGGGAGGCTTGTCTTGTTTTGGAGGTACAACGTCAATGGTAAGACTCGAACCGGAAGTCCTGCAGTCTGTGCTCAAGCCTTCGCGCTATACGGGCGGCGAATGGAACGCCATCGTCAAGGATCACAGCCAGATGGCCTGCACCTGGGCACTGGCATTGCCCGATGTCTACGAGGTGGGCATGAGCAATCTGGGCCTGGCCATTCTCTACGAAGTGCTGAATCATTGCCCGGACTTTGCGGCCGAGCGCGTCTATGCACCCTGGACCGATATGGAAGCCATCATGCGGGAGCGCCATATCCCGCTGTTCTCGCTGGAATCGAAAACGGAAATCCGTAAGTTCGACCTTTTGGGTTTCTCGTTGCAGTACGAGATGATTTACACCAATGTGCTCAACATGCTGGACCTCGCGGGCATCCCCATCTGGGCGAAAGACCGCACGGAGGACATGCCCTTCGTCGTGGGCGGCGGCCCTTGCGTCTATAACGTGGAGCCCGTGGCCGACTTCTTCGATTTCTTCATCATCGGCGAGGGCGAGGAGGTCAATGTCGAGGTCTCCGAGGTCTATAAGAAATGGGCGGAGGACGGCAAGCCGGGCGGACGCCGTGGCTATCTGGAGCGTCTGCTCGACGTCAAGGGTGTCTATGTGCCTTCCTTCTATGAACCGCAGTATTCGGCGGCGGGAGACTATGCGGGCATCAAGCCGCTGCATCCCAAGGCGCAGTCCGTGATCTACAAGCGCGTGCTCGCGGACATGGACTCGGCCATGAGTGTCGAGCATCCCATCGTGCCCTACATGGATATCGTGCATAACCGTATCATGCTGGAACTGTTTCGCGGTTGCTCGCGCGGCTGTCGTTTCTGCCAGGCGGGCATCTGCTATCGCCCCGTGCGCGAGCGCACCGAGGGTAAGCTGAAGGAAATGGCCCGCAACCTCGTCGATTGCACGGGCTACGATGAGATGAGTCTCACCTCACTTTCTTCGGCGGATTATTCCTGCCTCGCGACGCTTGTCGATGACCTGATGACGGACTTCAAGGATGAGAAGGTCAGCTTCTCCCTGCCGTCGCTGCGCATCGACAGCTTCTCCATCGGCCTCGCGCAGAAGATGCAGCAGGTGCGCAAGTCCGGCCTGACATTTGCGCCGGAGGCGGGCACGCAGCGCCTGCGCGACGTCATCAACAAGGGCGTGACGGAGGAAGATCTTATGGCGGCCTGCAGCTCGGCGTTCCGCCAGGGCTGGAAGCAGGTCAAGCTCTACTTCATGATGGGTCTGCCCACGGAGACGGACGAGGATGTCATCGGCATTGCGCGTCTCGCGAAAAAGGTCGTGGACCTCTATACGGAAATCAAGGGCAAGCGTGGCGTAAAGGTCACGATCTCCGTGGCCTGCTTCGTGCCGAAGCCCTATACGCCGTTCCAGTGGTTCGGCCAGCTGCCTATCGCCGAATTCGAGCGGCGTCAGCAGCTTTTAAAAGAGCATATCACGGACCGCGCGATTACTTTTAACTACCATGACGCACGCCTCTCGGTCATCGAAGGCGTCTTCGCACGTGGCGACCGCCGTCTGGCTCCTGTGCTCTGGCAGGCCTGGCAGGATGGCGCGAAGTTTGACGGCTGGACAGATCTCTACCGCGACGACGTCTGGCACGAGGCCTTCCGCAAGTGCGGCGTCGATATGTTCTACTATAACGGGCGCACGCGTGACCTGGACGAGCCATTGCCATGGGAAATCACTTCGCCGGGCGTGGACCGGCGCTTCCTGCGCCGCGAGTGGGACAAGGCTCTCGCGGGCGAGCTCACGCATGACTGCCGCCGTGACACCTGCACGGGCTGCGGCATCTGCCCGACCCTCGGCGTGAAGGTCATCGACCATCTGCAGAGCGAGACAGGCCAGCATGAGGCCGAGCACCGGGAATTCAGCGCGCAGCGCCCGCCCAAGCAGGTGGGCCATGGGCCGGAGACTTCGGGCAAGCCACGTCAGCTCTACCAGTACCGCGCGGAGATCACTAAGGGGCCGGAGCTGCGCTATGTCTCGCATCTTGACTACGCAAACCTCTTTATCCGTGCCTTTGACCGTGCGAAGCTGCCCATGGCTTATTCCGAGGGCTTTAATCCACACATGAAGCTGGCTTTCGCCTCGGCGCTGTCGCTGGGCGTGGACAGTGAGGCAGAGTATATGGACTTCGAACTCACGCGCGAAGTCTGCCAGCCTGAGCTCTTCGACCGGCTCAGCGCCCAGTTGCCGCCGGGCGTGAAATTGCTGCGCCTGAAGCCGGTGCATGAGAAGCACAAAGCACTCATGGCGGAGACGGACGAGGCGCGCTATACGCTGCACGTGCCCTATACGGGCGATTTTGCCGCTGCCGAGCGGGTGATCAAAGCCTACAACGAGGCGAAGGAGGCCATCTGGCACCGCGTGACGCCGAAGAAGAAGCGCGAAATTGAGACGAAGCAGTACATGCTGCAGCCCGTGAGCATTACACAGGGTGAAGGCGAGCTGGTGCTCCATATGGATATTCGCATCACGCAGGCCGGCTCGGTGAAGCCGCTGGAGGTACTGCATGTTATCGTGGAGCAGTTTGGTCTCGCGGCGCAGCCGGCGCAGGCACTGATTACGCGCAACGGACTGTTTGGCCAGGGCAAAACGCTCATTGATCTCGTGAAGGGTTAACGTTAGAAATCGTCAGGCAGAGGAGGTGCTTTTTTTGCAGACCATCTATATCGACGCTGTGCCGGAGGAGACGCGCCTGGCCATCAAGGCTGAGGGACAGCTGCAGGTGCTCGAAATTGAGCGCCCGTCTCATGCCCACCTCGTCGGCAATATCTATAAAGGGCAGGTGCAGAATGTCCTGCCCGGCATGCAGGCGGCCTTTGTCGACATCGGTACAGGGAAGAACGCTTTCCTGCATGTTGGCGATGGCATGCCGCAGGATGTGTTGCACGTGCTGCCCAGGAAGGCGCATATTCATGTGGGACAATACTTGCCCGTGCAGGTGGTGAAGGATGCGACGGGCACGAAGGGCGCGCGGGTGACGACGCATATCTCCCTGCCGGGCCGTCATCTCGTGCTCATGCCGACGGCAGCCTATATTGGCATTTCGCGGCGCATCGCGGACGAGGCGGAAAGGCAGCGCCTGCAGGCCATTGCGCATAAAATCTGTCCTGAGGGCATGGGACTCATCGTACGCACGGTGGCCGCGGAGGTGAGTGAGGAAGAACTGGCGGCCGATGCCGCCTATCTGACGCGCCTCTGGCAGAGCATCATGGCGCGCTTCCGCCTCAAGAGCAAGGGCGGCAGCCTGCTCTACCGCGATGCCGACCTGTTGATCCGCGCCGTGCGCGACTACCTCACGGATGATACGGAGCAGATGCTCATCAATGATGCGCAGCTCTATGCACGCGTGCAGTCGCTGGTGGAACACATTTCTCCTACGCTGCTGCCGAAGCTCACGCTCTATCAGGAGCAGACGCCGCTTTTCCGTGCCGCCGGTATTGAGGCGGAAATGGAAAAGCTCGGTTCGCGACAGGTCGACCTGCCCAGCGGCGGCTTTCTCGTCATCGACAAGACGGAGGCGCTCACGGTTATCGACGTGAATACGGGCAAGTATGTGGGCAAGTCGGATTTCCGCGCCACGGCCTTTCATACGAATATGGAGGCGGCGCGGGAAATCATGCAGCAGATTCGCCTGCGCGACATCGGCGGCATCATCGTTGTCGACTTCATCGATATGGACACGGCGGCACAGAGGGAAAAACTGCTGCAGGCCATGCGCGAGCTCGTGCCGCTCGACCGCAGAAAGACGAAAGTGGTGGATATCACGAGCCTCGGTCTTGTGGAAATCACGCGCAAGAAGACGCGCGCGAACTACGAGAGTATGGTCTACAGCGACTGCCCCGTCTGCCACGGCCTCGGCCGCGTCGAGTCTCCTGAGACCGTCGCCATCCGCATCAGCCGCGCCATCCGCCGTATGGAGCAATCCTCGCATGCCAGCGAGGGCTACGAGGTCGAGGTGCACGAAAGCGTTGCCGAAGAACTGCGCCAGAACCAGCTCATGCTCAATCTTGCCGCCGAATATGGCACAGATATCAGGATTACCGTCAAGCCGGGCATGCATCCCGAGAATTACTCTATCCTACAGCAGGGATGAGAAGACAGCCATTACCGTGCACACTGGCGGTAATGGCTGTCTTTGCCTCTTATTGACTTTTGTTGGTCTTTAGGGTACAATATCCTGTGCTAATGGCTAATGCCATAGCGTGCGTAAATCCAGCGAATGGTTAACCTGCTGTGCTGGTGTAAGGAAAAGGATACGAGGTATCTTTAGCGCTAGTTCTGGGTTAGGGAATCCTATCCCAGAGGACGAGGTGAAGGTTGTCGAGGAGTCAGCGGATGCCTTCCGGCTGGTCCGGCCGAGAGAACCTGCCAAAAGCTTCAGCGTGAGTTGGAGGAGAGAGGCAGGCGGGGACGCAGCAGGACAATTTCATAGGAGGTACTATTATGTGTGGTATCGTAGGTTATGTCGGCGATAAGCAGGCCGTGGATTTCCTGCTGGAGGGTCTCTCCAAGCTGGAATACCGTGGCTATGATTCGGCGGGCATCGCAGTCTATGATGGGGCGAAGATTCGCGTCGAAAAGAGCGTGGGCCGTCTGGCAGCGTTGCGCGACAAGATCAAGGACGACGTGCCGCAGGGCACTATCGGTATCGGCCATACGCGCTGGGCAACCCACGGCCGTCCGTCCGATGTCAACGCGCATCCGCATACGGACTGCACGGGTGATTTCGTCGTCGTGCACAACGGCATCATCGAGAACTACCTGACGCTGAAGGAAGACCTCATCGAGAAGGGGCATTCCTTTAAGTCTGAGACGGATACCGAGATTGTAGCACATCTGCTGGAAGAAGTCTGGAACGGCGATTTCGAGGCCTCCGTGCGTGAGGTGCTGCGCCGCATCGAGGGCTCCTACTCCCTGGTGTTCATGTGCAAACGCGAGCCGGACAAGCTCATCTGCACGAAGCAGGATAACCCTCTGGTCATCGGTATCGGCGAGGGCGAGAACTTCATCGCCTCGGATATTCCGGCTATCATCAAGCGCACGCGCCGTACATATATTCTCAACGATGGTGAGCTGGCTGTTGTGACGAAGGATGCCATCCGCATCACGAACCGCAAGGGCGAGCCCGTGACCAAGAAGGTCTTCGAGGTCAACTGGAACGCCGAGGCGGCCGAGAAGGGCGGCTACGAGCATTTCATGCTCAAGGAAATCAATGAGCAGCCGAAGGCCGTGCGTGACACGATGAGCCAGCGCATCGCCAAGGATGGCAAGTGCATCACCATGGACGAGCTGAAATGGGATGCCGACTACCTGAATTCCTTCAACCAGATTTATATCGTGGCCTGCGGCACGGCGTATCATGCCGGCCTCGTGGGCAAGTACTATATCGAGCGCCTCGTGCGCGTCCCCGTGCAGGTGGATGTGGCTTCGGAGTTCCGCTATCGCGACCCGATTATCGACGAGCATACGCTGTTCATCGTTGTCTCCCAGTCTGGTGAGACGAGTGATACGCTGGCTGCGCTGAAGGAGTCGAAGCGTCGCGGTGCAAAGACGCTGGCCCTCACGAACGTCGTGGGCTCGTCCATCGCCCGTGAGGCCGATCAGGTCATCTATACCTGGGCCGGCCCGGAGATCGCCGTGGCCTCGACGAAGGCGTATACGACACAGCTTATTCTGTTCTTCATGCTGGCCCTCTACATGGCACAGATCAAGAAGACCGTGACGCCGGAGCGTATCGCGGAACTCATCGCTGCCCTGAAGCAGGTGCCAGCGCAGATTTCGGAGACGCTTTCCGATACGGAGCCCATCAAGACCTTTGCCAAACAGTACGGCTTCAACGACGACGTGTTCTACATCGGCCGCGGCCTCGACTACGACGTGGCTTTGGAGGGCGCGCTGAAACTGAAGGAGATTTCCTATATCCACGCCGAGGCGTACGCAGCTGGTGAGCTGAAACACGGCACGCTGGCGCTCATCGTCGAAGGTGTGCCCGTCATTGCACTGGCTACGCAGAAGAGCGTCTACGAGAAGACTCTCTCGAATATCAAAGAGGTCAAGGCCCGTGACGCCGTTGTCATCGGTATCGCGGCTGAGGGCGACGAGGAACTGCAGAAGTACGTCGATCATGTTATGAAAGTGCCGGAGACGGACGAGCTTCTGCTGCCGATTCTGGCTGTCGTGCCGCTGCAGCTGCTGGCTTACTATGCGGCCATCACGCGTGGTTGCGATGTGGATAAGCCGCGCAACCTGGCTAAATCTGTTACGGTAGAATAAGTCTTATTTTTCAGGGGAGCACTATCTGCATTTTGCGGGTGGTGCTTTTTTTACTGGCAAAAAATCGCCACCTGATGTAAAATAGAAAAAGAGTCTGCAATAATAAGCCGCAGTAAGCATTTTTTGAGGAGGAAACCTTCAGATGAATAACAAGGCACAAGCTTTCAGTAATTACTTAGAGCAGAATCAGATTGAGGCCTTCCAGGTACAGGAAGTACCTGATGATGAGCAGGGAACCGTGGTATTCCGTTCGAATATCGAGGTTGATGGCCAGCGCCTGCAGACGCTCGTCATTCTTGATCAGAGCCCGTACGCGCTTATCCGCGTCCAGCTTCTGCCGCAGTGCCGCACGGAGGAGAACGAGCTGGATGTCCTGCGCTTCGTGAATGAGCAGAACCTCACCTACAAGCCGTTCAAGCTCTTCTTCGATAACAATGGCTCGTTGCTCATGGATACGAGCATCGTCCTGCCGATGGCTGATGACGCTGTGGATCCGGAGGAGAAAGCAGCTGAGCTGGGCGATGAGCTCCGCGGCATGCTGGAAATTGTCATCAACTACCTCAACGAGAATTACAAGAAATTCATGCAGAAGATCTGGGGTTAATCCGGGATACTGTACTTTGCATTTAGCGTAAGCGGCTGCCTGTTTTCAGGTGGCTGTATTTTTTTTACAAAAAGGTGTTGACAAGTCGGTGACAGCGCGCTATACTAAC
>DEDT01000014.1 GCA_002350105.1 Selenomonadaceae bacterium UBA2897 | reverse complement strand
GCCACGCGGAACACCACGTCTTTCAGCACCTCGGTGTAGATGCCGCCGAGGCCGAAGACCACGACGGGGCCGAAGGACGGGTCGCGCACGAGGCCGATGATGACCTCATGCTCGCCCTTGCGCATCGGCGAGATAATCGCGCCGCGGAAATCCTTGCCCGCACCGATGGCCTCCAGTTTCGCAAAGGCTGCCTTGGCCGCGGCCGCCGAGTCGATATGCAGGATGACGCCGCCCACATCCGACTTATGCAGAATCTGCGGCGAGACGATTTTCATCACGACCGGCCAGCCCATCTGCTCGCCCGCACGGGCTGCCTCCTCGGCACTGTGCACGAAGGCGTAGGGCACATTCGGCACGCCCGCCTGCGCGAGCAGATCCTTGGCCTCCGGCTCCAGCAGCGTGCGCGCCGGCAATTTCTCGCCGCAGGGCTCTGGCACGGCCGGATCATACGCGCCGTGCTCGCGCCAGGCGTAGTAGTCGGCGAGTTTCTCCAGTACCTTGACCGCGCGCTCACCAGAGACATAGCAGGGGATGCCCGCATCGTGCAACAGCCGCCGCGCCTCCTCGATGTCGTTGCCCACGCTGAGCACGGCCGTGACCGGCTTGCCCGAGCGTTGCGCGGCGTTGATAATGCCCTGGGCGATGGGCACGGCCGCAAGATACGGCGTGCCGATGTAGAGGTCAAGCGCCCCGTCGTAGTCCGCGAGCGCCGTGCACGTGGCTTCCTCGTACTCCTTGCCTGTGCCCTCCACGGTCAGGTCAATGGGGTTGCGCGTGCTCGCGTAGTCCGGCAGGAAAGCGTAGAGCGACTTTTTCATCGCCTCGCTGGGCTCCGCCATCGTGAGCTTGCTCAGCTCGGCCTGATCCGTTGCCATGACGCCCGGGCCGCCCGAGTTCGTGACCACGAGCAGGCGCCGGCCCTGCATGGGCGGCAGGGCGGAGAAGCCGCGGCAGACATCGAACATATCCTCCAGCGTATCGACGCGGATGGCACCGCACTGCTTCAGCGCCGCATCGCAGACCACGTCGACACCGGCCATCGAGCCCGTATGCGAGAGCGCCGCGCGCTGGCCCGCGCTGCTGCGCCCTGCCTTCACCACCACGACCGGCTTGATTTTCGCGAGCTCGGCCATCGTCTGCATGAACTGACGGCCGTTGGGCACGGACTCGAGGTAAATCGCCACGACCTTCGTCTCCTCGTCCGTCTTCATCCAGTCGAGGAACTCCAGCATGTTGAGGTCGAGGCCGTTGCCGAAGCTGATGAACTTCGAGATGCCGAGGCCCTGCTCCTTCGCCATCGCCATGAGACTGCCACCCACGGCGCCGCTCTGGGAGATAATCGCGATATCGCCCGCAGGCGGCTGCGTCTCCAGCGTGGCAATCAGGTTGCTGTGGGTATTGATGAGCCCCGCACAGTTTGGCCCGACGAAACGCAGGCCGTATTTCCGGGCCACGGCGAGGATTTCCGCCTCGCCCTCTTTGTTGCCCGCCTCGGAAAAGCCCGAGGTGATGATGGCCGCGGCCTTGATGCCCGCCTGGCCACAGGCCTCCAGATTCGCCGCGACCGTAGGTGCCGGCGAAGCGATGATGGCCAGCTGCGCCGGCTCGGGGATGTCGCTGACCGCCGTATAGCCCTGCGCCCCCGCGATGGCCTGCCCCTTCGGGTTGACGAAGCTGACCTGTTTCATGCCGCCGGCGAGGAGCCGCTGGCCGATAACCGCCGCGAGCTTGCCCGGCTTGGCCGAGCCGAACACCAGCACATGCTGGGGATAGAATAAATCGTTATAGACCAAGATACTCGCTCCTTTCAGCCCGGCTCAGGGATGCGCCAGGAGCGGGGCTTTTTCGCCCGCCTCCAGCGTGAACGCGTTGACGGCCGTGACCTTCGGCCATCGGGCCGCGATGGTTTCCTCCATATCTTTGAGTGGCAAAATATCGGTGATTTTCGTCTGCGCCAGCACGCTACCGAGCACATAGATGTTGTCGCGCACGGGCCGACCCTCGTAAGCTGGCAAATCCTTGTCGGAGAGTGCATAGACCTTGCCGCCGACAGCGGCGATTTCGTCCCAGACCGTTGCGAGGTCGGGATAGGGGGCCTTGCCCAGCATGACCGCCGCCGGGTTCCAGCGGTGATCGTAGAGCAGGAACTCGCCGCCCGTCTTGAGAAAGCGCACGGCCTTCAGTGCCTCGGAGCGCTCCATCGAGATCACGAGGTCCGCGCCGCCCTCGGAAATATCGGGGCCGACCTCGCTGCTGCCCAACCGCAGCTGGACTTTGACGAAACCGCCGCGCTGTGCCATGCCCTTCGTCGGGTAGTAGTTCACAGGAATGCCTTTGCGGAAAGCCGTGCGCGTGATGAGATCCGCGATGGTCAGCACGCCCTGGCCACCGACGCCGACGAGATAAATATCATACGTTTGCATCATTCAGCCCTCCTTCACCAAAGCACCGGGTTTGCACAAATCCGTGCAGATACCGCAACCATTGCACTGCGTCGGGTCGAGCTTCATCACGCCGTCCTCAAATTGCAGGGCGGGGCAGCCGCTGATGGTGATGCAGCGTTTGCACTTCACGCATTTCTCGGCGATGAGTTTGACCGGCGTATACGTGACCTTGCGGCGGCGCGCCTGGATAGCGCACTCGCGGCGGGCCAGCACGACGCTGACGCCCTCGTACTGCATGCTGTCGGCGAGTTTTGCGGCCATATCCTCCGTATCGTAGGGATCGGCCAGCTTGAGGTCCGGCACGCCCAGCCCCTTGAGCACCTGCTCGAGGTCGAGCGCGTGCCAGCCGTGAATCTGCTCGCTCTGCATGGTATTGGCGTTGATCTGCATGCCCGTCATGGCCGTCCAGTAGTTGTCCATGATGACCAGCGTGAGGTTGATGTTATGCTGCAGCGCGTTTACGAGGCCCGGCATGCCCGCATGGAAAAAGGTGGAATCGCCGATGGAGGCGAGTACGGGGTGCTCCGTGCCCGCGTAGACGACGCCCTGCGCCAGCGGAATGCTCGCGCCCATCGCGACCTCGGTCCAGAGTACTTCGAACGGCGGCGTCGTGCCGAGAATCGTGCAGCCGATATCGCCGGTGATGAACACATCGCTCTTCTTGAGGCCAAGCTTCTTGATGGCTTTCTCCATGGCGATGTAGGTGCCACGGTGCGGGCAGCCTGCGCAGACGGTAATCGGCCGCGCCGCGCAGTGGGCCTCCGGCTGGATGTCGCGTTTGGCCAGGCTCTCGGGCACCGGCACAGCGAGCAATTTGCACAGGCCCTTGATGAGCGTCTCGGCATTGTAGTAGTTGATGCGCGCGTACGTGCCGTCGTTCTTGCCCAGAATCTCGACTTTCTTGCCCAGTTTATAGGCATCGAGAATCACGCGGTTCTCGGTGAAGGGCTCGAGCTCCTCAGCCACGAGGATACGGGAGCAATGCTGCAGCAGTTTTTCGATATCGCCATCATCGTAGGGCAGCGTGTTGTGCAGGGCCAGCGTCGAAAGCTGGCTCACATCCACCCCCGCCGCCGCGAGTTTCTGGCAGGCTTCCTTGAGATAGGCATTGGCCACGCCCACGGCGATGACGCCTGCGCCGTCCGCTGCGCCGAGGTGCAGCTGGTTGATGCCATCGGCTGCGATGATCTCGCCCGCTTTGGTGAGGCGGTTCAGCAGATCCTGATGCTGGTCCATGCAGATTTTCGCGCCGGCCTTCGTGTACTTATCCATGTTGCGTTCCATGAGCGGATGGCCCGTCTCCGGCAGCACGCGGGGCTCCACCTCCACGACGCCGTGCGACTGGGACAGGCTCGTGACCGAGCGCAGGAACACGGGGCCCTGAATGGCCTTGGCCAGCTTAAACGCGTATTTCGTCATATCGTAGGCTTCCTGCAGCGTCGAGGGCTCGAGCACCGGCAGATCCGAAATGAGGGCGAAACCACGCGTGTCCTGCTCGGCCATGCCGGCACTCACGCCCGGGTCATCCACGACGTAGATGACGAGCGCGCCTGTGCAGCCGGAATACGCGATGCTGATGAGACTGTCGTAGGCGACATTCACGCCGGTCATCTTCATCGTGCACATCGTCGGGTAGCCCAGCAGGGCACCGCCCGCCGCAACCTCAAACGCCACTTTTTCGTTCGTGCTCCACTCCACGTTCGTGCCCGGCAAATCCATTTTGAGCAGGCTCTCAATCATCTCGGTCGAGGGCGTGCCCGGATAGCCGGCGACCGTCTTGACCCCGGCGGCCAGGGCGCCGTATGCCACGGCTTCGTTGCCACTCAGCAACATTTTCTCCATGCTCTCCCACTCCTTCATACACAATGCGGGGTATATTCATTAATTTACTTGACTAAAGTATTTTTGATTGATAATATCATTCATCTGCAGGTAAAAATAAATCAGGCGACGGTAACCAGATCGGCACCGGCCTGCGCCTGCAGGACGTGCAGGACATTTTCGGCCGCCCGGCGCTGGAGCTCGGCCAGCGCCTCGGGCGAATAGTAGGACACATGCGGCGTCACGAGGATGCCGGGCTGTTGCAGGATGGGGTCGGTAACGGCCGGCGGCTCCTGCGGCAGCACATCCAGTACCGCACCGCGCAGGTCGTGCCGCTGTACAGCCGCCACGAGCGCCGCCGTATCGACGATGCCGCCGCGCGACGTATTGATGAGGCAGGCCGACGGCTGCATTTTCGCGAGGAACGCGGCATTGACAATACCCTGGGTCTGCGCGTTCAGCGGCAGGTGCAGGCTGACGTAATCCGCCATGCCCAGCCCTGCGTCGAGCGTCGCATAGCCGACACCGGCCGCCCGCGCTTTCGCCGGCGTGAGGTGTGGACTGTAGGCCAGCACCTGCATCCCGAGCCCCTGCGCTTTTTCTGCCGTCACGCGGCCGATATGGCCGAAGCCCACGAGGAACAACGTCTGCGCGCTGAGACGGCGCGGGGCGAAACCGTCCACGGCCCCCACGCCCCATTTGCCCGCACGGATGGCAGGTAGGAAACCCGTTACCGGCCGGTTCAGCTGCGAGATGGCACTCACGACGTAGTCGGCGATATCCTCGGAGCAGTAGCCCGGCACGTAGCAGACCGCGATGCCCCTGGCCTGCGCCGCCGCCACGTCGATGTTGTTGAAACCGGCACCGTAGTTCGAGATGACCTGACAATGCGTGAGCCCTGACAGGAATGCCTCATCCACTGTGATGTCGATCTGGCTCAGCACTGCATCGGCGAGCAGGCCGTATTTCGGCAGTTCCTGCCGATAGGTCGTCGGGGTGGAATACATGAACTGTACCCCTTCCGGCAGGGCCTGCAGTACCTGCTTTTCGCGCTCGTAGTCCGGCCACTCGTCATCGATAATCCAAATGCGCTTTTCCATACGCTCACGCCTCCATGAGCTGCCGCTGCGCGGCCGGGCTCTCCTCGTAGATGAGTTGCAGGATTTCCTCCTTGTAGGCGATAAAGCGCGGGTCGCTCTTGATGTGAATATCGCGGTCACGCGGCAGGTCGATATCGATGACCTGCTTGATGGAGCCGGGGTGGGCGCGCATGACGACGATACGGTCTGCCATGAAAATGGCCTCCTCGATATCGTGCGTAACCATGACGATGGTCTTCGGGTGCTTCTGCCAGACGTCCAGCATCATTTCCTGCATGTGGCTGCGCGTTTGCGCGTCCAGCGCGCCGAACGGCTCGTCCAGCAGCAGGCTGTCGGGGTTGATGGCCAGCGCGCGCGCGATGGCTACGCGCTGCTTCATGCCGCCCGAGAGCTCCCGCGGATAGGCGTTCTCAAATCCGTCGAGGCCGACGTCATGCAGGTAGCGCGTGACCGTGGCCTCGCGTTCCGCCTTCGGCACTTTGAGCTCTTTCAGCCCGTACTCCACATTCTCGCGTACCGTGAGCCACGGGAACAGCGTGTAGGACTGGAACACCATGCCGCGGTCCGCGCCCGGCCCCGTGATGGCCTGATGCTGGGCGTAGATAGCGCCTGTCGTCGGCTTGAGGAAGCCGGCGAGCATGCGCAGCAGCGTGGACTTGCCGCAGCCGGACGTGCCGAGGATAGCCACGAGCTCGTTTTTGCGGATGTCAAAATTGATTTCTTTCAAAGCCGGCATGGCTTTCTTGCCTACCAGATAGCTTTTCGTCACACCGTGAATACGGTACATAATCTCCTTTTCCATGACCGTTACCTCCCCTGTGCACTCCAGCCGAAGCAGAGCTTATTGATGAGTTTGAACAGGCAGTCGAACAGCAGACCGAGGAAACCGATGGCCAGCAGACCGACGAAGATGTTGCTGACGTTCATCATGCGCTGTGACTGAATCATCATGTAGCCGATGCCCGAGGAGGCGCCGACCATCTCAGCGACCACGACGTAAGTCCAAGCCCAGCCGAGCACCATGCGCAGCGAGTCGAGGATATACGGCATGCTCGCGGGCAGGATGATTTTCCAGAGCACCCGCGATGGCTTCGTGCCGAGCGTGTACGAGACCTCCACGAGATCGTGCGGCACCTTGCGCACGTCCACAGCTACCATAAGGATGAGCTGCGGCAGGCTGCCCATGATGATGAGCGCGATTTTCTCCGACTCATCGATACCAATCCAGAGGATGAACAGCGGGATGAACGCCGTGGCCGGCAGGTAACGTACGAAGGACATCAACGGCTCAATGAGCGCGTTGAGCGGCGCGTACGTGCCGATGAACAGGCCGAGTGGCACGGCCACAATGGCCGAGATGATAAAACCGGCCAGCACGCGGTACGTGGACATCCAGATATCGATGACGAACGAGCCACTGAACAGGGCGCCCGCAGCCTTGATGGTCGCCTGCGGCGTCGGCATAAATGTCGGGTCCACGAGCCCGAGGTTCGTCATGAGGAACCAGCCGCCGAGCACGAGCGCGAACGCGACGATAGCGATGATGGTATACGGCCTTTTAGCGATAGCGCCCTGCGGGAGAAAAGCCTCCCCGCCCAGGCTGAGGGCCATGCTTTTCATAATGAGTCACTCCTTTACAAGTGCCGCGCCAGGCTCAGAGCCCGAGCGCTGCCTTGGCAAAGCTGGCATCGACGATATCCGTGCCTTTAACCGGCTCCGTCATGAGCTTCATCTTAATCCAAAGGTCCGAGGCTTTCTGCGCCATCTCAGCCATCTTGCCGCCGATGAGGTAGTCTTTCGTCATGTCTTCGTTGAAATACTCGATGTTCGGCAGCTGCGCCTTGAAATCATCCACGCTCATGTTCTGGCTCTTGGCCATGATGGGATAAGCTTCGTCCGGATGGTCCTTTGCATACTGCACAGCCTTGAACCAGACTTTGATAATCGTCTGCACCGTCTTCGGATTCTTGGCGGCGAAATCGCTGTCGAAGCAGAGCGCATCGACGATGACACCGGGGCTGGCCTTACTCGTGACGAGCGTCTTGCCGAACGTCGTCTTGTTGGCATTGGAGAGCCACGGTTCCCAGGTCACGGCGGCGTCGACCTGGCCGCCGACGAACGCCGAGCCCGCATCGCCCGCGCTCATGTTCTTGACGTCAAAGTCCTGCATCGTCATGCCCTGCGCGTCCAGCAGGTTGTTGAACCAGAACAGCGAGGCACCGCCCGTCGTATCGAGTGCGATGGTCTTGCCCTTGAGATCCGCCAGCGAATTGTACTCCTTCTTGGCGACGATACCGTCGCCACCGTTCGAGTTGCAGAGCGGCAGGACCTCTTTCAGCTTCAGGCCGGCGGAGTTTGCCATGACCTCGGTGTCAATGGTCTGCGCCATGCCCTTAATCTGGCCGGATTTCAAGGCCGACTTGATATCGCCCGCAGACTCGATGACCCGCATCTCCACATCCAGGCCCTCGTCCTTAAAGAAACCTTTCTCCACGGCCAGGTGCAACGGCGCATAACCGATCCAGGTCGTGCAGCCGATGGCGATTTTATCTTTGTAGACACCGCCATCGGACTCGCCGCTGCTGGCGCTCTGCTTACCGCCGCAACCCGTCAGTACCAGGCTGGCACAGGTGAGCAATGCGGTGAAGATGGCTGCTAATTTTTTCGTTCTCATCGTTTACATCTCCTTCGGTGAATGAATTAATACATACATTATTATAAATGATAAGCTCATTTATAACTGAACAAGATGAAACAGAAATGTATGAATAAAAACGGTGCACTGTCAAGTAATATCCATGACCAATGCACCGTTGCATTTATATTCGTTTGATGGTTCAAATTATAATCTGCGCGCCGAGCCTTGTCAATATATTTTGAATCATTTCATCAAAGGTATGCATGTATACATATTTTCATTCAAGCCCAACGCCTGTTTTCCCGCGCCTGTGTATTGACAAATACGCGCGGAACGCTTACGATGAATAAAAGCATTCACAAAAACAATCCATATTTCTTCGCTGGCAAAGAAGCCTGTTGCGGTCCGCTGTTTAATGGCCCGCAACAGGCTTTTTCTCTGCAGCACAGCCGCACCGTCAGCACGACAGCAAGTCCTCTACAAAGAAAAGAAAGGATGACAAACCTATGAACACGGCACAAGTTCTGGTCAAATGCCTGGAAAGCGAAGGCGTCCAGTACATCTTCGGCATTCCCGGCGAGGAAAACCTGGAGATCATCGAGGCGCTGCGCGACTCGCCCATCCAGTTCATCACGGTGCGCCACGAGCAGGGCGCAGCCTTCATGGCCGATGTCTACGGCCGTCTCACGGGACGCGCTGGCGTCTGCCTCGCGACCCTCGGCCCGGGTGCCACGAACCTCATCACCGGCGTAGCCGATGCGAACATGGACGGCGCGCCGCTCGTGGCCATCACGGGCCAGGTCGGTACGGAGCGCATGCACCTCACCTCGCACCAGTTCCTCGACCTGCCGACGCTCTTCGAGCCGGTGACGAAGCGCAGCCGCCAGATCGTGCGCGCCGATACCGTGAATGAAATCATTCGCATTGCCTTCAAATATGCCCAGTCCGAAAAACCGGGAGCCTGCCACGTCGACCTGCCTTGCAACATCGCGCGCATGGAGGTCACCCCCGGCCCCAGCGAAGAGCCGCTGCACCCCTTTGACCCGCGCCCCGAACTCGCGGAAATCTCCAGCGTGCGCGCCGCCGCTGACCTGCTCGCCAGCAGCCAGCGCCCCGTCATCCTCGCGGGCCACTCCGCCATCCGCAACCACGGCAGCGAGGCGCTCACCCACTTCGCCAGCGCCCTGCACATCCCCGTCATCAACACGATGATGGCCAAGGGCGTGATCCCGTTTGACGACGACTATGCCATCGGCACCATCGGCATCCCGCAGAAGGACTACCCCGACCACCTCATCGAGCAGGCTGATCTCGTGATTGCCGTGGGCTACGACCTCGTGGAGTACGCCCCGACGAAATGGAACAGGCAGGCCGACCACAAAATCCTGCACATCGACGCGCGCCCGGCCCATGTCAACAAGCTATACCAGCCGAACGTTTCCGTCGTGGGTGATATCTCCCACTCCCTCGACCAGCTGCTGAGCTTCTGCCAGCCGAAAGAGACGCCCCAGGACGTCTTCGCGCTGCGCGACGCACTACGCAAGGAGCACGCGCAGTACGCCGACGACACCGCCTACCCTGTGAAGCCGCAGAAAATCCTCTGCGATATCCGCAAGGTACTCGGTCAGACCGACATCCTCATCTCCGACGTGGGCGCGCACAAGATGTGGATTGGCCGCCAGTATCCCTGCTACCGCCCGAACACCTGCATCATCTCCAACGGCTTCGCCACCATGGGCCTCGCCGTGCCGGGCGCCATCGCTGCGAAACTCATCTACCCCGAGAAAAAAGTGCTCGCGGTCGCGGGCGACGGCGGTTTCCTCATGAACTGCCAGGAGCTCGAGACGGCCGCCCGCCTGCACATTCCCTTCGTCACGCTCATCTTCAGCGATGCGAGCTACGGCCTCATCAAGTGGAAGCAGGAGGAGCGCTACCACCACCACACCTCCGTCGATTTCACCAACCCCGACTTCGTCCAGCTCGCCGAGAGCTTCCACGCCCAGGGCTACCGCATCGAAAAGACCGAGGATCTGCTGCCCACGCTGCAAAAGGCGTTCCAGCAGGACGTCCCCGTCATCATCGACTGCCCCGTGGACTACGGCGAGAACATGAAGCTCAGCGAGCACCTGAAATCCCTTTTCGCCAAATAAAATTGGCAATAGACAACAAAAAGACCCTCTCAGTCACTTGGCGCGCGCAGGCGACTGAGGGGGTCTTCACTCTCAACTCTTCACTCTCAACTCTCATATGAGGATGTCAAGCTCGCCTAACGGCGACTTGACTAAGCGATTCGCGCAGTTTTGCGCGTCGTAATGCGGATGTCAAGCTCGCCTGACGGCGACTTGACTAAGCGACTCGCCCAACTTTGCGCGTCGCTGCGCTCCTTCAAAGTTGGCTCCCTGCTTAAAAACTGGCTCTCTGCTTACCTTCCGCCGAGGTGCAAAATCTGCTCCATGAAGCGGTGCTTGAGGCTTGCTTCAGCCTTGTGCGGCGTCTCGATGGCCTCGCGCGTCGTCGCGTTCTGCTCTGGCTCCGCCTCCGGCAGCCACTCCGATGAGAATACGGGCTTATCCATGATGAGGCGGCCAATTTCCTTTTTCACATCCTGCTGCACATCCGCCCCGGCGAGGAGGAAGTTGCCCACGAGATGACCGACTTTCTCCATTTCCGCCTCGTGGAAGCCGCGCGTAGTCGGGCAAAGGCTGGAGATGCGCAGGATGGGATACTCGCGCGTGCCGTGCTGCGTCGGCATGAGGTCCGGCTTGACGAGGATGCCGCCGTGCCAGAACAGGTCTGCCATCTCCCCGGCATTCTGTCCCTCCTGCAGGCGCGGCAGAACGAGATGCGACTCCGTCGCGCCGCAGAGCGTCTCGACGCCAGCTTTCATGATGCCCTGCTCCAACGCCTGCGCATTCTTCAGCACCTGCTGGCAGTAGGCCTGATAGCGCCGCGTCGCTGCCTCGCGGAAATTCAGGGCCAGGGCGATGAGCGTATTGCCCTTGATATCCACATGGCCGGTATTCACGACGACCTGCTCAAGCTTCTCCGCAATATCCTGTTTGCAGAGGATGACCGCCCGCTGCGGCCCGCGCAGGGAGTCGTTGGCCGCAAAAGTCACGACGTCCGCATAGGGGACAGGGGAGCGCATGGCCTTACCGGCGACCAGGCCCGCATTCTGCCCCATATCGACCCAAAGCTTCGCCCCGTTTTCATGCGCAATGCGCGCGAGCGCCTCATAATCCATCTGCCGCGGGTAATTCACCGGCGAGAAGATGAGCAGCCGCGGATGGCACCGTTTTGCCTGCTCCGCCAGCTGGTCGAGGTCGATGCGCTGCGTCTTATCGTCGATGCCAAAGCTCTCGAACTGGAAGGACAGCCACTCCCCCGCCGTATGCTCCTGCTTGCGCCCATTGAAGGAAAGTACCGTATTCCCCTGCTCCGCCAATGCGTAAAAGACCACGCGGGAGGCCGCCGCGAGATTTGTCAGACGCACGATGGCATGCTCCGCGCCGAAAAGCTCACAGGCACGTTTGCTAGCCAGGCGCTCGATCCAGCGCTTCTCCTCCGCCGCATGATGGTCCGTATATTCATTGCCCAGCACACTGCCCTTGAGAAAGGCCATAAAGGGCGAAATCGCATTGGCCGTCGGCAGCAGCGAAAGCTCATAGCGCTGGTTCTCCACCGACTTCTGCAACGCCCCGTAAAGCTCCGGGTCAAACGTCTCCAGCGTACTGAGAATTTCACCTGTATCCATATCGTTATCCTTTCTCCGCGCCCGCGGGCACGGTTCCTGTCTCCGTCAGATTGCACCTCAGAACGGCCACACCAGCGGGATGATGCCTACGCAGACAATCAGCGAGACCACGACGAGCGGCGTACCCACTTTCACATAGTCCATGAACTTGAAGCGGCCGGCATTGAGTACCAGCGTGTTCGGCGGCGTCGCCACCGGCGTCGTGAAGGCGCAGGAGGCCGCGATGCCGATGGCCATGATGACCGGATACGGCGAAGCGCCGATACCCTGGGCAATGGAGATGCCGATGGGCGCGAGCAGCGCAGCGGCCGCCGTGTTCGACATGAACTGCGTGAGGCCGCAGGACAGGATGAACATTGCCGTAACAATGAGATAGGGCGACGCACTGTCACCGATGAAGCCCACGACCGTATCCGCGATGAGCTTGCCAGCGCCCGTCTTATCCATGGCACTAGCCAGCGGCAGCATGCCCGCGAAGAGGAAAATCGTGACCCAGTCGATGCCCTGATAGGCTTGTTTCTCGGTGACGCAGCCCGTCACGACACAGGCCAGCGCCGCGATGATAGCCGCCACCTGCATCGGCACGTGAATCGTCTTGCTGAAGACCATGGCGAGGATGACGCCGAGCAGGATGATCGCGCAGATGATCATCTTTTTCTTGTCGTGCGCCTCACCGACGATGCTGTCATCCACCTCTACCTCGACCATGTTGCGCGGGCAAAGTTTCGAGCCGATGGTCAGCATATAGATGACACCCGCGATGGAGAGCGGAATGCCGATCCACGCGAACTCGAAGAAACCGAAAGGCTGCAGGCCGCTGCTCTCGAGCGCCGCACTCATAAGGATGTTCGGCGGCGTGCCGATCATCGTGACCGAGCCGCCGACGTTGGCCGCCACCGCCAGTGCCATGAGCTGCGTCGACACGGGAATACGCGCCGCCGCACAGATCTGGATGACTACGGGCATGAGGCAGGCCACGGTCGCCGTATTCGATGAGAACGAAGAAATCACGATGGTGATGAACATGAGCGCTGCCATCAGGCGCTTCTCACCCGTACCGGATTTCTTAACCACCGAAATGCCAATGGTCTGGGCCAGCCCCGTATGGAACATGGCCGATCCCACGACGAACATGCCCGCAAAGAGCACGACCGTAGAGTTTGAGAGCCCGGAGAACACCTCTTGGGGCGTCAGTACGCCGAGCAGTCCCAGGGAGATAGCAGCTCCCATTGCCGTCACGGCCAGCGGGACGAGCTCGGTGACGAAGAGCACCGCCGCCACGCCCAACACACATAGGGTAATGCTTGCAGGATCCATGCGCAATTCCTCCCATTAGTTATTAAATATAGAATCATTTCTACCTTATAATAGTAAACTATAGAGAATCCTTGTGTCAACAAAAAATGTCACACCCTGACAACATCCAACGCATTCTGCCGGTTCCCCTGCCCCTCGTAAAGCAAAAAGCCCCTGTCGCAGCATCCTGACGCTGCGGCAGAGGCACCCTTTTTAGTTTTTGGCAGGCGGCGTATAAGCCGGCTGGGCTTCGTGCATCTTATGGCAGTCATAGCAAACTTTCACGTATGATGTGTTAAAAATTCTTTTGCCACAGACAAGGCATAACGCTGGCAGGCCGGGCCGACATCGAGATCCCAGTCGACATCACCGTCGAAGACGCTGTTGGAGACGACGCGGATGGCGAGGAAGGGCACGTGGAAATTCAGGCAGATCTGCGCCACGGCATCGCTTTCCATTTCCTCCACGTCGCTGCCATAGAATTCATGCAGGAACAGGATGCGGTCGGCCTCACAGTTCCAGCTGTCGCAGGTGCCAATCGTGCCCGCGAGCACATTGCCCTGCGTATAGCTGCCGCGCACGGCCTCGGCGGCCGCCAGCAGGGCTTTGTCGCCCGCATGGTAGACCTCCTGCACGAAGGCCTGCTGCTGCTCGTTCCAGGCAAAGACGCCCAGCTGCTTCAGCGCCCGCGGGTCGATGCCCGCGCCGCGCGCCGCATATTTCGTCTGCCAGGCTGATTCATTGACCGTGCGCGCCCCCAGCACGATATCGTAGTTGCGCAGCCCGGGGTTGTGTGCGCCCGCCGTGCCCTGGCTGAGAATGGCACAGGGATGATAGCGTGCAATGACTAGCGCCGTCACGGCCGCCGCATTGGCCATGCCCCACTGTGTCTCGCAGACCACGACGGGATATCCGTCCAGCCGCCCGCGCACGCAGCGGTAATGCCCCAGCGGTTCCTCCTCTGCCTCCGTCAGCGCCGCCTCAATCACGCGCGTCTCCACATCCATCGCCCCCTGAATCACCAATGGGCGCTGGTCGTCTGTCACCTGCTGCTCCAAGGAAAACACCTCCGCATCATGCCGCCAGCTCAAAAGCTCAGCTTTGCCATCAGAAGGACCTCATAAAAACCTATACTGCTTTTATCGCTCCATCTACTATCTTAGCACATGCCGAAACAGAAAAATAAAAATTTACCACTTCATTGTCGTATATACCGTTGATTGCGGCTGCGCGGTTTGTCCGGTATCGTCATCGTCACCAACTGCAGCTTCATTGCAGGATTCAGATAGTGCTTGCGGAATGTCTCTTTGGATTTCAACTGCAGTCTTTCCATAAGGGCTTGAGCTGTATAGGGGATGCCATATTCCATAACATTTAGGAGACGCCGCACATATTCGGTGAGTTCTTCCCCATCCTTTTCCGACTGAGCTGCGAATTCATCCAGAATACTGTCAATCTGCTGCAACATAAACTCGATGAAAATGTCAGATGTTCCCGCTGCATGACAACGTGCAATAGCCTGATAATAGTCCTCCTGAAATTTTTCGATCTGACTCTCGATGGGAATATAGGCAAAAAGCGGCTTCCATTTTGCCAGCAACGCCGTATGCCACAGGCGCGCCATACGGCCGTTACCATCGGCAAACGGGTGAATGAAGACAAATTCATAATGGAAAACAGCCGCCAGAATAAGCGGATGCACTTCATTGCACTCTCGCTTCATCCATCCAAACAGATCATCCATCAATCCCGGTACCAGTCTGGCAGGTGGTGCCATAAATATGCACTTGCCGCCACTGAAGACGCCCTCTTCGCCTCTGCGAAAAGTACCTGATTCCTCCGCGGTATACCGTGTCATAATACCATGAAGGCGTTTTAGCTCGTCAATACTGTATGGATTCAACGCCATCAGCTGTTCGTAGGCCGCATAGGCATTCTTTACTTCCTGAATCTCCTTCTGCTCGCCTAGTACGAGATGCCCCGCGATAACATCGCGCACCTGTCCCATCGACAAGGAGTTCGCCTCGATACTCAGAGAGGCATGAATAGACCGTATACGATTATTTCTTCGCAGGTGAGGCTTCTTCTCCCAACTTTGCCACACACTGAGCCGTCCCACCTTTTCCGAAATCCGGGATACGTACTGAAGCATGGTATTTGTTATATGAAATGGTGGCCGATATAAAGCCAATACCATCACCCCCTGACTTTAACTTGCTTATTATCTTGCTTATTATCTTACCACATCATGCCCTATTTATGATGTAAATTTGCAAAAAAAGAGACTCTCCGCATCACGGAGAGCCTCTCTCACTATTCAAAATGGTCGGAACGACGGGATTTGAACCCACGACCTCTTCCACCCCAAGGAAGCGCGCTACCAAACTGCGCTACGTCCCGATAACCACAACGAATATTATACATGTTTACCTAGTGTTTGTAAAGCCCCATTTTCAAGTGCAGTGGGAATACAAAAAAATCGCCTACCAAGAGATGGTTTGTGCTATAATATTTGATGCCACGGCCCCAACCAAGCCAAATCTAAGGCAAGGAGGGGAGGTCTTTGCATGCATCCATATGATTTTATCCGCGAGCTGTTGATTGGGATTCTGAGCGGCTTACTCAGCTACCTGATACTACAGATGCTGGGGTGGTAAGCGGGACCACCAAAGTGGCAACCAGCTGGACGTGATGTAACCGATCACGCAGAAAAGCCCCTTGCAGTAACCAGCTGTAAGGGGCTTTTCAATTTGGTCATCTACATGCATCCAATGACCCTTTTGCATTTTTATTATATCTCTTTCGGGTATCTTGTGCAAGGCGATGCAGCTCTTTCCCGTTGTCCGCTAAACCTTCTTATCAGGAGCATTCCTGTAATGCTG
>DEDT01000016.1:40797-43118 GCA_002350105.1 Selenomonadaceae bacterium UBA2897 | reverse complement strand
GGTATCATGGCACACATCGATGCCGGTAAGACGACTACCACGGAGCGTATCCTTTTCTACACTGGTGTTAACCACAAAATCGGTGAGGTTCATGATGGTGCCGCAACGATGGACTGGATGGTTCAGGAGCAGGAGCGTGGTATTACGATCACGTCCGCTGCAACGACCTGCCACTGGAAAGATCATCGTATCAACATCATTGATACGCCGGGCCATGTGGACTTCACGGTAGAAGTTGAGCGTTCCCTGCGCGTGCTCGACGGCGCGGTCGCAGTTTTGACTGCCCGCGGCGGTGTTGAGCCTCAGACCGAGACGGTCTGGCGCCAGGCTGAGAAATACAACGTTCCGCGTATGGCTTATGTCAACAAGATGGACATCACGGGTGCGGATTTCTTCAACGTCGTCAAGATGATGAAGGAGCGCCTGAATGCCAACGCGGTTCCTATCCAGATTCCTATCGGCGCTGAGGACGATTTCAAAGGCCTCATCGACCTGATCAAAATGGAAGCCATCACGTACGAGGACGACCTCGGCAAAGTCGAGGATGAATCCGAGATCCCTGACGAGCTGAGACCTCAGGCTGAAGAGTGGCGTGAGAAGATGCTCGACGCTTGCGCTGAGCAGGATGATGATTTCATGGAGAAGTACCTCGGTGGCGAGGAGATTTCCGAAGAGGAGATCAAGCGCGTCATCCGTAAGGCAACGGTTGCCTGCGACATGGTGCCGGTTACGCTCGGTACTTCCTATCGCAACAAGGGCGTACAGCCGCTGCTGGATGCCATCGTCGACTTCATGCCGGCACCGACGGATATCCCGCCAATCAAGGGCACGAACCCGGAGACTGGCGAGGAGGATCACCGTCCGTCCAGCGACGAGGAGCCGTTCGCAGCCCTCGCCTTCAAGATCATGACGGATCCGTTCGTCGGCAAGCTCGCATTCTTCCGTGTGTACTCTGGTACGCTGGATGCAGGTTCCTACGTTTACAACTCCACCAAGGGGAAGAAAGAGCGTATCGGCCGTATCCTCCAGATGCATGCGAACAATCGTAAAGAGATCGAGAAGGTTTACTCCGGTGATATCGCCGCTGCCGTAGGTCTGAAGACCACGACGACGGGTGATACGCTCTGCGATGAGGAGCATCCGATCATTCTGGAGTCCATGGTATTCCCGGATCCGGTTATCTCCGTGGCGGTTGAGCCGTCCACGAAGAACGACCAGGAGAAGATGGGTACGGCACTTCAGAAACTCGCTGAAGAGGATCCGACTTTCCGCGTCCGCACGGATGAGGAGAGCGGCCAGACCATCATCAGCGGCATGGGCGAGCTGCATCTGCAGATCATCATCGACCGCATGAAGCGTGAGTTCCACGTCGAGTGCGTCGTCGGTGAGCCGCAGGTTGCTTATCGCGAGACCATCCGCAAGACCGTCGAGGCTCAGGGCAAGTTCGTCCGTCAGTCCGGTGGTCATGGCCAGTACGGCGACTGCTGGCTGCGCCTCGAGCCCCAGGAAGCTGGCAAAGGCTACGAGTTCTGCAACGAGGTCGTCGGCGGTGCCATCCCGAAAGAGTTCATCAAGCCGGTTGAAGACGGTGTCAAGCAGGCTATGGAGTCCGGCGTTGTCGCTGGCTACCCGGTCGTTGACGTCAAAGTCACGGTATTCGATGGCTCCTTCCACGAGGTCGATTCCTCGGAGGCTGCATTCAAGGTTGCCGGTTCCATGGCATTCAAGAATGCTGCAGAAAAGGCGAACCCGGTTCTTCTGGAGCCGTATGTTAAAGTCGAAGTCACTGTGCCTGAGGACTACATGGGCGATGTCATCGGCGATCTGAATTCCCGCCGCGGCCGTATCGAAGGTATGGAGCCGCGCAATGGTGTCCAGGTCATCCATGGTTTCGTACCTCTGTCCGAGATGTTCGGTTATTCGACGGATCTGCGTTCCAAGACTCAGGGCCGCGGGAACTACAGCATGGAAGTTGCTTACTATGATGAAGTTCCTAAAAATGTTGCCGAAGCTGTTATCAGCAAGAATAAAGGTTAATCGAAGGAGGATTTAACTACAATGGCAAGAGAAAAGTTTGAGAGAACCAAACCGCATGTTAACATCGGCACCATCGGTCACGTTGACCATGGCAAGACGACGCTGACGGCTGCGATCACGAAGGTTCTGTCCGAGACGGAAGGCTGCAAGGCTTCCTTCGAGGATTATGCTGATATCGATAAGGCTCCGGAGGAGCGCGAGCGCGGTATCACGATCAACACGGCTCATGTTGAGTATGAGACGAAGAACCGCCACTATGCACACGTTGACTGCCCGGGCCATGC
>DEDT01000016.1:40032-40718 GCA_002350105.1 Selenomonadaceae bacterium UBA2897 | reverse complement strand
GCTGATGGCCCGATGCCGCAGACGCGTGAGCATATCCTGCTCGCCCGCCAGGTTGGTGTGCCGGCTATCGTTGTCTTCCTGAACAAGGTTGACCAGGTTGATGATCCGGAGCTCCTCGAGCTCGTTGAGATGGAAGTTCGCGAGCTGCTCTCCAGCTATGACTTCCCGGGCGATGACATTCCTGTTATCTCCGGCTCCGCTCTGAAGGCCCTCGAGGGTGATGCAGAGCAGGCTCAGAACATTCTGAAGCTCATGGAAGCTGTTGATGAGTACATCCCGACGCCGACGCGTGACACGGATAAGCCGTTCCTGATGCCGGTCGAGGATGTCTTCACGATCACCGGCCGCGGCACGGTTGCTACGGGCCGTGTTGAGCGTGGTGCTCTGAACATGAACGATACGGTTGAGATCGTCGGCCTGCAGGACGAGCCGAAATCCACGGTTGTTACGGGCATCGAGATGTTCCGCAAGAGCCTCGATCAGGCTGTCGCTGGCGATAACATCGGTGCGCTGCTCCGCGGCATTGACCGTACGGAGATCGAGCGTGGCCAGGTTCTCGCAAAGCCGGGTTCCATTCATCCGCACACGAAGTTCAAGGCTCAGGTCTATGTCCTGACCAAAGAAGAGGGCGGTCGTCATACGCCGTTCTTCACGAACTATCGCCCGCAGTTCTACTTCCGCACGAC
>DEDT01000016.1:9089-39999 GCA_002350105.1 Selenomonadaceae bacterium UBA2897 | reverse complement strand
CTGCCGGAAGGCACGGAGATGGTTATGCCGGGCGATAACACGGAGATGGAAGTTGAGCTCATCACTCCGATCGCTATTGAGCAGGGCCTGCGCTTCGCTATCCGCGAGGGCGGCCATACGGTCGGTGCTGGTAAGGTCATCGAGATCGAAGAAAAATAATCATCCAACAAGTTTCTAATCTTTAAAAAGAGCGGCGCTCGCGTCGCTCTTATTTAAAGGTTAAAATACATGGTACCCCCCAATGCGATGACGTGGCAGATGGCTCGGGTGTACCCGAGGGAACTGTTACGGAGAAATGTTTGGGCCATGGAGCCTGGACAAAAGGAGGAAAAAAAGTTGTCTAAGAACCAAAAAATCAGAATCCGTTTGAAGGCTTATGATCATAAAGCCCTCGATCAGAGTGCCGTAAAGATTGTCGATACGGCAAAGAAGACTGGTGCTATGGTATCCGGTCCGATTCCTCTTCCGACGGAGAAGAACATCTACACGATTCTGCGCTCCCCGCATGTCAACAAGGACAGCCGTGAGCAGTTCGAAATGCGCACGCACAAGCGCCTGATCGACATCCTGCAGCCGACCCAGAAGACGGTCGATGCCCTGATGCGTCTTGACCTGCCGGCAGGTGTAGACATCGAGATCAAACTTTAATCCGAGGAGGTGGAATGAATGTCTAAAGCTATTTTAGGTAGAAAACTTGGTATGACTCAGATCTTCACCGAGAACGGCGACGTTGTGCCCGTTACGGTCGTGGAGTCCGGCAACAACTTCGTGCTGCAGAACAAGACGGTCGAGAGCGATGGCTACAATGCGGTACAGCTCGGCTTTGGTGAAGTTAAAGAATATAAGGTGAACAAACCTCTGCAGGGCCATTTCGCGAAAGCTGGCGTAAAGCCGGTCAAGTTCATCCGCGAGCTGCGTCTGGCAGATGCTCCGGAATACAAAGTCGGTGATTCCATCGGCGTTGATATATTTGAAGCCGGGGAACTCGTTGACGTAACGGGTACTTCCAAAGGTAAAGGTTTTGCCGGCGGTATCAAGCGTCATAACTTCGCCTGCGGTCCGATGGGACATGGTTCCAAATCGCATCGTGAGCCGGGTTCCACGGGTGCCATGATTTCTGGTCCGGGCGGTCGTGTCCTCAAGGGCAAGAAGCTGCCGGGCCGCATGGGTGGCGAGCGTGTTACGGTTCAGCGCCTTACGGTTGTCCGCGTTGACAAGGATCGCAACCTTATTCTCATCAAGGGTGCCATTCCGGGCCCGAAGAAGAGCTTCGTTGTGATCAAGAATACCTGCAAACCGGGTAAAAACTAATTTGGAAGGAGGACAACCTGAATTATGGCTACAGTAGCAGTATATGACATCACCAACAACAAGGTTGGCGATATCGAATTGAAAGACAGCATCTTCGGCGTAGAGATGAATGCAGGCCTCCTGCATCAGGCCGTTGTTATGCAGCTGGCTTCCGAGCGCCTGGGCACGCATGCCACGAAGACGCGCAGCTTCGTTCGTGGCGGCGGCCGCAAGCCCTGGAAGCAGAAGGGCACGGGCCGTGCCCGTTCCGGTTCGACGCGCAGCCCGCTGTGGGTTGGCGGCGGCACGGTCTTCGGTCCGCATCCGCGTAAGTATGCCTTCCGCATGCCGCGCAAACAGCGTCGTCTGGCTATCGCCTGCGCGCTTTCCGATAAGGTCAGGAACGGCGAGCTCGTCGTCCTCGACAGCCTCAACTTCGATGCACCGAAGACGAGCCAGGTCGTCAAGGTCCTGAGCGATTTCGGTGTCGACAACAAGGCGCTCTTCATCACGGCTGAGGAAGCTCAGAACGTGGAGAAGTCCGCTCGCAACATTCCGGGTGTGAAAGCCATCAACACGACTGGCCTGAATGTCTTTGATATCCTTCACAGCGACAAGCTGTTCATCACGAAGGATGCCATCACCCGTATCGAGGAGGTATTCGCATAATGGAAGCACGTGATATCCTGATCCGTCCGCTGATTACGGAGAGAACGACGCAGCTCATGGCTGAGGGCAAATACGTCTTCGTTGTGGCGAAAGCCGCCAACAAGATTGAGATCGCCAAGGCCGTCGAGAGCATCTGGAACGTCCATGTTCAGAAAGTGAACACGGTCAATGTTCTGGGCAAGACGAAGCGCATGGGCCGTACGTCCGGCAAACGCCCGGACTACAAGAAAGCCATTGTGAAGCTCGCTGCTGGTGAGAGCATCGAGTTCTTCCAGGCATAAATCAGCAAAGGAGGTAAATTTAAGTGGCAGTTAAAAGCTTTAAACCATATTCTGCTGGCCGACGCTTCATGACGGTCGCATCCTTTGATGAGATCACGGCGTCCAAGCCTGAGAAATCCCTGACGGAGCGCCTGATGCACAAGGGCGGCCGTAACCAGCAGGGTCGTCTGACGGTTCGCCATCAGGGTGGCGGCCATAAGCGCCTGTATCGCGTGATCGACTTCAAGCGCAACAAGGACGGTATTCCCGCCCGCGTCGCGACGATCGAGTACGATCCGAACCGCAGCGCGCGCATCGCTCTGCTCAACTATGCAGACGGCGAGAAGCGCTACATCCTGGCTCCGAATGGCCTGGAGGTTGGCGCAACGGTCGTTTCCGGCCCCGATGCTGATATCAAGGTCGGCAACGCCCTGCCCCTGAAGAATATCCCGGTTGGTACTACGGTACACAACGTCGAGCTGAAGATCGGCAAGGGTGCCCAGCTGGTACGCAGCGCTGGCACGTCCGCTCAGCTCATGGCTAAGGAAGGCAAATATGCACTCCTCCGTATGCCGTCTGGTGAGCTTCGCAAAGTTCATATCGAGTGCCGCGCCACCATCGGCGAGGTCGGCAACCTCGAGCATGAGAACATCACGCTCGGTAAGGCAGGCCGCAGCCGCTGGCTCGGTATCCGCCCGGAGAACCGTGGTACGGCCATGAACCCGAACGACCATCCGCATGGCGGCGGCGAGGGCCGCTCTCCTGTGGGTCGCAAGCATCCTGTTACGAAGTGGGGCAAATGCGCTATGGGCGCCAAGACCCGCCGCAAGAAGGCTTCCGACAAGCTCATCGTCAAGAGACGCACGAAGTAATAACAATCGACAGGCTGCCTGAGTGCGCCTGACGAAAGGAGGAGACACTTTGTCAAGATCTGTTAAAAAAGGCCCTTACGTTGCAGAAAGCCTGATGAAGAAGATCAAGGCCCTCAACGAGGCTAACGATAAGAAAGTTGTAAAGACCTGGTCCAGAAGCTCGGTCATTTTCCCGGAATTCGTTGGTCATACCATCGCTGTGCATGATGGCCGCAAGCATGTGCCGGTTTACATCACCGAGGACATGGTTGGTCACAAGCTGGGCGAGTTCGCACCGACCCGTACGTTCAAAGGTCATGCCGGTGCTGAGAAGAGCACGGGCCTGAAGTAATTTGCGAGAGGAGATTTATTGTGGAATCTAAAGCAGTAGCTAAGTATGTTCGCATTGCTCCGCGCAAAGTACGTGTCGTCATGGACCTCATCCGTGGCAAGAACGTTGCCGAAGCATTTGCCATCCTCAAGTTCACGCCGAAAGCCGGCGCTGACGTGGTCGAGAAAGTCCTGCGCTCCGCTGTTGCCAACGCAGAGAACAACTTCGACATGGACGTTGATAAGCTGTATGTCAAGACGGCTTTTGTTGATCAGGGCCCGACGCTGAAGCGCATTCATCCGCGTTCCCGTGGCCAGGCGTTCAAGATTCTGAAACGCACGTCCCACGTCACGGTTATCGTCGACGAGAAGAACTAAGAAGGAGGGAATCGGTTTTGGGTCAGAAAGTTAATCCGCATGGTATTCGCCTGGGTATCGTCAAGACCTGGGATGCCAAATGGTATGCTGATAAGGATTTTGCAGATAACCTGCATGAAGATATTAAGATTCGCGACTACCTGAAGCAGAGCCTGCAGGCAGCAAGCGTTTCCCGCATCGAGACGGAGCGCACGAAGAACCGTCTGAAGATCACGATTCACACGGCTAAGCCGGGTATGGTCATCGGCCGTGGCGGTTCGGGCATCGATCAGATCAAAGAGGGTCTGAAAGCCTACACGAACCAGAAGCTCGACATCAATATCGCCGAGATCAAGCAGCCGGATATGGATGCTACGCTCGTCGCTGAGAACATTGCCCAGCAGCTGGAGCGCCGCATCGGTTTCCGCCGCGCGATGAAGCAGGCTGTCGGCCGCACGATGCGTCTCGGCGCCAAGGGTATCAAGATCATGTGCAGCGGCCGTCTCGGCGGTGCTGAGATCGCTCGCAAGGAGTCCTACCGCGAGGGTTCGATTCCTCTGCATACGCTGCGTGCTGATATCGATTACGGCACGGCTGAGGCCAACACGACGTATGGCCGCATCGGTGTGAAGGTCTGGATCTTCAAGGGTGAGGTCCTGCCGGAGAAAAAGCAGCGCAAGGCTGTAGCTGAAGGGAGCGAAGCTTAATGTTATTACCAAAGAGAGTTAAGTACCGCAAGCAGTTCCGCGGTCGTATGACCGGTAAAGCTCATCGCGGCAATACGCTGAGCCATGGTTCCTTCGGCCTCGTTGCTCTGGAGCCGGCCTGGATCACGAACCGTCAGATCGAGGCAGCTCGTATCGCCATGACCCGTTACACCAAGCGCGGTGGCCAGGTCTGGATCAAGATTTTCCCGGATAAGCCGATCACGGCTAAGCCGGCCGAGACCCGCATGGGTTCCGGTAAAGGTTCGCCGGAGTACTGGGTGGCTGTTGTAAAGCCGGGCCGCATCATGTTCGAGATGGATGGCATCACGAAAGAGCAGGCCAAGGAGGCACTGCGCCTCGCGGCTCACAAGCTCCCGATCAAGACGAAGTTTGTATGCAAAGAAGACAATGCAGAGGGCGGTGAAGCATAATGAAGGTTAATGAGATTCGTGAAATGAGTGCAGATGAGCTTAACCAGAAACTTGCTTCGCTCAAAGAGGAACTGTTCAACCTCCGTTTCCAGCTCGCTACCGGCCAGCTCGAGAACCCGATGCGTATCAAGGACGTTAAGAAGACGATCGCCCGCATCAAGACGATCCAGCGTGAAAGCGCCCTGAAGGCTTAAGACGAACCACTGATATGCAGAAGGAAGGAGGCTCCCTGATGAGCGAAAGAAACGTACGTAAGACGAAAATTGGTAAGGTCATCTCCGATAAGATGGACAAGACCGTTGTGGTTGCCGTTGAGGAACTGGAGAAGCACAAGGTCTACAAGAAACAGGTCAAGAGAACGGTGAAGTTCCATGCCCATGATGAGAACAACGAAGCCCATGTAGGCGACAAGGTTTCCATCATGGAGACGCGTCCGCTGTCCAAGACGAAGCGCTGGAGAGTGGTCGAAGTCGTTGAGAAGGCTAAATAAACCCCAGAACACGAAGAAGGAGGTCAAACAATGATCCAACAGCAAACTATCCTGAATGTTGGTGACAACACCGGCGCGAAAGAGATTATGTGCGTTCGTGTTCTCGGCGGTTCCTATCGCAAATATGCCAACATTGGTGATGTCATCGTGGCAGCTGTGAAGTCCGCAGCTCCGGGTGGCCAGGTAAAGAAGGGCGATGTCGTCAAGGCCGTCGTCGTTCGTTCCGTGAAGGGCCTGCGCCGTCACGATGGTTCCTATATCCGTTTCGATGAGAACGCCGCTGTCCTCATCAAAGACGACAAGACGCCGCGAGGCACTCGTATCTTCGGACCGGTAGCACGCGAGATTCGCGATAAAGGCTTCATGAAGATCGTATCGCTGGCTCCTGAAGTACTTTAATTGTGAGGAGGTGCTATTTTGTCACTCGTTAAACTGAACGTGAAGAAGGGCGACACGGTGCTCGTGCTGTCCGGCAAAGATAAAGGCAAACAGGGCAAAGTCATCATGGCTATGCCGAAAAAGGGCAAGGTTGTCGTCGAGGGCGTGAACAAGGTAAAGCGTCACACGAAGCCGAACCAGAAGGCTCCCCAGGGTGGTATCCTCGTGAAGGAAGCTCCGCTGCATGCCTGCAAGGTCATGGTCGTCTGCCCGTCCTGCGGCAAGGCTACGCGCGTTGCTCACAAGGAAGTCAATGGCAAGATGGTCCGCGTCTGCAAGAAGTGCGGCGAAGTCCTGGATGCTGCGAAATAATCCAGACCAGAAAGGAGGAGCATAAGTGGATAGATTACAGGAAAAATATCAGCAGGAAGTTGTACCGGCGCTGACGAAGAAATTCGGCTACAAGAACGTCATGCAGCTCCCGAAAATCGAGAAAATCATCATCAACATGGGCGTTGGCGAGGCTGTCGGCAATCCGAAAGCCCTGGATGCTGCCGTGAAGGATCTCACGATCATCTCCGGCCAGAAGCCGCTCCTGACCCGTGCCAAGAAATCCCTGGCAGCCTGGAAACTGCGTCAGGGCATGCCGATCGGCTGCAAGGTAACGCTGCGCGGCGTTCGCATGTATCAGTTCCTCGATAAGTTCATGAACGTCGCTCTGCCGCGCGTGCGTGACTTCCGTGGTGTAACGGATAAATCCTTCGATGGCCGTGGCAACTACGCTGTGGGCCTGAAAGAGCAGCTCATCTTCCCGGAGATCGAGTATGACAAGATCGATAAGATCCGCGGTATGAACATTGTTATCGTTACGACGGCAAAGACTGATGAAGAAGCCAGAGAGCTCCTGAAACTCATGGGTATGCCGTTCAAAGCATAAGGAGGTAAGGAACTTTGGCTAAGAAGTCGATGAAAGAGAAATGGTCCAAGCCGGCTAAATTCTCGACGCGTGCTTACAACCGTTGCAAGATCTGCGGTCGTCCGCACGGCTACATGCGCAAATTCGAAATGTGCCGTATCTGCTTCCGCGAGCAGAGCTATAAAGGTGCCATCCCTGGCGTAACGAAAGCCAGCTGGTAATTGTAATTTTGAAAGGAGGATATCGATTCCATGGCAATGACTGATCCTATTGCAGATATGCTGACCCGCGTGCGTAACGCGAACTCTGTATTCCACGAGACGGTGGAGGTTCCCGGTTCCAAGATCAAGACCGCTATCGCAGAGGTCCTGAAGGAAGAGGGCTTCATCAAAGACTACACGTTCCAGGAAGATAACAAGCAGGGTGTGCTGACCATTTCACTGAAGTATGGCCCGAACCGCGAGCATGTTATTTCCGGTATCAAACGTATTTCCAAGCCTGGCCTGCGCCAGTATGCCAAGCATGACGAGCTGCCCCGCGTTCTCGGCGGCCTCGGCATCGCCATCATCTCCACGTCCAAGGGGATTATGAGCGACAAGCAGGCGCGCAAGGCCGGCCTCGGTGGCGAAGTTGTCGCATACGTCTGGTAATCAAGTAGTCAGGAGGTGTACAGATGTCAAGAATTGGTAATGCACCGATTAACGTCCCGTCCGGCGTAACCGTTACGGTCGGTGAAGATAATCTGGTGACTGTAAAGGGCCCGAAAGGTGAACTTTCCCGCCATATTCATCCGGAAATGAAAGTAACCGTCGCTGATGGCGTCATCAAAGTTGAGCGTCCGTCCGACGATAAAACGCACAGATCTCTGCATGGTCTGTCCCGTGCGCTGATCAACAACATGGTTGTCGGCGTTACGGAGGGTTTCTCCAAAACTCTGGAAATCGCTGGTGTAGGTTATCGTGCCGTCAAGAAAGGCAAGAACCTCGATTTCTCCCTCGGTTTCTCTCATCCTGTCGTCATTGAGCCGCCCGCGGGCATCGAGTTCGATGCACCGGCTGCTACGCAGGTCGTGGTAAAAGGCATCGACAAGGAGAAGGTTGGCCAGGTCGCAGCGGAAATCCGCAGCCTGCGCAAGCCGGAGCCGTATAAGGGCAAAGGTATCCATTACCTCGGCGAGCACATTCGCCGCAAGGAAGGTAAAGCCGGCGCCAAGGGCAAGAAATAAACCGTTAAATCCAGAAAGGAGTGAATCTCTGTGCTTCTTAAAGCAGACAAGAATAAGGCTCGTCAGAAACGTCATCTGCGGGTTCGCAACCATATCTCCGGCACGGCTGAGCGTCCGCGCCTCAATGTCTATCGCAGCCTGGCCAACATTTATGCTCAGATCATCGATGATGAGAAGGGCGTAACCCTGGTATCCGCCAGCACGCAGGAAAAAGGTTTTGAGAACTACGGCGGCAACGTCGAGGCAGCTAAGGCTGTCGGCGCTGCTATCGCAAAGCGTGCTCTTGAGAAGGGCATCAACGAGGTCGTATTCGACCGTGGCGGCTATGTCTATCATGGCCGTGTTGCAGCTCTGGCTGAGGCCGCACGTGAAGCCGGCCTCAAATTCTAAGACGGATGTCAGAAGGAGGTAAATGAATGGCTAGAAGAAATGACAACGAAACTCCTGAGTTCGAGGAGAAAGTTGTATATATCAATCGAGTCGCGAAAGTCGTCAAGGGCGGCCGCCGCTTCTCGTTCAGTGCCCTGGTTGTCGTCGGCAACAAGAAGGGCAAGGTTGGTGTTGGTCTCGGCAAGGCTGCTGAGGTGCCCGAGGCAATCCGCAAGGGTGTTGAGGATGCCAAGAAGAACCTCATCGAGGTTGCTCTGTTCGACGGCCGCACGATTCCGCATGAGATGCTCGGCATCTTCGGCGCTGGCAAGGTTATCATGAAGCCGGCTGCCAAAGGTACTGGTGTTATCGCTGGCGGCCCGTGCCGTGCCATCCTGGAGCTCGCCGGTGTGCGCGACATCCTGACGAAGTCCCTGGGTTCTTCCAACCCGAACAACATGGTCCGTGCCTGCATGGAGGGCCTGAAGGGCCTGAAGAAGGCTGAGGATGTCGCTGCCCTGCGTGGCAAGACGGTTGAAGAAATCTTAGGTTAATAGGAGGAACTATAATGGCTAAAGTTAAAGTTACTCTGACCAGAAGTGTCATCGGCCGCCCGGAAACGCAGCGCAAGACCGTTCGCGCACTTGGTCTGAGAAAGATCAACTCTGTTGTAGAGCTTCCTGACAATCCCGCTATCCGCGGTCAGCTCCACAAAGTAGAGCATCTGATCAAAGTTGAAGAAATCGCAGACTAAGTACAGAACGGAGGTGCACAGAATATGAAGTTACATGAACTGAAACCGGCTGAGGGCTCCCGCAAGGTCCGCAACCGCGTGGGCCGTGGTATCGGCTCCGGCAACGGCAAGACGTCCGGCCGTGGCATGAAGGGTCAGAAATCCCGTGCCGGCGGCGGCGTGCGTACCGGCTTCGAGGGCGGCCAGATGCCAATCTACCGCCGTCTGCCGAAACGCGGCTTCAAGAATGTCTGGGCTAAGACGTTCGCTGAGGTTAACGTTGAGAGCCTGAACCGCTTTGAGGATGGCACGACGGTTGATCCCGTAGTGCTCGTCGAGTCCGGCCTGCTCAAGAATGTCCAGGACGGCATCCGCATCCTCGGTGGCGGTGAGCTCACGAAGAAGCTCACGGTCCGTGCCAACGGCTTCACCAAATCCGCTGAGCAGAAGATCACGGCTGCCGGCGGCAAAGTTGAGGTGATCTGAGGTGCTATCAGCCCTTAGTAATGTCTTCAAGATCCCGGAACTGCGGCAGAAGATCACGTTCACGCTGATTATGTTCGCGGTTTTCCGCCTGGGTACCCATATCCCGGTGCCCGGTGTCGATCCGACGGCAATAGAGAAGCTCTTTGCCAACGGCAATCTTTTCGGGCTGTTAGATCTCTTTTCTGGTGGTGCTTTCAGTAAGTTCTCCATCTTTGCCATGAGCATTACGCCCTACATCAATGCGGCCATCATCATCCAGCTGCTGAATGTCGTCATTCCGACGCTGGAGCAGTGGTCGAAGGAGGGCGAAGAAGGTCACAAGAAGACGACACAGGTTACGCGCTACCTCACGGTGGTGCTGGCTTTCCTCCAGGCGCTGGGCATGTCCATCGGCCTGAAGGCGGCTATCCTGAATCCGAACCCGGTCAACATCCTGATCGTTTCGATCACGCTGACGGCGGGGACGGTCTTCCTCATGTGGGTCGGCGAGCAGATCACGGCACAGGGCGTAGGTAACGGCATTTCGCTGATTATCTTCGCCGGTATCGTGGCTGCCCTGCCGAAGAATATCGGCACCATTTATCATTATGTACAGGCTGGCACGACCAGTTACTTCAGTGTCTTCTGCTTCCTGGTGGTGGCACTGGCCATGGTCATGTTCGTGGTCTACGTCGAGAATGGCTTCCGCCGCGTCCCCATTTCCTATGCGAAACGCGTGGTCGGGGCGAGGGCCATGGGCGGCCACTCCAGCCATATCCCGCTGAAGGTCAACCAGGCGGGTGTTATCCCTATCATCTTCGCGTCATCCGTGCTGATGTTCCCGGTGACGGTGGCCCAGTTCATTGAGATTCCCTGGGTCAAGACCGTATCGAGCTACCTGCAGTGGGGTACTCCGCTGCAGACGACGCTCTACGTAGGCATGATTATCTTCTTCACCTACTTCTATACGGCCGTCACGGTGAAGATACCGGACATGGCAGATAACCTGAAAAAGTACGGCGGCTTCATCCCGGGCATCCGCCCGGGCCAGCCGACGGCCGATTATCTCGACCATGTCATGACCCGTATCACGCTGGCTGGCTCAGTCTTCCTGGCCTTTATCGCAGTCCTGCCGAATATGATCGCCGGTCTCACGCACATCCAGGGCGTGTACTTCGGCGGTACGGCACTGCTCATCGTCGTCGGCGTTGCCATGCAGACGATGAAACAGATAGAGTCCATGGTGGTTATGCGCCACTATGAAGGGTTCATGAAATAAAGGAGGCAGTTTTACTATGCATATCCTGTTAATGGGCCCCCCGGGTGCCGGCAAGGGCACGCAGGCGGCTGAACTGGTCAAGGCTTTCCAGATTCCGCATATTTCCACGGGCGATATGTTCCGCGCGGCAATCAAGGAAGGCACGGAGATGGGCAAGCAGGCCAAGTCCTACATCGACAAGGGCCAGCTCGTGCCGGATGAAGTCACGATCGGCATTGTCCGAGACCGTCTCGGCCAGGACGACTGCAAGAAAGGCTTTATCCTCGACGGTTTCCCCCGTACGGTGGAGCAGGCCGATGCGCTCACGGGCATCCTCAAGGATCTCGGCCTCAGCCTGACGCGCGTGCTGAACATCAACGTACCGGCCTCGGACCTCATCGAGCGTGCCGTAGGCCGCCGTATCTGCAAGAAATGCGGTGCGACGTACCATACGAAGTTCAACCCGCCGAAAAAGGAAGGCATCTGCGACGAGTGCGGCAGCGAGCTGTTCCAGCGCGCTGACGACAATGCCGAGACGATGAAGAATCGTCTTTCCGTCTACGAGGCTTCCACGAAGCCGCTGATCGACTACTACAAGAAAGCCGGTCTCTACACGGAAGTCGACGGCCGTCAGGCTATCGACAAAGTCACGGCAGATCTCATCAAGGTGCTGCAGGGCTAAAAGAAGGAGCTGCGGCTCCTGGTATATGATGATTTGCAGAGGGCGGCCTTTTCTGGCCGCCCCTTGCTGATATTGCCACAGAAGGAGAAGTTTGATGTCGAAACAGGACGTTATTGAAGTTGAGGGCCGGGTCGTAGAGTCCCTGCCCAACGCGATGTTCAAGGTGGAGCTCGAGAACGGTCACATCGTGCTCGCCCATGTCTCAGGTAAGATCCGGATGAACTTCATCCGCATCCTGCCGGGGGATAAGGTGACGATCGAGCTGACGCCGTACGACCTCACGCGCGGCCGCATCACCTATCGCTTCAAATAAAAAGCAAAAATCTTTTTGCAGAGCCTTGCCAGGTGGCAGGGCTTTTGTTATAATGTTTTTATGTTTTCTGCGCCTGATGACTAGTCAGGCGCTTGAAAGTATGCTATACTATCATATTGTCAGCAATGACGATATGCATAAAGAAAGGGGGGAATCACGTAGTGAAGGTTAAACCGTCGGTAAAGCGGATTTGCGATAAATGCAAGATCATCAAGCGCAAAGGCCGCGTCATGGTTATCTGCGAGAATCCGAAACACAAGCAGAGACAGGGTTAATAATTTTATTAGTAAGGAGGTGCTTTAATATGGCACGTATCGCCGGTGTAGATTTACCCCGTGACAAGAGAATTGAAATTGCTTTGACGTACATTTTTGGTATTGGTCTGACGACCAGCCAGAAGCTGCTGGCTATGACTGGTGTTAACCCGGATACCCGTACGCGAGACCTCACGGAGGATGAAGTTGTAAAACTTCGTGATGCCATCGATAAGAACGTTGTCGTCGAAGGTGATCTTCGTCGTGAGCGTCAGATGAACATCAAGAGACTCGTTGATATCGGCTGCTATCGTGGACGTCGCCACCGTCTTGGCCTGCCCGTTCGTGGACAGAACACCAAGAACAATGCCCGTACCCGTAAAGGCCCGAAAAAGGTCGTAGCAGGCAAGAAGAAAGACTAATGAAGGAGGGTTAACTGGTGGCAGTTAAGAAAGCAGTCCGTACTAAGAAAAAAGTTCGGAAAAACGTCGAATTTGGCGTAGCGCACATCAGCTCTACGTTTAACAATACAATCGTTACGCTCACTGATAAGAGCGGTAACGCACTTTCCTGGGCAAGCGCTGGCGGCCTCGGCTTCCGCGGTTCCCGCAAGAGCACGCCGTTTGCGGCTCAGATGGCCGCTGAGACGGCTGCCAAAGCCGCAATGGAGCATGGCCTCAAGACCGTTGACGTCTATGTCAAGGGCCCTGGTGCCGGCCGTGAGGCAGCAATCCGTTCCCTGCAGGCCACGGGCCTGGAGGTCAGCATGATCAAAGATGTCACGCCGATCCCGCATAACGGCTGCCGTCCGCCGAAGCGTCGCAGAGTGTAATCAGGAGGTGCAGTAAAAGACATGGCAATTGATAGAGTTCCCGCGCTGAAAAGATGCCGCGCCCTCGGCCTGGAGCCGGCGGTCATCGGCCGTTCCAAGCAGTCCAAGCGTCAGATTGTGAACAATCGCCGCAAGGTTTCTGAGTACGGCACGCAGCTGAAAGAGAAACAGAAAGCAAAGTTCATCTACGGTGTGCTCGAGAAGCAGTTCCGTGGTTACTACGATAAGGCAAAGACGATGCAGGGCGTAACGGGTGAAAACCTGCTGGGTCTCCTCGAGCGTCGTCTCGACAATGTGGTCTTCCGTCTTGGCCTCGCCAACACGCGCCGTCAGGCTCGTCAGCTCGTGCGCCATGGCCACATCACGGTCAACGGCAAGCGTGTTGATATCCCGTCCGCCCTCGTTGAGGCCGGCGATGTCGTCGCTGTGGCTGAGAAGAGCCAGAGCAACGAGTTCTTCAAGGCGCTCAAAGAGAGCAGCAATGCCCTCTCCGCACCGGCCTGGCTCGATGCCGACCAGGCTAACCTCACGGGTACGGTAACGCGTTTCCCGAACCGTGAAGAGATTGATGTTCCTGTCAATGAGCAGGCTATCGTCGAGTTGTACTCCAAATAATGAATTTTTGTGCCTTTGCGCATAGTGTTATTGAGGAGGTTCATACAGGATGATAGACATCGAGAAACCGAAAATTGAAATTGCGGAAATCAGCGAAGACAACCGCTACGGCAAGTTTATCTGTGAGCCTTTGGAGCGTGGCTATGGCACGACCTTCGGCAACAGCCTGCGCCGCATGCTGCTTTCCTCGCTGGAAGGTGCTGCAATTACCTCCATCCGGATTGATGGTGTCCTCCATGAGTTCTCCACGATTCCCGGTGTCCGGGATGATGTGACGAACATCGTGCTGAACCTGAAGCAGCTCTGCCTCAAGATGCAGGGCGATGAGCCGAAGGTGATCCGCATCGATGTCGAGGGCGAGAAAGAGGTCACGGGTGCCGATATCATCTGCGATGCAGATATCGAGGTACTGAATCCGGATCTGCACATCGCTACGGTCAACGAGACGGGCAAGCTCAAGATTGAGATGACCGTCGAGCGTGGCCGCGGCTATGTGCCGGCCGAGAAGAACAAGAAGCCGGATGACACGATCGGCGTCATCCCCATCGATTCCATCTTCTCGCCAGTCCAGCGCGTGAACTACACGGTAAATGATACGCGTGTCGGTAACGTGACGGACTATGACAAGCTGACTCTCGAGGTGTGGACCGATGGTTCCCTGCGCCCGGAGGAGGCTGTCAGCAAAGCAGCCGGTATCCTCGTCATGCATCTGAAGCTGTTCCAGAACATGGACGGCCTGGCAGAAGATGTAGCTGAGGAGGAGGCGTCCTTCCCGGCGGAGGAAGAGGATGATTCCTCCAAGGTTCTCGATATGAATATCGAAGACCTCGACCTCTCCGTACGTTCCTTCAACTGCCTGAAGCGCGCCAACATCAACACCGTTGCTGATCTGGCCGAAAAGACGGAAGAGGATATGATGAAGGTCCGCAACCTCGGGCGCAAGTCTCTTGAGGAAGTCAAGAAGAAGCTCGAGGAACTCGGTTTGTCTCTGAAAGAGATCAACGAATAAAAATACTAGGAAAGAGGAAGATCAATGAGCTACAGAAAATTAGGCCGCAACTCCAGCGCCCGCAAAGCGCTGTTCAGCAGCATCCTCACTTCCTTCTTCAGATATGGCCGCATTGAGACGACGGAAGCTAAAGCAAAAGAAATGCGTAAGTTTGCCGACAAGCTCATCACGCTCGCAAAGCGTGGCGACCTGAGCGCGCGCCGTCAGGCTATTGCTCAGCTGGCTGATGAAGATGTCGTGAGAAAACTGTTCGATGAGATCGCAAAGAAATACGATGACCGCCAGGGCGGCTACACGCGTATCCTGAAACTGGGTGTGCGTCGTGGCGACGCTGCTCCGATGGTTATCATCGAGCTCGTGTAAGCACGAAACTACGCCATATGAAGAGTCGTCTGTCACTGACAGGCGATTCTTTTTTATTGCTATCGTTAACTTAATGTAATATTTGCGTTAACCAAATAAATGCGATATAATGAAACGAGTTTTGAATGCGCGCCGGACAGGTGGCAGAGAGGTGAAAGGCATGAGTTTTATCGAGCTGCATCAGCTTACGCATATCTATCAGCAGGGCATGGAGCACGAGCATAAAGCGCTGGATGCGGTGGATCTGCGGATCGAAGCCGGCGAGTTCGTGGCCATCCTCGGCGCGAACGGCTCGGGAAAGTCGACGCTGGCGAAGCATCTCAACGCACTGCTGCTGCCGACCAGCGGACATGTCATCGTGGCAGGCATGGATACGCTGGAGACGAAGGAACTGTGGCAAATCCGCCAGCAGGTGGGCATGGTGTTCCAGAATCCCGACAACCAGATCATCGCGGCCATCGTGGAGGACGATGTGGCGTTTGGCCCGGAGAACCTCGGTGTGCCGACAGAAGAGCTGCCTGCACGCGTGACGGAAGCCCTGCGCACCGTCGGCATGCAGCATTATCGCAGCTGTGCGCCACATCTGCTCTCCGGCGGGCAGAAGCAGCGCGTGGCCATCGCGGGTGCGCTGGCGATGCAGACGAAGTGTCTCGTGCTCGACGAACCCACGGCCATGCTCGACCCGCAGGGACGCGCCGATATTCTCGCCTGCGTGAAAAAGCTGCACGAGGAGCGGGGCATCACCATCGTTTACATCACGCACTTCATGGAGGAGGCCGCGGCCGCCGACCGCATCGTCGTCATGGATCAGGGGCATATCGTCACGCAGGGCACGCCCCACGAGATCTTTAGCCAGACGGCGGCCATGCGGAAACTAGGGCTGGAAGTGCCCGTGGCGGCGGAGCTGGCCGCAGAGCTGCGCCAGCACGGCGTGCATCTGCCAGCAAGTATCATCACGGCCGAAGAACTAGCGGCGGCACTCAGCGGGGAGGTGTGAGCATGGCCATCGAACTAAGGGACATCTGCTATACGTATCTGCCGGGCACGCCCTACGAGCGGCAGGCACTGCAACATATTTCGCTGACTATCCCCGAGGGCAGCATCACGGCCATCGCGGGCCATACGGGCTCGGGCAAGTCTACGCTCGTGCAGCATCTGAGTGGCCTGCTGCATCCGACCAGCGGGCAGGTACTCGTCGACGGCGTGGATATTACGGACAGGGCGAAGAAACAGCGGCAGCAGGTGAAAAGGGCCTGCCAGTCCGTGGGCATGGTCTTCCAGTACGCGGAGCAGCAGCTCTTCGAAGAGACCGTGGCGAAGGATATCGCTTTCGGCCCGGAGCGGCAGGGGCTCACGGGCGAGGCGCTTCAAAAGCGCGTCGCGGGGGCGATGCAGCTCGTGCATCTTGATGAGGCTTTGTCCGCACGCTCGCCATTCCAGCTCAGCGGCGGCCAGCAGCGGCGCGTGGCTATTGCGGGCATACTGGCCCTGCAGCCGCGCTACCTCGTGCTCGATGAGCCAACGGCGGGCCTCGACCCGTGCGGGCGCGCGCAGCTCATGCAGCTGCTGCGTGAATTACATAAAAAACAGCGGATGACGCTCGTGCTGATTACGCATAATATGGATGATATCGCGGAGCTGGCCGACCAGCTCATCATCCTGCATCAGGGGGTATTGCTGGCTGTGGGCGAGCCACGGGAGCTTTTCCAGCAGCGGGAGCTATTGCAGCAGGCGGGGCTTCAGCCACCGCAGGTTGTGCAGGTGCTCGACGTGCTGCGCGCGCACGGACTGTCCGTGCCGGAGACGGCCATGACACTGCAGGAAGCCGTAAAGGCCGTGCAGCAGGCCGTGAAAAAACACAAGGGGGGAAAGAAATGCTGAGCAACATTACCATCGGGCAGTTCTTCCCCGGCAATTCGCTGCTGCACCGGCTGGATCCGCGCGTCAAGCTCGTGCTGCTGCTTGCGTATATCGCGGCGCTGTTCCTGCTCGACAGCCGTGCAGCCTACGTGGTGCTGACCGCGTTTGCACTGGCTATGATGCTGGTTTCGCGCGTGCCCCTGGGGACGCAGCTGCGGGCCTTGAAGCCGCTCGCGTGGATTCTGCTGTTCTCCTTTGCCTTTCACCTCTTCGATGCGGGCACACCCATCTATACGCTGGGGCCGCTGACGCTGACCTGGGAGGGACTGGAGCAGGGCATCTTCATCAGCCTGCGCCTCGTGCTGCTAATGCTCATGTCCTCGCTGCTTACGTTCACCACGGGGCCGCTGCAGCTCACGGACGCCATGGAGAGCCTGCTGAGTCCTGGCAAGCGATTCGGCCTGCCCGCGCACGAGCTCGCTATGATGATGACGATTGCGCTGCGCTTCGTGCCGACGCTGCTCTCCGAGACGGAGCGCATCATGAAGGCACAGCAGGCGCGCGGTGCCGACTTTTCCTCCGGCAGCATCCGCCAGCGCCTGCAGGCCATCGTCCCCATCCTCGTGCCGCTCTTCCTCTCGGCCTTTCGCCGCGCCGACGAGCTGGCCATGGCCATGGAGGCGCGCTGCTACCGCGGCGGCGAGGGCCGCACCCAGCTGAAGCAGCTGCGCGTAAGTGCAATCGATTATGTCTGCATCGCCGTCTTTCTGGTGATGCTCTTGTTATTGGTGGTATTGGCACGATGAAACCGGAACATAAAGCGGAAATGAAGGCGCGGGCGCGCAATATTGCGTTGTTGGTGGCCTATGACGGCACGGCGTATCATGGGTTCCAGCGGCAGACGCCGCCCGTGGTGGCCGTGCAGAACGTGCTGGAGGAGGTACTGGAGACCGTCTTCGGCGACACGATTGAACTCGCGGCGGCGGGACGCACGGATGCGGGCGTGCATGCCTATGGGCAGGTCGTGAACTTCTTCACGGATGGCACAATCCCTGTGGAGCGTATCGTGCGGGCCGTGAACAGCTTGCTGCCCGATGATATCGTGGTCAAGGCGGCCTGCGAGGCGGGACGGGAGTTCAGCGCGCGCCACAGCGCCCGCGCGAAGACGTATCTCTACCGCGTGCAGCAGGGTGAGACGCCGGATCCGCTCACGGCGCGCTACGCCTGGTACGAGCGACGCCCCCTTGACCTCGCGGCCATGCAGCAGGCCATGGCAGAGCTCCTCGGCACGCATGATTTCAGCGCGTTCCGCGCGGCGGGCGGTGCGCCGATGAGTCCTGTGCGCACGATGTATGTATCGGAGGTGCAGCCTATCGCGGGGGAACAGCTGGAGTTCCGCCTGCGCGGCACGGGCTTTCTCTATCACATGGTGCGCAACATCGTGGGCACGGTGGTGAACGTGGGCCTGGGACGCATCAGCGTGGCGCGATTCGGGGAGATCCTGGCATCGCTGGACCGGCAGCAGGCCAGCGCGACGGCACCGGCCCGTGGGCTTTACCTCGCCAGGGTCGAATATGACGAGCCTTTGTTTTGAACGTATTCCTGTGCGTTCTGTCGCAATATGAACGCGATTCAGCCTTGAGAAAACTTGCCAAATGCGGTACAATATGAAATGGCCCTGAAAAGGGATTTTCATATTGTACTTTTTTATTAGGTGGTGTAACCATGAATTCCCTATTGCGAGTAGGTATTGACGTAGGCTCGACGACCATCAAGCTGGTGGTGCTCGATCATGAGAAACATATTCTCTATAAGAACTACGCCCGCCATTTTTCGGAAATTGGCCATGCTTTGCAGGAGAATCTGACGCATCTCAAAGATATCGTCGGGGCAAAGCCGTTCAGCTTTGCTCTCACAGGCTCGGCGGGTATGGGGATCGCCCAGCGCATCGGCCTGCCCTTCGTGCAGGAGGTCATTGCCTGTGCGGCAGCGGTGAAGGATTTGATTCCGCAGACCGATACCGTGGTTGAGCTTGGCGGCGAGGATGCCAAAATCACGTATTTCGGCGATGCGCCGGAGCAGCGCATGAATGGTGTCTGCGCAGGTGGCACGGGCTCTTTCATCGACCATATGGCCTCACTCCTGAATACGGATGCGGGCGGCCTTAATGAGCTGGCGGCTAAGGGCAAGCAGATCTACACGATTGCTTCGCGCTGCGGCGTCTTTGCCAAGACGGATATCCAGGCACTGATGAATGATGGCGCGGAGAAAGCGGATATTGCGCTCTCCATCATGCAGGCCGTCGTGAACCAGACCATCAGCAATCTGGCGCAGGGACGGCCCATCAGCGGCCATGTCGCCTTCCTCGGCGGTCCGCTGCATTTCCTGCCGACGCTCAGGGAGCGCTTCATCGCGACGCTGAAGCTCGATGATGAGCACGTCGTCGATGTCCGGGACGGTAACTACTTCGTGGCCATGGGCGCGGCGCTTGCGGATGAGGCGGAGACCATCGATGTCGGCCGTCTCGAGGACAGCATCGAGCGGGCGAAAAAAGCTGCGGCGGGAGAGAGCCGCAAGGCGGATTTCGTGCTGTTTGAGGACGAGGCGGACTATGAGGCCTTCAAGGAGCGTCATGCCAAAGACAAGGTGCCGCGCGGTGACCTCAAGAGCTACGAGGGGCCGCTCTACCTCGGCATCGATGCGGGGTCGACGACGACGAAGCTGGCCGCCATCGGCAAAGATAAGGAACTTCTCTATACGGCCTATGGCTCGAACCACGGCTCGCCGCTCAAGAGCGTCGTGGCGGAGCTCAAGGAATTCTACGCGCAGATGCCGGCGGGTACCTGGGTGGCCGGCTGCATGACGACGGGCTACGGCGAGAACATTGTCAAGGCCGGCATTCATGCGGACGGCGGCGAGGTGGAGACCTTTGCTCATCTGCGCGCGGCGCAGGAGTTCTGTCCCGACGTGAGCTTCGTGCTCGATATCGGCGGTCAGGATATGAAGTGCTTCTTCGTCGACCATGGCAATATCGGTAACATCACGTTGAACGAGGCCTGCTCCGCAGGCTGCGGCTCCTTTATCCAGAACTTCGCTGAGGGGCTGCACATGACGCCGGCGGAGTTCGCCCAGCTGGCCGTGAAGTCGGAGAAGCCGGTGGATCTCGGCACGCGCTGCACGGTCTTCATGAATTCCAAGGTCAAGCAGGCGCAGAAAGAGGGCGCTTCGGTTGCCGATATCTCGGCGGGCATCGCGTTCTCCGTCATCAAGAATGCGCTCTTCAAGGTCATGCAGCTCAAGGATGTGCGTTCCCTCGGCGATCATATCGTCGTGCAGGGCGGTACCTTCTATAACGATGCGGTGCTGCGCTGCCTGGAGAAGTTGCTGGATCGTCACGTGACGCGGCCGGATATCGCGGGCATCATGGGGGCCTACGGCGCGGCCATCCTTGCGCAGGAAGCGGGCTATGAGAAATCCCAGCTCCTCTCTGCCGAGGCGCTGGAGCACTTCGAGGTGCAGACGAGCTCTTACCGCTGCCAGGGTTGCGGCAATAAGTGCCTCGTGACCATGTCGAAGTTCCCGGACGGCGGCAAGTACTTCACGGGCAACCGCTGTGAGCGCGGCGCGGGCGGCACGAAGCACGAGGACGACGTGCCGAACATGTATCAGTTCAAGTATGACCGCCTGTTCAAATACTATCGCCCGCTGGCGAAGCCCACGCGCGGCCGTATCGGCCTGCCGCGTGTGCTGAATATGTACGAGGAGTATCCGTTCTGGTTCACGTTCTTCACGAAGCTCGGCTATCAGGTGGTGCTCTCGGGCAAATCCAGCGCTAAGACCTACTACAAAGGCATGGCGACGGTGCCCTCGGACTCGCTCTGCTATCCGGCCAAGCTCGCGCACGGCCACATCGTAGACCTCATCGAGAAGGGTGTCAGGACAATTTTCTATCCCTGCGAGCCCTATAACATGCAGGATGAAAAGCATCCTTCGGCCAATCATTTCAATTGCCCGATCGTCGGCTCCTATGCGGAGAATATCCGCGGCAACATGGACATCCTGCGGGAAAAGCAGATCGACTTCATCCAGCCATTCCTGCCCATCAACAATCCGCAGCGCATGGCTAAGCGCCTCTATGAGACCTTCCAGCCCTATGGCATCAGCCAGCAGGAAATCCAGCAGGCTGTGGATGCGGCCTATGCGGAGCTCGCGCAGTACCGTCAGGAGGTGCGCGACTACGGCAAAGGCGTGCTGGCGCGTCTCGAGCTGACGGGGGAGCAGGCCATCGTGCTCGTGGGCCGTCCCTATCATATCGACCCGGAGATCAACCACGGTATTCCTGACATGATTCAGTCCTACAAATTGCCGATTATCTCGGAGGATGCCCTCTACCATCTGCACGTCCAGGATGAGAACAAGCTGCAGGTCGTGAACCAGTGGAGTTACCATGCGCGCCTCTATCATGCGGCGCAGTATGTGGCCGAGCATCCGAACCTCACGCTGATTCAGTTCAGCTCCTTCGGCTGTGGGCTCGACGCGCTCACGACGGGGCAGACGCGGGCCATCCTCGAGCGCCATCATCGCATCTACACGATGATCAAGCTCGATGAGGTCTCGAACCTTGGCGCGGCGCGCATCCGCCTGCGTTCGCTCATGGCGGCACTCGCGCGGTGCGAGATCAGGCACTATAAGTCTGTACCGGATGTCGAGCGGCCGCACTTCACGCCGGAGTGCAAGAAGGTCAACACGATTCTCGCGCCGCAGATGGCGCCAATTCACTTCGCCTTGTTCCAGACGGCGCTGCGGAAATACGGCTATAATGTGGTCGTGCCGCCGATGCCGGATAAAAAGGCCATCGACCTCGGCCTGCGCTATGTCAACAACGATATGTGCTACCCCTGCATCGTGGTCACGGGCCAGCTGCTCGCGGCGCTGCAGAGCGGCAGCGTCGATCCCGACCATACGAGCATCATGCTGTTCCAGACCTGCGGCGCCTGCCGTGCGACGAACTATATCGGCGTGATGCGTCAGGCATTGAAGGATGCGGGCTACGGTCAGGTGGCGGTATTCGCCGTCAAGGGCCTGCCCGAGGAGATGGATTCCTTCCATCTCGATCGCCATATGCTCAGCGACGCCATCAAGGCCGCCATCTACGGTGACGCGCTCATGCGCATGCGCAATCGCATGCTGCCCTACGAGCGGGAGAAGGGGGCGACGCAGACCCTCTACGAGAAGTGGCTGGATCTCTGCCGTCAGGACATCGTCAGGGGCAATTTCTTCACCTATCGCCGCAACCTCAAGGCGATGGTGCGGGAGTTCGATCATCTGCCCATCGATGAAAAGCTCTGGAAGCCGCGGGTCGGTGTCGTGGGCGAAATCCTCGTCAAGTACCACCCCGTAGCCAACAATCACATCGAACAGGTCATCGTCGAAGAGGGCGGCGAGGTCGTGATGCCAGATTTCGTGGACTTCTTCCTCTACGGTGCCCATGACGCGATCTCGAAGCATAAGCTGCTGGCGGGCAAAAAGAAGAACGTCTATCTGAGCAAGATGTTTATTCAGGTTATCGAATTCTTCCGCGCGCCGCTCCGCAAGGCCCTCGCGAAGAGCCGTCATTTCGACGCGCCCGAGAGCATCTACGAGACGGCGGAACTGGCCTCGCGCCATGTGAGCCTCGGCAACATGGCCGGCGAGGGCTGGTTCCTCACCGGCGAGATGGTTGAGCTCATCCACCAGGGCGTGCCCAACGTCGTTTGCCTGCAGCCCTTCGGCTGCCTGCCAAACCACATCACAGGCAAAGGCGTCATGCATGAACTGCGCGAGAGCTATCAGGGTGCAAACATCACGGCTATCGACTGCGATGCCGGTGCCTCTGAGGTCAACCAGCTCAACCGTATCAAGCTCATGATGGCCGTTGCCAGGGAGCGCGGCCCGAAACCGGTCATCGTGCATGAAGAACACTTCGTGAATGGTGGGCGTTAAAGGCTGAATTATCTTGTTTTGCGTATCTGATGTCGTGGAGGTGATCCTGTGCATACCCACATGCCCATCGGTATTGATAATTATGGGAACGCAAAAGAAAATTATTACGTGGTAGATAAGACAAAGTTTATCTCGACGTTCCTGAAAAATCATGCTCAGGTCACGCTCTTTACCCGTCCACGCCGCTTTGGCAAGACCATGATGCTGTCCATGTTACGATTTTTTTTCGATGTGGTGGATGCAGAACGGAATCGGCATTTATTCAACGGTACGACGGTAGCTGATGATGCGGAGGCTATGAAACAGCAGGGTACATATCCTGTACTGTTCCTTAAGCTTCGCGATTGGAAATATGCAGATTGGGCAACGATGCAGGCGGGCATTGCCACGGGCATGCAGGAAGCGCTGCAGCCCTATGCATTTTTGCTGGACAGTGCGCGTGTTTCTGATGTGGATAAAGCAAATTTTCGCGCCATCCAGGCACGTCAGGCGGACATTACTGTACTCATGGGATCTGTGGCTATGCTTTTGCGCATGCTGCATGCACATTATGGCCGTCTGCCTGTACTGCTGCTGGACGAATACGATCTGCCCGTGCAGTATGCCTGGGAACATGGCTATTATGAGCAGGCCATCGGTTTTTTCCGTGTGTTCCTGACGGCGGCGCTCAAATCGAATGATGACCTGGCTTTTGCCGTGCTGACGGGAGTCCTGCGCATTGCCAAGGAAAGTATTTTTTCCGATCTCAATAATGTGAAGGTAGACAGCCTGCTGCATGCGCAGTATCCGGAGGCTTTTGGCTTTACCCCCGCAGAGGTCAGGCATATGGCTGAGGATCTGGGCTGTGAAGATAAGCTGCCGGAAATCCAGCATTGGTATGATGGCTACCGCTTTAGCGGTTGTGCCATGTATAATCCGTGGTCGGTGATCAATTATTTCGATAATGACTGCCAGCCACGTACGTACTGGGTCAATACCTCCGGCAACGCCATTCTCGGGGAGATGCTACGCTATTCCCGCAGCCAGGTGCTGGACAAGTTGGAGATCCTGCTGCAGGGCGGTTCGATTGAGACGCGTGTGCGCGAGGGCTTTATCTACAGCGAAATCTACAAGCAGGAAAGCGCGCTTTATACCATGCTGGTTACCACGGGCTACCTCACGATCAAGAGGGTTCATGAAGATGAGCTGGGCATGCAGGCAGAGCTCATGCTGCCGAACCGTGAGCTGCGTTCGCTTTTTCGTATCGAAATCCTGGAGCGCTATCGCGGCGGCGACATGGATATGGAGACGGAAGACCTCATGCGGGCCTTCGTCTCCGGTGACGTGGAAACCGTGCGCACGGGTCTGGCTCAATATTTGGAATTGCTCACGAGTAGTTTCGACGCGGCCAGGGGCAAGGAGGCTTTTTATCATGGCCTTATCCTTGGCCTGACAGCGACGCTGGTCGAAGACTACCATATCCGCTCCAACCGTGAGTCAGGCTATGGTCGCTACGATATTGCGGCTTTTCCCAGGCGGGCGGGACTGAACGGCATGATTATCGAATGCAAGGTCGCAGAATGTGAGGAAGCGCTGGCAGACAAGGCACAGGAAGCACTGCAACAGATTGCAGTGCGTGATTACGACGCCGAATTCCGTGCGCAGGGCATCGGGAAGGTGTTCCATTACGGTATTGCCTTTTGCGGCAAGAAAGTGCAAATTGCCAGCCAGGGAATATGAGATTATGAGCATGGCAATGCATGGAATAGCTGCCGTTTCGTAGTTAACCATTGTGAATCATTTACAGGAGCTCAGATTGGCAGTAAGCGAGTCTGAGCTTTTTTATGGGAGAGACTTATGATGAAAAAGAGCAAGGGAATCTGTGCGGCATTGCTGTTGACGGCGCTGAGCCTGCCGATGGCGGCGTGTGCGGCGGATGTGCCGGCGGCACCGGCTTCGTCGGCTGGGGTGACGGATACAGCGGCACAGACAGCAGCTGCGGGGCAGCAGGGCGCGGCGGTGCAGCCGACGAAGGAGGATCGCAACGCGGCACTGGCCGCGCACATCGAGGCATTGTCGAATGGTGACAGCACGCATTATGAGGTCTTTGTAGCGTATCCACTGGAGAATCGCGAGTATGTCTACCAGTCCGCGCCGATGCGCTCCGCGAGCATGATCAAGGTCTTTATTCTCGCGACGGCCATGGAGCGTGTGAAGGCGGGGACATTGGCGCTCGATCAGACGCTGACGCTGCACAGTTCGGACAAGGTGGGCGGCGCCGGGGTGATCGCAGGGTATGCCTCAGGTACAGAGCTGTCGCTCGATACGGTCATGCGCTTCATGATCACAGAGAGCGACAACACCGCTACGAACATGATGATCGACCTGCTGGGCATGGACGCCATCAATGCCTATATCCAGCAGCACGGCTATCACGATACGAGTCTGCAGCGCAAGATGATGGACAGCGCGGCCGTGGCGGCGGGGCGTGACAACTACACCTCGGCGGCGGATCTCGGCCATTTCTTCGTGACGCTCTACAATCGCTGCTGCGTGTCGCCGGAGCTCGACGATGTTATGCTCGGTTATCTCGCGGGGCAGACGGATACGGAGTGCTTCCCTGCGGCCATGCCGGGCGTCATGATTGCGCATAAGACGGGGGAGCTCGGCGGCCTCTACGATGATGGCGGCATCATCTATCAGGAGGGGCGGCCCTTCATCATGGTCGGCATGACGGAGCATTATTCCGGCCGTGGTACGGCAATCCGCACGCTGCAGGCCATGTTGCGGGCTGCAGCGGAGGAATGAGGTGTTTTGATGATGCGAAACTTTGGCTTTGTGCTCTGCGGCGTCCTCCTGGGGCTGTGTCTCCTGCTGCCCGCTTGGGCAGAGGCGGCGGACTGGATCGTGGACAAGCCTGTGGAATGGTCGGCGGAGCGTGAAGCGCTGACGAAAGCATATGCCTGCGAGCATTACGGCGAGGAAATGGTGCAGATCGTGCCGCGCGCCGTGGTCGTGCATTGGACGGCGGGGCCTACATGGCAGTCGGCGTACTATCATTTCTATCATGCAGCGAATGCGCATGGTACGCTGAACTATGCCTCGCAGTTCATCGTGGACAGGGACGGCACTGTGTACCGCATCCTGCCGGAGACGACGATGGGAAGACACGCCATCGGCTATAACTGGTGCGCCATCGGCATCGAGAATGTCGGCGGCGTGGGCGGCAGGGAGGACCTCACCGAGGCACAGGTGGCGGCCAATGTCCGCCTCATCCGCGAGTTGCACAGGCGCTATCCGACGCTTAAATATGTCTTTGGTCACTATCAGCAGGTCGCGGCGCGCGCGAGCGGCCTCTACCGCGAGCAGGTGGCGGGCTACCACTCGGTCAAGAGCGACCCGGGGCCGCAGTTCATGCGGGCCCTGTGCACACAGCTGGCGGGGGATGGCCTGCAGTTTTTCCCCGAATAAATGGGAAAAGGCTATGTATTGTACCTGTACTCGTGTTATAATACAATAACAAACATATTATAGTACGGAGGAACCCCGACGCAGGCAGACGTTCCCCGACCCTTTTGAGGAGGATTTATCACTATGGCTAAGTTTTGTATGAAGTGTGGGGCGAAGCTCGCAGATACCGATACATTCTGCCCCTCGTGCGGCCAGCCGGTGGGGAAGCCGGCCGGCGTACGTCCGCTGCAGCCTAATCAGCAGAATGTAAGACCAATGGCACCCAACCAGAACCGGATGCAGCAGCCGGCCTATGCACCGCAGCCGCAGCGTGCAGGCGGGCCGAACTGGACGGCGATCGTGGGCATCATCGCGGTAGCGGTCGTTGCCATCGCAGGACTGTTCTTCTACTATAACAGCACGAATCAGGAGGCGGCGCAGCCCGTGCAGACGACCCAGACAGCGGATTCTTCTTCCGGCGACACGCAGAAGAAGGATAATCCGGCACCGGCAGCCAAGTCGCAGGACAATGCCGATACGCATCTGCAGACGATTCATAATGCCTATATTTCCAGCACATCCACCCTGCTGTCGCAGGGCGAGCAGGATCTTGCCAATCTGGCCGCCGCGATCAACTCCGGCAGCTACACGCACGCTTCGCTCCTCGACCGTGAGGCACAGGTGGCATCGAGTATCCGCCGCCGTCAGGCCGATGCCGGGCGGCTGGAGCAGCCGGAGGCGGGAACGGTCAATGCGGCCAACAACCTCTTTGACATCCAGTTGCGCCGCGCCGAGTGCATGGCGCGCGGCGTGCGTGGCGATACGAACCAGTTCGCCGTGGGCGGCAATTACTACGACGAGTTCCAGGCGAAGTTCGCCACATTCCAAAAACTGTAAAGAAGCATGATGCAGGCCATCCTTCGGGAAATCATTCCCTGGAGGATGGCTTTATTTTTTCCTGTTTTATCCGGGGGGTACATACATGGCGTCAAGGACATTTGGCCGTTTTTATTGACATCAACGCCGTTTATCGCTATGATGGATGTATGCCAATGCAGAGATGTTGGCTTAGTGCCAGACGGATGCTTTGTGCGCCGTGCTGGTTGGTGATAAGAATGGAGGATGATGATCCGTGAAAGCAGCTGTACTCATGGGTAGCGATTCGGATTGGGCTGTGCTGAAGCCTGCCGTTGAGCTCCTGAAGCAGTTTGGTATCGAGTCCGTCGTAGAGGTGGCTTCTGCCCATCGCACGCCGGCACGGGTACGGGAATTTGTGACCTCTGCGCCGGAAAAGGGCGTAGGGGTCTTTATCGTAGGTGCAGGTGCCGCTGCGCATCTGGCCGGCGTCGTTGCAAGCTACACGACGCTGCCCGTCATCGGCGTGCCCATCAATGCGACGCCCTTGAATGGCATGGACGCGCTGCTCTCGACCGTGCAGATGCCTTCGGGTGTGCCGGTGGCCACGATGGCCGTCAACGGGGCAAAGAACGCCGCCGTACTCGCCGTGGAGATCTTTGCCGTAGCGGACCAGAATCTGCAAAAGAAACTGGCCGACTATCGTGCCGACATGGTCAAAGGTGTGGAGGCGAAGGCCGCTAAAGTCAAGGCACAACTTTGATGCCTGTACGGATAGGAGAACCAGAATTGTACGACATTGAACCAAAATGGAAGGAAGAGTGCGGCGTCTACGGCGTCTACTCGCGCACGGAGGACGTCTCGACGCTGACGTACCTCGGCCTCTATGCGCTCCAGCACCGTGGACAGGAAAGCGCGGGCATCGCGCTCACGGACGGCGCGTGGATGGACGTCACGCGGGGCATGGGGCTCGTAAATGAGGTGTTCCGCCATCAGCTGCCGCACATGGAGCACGAGTACATCGCCATCGGCCATGTGCGCTATTCTACGACGGGTTCCAGCCTTATGTGCAATACGCAGCCGCTGCTCGTGAACTACGCCGACGGCCGCATCGCGCTTGCCCATAACGGCAACCTCACGAATGCCGCGGCCATCCGCCACAAGCTGGAGCAGCAGGGCACGATTTTCCAGACCTCCATCGATTCGGAGGTCTTCGTGAACCTCATCGCGCGCAGCCATGCGGAGACCATCGAGCAGAAGATCATCGAGAGCCTGAAGCAAATCAAGGGCGCCTACTGCCTGACCATCATGACCGAGGAAAAGCTCATCGGCGCGCGCGACCCGCAGGGATTCCGTCCGCTCTGCCTCGGCAGGACGAAGGAAGGCAGCTGGGTGCTGTCCTCGGAGAGCTGCGGCCTCGACGTCGTGGACGCCGAATTCGTGCGCGACATCAAGCCGGGCGAGATGGTGGTCATCGACGATGACGGCGTGAAGTCCTACATGTTCGCCACAGGCGAGAAGATGGCTTCCTGCATTTTCGAATATATCTACTTCGCCCGTCCGGATTCCGTCATCGACGGCCAGAGCGTGCACGCAGCGCGCTTCATGATGGGGCGCATGCTCGCGCGGGAGTCGGGCTTCAAGGGCGACATCGTGATCTCTGTGCCGGACTCTGGCACGACGGCGGCCACGGGCTTTGCCTATGAGTCGGGCATCCCCTTCGTCGAGGGCCTGATCAAGAACCGTTATATCGGCCGCACGTTCATCCAGCCGACGCAGAAGATGCGCGACCTCTCGGTCAAGCTGAAGCTGAACCCCATCGCCTCGGTGGTGAAGGGCAAGGACGTCATCATGGTCGATGACTCCATCGTGCGCGGCACGACCAGCGGCAAGATCGTGAAGATGCTCAGGAATGCGGGCGCGAAGTCCGTCAAGATGTGTGTCTCCAGCCCACCCATCGGCTATCCCTGCTTCTATGGCATCGATACGAGCGTGCGCAAGGAGCTCATCGCGGCGACGAAGTCCGTGGAGGAAATCCGCGAGTTCATCGGCGCTGACGGTCTCTATTTCCTCTCCCTTGAGGGACTGAAAAAGTGCGTCAGCGCGGTGGACCCCGAGCAGATGTGCTACGCCTGCTTCAACAGCGCCTATCCGATCGAGGAGGGCGAGAAGCCGGCCGGCGATAGCAAGTATGTATTCGAGCAGCGCAAACGCTGAAAGGAGCCTGACATGGCAGAACAATTAACCTATAAGGATGCCGGCGTCAACATCGATGCGGGCAACTACTCCGTCAAACTCATCAAGGACAGCGTGCGCGCGACCTATCATCCGGAGGTCCTCGGCGACCTCGGCGGCTTCGGCGGCCTCTTTGCCCTGAATAGCGGCAAATATCAGGAGCCGGTGCTCGTCTCGGGCACGGATGGCGTCGGCACGAAGCTGCGCCTCGCCTTTATGCTGAACAAGCATGACACCATCGGTCAGGACGCCGTGGCCATGTGCGTGAACGATATCCTCGTGCAGGGTGCAGAGCCACTCTTCTTCCTCGATTACCTCGCCGTGGGTCAGCTCGACCCGGAGCAGGTGGCAGAGGTCGTCAAGGGCGTGGCCGGGGCCTGCAAGGAGTCAGGCTGTGCGCTCATCGGCGGCGAAACGGCGGAGATGGCTGGCTTCTACCCCGTCGGCGAGTACGATATCGCGGGCTTCTGCGTCGGCGTGGTGGAGAAAGCCCAGATTATCACCAGTGCCCGTGTGCAGGAGGACGACGTGCTGCTCGGCCTGCCGTCCTCGGGCGTGCACTCCAACGGCTACTCCCTTGTGCGCAAAATCGTCTTTGAGAAACAGGGCATGAAGGGCGACGAGTACATCGAGTCCCTCGGCAAGACCATCGGCGAGGAACTGCTGACGCCGACGCGTCTCTATCCGAAGGTCTGCCTGCCGCTCATCGAGAAGTTCGACCTCCACGGCATGGTGCATGTGACGGGCGGCGGCTTCTACGACAACATCCCGCGCGCGCTGCCGGATGATCTTGCGGTTGAGATCAATGATGATGCCTGGGAGATGCCGGTGATCTTCCAGCTGCTGCAGAAATGGGGCAATGTTGACTGGAAGGAAATGTACCGCACGTTCAACATGGGTATCGGTATGATCCTCATCGTGAGCCAGGAAGAAGCGGAGAAAGTCAAGGCACATCTCAGTGGCGCGGGCGAAACGGTCTACACGATCGGTCGCGTCGTGCGCGGTCAGCACGATGTGACGATCAAAGGCGGCGTGTTCGATGGCAAATGAGAAACAGGTGCTCGGCGTGCTCTGCTCCGGTCGCGGCACGGATCTGCAGTCCATCATCGACGCGGTTGCGCGCGGCGAGGTGCATGCAACGATAGGCGTCGTGCTCGCGGACAAGCCGGAGGCCTATGCGCTCGAGCGCGCGAGAAAGGCTGGTATTCCCGCCGTCTGTGTGAATCGCAAGGAATACGAGGATAGGGAGCAGTTCGAGAAAGCGCTCATCGAAGAGCTTGCGCAGGCGGGCGTGACGCTCGTCGTGCTTGCGGGCTTCATGCGCATCCTCACGCCGTATTTCGTCCGCGCCTACGCGGGCCGCATCATGAATATCCATCCGGGACTCTTGCCGAGCTTCCCCGGTGCGCATGCCCATCGCGACGTGCTCGCCTACGGGGTGAAGGTCAGCGGCTGCACCATCCATTTCGTCGATGAAGGCACGGATAGCGGCCCTATCATCGCACAGGCGGCAGTACCCGTACTCGACGGTGATACAGAGGAGACGCTCGGTGCGCGTGTTCTCAAGGAGGAGCACCGCCTCTATCCGCAGGTCATCGAATGGTATTGCGAAGGCAGGTTGCAGGTCGAGGGACGCAAGGTATGCGTCCTGCCGGAGAAATCCTAATTGAAAGTAGTCAGAGAGGGGAAACGAGTATGCAGATCAAACGCGCATTAATCAGCGTATCGAATAAGTCAGGCGTTGTCGAGTTC
>DEDT01000016.1:3826-9060 GCA_002350105.1 Selenomonadaceae bacterium UBA2897 | reverse complement strand
GGTACGATGAAGGCCATCAAGGAGGCAGGGATCCCTGTCACCTATGTGAGCGATGTCACGGGCTTCCCGGAGATCATGGACGGCCGCGTGAAAACGCTCAATCCGTATATCCACGGCGGCATCCTCGCCGTACGTGACAACCCGGAGCATGTGAGAGAGATGAAAGAGCACAAGATCACGGGCATCGACCTCGTGGCGGTGAATCTCTATCCGTTCAGGGAGACGATCGCGAAGCCGGGCGTCACGCTCGCCGAAGCCATCGAGAACATCGACATCGGTGGTCCCGCGATGGTACGTGCCGCAGCAAAGAATTTTAAGTTCGTCACGGTGGTTACAAATCCGGACCGTTACGCGGCTATTGCTGAGCAGGTGAAGAAAGACGGCTGTGTCGACGACCGCACGCGCATGGAGCTGGCGCAGGAGGCCTTTGCGCATACGGCGGCATACGATGACATGATCCAGAACTATCTCGCTGAACAGCTGAAAAAGTAAGGAAGCGTTGCGATAGCCGATATGCTTCGGCTGCAGCAACGGAATATGATGAAGGGGCTGCAGGCGCAGCCCTTTTTTGGAGGTAGCATACATGAAGATTCTTGTGATCGGTGGCGGTGGGCGTGAGCACACGCTTGCCTGGAAACTTGCCCAGTCCCCCAAGGCTACGAAGCTCTATGCCATCCCGGGCAATCCTGGCATGGCGGAGATTGCTGAGTGCGTGCCGGATATCTCCATCGAGGATAATACGGCAGTCGTTGATTTTGCGAAAACACATGGCATCGACCTCGCCGTCGTCGGACCTGAGGTGCCGCTCACGAACGGCATCGTCGACGCATTCGAAGCGGCAGGCATCCTCGCCTTCGGCCCGCGTAAGCTCGCGGCGGAGATAGAGGGCTCGAAGTCCTTTTCCAAGGGGCTCATGAAGAAATATGGTATCCCGACGGCAAAGTATGAAGTCTTCACTGACGCGGCAGCTGCGAAGGACTACATTCGCAAGGAGGGCGCGCCCATCGTCATTAAGGCGGACGGCCTTGCTGCGGGCAAGGGCGTCGTCGTCGCGATGACGGAGGAAGAGGCGCTGCGCGCGATCACGGACATCATGGAGGCTCAGGAGTTCGGACAGGCGGGCAGCCGCGTCGTCATCGAGGAGTTCATGGAGGGCGAGGAGGCATCGCTGCTCGCGTTTACCGACGGCGAGACCATCGTGCCGATGATTTCCTCGCAGGATCACAAGCGCGCCTACGATGGTGACAAGGGGCCGAATACGGGCGGCATGGGCACCTACGCGCCGGCGCCTGTCATGACGCCAGCGCTCGTCGCGCAGGCGAAAGAGACCATCCTTGAGCCGGCCATCCGTGCGATGGCGGTGGAGGGCCGCAAGTATCAGGGCTGCCTCTACGCTGGGCTCATGATTACGGCGGACGGCCCGAAGGTTGTCGAGTTTAACGCGCGCTTCGGCGACCCGGAGACACAGGTCGTCTTGCCGCTGCTGCGCAGCGATCTCGTGGAAATCATGACGGCATGCGCGCGCGGTGACGGCAGTCTGAAGGACCTCGACATCCGTTGGAGTGACGGCGCAGCGGTCTGCGTCGTACTCGCGTCTGGCGGCTATCCGAAGTCCTACCAGAAGGGCTATGAGATTACGGGGCTTGCTGAGGCGGCAGCCAAAGGTGCGCATGTGTTCCACGCAGGGACGGCAGAGAAAGACGGTAAGATCGTCACGGCTGGCGGACGCGTGCTCGGTGTCGTTGCAGAGGCGGCGGATGTCGCGCAGGCCGTGGAAAAAGCATATGATGGCGTTTCCGCTATCGATTTCAAGGATAAGATGTTCCGCAAGGATATCGCGCATCGTGCACTTGAACGGCTGATTTGATACATGATACAAAAAGTTCCTCTCAAGAAGCGCTTGTCTTTTTTTGAGAGGACTTTTTTCTTTCTTGATAAAGAAATTCATTGGAGTTATCGTTAGCACGTGTTATAATAAATTTTGTTGTCGATGCGATGTTGCTTTCTAATCGCTGTCAGCGGCATCAGGCTGACATACTGTTACAAAGGAGCATGCTCTATGGATTTTCTCACTTCGCCCGTCCATTATCTCAAGAAGAAGCAGCCCATCTATCAGATTTCAACGCTGCAATCTCTGATCATGGGGAATTATTATGGCGCGACAACGGTAGAACAGCTCCTGCGCTTCGGAGATATCGGTCTGGGGATGTTCCATGCGGCCGATGGAGAGCTCATCTTGCTCAACCACCGCTGTTACAGAATCCTCGGTGATGGGAGTGCGCGGCTCGCGGCGATGGAAGATCGTGTGACATTTGCAAGCGTTTCGTTCCTCGAGGAAGGAGATACCATCAGCCTCGGTGCCATGGAGAGCCTTGATGCGCTGCGCGGACTTCTTGATGAGCGCGTCGAGTTGCTCGGCGCGAACAATCTCTACATCGTGCGTGTGGACGGCGCTTTCCGCCGCGTTGCTGCGCGCACAGAACTCAAGCAGGAGCCTCCGTTCAAGAAGTTTGCCGAGGTGCTCGCGAAGGATGAGCGCCGGTTCATATTTGAGAATATTTCAGGTTCGCTCGTCTGTTTTTATTTCCCGCAGTATCTCGAGGGAGTGAATACAGCGGGCTGGCATTTCCATTTTCTCGACGATGCCTGCATCTGTGGGGGGCATGTATTCGATATCGAGATGGAGCGAGGCAAGGCGCTGCTCAACAAGACAGATCGGTTCGTGATGGATTTGCCGCATAATCAGGAGTTCCAGGATGCCGCGCTCGAAAACGCTTCCAGGGATGAGATTCGTCAGATTGAACAGGGAGGGGAGTAATCTCAAGGCCTACAAATAGAAAACTGTTCCCAAAAATGAAAAATTGTGGAAATACGGTCAAAAAATTGACGGAATATGCTATACTATACAGCAAGGATTTTTAAGGAACCGCTGATTAATTGTGTGTACTGATGTCCCGTTTGTGCGCGTATATATTTTTCTAAAAATGAATTTTCAAGTAGGAACGTACTGTGGCCGTAATGGGCGCAGGAAGGGAGAGGGCATTTTGGCTTGGATGATAGAGTATCCTTATGAGATGGCGTCGGTAGTTCTGCCCATTCAGATCCTGTTGGTGATCTTTTATTTTCGTCGCAAATATCCGCCGCTGCGTCAGAGCCGGATTTTTGCTGCGGTGATTGCGGCGAATCTTTGCTTGACGCTGGCGGGGGGGGTCGTACATAGTTTTGTTCTTCATGTCCTCAGTTATTTGTTCCTGCTCGCGAGCCTCGGACTTTATTTTGGTGCGCAAAATCCGGAGCGCTTTTTAGAGCAACGTACGGGGGTGTTTAACCGCCAGGCATTTGAACGTTTGATGCGGGAGAATAAGAATCGGCGGTTCTGGCTCGTTTCCTGTTGCATTCACACCTACGGGGAGGTGCGCGAACTCTATGGTGCGGTGCAGATGGATCGGTGTCTAGGGCTCATCGGTATGTGGTTGCAGCAGACGTTTCCAAAGAAGTCAATGTTCTATCTGCGCAATGGTAGATTCGTGATTCTTTCGTTTTCACCGTTCGATCAGGCAGGGACGGTTGCTGCTGTTTATCGGCGCTTCCAGGAGAGTTGGCTGGTCGGTGAGGCGGAGATGTTTGTTGGAGTCGGCTGCGCAGTCATGGACAGTTCGATTTGTGTCGAGTCAGTGGATGATATTCTCGATGTTTTGGAAATTGCGCATCGCCAGCAGGATCAGGCTGTGGTGCCGAGCCAGGAACCTATTCGCGTCGATGGGCAATACATCGACGGATTACATCACGAAATGTCTGTCAAACGCGCGCTCAAGAGAGCGATTGCCAAGGATGATGTCAGTGTTTTTTTTCAGCCAATCGTCGACGCGCATACGCAGAAAATTGTCGGTGCGGAGGCGTTGGCGCGTATTTATGATGAAAAGCTGGGCTATATCGCGCCGGGCGAGTTTATCCCTCTCGCGGAGAAAACGGGCAGTATCACGGAACTTGGCATGCAGGTGTTCCGCAAGGTCTGTGCCTTCATGAGCGAGCCGCGCATCAGGATGCTCCAGCTCGATTGGGTCAATATCAATCTCTCTCCTGTCCAATGCATGAATCCGCATCTTGCGGAGGACTTCATCGGTATTCAGCAGGAGTATCAGGTGTCGGCACATAAGCTTCATTTAGAAATTACAGAGGAATCTATCATCAATCTCAACACGTTGCAGAACCAGATTGCACGCATGCGGGAGACGGGGTTCAGTTTCGTGCTCGACGACTATGGCAGTGGGTATTCCAATCTTATGATGGTGCGTCAGATTCCTTTCATCAATATCAAGCTCGATATGGGGTTCGTGCGGGCGCATTTCAGTCAGCCTAATACGCTCCTTCCTGATACGATCCGTGCGTTCCTCGAGCTCGGTTTCAGTATCACGGCGGAGGGAGTCGAGTCTGAGGCGATGGCGCTTGCACTTGACCGCATGGATACAACGTATCTACAGGGGTTCCACTACGCACGCCCAATGCCGATGGAGGATTTCTATCAGTATATGAGATCTCATGCGGAGCGTGAAACGTGTGAGGAAGTGCCTGATTGCGATTTAGTCGTGGAGTCGGTATAATGTTTTCCGAAAAAGCATTTCTATCTTGAAAGGGGAACATGATATGCCGGATACGAAATTGCTCCGGGCGTATGCCCGACTGATCGTGAAGATCGGCGTAAACCTACAGAAGGAGCAGATTCTCGTCGTCAATACGCCGCTCGCGTGCGCACCGTTTGCGCGTCTACTCGCGGAAGAGGCGTATCACGTTGGTGCGCACGAGGTGGTCATGAGCTGGAATGATGAGGTGTCTGACCACATCAAATATGCGCTGGCACCGCGTTCTGTTTTTTCGGAATTTCCCGAGTGGAAGCGACGGTTCTACACAGACTATGCAGAACAAGGCGCTGCGTTTGTTTCCGTCGTCGCGCGGGATCCTGAGATTTTCCGTGACATCGAGCCACAGCGGCTGACCTCTGCGCAGCAGGCGGCAGGGGCTGCTCTGCTCGAGTACCGTGAGCGCCTCATGAGCAACAAGAATACCTGGTGCGTCGTGTCCGTGCCGACGCCGACCTGGGCGGCAAAGGTCTTTCCGGGTTGTGCGGCGGGAGAGGCGGAACAGCGGCTCTGGGAAGCTATCTTGAAGACGGTACGCATAGGTGGCGGGGACGCCGTCGCAGCTTGGCAGGAACATATCGCTTTCTTGCATCGTGC
>DEDT01000016.1:3354-3776 GCA_002350105.1 Selenomonadaceae bacterium UBA2897 | reverse complement strand
GATTTCGCAAGCCTGCACTATACGAATGGGCTGGGTACGGATCTGGTCGTCGAGTTGCCAAAGGGACATCTTTGGGCGGGTGGATCAGAGGATTCCCAGACGGGTGTGCCGTTTGTGGCGAATCTACCAACCGAGGAGGTTTACACGCTGCCGGATCGAGATGGCGTGAGCGGCACGGTGATCGCGACGAAGCCTCTCGTATATCAGGGAAGTCTCATTGAAGAAATGCGCCTGCGTTTTGCGCAAGGCCGTGTTGTGGAGGCGCATGCAAAGCACGGTGAGGAGAAGTTACGGCAACTTCTTGCAACGGACGAAGGTGCCTGTCATCTTGGCGAAGTGGCGCTTGTCCCATATGATTCGCCAATTTCAAAAAGCGGACTTTTGTTCTACAATACGCTTTTCGATGAGAACGCCGCCTGCCA
>DEDT01000016.1:1108-3327 GCA_002350105.1 Selenomonadaceae bacterium UBA2897 | reverse complement strand
GCAAGGCGTATCCGACCTGCCTGAAGGATGGTGCATCGCTTGAGAGCGTGGAGTTGCTGCGCCGCGGCGTGAATGATTCTCTGTTGCATGAGGACTTTATGGTCGGTAGCAGAGATCTCTCCATCGTGGGCAGACGCCGCGCTGATGGGCGGGAGGTTCCTGTTTTCATCGATGGGAATTTCGCGCCATTTTTGTCATGAACGGCAAGGCTTATCTGGATGAAGAATGGTAAGGAAGCGCTAAGGAAGTGGATGTCTCGGAGAAATCCGGTGTACTTCGCATCCTCAGCGCTTCCTTAAAATTTTCCTGTCATAGAGCGTGTCACTGTGTTATAATGATGGCTGTTGCAAAATATTGTCCGTATAGGAGGAAATAAGATTGGACGTTACGTTTACTGATCTATTGAAGACGGTATTGCTCGGCGTGGTTGAGGGACTGACGGAGTGGCTGCCTGTCTCGAGCACCGGACACATGATCCTGGTAGATGAGTTCATCAAGTTGCAGGTATCCAAGCAGTTCATGGACATGTTCCTCGTGGTTATTCAGCTCGGCGCCATCATGGCCGTCGTCGTGCTCAATTTCGAGAAACTCAATCCCTTTTCTGCTGCGAAGACGCGCCAGGAGAAAGGGGAGACTTTTGAACTTTGGAAGAAAGTCATCGTGGCTTCTCTGCCAGCAGCTGTCATCGGTCTCATGCTGAATAAATTCATGGAGGAACATTTGATGACGGCGCCTGTCGTTGTGACAACTCTCATTTTTTACGGCATCCTCTTCATTGTCGTTGAGAATTATAACAAGCGTCGTCGCCCGCGCGTGACGGATCTGCGGAATCTTGACTATAAGACAGCGCTCATTATTGGCTTTTTCCAGGTACTTTCGCTCGTGCCGGGCACGAGCCGCTCTGGTTCGACGATCATCGGCGGTCTCTTGTTTGGAGCGAGTCGTTATGTTGCGACGGAGTTTACGTTCTTCCTCGCGATTCCTGTCATGTTCGGCGCGAGTTTCCTCAAGATGGTGAAGTTCGGCATCCATTATACGGGTGCAGAGGTGCTCATCCTCGTCCTCGGCATGGCAACCGCGTTTATCGTATCGATCGTTTCGATTAAGTTTCTCTTGAGCTATATCAAGACAAATGATTTCAAAGTATTCGGCTGGTACCGCATCGCGCTCGGTTTCGTCGTAGCGGCGTATATGTTCTTGGTCGGTGATCCGACAGCGAACGACTGAGGAGGCTTTTCATGAAGGTCATTGCGGGCCTGGGCAATCCGGGAAGAGAGTACGCGCAGACGAAGCATAATGTCGGATTCCTCATGGTGGATGCGCTGGCGGCGCATCTCGGCGTCACTGAGTGGCGGGAGAAGTATGATGCGCTCATCGCGAGAGCACGCATCGGCAGCGAGGCTGTCTTGCTCGTCAAGCCGCAGACGTATATGAATGAGAGTGGGCGCGCGATTGCACCTCTCATGAATTTTTACAAGCTGGCGGCGGATGATCTCATTGTCGCGCATGATGACATGGATATTCCCGTTGGCTCCATCCGCATCCGCAAAAAAGGGAGTTCCGGCGGGCATAATGGCATCAAATCGATTCTTGCGCATCTGGGGGATGAGCATTTCGCTCGCATACGCATCGGCATCGGCCGTCCTCTGCCTGGCTGGACGGTCGTGAACCATGTGTTGGCGCCGTTTCCTCCGGAGGATGCGGCGAAAGTCTCCGAGGCCATCCGTTATCTTGTCCCTGCCATCGAATGCATCGTGACGGAGGATGTTGACAAAGCGATGAACCGTTACAATCCCAAGAAGGAAAAGAAACGCAAGAGCAAGGAACATGTGGGAACGGCAGCCGAGCCCTCCCAGGCAGAGGAGGTATCGCGATGACGCAGGCTGATGAGCTCATTACGGCCGTCTATGCAGACGAAGAGGGCAATATCCTCGATGCGGCAGGATTGCGCGGTATGGGGCGCCTCGGCAGAGAGAATGTCCCGCTCCGCCCGGAGGATCTCATTCCTCTGCCGGAGAGTGCAGATCTCATGCTTTTGCCGCAGCATCAGGCCGTCGGACAGACGGCGGAGGGAGAGGTGCTCCCTATGACGGGGCTGGCCGTCGCCGCCATCCTGCCTGCCGGCTATACGCGTCTCTATCTCCCGGCCTATGTGCGGGAGGAGGGAGCGCAGCGACTGCCGCTCTACGGCTATACGGCGGTCGTCGTCTATCACGATG
>DEDT01000016.1:644-939 GCA_002350105.1 Selenomonadaceae bacterium UBA2897 | reverse complement strand
CTTAAGTGGCATTGCTGCACGGCACAGAATCTCTTTTATCGCCGTTGGGAGGCGGGAATTCCGGCCTCTCCAGTCTGCAATGCCAACTGTTTCGGCTGCATTTCTCTGCAGCCGGCAGAATGCTGTCCCTCGCCGCAGCAGCGAATTACGTTCCGGCCAACTCCGGAGGAGATTGCCGAGGTCGGCGTGTATCATCTTTCCGTCGCACCGGATGGCATCGTGAGCTTCGGACAGGGCTGTGAAGGCGAGCCCAGCCTGGCGGCCGCGAACATAGCGGCGGGGATTCCCCCCCCAC
>DEDT01000016.1:425-591 GCA_002350105.1 Selenomonadaceae bacterium UBA2897 | reverse complement strand
AGATTGTCGATGCGGGCCTCGACAGCTTGCGCGTTTCCATTATCAGCGCGCGCGCTGAAAGCTATACCGCGTATTATCGTGCCAGCTATCACCTCGAGGATGTCAAAGCCTCTATACGCTATGCGTTGGAACGTGGCGTTTATGTTTCGCTGAATCTCTTGTATTT
>DEDT01000016.1:0-418 GCA_002350105.1 Selenomonadaceae bacterium UBA2897 | reverse complement strand
GGTTTCAACGATCGGCCGGAGGAGCTTGCAGCCTGGCAGAAATTTTTCCGGGAGCTGCCTGTTCAGATGATACAGGTGAGGAACCTGAACATCGATCCGGATGCGTTCCTTGCCATCATGCCGCCGCAGCAGGAGAGGCCGCTCGGTACGAAACCTTTTCTGCGTGCACTGCATCAGGAATTCCCTCAGCTCGTCATCGGTAGCTTCAGCCACTACATCGAGTCGAAGACGGAGAGAGATTGACATCTGACGTTCGATATGCTAGACTGCAAAAAGAAAAGAATAGCGAAGGGGAGTAGCCTCTCGGCTGTTGTCAACATACATGCCGCATCCGCGGCTGGTAGCAGCATCATGGTGGAATCTCGAAGACGCGCAAGGCGTAGCTGGGATAAGTGATAGGTGAGACTTTCGCATGATA
>DEDT01000043.1 GCA_002350105.1 Selenomonadaceae bacterium UBA2897 | reverse complement strand
TACCAAAGCCTTATTTTTCCTGTAAAATGACGATATAATAGTATAGAGACTTTTATCGTTCAGGACCAGCGCACAGGAAGTGGCTGGTGAGCGTGCAGGGAGAGAACGCATATGGCAATGAGCATCATGAATAATTCAGCGACGGCCATGACATTGGGCGAGCTGAACAAGAATATCCGGAATGTCGGCAAACAGATTACGAAGTTCTCCAGTGGCCAGCGGCTCAACGGTGCGGCGGATGATGCATCAGGCTATGCCATCTCGGAGAAAATGCGCGTGCAGCTGCGCGGTCTCGATCAGGATATCGAGAATGTGCAGACGGGCAGCAGTCTGCTGAAAGTGGCGGCGGGCGGCATCGATGATATCGTGAGCGAACTGCGCAGCCTGAAGGAACTGTCCATCAATGCGGCCAATGACCATAACTCCGATCTCGACCGTGAAACGCTGCAGAAGGAATTCGAACAGCGAAAGGCCGATATCGAGGATATCGCCAGCACGACAAACTACAATGGCAAGATCCTGCTGGACGGACGGTATGGCAACAATTCCTTCAGTCGCGTGATCGAGGAAGAGGAGGAAGAAGAAAGGCCGCGTATTTCTGATAAATATCCGGAACCTTTTACTGAGGAAAAAACGGGCGTGACGGAGCCTACGGCTCCGGTCACTAACGTATCTGCTGGTGACTACAACATTACCAGCGATGGCGTCTACGTGCTTCAGGCAGGCTATAAGGGCAAGATTTCCATTGCCGATGGGGCCAAGAATGTGGAAATCCGGCAGGCCGATAGCGCTACACTGAATGACGTTTATATCGATGGCCCTGCCAGTGGCAAGGCGAATCTGTGGCTGGATGGTTTGAACATCGCCAATAATCAGGATAAATCATTTATTCTTTTCCATGGCAACGACAATGTGTTGTCGCTAAAAGGGGATAACAGCATCGTCGCTACGCAGGCTACACAGACACCTAAGAAAGCGATTATCAATATCGGCGGAGGGTTGACTGTAGAGGGGACAGGCTCTCTGAAGATTGAAAAAGCTTATAATCCCTATGGCGCTTATATTGGTACAGACAGCGACGAAAAAGGTCAGGCAGATCTGACCATCAACAGTGGTACTTTTTATATGCGGGCGGGTACCCCTTACGGCGGCGGTGGTATGGGTGCCATGATTGGTGCCGGAAGCGCAGCGTCCATGGGAAATATTACCATCAATGGCGGTGATTTTGACCTTTACAATACGGGCGGCTCGGCCTGTATTGGCAGTGGCAGCCAGGGCAGCAAGGCGGGGAATCTCACCATCAAAAATGCGACAATTAAGGCGGTAACGGATGATGCAGCCTGCATCGGCAGCGGTCATGGTGGCGGCATTATTGGGAATATTGCGATAGAGAATTCCAATATTGATGTGCAGGATAAAGTCGTATTCGTCATGTCCAAGGAAAGCGATATCATCAACGGAGGTGATGGCGCCGGCATTGGCAGCGGTGGCAGCGGTTCTTCTGCAGGCGATATTACGGTTAAGAATTCTGTTATCAGTGCTATCTCGAACTGGGGCGCGGGGATTGGTACCGGCTATAGCAGCAGCGCCGGCAATATCAAGGTGACGGATGTCATTGGACGGATCTCCAGCGCCAGGGGCGAAAATATTGGCAAGGGCTATAATGGTACGATTACTTCCAAATATGTGGATCCGCCAATCCCGGATTCCGGCGATGCTAAAGACATGATCAAAAAAAGATCAAAGGTATTGATCGAGGGTAAGGGCGAGCCGTTGATCATCCATACGGGTACGAAAGCCAACCAGAACCTGCATGTGTTCATCAATGACATGCGACCGGCAGCATTGGGTATCGATGCGGCGGCCGTGACGACCCGCGACAAGGCAACGAAGTCCTTGAAGGTATTGGACGATGCGCTGGATTATGCCCTCGGCGAAGCCACGACAGTAGGTTCCTATATCTCGCGCTTGGACTACACGAAGGAAAACCTCACGACGGCTAACGAGAATACGCAGGCTTCGGAGAGTACCATCCGCGACGCCGACATGGCGAAGGAAATGACGGGCTATACCAAGAGCAATATTCTGGCGCAGGCCGCACAATCCATGCTGGCCCAGGCCAATCATAATACCAGTGACGTATTGAATTTATTGCAAACGTAATACGAGTTTATGTTTAATAGAATCCAAGGAGAAAAAATTGCGCATACTTTTATCGAATGACGATGGCATCAAGGCGGAGGGCATCCGCGCACTGGTAGAGGCACTGGCGCCGTATCATGAAGTCGTGGTGGCGGCACCGGCGCGGCAGCAGAGTGGCATGGCCCATGCGCTGACGGTGGGCGTACCTTTGGAGGTGCGCCGTGACGATGAGCTGGAGCACGAATTTGGCGTCGAAGCCTGGGCCATCGACGGCACGCCGACGGATAGCGTGAAGCTATATTTGGAGGCCATCGCGGAGCGGAAGCCCGATGTCGTGATCTCGGGCATCAATCACGGGGCGAACCTCGCCACGGACATCACGTATTCCGGCACGGTGGGCGCGGCCATGGAGGGTTATCTGCACGATATCGACTCCTTTGCGGTCTCGCTGGATAGTGCGAGCGAGCTTTCTTATTTGGAGGTCGCCAGGGTTTTCCGCAGCTTTGTCGAGCGGAGCGTTGCGGATAAGGAGAAAGACGTTATTCTCTACAATGTGAATTTCCCCGTGCGCTTCCATCCCGATGGCGTGCAGTATGTCTTCGGCCGCCAGGGTAAGCGCGATTACCTGAATGCCTTTCAGCGCGAGGAGCGCGATGGCAAGGTCTTCTACACCATGGCTGGTGAAATCTACGATTCGGATAAGGGCGAGCCGACGGATATCTACGCGACGGAACAAGGCTACGTCTCCGTCACGCCGCTCATCATCGATGCGACGGACTATCCGGAGCTCGACCGCCGTTTGCAGGGCTGAGGCGTGACATCGGCCGTGGTTTCTGTTAGAATAAGGAATAGTAACATTATGTGTGCAGGAGGTATATCAAGCATGGGATCCCTGATTCGCGACATCAAGCTGGCACCGGGCGGCCACGACAAGATCGAGTGGGTAAAGAACTTTATGCCCGTCATGGGTGCGCTCGATAAAGAATACAGCGTGAGCAAGCCCTTCGCGGGCAAAAAGATGGTCATCACGCTGCACCTCGAGGCCAAGACGGCCTACATGGCGGAGATTTTCCACCATGCGGGCGCGGAGGTGGCCGTGACGGGCAGCAACCCGCTCTCAACGCAGGATGATGTCGCCGCAGCGCTCGTGGAGGATGGCGTGCACGTCTTCGCCACGCACGGCTGCACGGATGAGGAGTATTTCCACTACATCGACAAGGCGCTCGAAATCGAGCCGGATATCATTATCGACGACGGCGGCGACCTCGTGCACACGCTGCATACGAAGCGCCGTGACCTGCTGCCTAAGGTTCTCGGCGGCTCGGAGGAGACGACGACGGGTGTGAATCGCCTGCGCGGTCTCGCCAGGGCGGGCAAGCTGGAGTTCCCGATGCTCGCGGCCAATGACGCCTATATGAAGTACCTCTTTGACAACCGTTATGGAACGGGCCAGTCGACCTGGGACGGCATCATGCGCACGACGAACCTCGTCGTGGCGGGCAAGAACGTCGTCATCGCGGGCTATGGCTGGTGCGGCAAGGGCGGGGCCATGCGGGCGCGCGGCCTCGGTGCCAACGTCATCATCACGGAGGTCAATCCGATCAAGGCCATCGAGGCGGTATTCGACGGTTTCCGCGTCATGCCGATGCACGAGGCCGCGAAGATCGGTGATATCTTCCTCACGCTCACGGGCGATAAGGACGTCATCACGAAGGACGACTTCGCGGTGATGAAGAACGGTGCGGTCATGGCCAATGCGGGCCATTTTGACTGCGAAATCAACATCCCGGATCTCGAGTCCGGTTCCGTTTCGCGCCGCACGGTGCGCAAGAACATCGAGGAATTCAAGCAGAAGGATGGGCGCAAGCTCTACCTGCTCGCAGAGGGCCGTCTCGTGAACCTCGGCGCCGGTGACGGCCATCCGGCGGAGATCATGGACCTTTCCTTCGGGGTACAGTTCTTCTGCGCTCTGCACATCCTCGAGCATCATGCAGAGCTCAAAAACGAGGTCTACATCATGCCGGAGGAGATCAATACGCGCCTCGCCGAGATCAAGCTCAGGGCGCTCGGCGTGCAGATCGATACGCTCTCTGAGGAGCAGCGCAAATATCTCAATCTCGACTGATCATCATATAGATTGCTTTGTCTGAACGGGGAAAAGAAAGCGGACAAAAAGCAAGGAGATAAATACATGAAGACCATTATCAAGAATGTTTATGCCTATCTGCCGGACGGCACGACGCCGCTGACGAACATCCTCATCGACAAAGATCGCATCGTAGGCGTCGGTGAGATTCCAGAGGACTTCCACGCCGCGAAAAACATCGACGGCGCGGAGCACTTTGCGATTCCGGGCTTTATCAACGCGCATACGCACACGTCCATGACGCTCTTACGCAGCTACCGCGATGATATGGCGCTCATGGACTGGCTGCACAGCATCTGGCCCATCGAGGACAAGATGACGCCAGAGGATATCTACTGGGGCGCGATGCTCGCCATGGCGGAGATGATCCGCACGGGCACGACGACCTTTGCCGATATGTACGGGCCCTATATGGAGCGTGTGGCTGAGGCCACGCTCGACGCGGGTCTGCGCGGCGTGCTCTGCCGCGGTATTATCGGCGTGGCGGACGGCGAGAAAAAGCTGCAGTCCAACGTCGACCTGTTCAAGGAGTTCAACGGCGCGGGTGATGGCCGCATCAAGGTCATGTTCGGCCCGCATGCGCCCTATACCTGCCCACCGGCTTTCCTCGAAAAGGTCGCCAAGGCGGCGCAGGAGCTCGGCGCGGAGATCCACATCCACATGCATGAGACGCTGGACGAAATCAACGGCTCGCTGAAGGATTACGGTGAGCGTCCCTTCTCATGGGTGGAGAAGACGGGGCTCTTCGACGGCAAGGGCACGCTGGCCGCGCATTGCGTACATGTCGATGACAGTGACCTCGCGATTATCAAGAAGCATCATATCCGCGTGGCGCACAACCCGACGAGCAACATGAAGCTCGCCAGCGGCGTGGCACCAGTGCCGAAAATGCTCCAGCAGGGCATCTGCGTGGCTTTGGGTACGGATGGCACGTCCTCGAACAACAATCTCGATATGCTGGAGGAAGTCAACCTCGCGGCGATGCTGCATAAGGTGAATGAGCTCGACCCGCTGGCCATCCCCGCCGATACGGCGTTGAAGATGGGCACGGAGTACGGTGCCGGGGCCGTGGGTATCGAGGGCATCGGTAAAATCGAGAAAGGCTATAAGGCAGATATCACGCTCTTCGACATGCACGGCATCAGCTGGTGCCCGCGCCATGATCTCGTCTCGCTGCTGGTCTATGCGGCCAGCGCGCGCGACGTGGATACGGTGCTCGTCGATGGCAAGGTATTGCTGGAGAAGGGCGAGTTCAAGACGCTGGATGTCGAGCGCATCATGTTCGAGACGCAGCGCTGTGCCGACCGCCTGACGAAATAAAAAGCTTAGAAGGCTTAGAAAGAATACCTGACAGGTGTAAATCCGCCCTGCATGCGAAGGGCGGATTTTCCTGTGAGATGAGGTGATAACTTGAAGAAGACAGCCAGACGCAGTACGCGCAAGACGGAGACGAAGCGGACACCGCGCCGCGCGGCGCGCAAGCAGGCGGAGAAAACCGCCAATCCGGGGCGCAAGTATGAGCTCATCGGCCTCGCCTGCGTGGCGGCCGGACTCATTTCCGTCTGCGGCCTGCTGGGGCTCAATGTCGGCTTTGTCGGGCTCTATTTCGCGAACTTTCTGCACTATATCTTCGGTGTGGGCGCATTCCCGATGACGCTGGTCATCCTGCTCATCGGCTGGCAATATATGACGAAGCATCGGGGCATCCATTACTCCCTGCGCTTCTTTGGCCTGTTGGCACTCTTTGTCTCCATGCTGGCGGTGTGGCATCATTTCGTCATCCCGGCGGGCGAGGAGATCCTGCCGCAGAGCCTCGTGCGCGGCGGCGGTCTCTGCGGCGGTGCCGTGCTCTTTATCCTGCGCAAGTTCTTCGGCGTGGATGGCGGTATCATCATTCTCGGCGTTTCCGTCGTGGGCTCGGTTTTGCTCTCGACGACGTGGTCGCTGGCCAATGGCCTGAACAAGACACAGGAGACGGCGGAGAAGGGCGCGGCAGCAGCCGCGAATGCTGCTGGTACTGCCTTTGCCGTGACGGCCGACAAGATGGCTGCGGCGGGCAGCCGCGTGGAGGAGCAGGTCGCCGAGACCGTGCGCGACTTGCGGGAGAAGCGCCGACGCAGCAAAGAAGAGGCGCGCCGCTTTCAGGAAATGACGGCACAGGTGGCGGGACAAGATCAATCAGCTGAGGCTGGGGATACATCTGTGATGCCGTCAAATGCGACGACAGAGGATAAGCCCGAGGGCAAGCTCACGGGCATCATGCCGCCGCTGGCAGGGTTCGAGCCGGAGGAACCAAAGCCTGCGGCAGCATCAGAAGAATTGATGCCACACTGGGCACCAGAACCGGCCGGGGCATCAGCCGCTGAACCGGTGCAGATGCCTGACCATGCGCCGGATGTGGCGGTAACGGCTGAGCCGCTGCCCGAGGCACCGGGTGAGACGGCCGCCATAACGGTTGCAGGTACCACGACGGCCGCGGACGCCGTGGCATCGGAAGACGATGCACTTACCTACAAGCCTGCGTCTGTCGCGCCGACGTTCACCATTCAGTATAGTTCAGACCATGAAGAGGAGCCGGAGGAGGCGGATGTCGCTGAGGCTCTCAATGCCATCGTCCATTCGAAGCGCGGCCTGACGGAGGAGAAAGCGGCGGCTCAGGCGGCTGTGGAGGCTGGCAATGCAAAGCTTGCTGCGGAGCAGAAAGCTTCGCCCATCGTGGCGGCCAACCGCGCCGCCGCCGACAGCCAGCGCCAGCTGGATCCCCGTGCCCTGGCCACTTTGCTGATGGGCCGGCAAATGCCATCTGAAGCCGAAGCGGACGAGGCGGAACCTGCGGCAGAAAACAAGGTGGAGAAGCCTGCCGATGCGCAGGCGGAAGAACTGTCACTGGCCCTGCAGACAGACGATAAAGCCGAGGCCCAGGAAACCGAGGCACAGGCAGAGACGGCCGGGCAGAAAGCAGAACTGGGTATCGGTGTTCCCGATATGGGCGATAGACCAGCCCTGGGTGATTACCTGCGCCCTTCGCCCAAGCCATCCACGCAGCCTGTTAAGACCGTCGCTAAAGCGGCTGCTGCCTCTGCTGCTGCCATGGCGGCGGTCGGAGCCGCGAAAGGTGCGGCTGAGCTCGGCACGGGCATCCCCGCGATGGGCGACCGTCCTGCGCTCGGCGGCTACCTGAAGCCGACGCCGAAGCCGGACCCCGTGGCGGAAGAAGCCAATAAGGCGGCCGCGGCGAAGCCGGCCAGACCCTACGTGCTGCCGCGCGTCGAAGATATCCTCGAAAAGACCGTCCACAAGAAGGATGTGCAGATGGAAATCGAGATCGAGGAGCACGCCCGCACGCTGCATCAGACGCTGGAGAATTTCCGCGTGAGTGCGAACATCATCAACGCCTGCCACGGCCCTGCCGTCACGCGCTACGAGCTCGAGCCGGCGCCGGGTGTCAAGGTGAGCAAGATCACGAACCTCGCCGAGGATATCGCGCTTGCGCTGGCCGCGCCATCCGTGCGCATCGAGCCGATTCCGGGCAAGGCTGCCATCGGCATCGAGGTGCCGAACAGCAAGCTGGAGGGCGTGCGTCTGCGCGAAGTGCTGGAGAATGAGAAATTCGCCAGTGCGAAATCCCGCCTCACTGTCGGCCTCGGCAAGGATATCGGCGGCAAGGCCATCTTTGCCGACCTCGCGAAGATGCCGCATCTGCTCGTGGCTGGCGCCACGGGCTCCGGCAAGTCCGTCTGCATCAACACGCTGATCTGCAGCATTCTCTTTAAGGCGAAGCCGGACGAGGTGAAGTTCATCTTCATCGACCCGAAGATGGTCGAGCTCTCGAACTACAACGGCATTCCACACCTCATGGTGCCGGTGGTGACGGAGGCGAAGAAAGCTGCCTCCGTGCTCAACTGGTCTGTGCAGGAGATGGAGAAGCGCTACGCGAAGTTCGCCGAGCACAACGTGCGCAACATGGAGAGCTACAACAAGAAGTTCCCCGAGGACAAGATGCCGGCCATCGTCATCATCATCGACGAGCTGGCCGACCTCATGATGGTCGCGCCGCATGACGTCGAGGACGCCATCTGCCGTCTGGCACAGAAGGCGCGTGCGGCGGGCATCCACATGGTACTCGCGACGCAGCGTCCCTCGGTGGATGTCATCACGGGCATCATCAAGGCCAACATCCCCTCGCGCATTTCTTTTGCCGTTTCTTCCCAGATCGACTCGCGTACGATCCTCGATCGCAGCGGTGCCGAGAATCTGCTGGGCCGCGGCGATATGCTATTCTTCCCCGTGGGTGCATCGAAGCCGGTGCGTGTACAGGGTGCCTTCGTCAGCGACGAAGAGGTCGAGAGACTCATCGACTGCATCAAGGCCCAGGGCCAGGAAATGGAGACCAACGAGGAAATCGTGGCCTTTACGGAAAAGGAAATGGCGGCCAAAGAGGACGAAGGCAAGGGCAAGAAGGGCGGCAAGCGCAAGCCCTCCGTGGACGAGAAACTGCCCGACGTGGTGGACTTCATCATGGGCGGCGGCGGTGCATCGGCCTCGGCCATCCAGCGTCGCTTCCGCATCGGCTATAACCATGCGGCACGTCTCGTGGAGACGTTGGAAGATATGCACATCGTCGGCCCGAGCAATGGCAGCAAGCCGCGCGAAGTCACGATGAGTGAAGAGCAGGCCGCTCAGGTCATCGCCCAGGCCATGGCCGAAGATGCAGCCGGCTGATGGCTGGCCGCAATATCATAAAAGTTATAAGTAAATTTTCAGCAGGAGCGCATAGCGCCCCTGTTTTTTCTTATCCTGGCGTAGTATAATTAAAGTAGGGTACCGTGAACAATGGATTGCAGCGATTTCATGGAGGAAACGCCAATGATGAACAGTTTTTTGATCTCGAACAGCATCGTTAACCAGCTCAACCGCAATTTCGCCAATATGGCCCTGCATATGAGGCGCGTGGCTACGGGGCAGAGAATCACCTGTGTGGCCGATGATCCGTCTGGCTGGGCCATCGGCACACGTATGAGCGTGGAGATTCGCGGACTGAATCAGGCACTGAGCAATACCCAGCGCTCGCAGAGTATGATGAAGGTGGCGGATGGCGGCGTGAGCTCGACGCTGGACATCCTGCGTACGCTGAAGGAGAAGGCCATTGACGCAGCCAACGACACGAATACGGATGCTGACCGCCAGACCATCCAGAAGCTCTTTGACCAGTACGCGGACCAGATTGACGACAATGCCTACATCACCTATAACGGCAAGTACCTGCTCGACGGCTCGCATCAGGGGGCGTCGCAGCTTTCTCAGCAGGCCTACACCAACCAGAGCCTTTCGACGGATACGAAGGCGGATACGAAGCTCACGGATTTGCTGCGTCGCGACGGTAATCAGCTGGGGATTCAGGAAGGGGATACCATCGGCTTTTCCTTCGTGAAGGACGGCAAGACGTATACGGCGAGTCTGGCAGCTAAGGATGCTACGCTGAAGGACATTTTCGCCGCGGCCAATACGGCGGCGGGAAAGGCGGGCATTGGCGACGTCTTCGATGTGGATCATATGGGCTATACCAATGTCATCGGTACGGATGGACAGGGCACGGAGGTGCATACGGCCTCTGAGCAAAACGCCGTAACCATCAAGGCGAAGGATGCGGGAACGGATGGCAGCATCGCCGGCTTCGCCTTCAGCGTGCAGCATGCCAACGGACAGGTGGACAAGGGCGCGACGAATGTACTGAATTCCTTTACGGAGACGATTCAGGCCACGGATCAGCGCGGGGACAACCTGCTGACGACCCAGACAGGCACGCGTGCGAACCAGAATATCCGCATGGCACTCGGTGACATGCGCTCGACGGCCCTTGGCCTGCGCGGCCGGGATGGCAGCGTGATCAACGTCTCCACGCGGGAAGGGGCCAATGCGGCCATCTCCGTGCTCGACAATGCGATCGCCAAGGTGCTGGACCAGTCCACGACCATCGGCGCGTACTCCAGCCGCATGGACTATACGGCAAGCAACCTCACGACGCAGAGCACGAACGTGCAGGCTGCGATGTCCACGATCATGGACGCCGATCTTGCGCGGGAGATGACAGAGTACGCGAAGGCGAATATCCTCAGCCAGGCCGCGATGGCGATGCTCGCGCAGAGCAACCAGAACGCCGGCTGGTTTTTGAAACTTTTGGGTTAAAAAATCATGTATACATGGAGAAACACTTTACAAGTATACACTGGTGTGGTAGTATTGAAGCCGTAGAAAGTAATTACATAACCAAAGGCAATGAGGCCGTACAGAGTTCTGCTGGTATGAGAGTCAGCGGTCTTTGTATGGCTATTTTATTTATTAAAAGGTGGTTTTACAATGGACGAATTGCTGTATGTCATTCCTGCGAATTCCAAGAAAAAGGACATCCTGAAGATGCTGAAAGAGCATCCCGAGATCAAGTATGTCTCCCTGGTCGGCGTAGATATGGCCGGCAATGATACGGACGAGAAAATCCCCGTACGCATCTTCCTCAAGGATATCGATGATTTCTATGCTGGTACGGCTGTACAGACAGATGGTTCGTCCGTCGTCCTGCCGGGCATCGCGACGCTGAACAACGCGAAGGTCGATATGCCGGTGGATCCTGCAGTCAACTGGTTCGTCGATTACAACTTCGACAACTTCGATGAGGAGCTCGGCAAGCCGGTCGGCACGTTGCGTATTCCTTCCTTCCTGGTGCATGAGGGCAAACGCGTGGATGCGCGTGCCATCCTGACGGATACGCTGAGCTACGTGAAGAAGGGCCTGCTCGATATCTTCCACAGCAAGGGCACGATCGCTGGTCTCGAGAGCGTGAAGGGCGAGGATGTTGAGGATATCCTGTTCACGTCCGCGACGGAGCTGGAGTTCTGGGTCAAGACGCCGCTGGAGAATACGGCCATCGAGGAGATGAGCGCCAGCCAGGTCTTGCAGGAGCAGTACTGGGAGCGCCTGCACGGCGCCGTGCGCACGGCCATGGAGGAGTGCCTGGAGCTCCTCGACCGCTATGGTCTCTCCGTAGAGATGGGCCATAAGGAGGTCGGTGGCAGCAACGCCACGATCGACAAGGAAGGCGCACTCACGAACGTCTGCGAGCAGCTTGAAATCGACTGGAAGTTCGCTGACTCCGTACAGGCGGCAGATAACGAGATCTTCGTGCGCTCCATGGTGCGCGAGGTATTCCGCGCCAACGGCCTTGAGGTCAGCTTCAAGGCAAAGCCGATGATCGGTGTCGCAGGCAACGGCGAGCATACGCATATCGGCATGGCCTGCAAGATGAAGGACGGCACGGTGCGCAATCTGTTCGCAGCGGATGATCAGCTGAAGGACTACATGAGCGCTATCGGCTATGGCCTCATCATGGGTCTGCTGAAAAACTACGAGGTCATTAACCCGTTCGTTTCGGCGACGAATGACTCCCTGAATCGTCTGAAGCCGGGCTTCGAGGCGCCGATCTGCGTCGTCACTTCCCTCGGCCATGACCCGAAGGTACCGTCCCGTAACCGTACGATCCTCGCCGGACTGATCCGCGACCTCGAGAACCCGATGGCTACGCGCTTCGAGCTGCGCGCCTGCAACCCGTACACCAATACGTACCTCGTGCTGGCGGCTATCTACAGCGCAGCCCTCGATGGTATCAAGGCTGCGGTGGAGCATACGACGGAGGAGTGCGTGGCAGAGCTCTCCAAGGATGCTGGCGAAGGCGGCTTCTATTTGGAGCAGAGCCGTGCTTATCGTTCCGAGAAGGACGTGTTCGAGGATTACACGGAGGAAGAGCGCAACCGTCTGTTCGGTGCACCTCCTGCGACGGTTTGGGAGAACATGCAGGGCTTCAAGAACTATCCGGAGAAGAAGGCTGTTATCACGGCTGGTGGCGCGCTGAATGACCGCATCATCGAGTCCTTCGAGGAAGGTGCACTGCTGCGCTGGAAGACGGAGCTCATCGCCCGCATCATTCCGGCCAACCGTGCGATTGTGCGTGGAGCCAAGGAGATCCAGTCCGATATCGTGACGGATCAGGATAGCTACAACTGGACGAAGATCAACGCCCTGCGCAACTACCTCGCCAAGGATAGCATCGATGAGAAGAGCCTCTTCACGCTGCTCATCAATGCCTTGAACGAAGGCGACTATGCAACGGCATCCGGCTTGCAGGTCGAGATGTACGATAAGATCGAGGAGCTCAAGGCTCTCTACGATGCCTATGTCAAGAACATGATCTGATTGCCACTCGCGTCAATCGGATGACAATAGAAGGGGACACCGATTCATCGGTGTCCCCTTTTCATACTCGTTTATTCATTTACCTGTCCGTTTACTTGTCGTTTTCGGCCGTGACCTGCTTCGCTGTTTCCTCTGTGAGCTCACCGTAGCCGGAGAGGGCCGCAAAGGCACCGAACTGGGCCGCGCGGCTGCTCATGGGCAGGGGGGGATGATGCGTCGAACGGTGGTGGGGCAGGTCGATGATGTCTGCGTAGGGATTATCCGGCGTGGGTTGCTTTGACTCGTTGTCGTTCATGGTGAGCGTATCTCCTTTATGCTTTGTGGCCGCCGACCTGACGGTTGCGCTCGATGGTGGTTGCGCCGGCCTGTAGGTTCATGCCGCGCAGGATGGCATTCTTGCCGTATTTCTCCTTGAGCCCCAGCACCGTCTGCTGCAGGGCTTTTTCTTTTTCCGCCCGGCTCAGGGGTGGCTTTTCCTCTGTTGCATTTTCCAATGCGTTTTCCGTGGCTGCCAGCGCAAAGAGGTCGAGTTCCTGCGGCTTCTGCTGTTCGGCCTGCCATTCCTCCGTGGTCAGGATGTTGGCAGCGGTGACGGTGCAGCGGCGCACGAGCAGCGTGGGATTGACAATGCGGTCGTAGAGCGCTTCCATGGCCGCGAGGATGGCCTGGCTGGAGGCCGTGTACGTGGGGAGGGTGGCCGCCCCATGGGCGGGTTTCGGCACCATGCGGCCGTAGTGGTCCCGGTGCAGTGGCCCATGGTAGCGGGCGGCGCGCTCCTGATCGCGCATGTTGTCGATATCGTAGCCCACATCGAGCACGATCTGGTTCGTGACGAGATTCTTGCGCACGAGGTCCAGTGCGAGCAGCGCCGTCATCTCCTGCACGATGAGGCGGCCCCTGGCGGCCGTGTAGGGCGATTGCAGCACCTGGCCGGAGCTGAGACTGCGGGAGGTGGGCTTGTACTGCTTGATGTCGTGGATGGTCACGGGCTCCCAGCCCCAGGCGTGGTCGATGAGCAGCTCCGCGTTGACGCCGAAGAGCTTGTAGAGCAGATCTTCGTTGTAGAAGTCTGTTTTTTGCCCCAGTGAGCAGCGCGCGATGTCGCCCATGGTGAAGATGCCGTAGCGTGCGAGTTTTTTGGCGGTGCCGCGCCCCACGCGCCAGAACGATTGCAGCGGGCGGTGGGCCCAGAGCTTTTCACGGTAGCTTCTTTCGTCGAGGAAAGCGATGCGCACGCCATCTTTGTCGGCGGGCATGTGTTTGGCCACGATGTCCATGGCAATTTTCGCGAGGTAGAGGTTCGTGCCGATGCCGGCCGTGGCCGTGATGCCCGTCTCTTGCAGTACCTCGCGCACCATGCGCAGGGCGAGGTCGTGCGCCGTCATGTGGTAGGTCCCGAGATAGGCCGTGGCGTCGATGAAGACCTCATCGACGGAGTAGATATGGATATCCTCGGGGGCGATGTATTTCAGGTAGATGCGGTAGATGCGCTGGCTGTACTCCATGTAGAGGTGCATGCGCGGTGGCGCTACGATGTAGTCCGCATAGAGGCGGGCGTCCCGGGCCAGCGCGGCGGCGTCATCGGATTTGCCGCGGAAATGATGATGCGGCGCGTGGGCCTGACGCCTTCCGTTGACGATTTTCATCTGTTCCACGACCTCGAAGAGGCGCGGCCGCCCCGGAATGCCGTATTGTTTCAGCGAGGGGGAGACGGCGAGGCAGATGGTCTTATCCGTGCGCGTCGGGTCGGCCACGACGAGATTGGTCTGCAGGGGGTCGCGGCCGCGTTCATGACACTCTACGGACGCATAAAAGGATTTCAGGTCAATGGCGATATAGCTGCGCTTCACGTTTCTCACCTCCTGCTTTATTATAGGCGAAAAATAGGGGAACTGTACAGGCCAGGCAGGAATAACACGGTAGGAAGGAGAATAAGAAAAAGTCGGGAGGCGTTGACTTTGAAGAAAATTGTGCTCATTGCGCTTTTTATCTATGCGTTGATTATCGCGGCGGGTGGCGCGGCCTACTATATGCTGTCCCAGCGGCAGGAGCCTGCGGTGCAGACGGAGGCGCAGCAGCAGGCAGCGCAAAAGGCGGCGGAGGAGAAAGCGGCTGCGGAAAAGCGGGCGGCCGAGCGCGCCGCAAAACAGGCGCAGAAGGCAGATCGGTCACAGAAGATCGATGAGCTGAAGGAAAAGCTCGGCTATACCAACGGCACGACGGGCACCTGGTATGGCTTCCCCTCGCAGGAGATTCCCGCGCCGGGCTTCTACTTGCGCCCCTATGTCTGCCATAGCGGGCAGGCCGTCACGCTGAAGCTGAATCTCTACTATCGCTATAAAATCGACGATGGTACGAATCTTGCCTGGATTCATGGCGATCACTTCGCTGTCACCTGCGATGGGGCCGCTTACGATTTCCCATTGAATCCAAAGGAGCGCCACGACGGCACGGATGCCGATGCCAGTGGCCTATCCGAGCAGTACGCCATCGAGGCTTCGGGAGATATGATTCAGATGCTGCAGCAGACCGCTAAGTCGGATACCGTCACATTGCAGTACTATCAGGCCGCCAGCGGCAAGGTGCGCTCGCACCATATGACGTCCAGCGAACTTCAGCATCTGCGCGATGTCGTCAGGCTCTACGAGCTCATGCAGGAGGATTTACAGCACTGAGTAGTATTATAGTCCGTGCTGCGTATGGCAGGTAAAGGTGGAACCAGCAGAAATAAAAGTAGCCGCTGTCCCGATGGTGAGACAGCGGCTGCTTTGTGTAGCTAACTTAAGGAACATTGATTAAATCTTAAAGACCGCGATGGCGTTCTGGAGATCCTGTGCCTGCTCAGCGAGCTTGCGGCTGGCGTTGGCGATTTCCTGCATGGAGGCCGTTTCTTCTTCCGTGGAGGCCGAGACGGTCTGCGCCTCGTCGGCGATGGAACGGCTCTTTTCGTTGATTTCCGTAATGGCGCGGTTGATTTCGTCGATGCTTGCCGTGAGTACCTTGACGGCTTCATGCATGGAGGAGGCGCTGGTCGAGACTTCACCGACCATGCCGATGATGCCTTCGAAGGAGTGGCCCGTGGACTCTACGGTTTGCGTACCTGCCATGACTTCGTTCAGGCCGGCATGCATCGCGTTGACCGCATCATCTGTCGACTGCTGGATCTTGCCGATGCGGTTGGCGATTTCGCCCGCAGCCTCCTGGGACTGCTCGGCGAGCTTGCGCACTTCATCGGCGACGACGGAGAAGCCACGGCCATTCTCGCCCGCGCGGGCGGCCTCGATGGCGGCGTTGAGGGCCAGCAGGTTCGTCTGCTCAGCAATTTCAGAGATCGTGCCGACGATGGCGCCGATTTCCTGGCTGTTCTGGCCAAGCCCTTCGATGAGCTGGGCGATGTTGTTGACGCTCTTCTCAATGGTTTGCATGCTCGTGACTGCGGTTTTGACGTCCTGGCCGCCCCTGGTGGCGACATCGCTGGTCTCATCGACCTTATCCGAAGTCTGGTGCAGGACCTGGCGGAAGTTCTCCATGTGCGAGGTGAGCTTCTCGGTTTCGCCGGTGGCTGTCTCGACGTCCGTGAACTGCTCGCTGCAGGAGCCCGCGACGTTGACCACGGAGTTGGCGATGGACTGGCTGACCTCGGCGGCCTGGTCGGCGGTAGAGGTCAGCTCCTCGGAAGCGGCGGCGAGATATTCGGCTGTCTCGACGACGTTGCGCATGAGCTTGCGCACCTTTTCGGTCATATCACGCATGGCCATAGCCATCTTGCCGATTTCGTCGGGGCGGGCGCTGAGCGCATCCATCTCGGCCTCTTCCTGATCGGTAAGCGTGAAATTGCCGGTGCCGATGTTCTCCATATGGGCCGTGACTTTCTGGATGGGATCCGCCAGTGTTTTGCTGATGTAGAGCGCAAAGGCGATGAAGATGAGCTGCAGGACGATCATGACGCCCAGGCACTTCATGATACTGGCATGGAACTCGTCGTTGATCTTCTGTTCACGCGCAGCGACCGTGGTGTCGATCTCATCGATCCAGACGCCGGTGCCGAGTACCCATTGATAGGGCTGGAAACACATGGAGTAACTAAGCTTCGGCAGGGATTCTGTCTCACCGGGCTTCGGAAAAGCGAAGCGCGTGTAGCCTCCTCCTTCCTGCTGGGCATTTTTGTTGATTTCCTGAATGTAGGGGAAGCCGTTTGGATCTTTGGCGTTGATGCGATTCTTGCCCTCAGTGTCGCGGCCGAGCAGCACGACGTTGTCACCGGAGACCGTGTCGATCCAGAAATAGCCTTTTCCGTCATCGTAGCGCAGGTCGCGGATGCGGTCGGCAGCCTCCTTCTTAGCCTGTTCCTCGGTAAGTTCACCGGCCTGCTGCTTCTTGTAATATTCGTCGATGATGCTGTAGGCAACATTGGTTTCGCCCTTGAGTACTTTCTCGACGTTCTGTTCGAGGTCCTGGCGGTAGTTCACGAGCTCGGTCTTGCTTTCCTGATAGTTGCCGTAAAGGAAGAAACCGCCGATCAGGACGGTGGTGGCGATGGAGACACCGCTGATCGTCATGGTCAGGCGGGCCTTCATTGATGAAAGATCTGGCATAATAATAATCCCTCCGTAGCTTTAAGGAAACACTGATTAAATCGCCAGCCCATCTTGCCGCATCTTTTTCGCCTGAAGCTAACGCATAAGCGACCACTAAGGGCTAAAGCCCTAAGTGTCTGCTTACGTCGTCAGTGGCTCTCGACATAGCACCGCTATGCCTTCGAGCCACATCCTAGCCCAGACAAAAAATCTACGACAATCTGGACCAGCTCAATTAATCAGCGTTTCCTTAAGATAAGTTTATGGCTTTATCTTCTGTTTATTTATATTTATCTTTCGTCGATTATTGCCAAAATCCTCTATCAATACGCGGATAATTCCATAAATTAATACTTATTTAATTAAACAAGACAAAAGCAATGACCACAGGCTTATTTGCCACGTTCGCGGACACAAGGTATAATAGGGGCGTATAACATGATTTTTGCTGAAGCTGCGCAGAGGAGGCAGAAGGTAGTTGCAATACAGACATTTCCTGCATGATGATGGCAGGGCGGCGGAAATCCTGCGGTTCCTGCTCGTGGGCGGCGGCTGCTTTGTCTTCGACTACGGCCTGATGGTGTTCCTGACCGAGGCCGCGGGGCTGTACTACCTATGGTCTTCGGGCATTTCCTTCACGCTTTCTGTCGTGCTGAATTACTGGCTCTGCGTGAAATTTGTCTTCGCCCAGGCGCAGCATCAGTCGCCGAAGCAGATGAGCATGTTCATCGGTTCCAGTGTCACGGGGCTGCTGCTGACGCAATTCTTCATGTATGTGCAGGTGGACTGGCTGGGGCTTAATTATATGCTGGCGAAATTTGTCGCCGCAGGTCTCGTGACGATATGGAATTATATCTGGAAGCGCAAGGCAGTGCGCGGCTCTGTCACAGGGCAGGGACGGGAGGAAGTATGAGCAAAGGCAGCTGGCGGGAAGTCCTGATGCGTCATCCTTATGGCAGCATCATCCTTTACTTTGCAGTGCTTTACCTTTTAGGCAATAATCTGCTGCCCATGACGGATCCGGTGGAGAGCAACTACACGGAGACGGCAGGGGAAATGCTGGCGAGCGGGGATTACTTTTCGCCACGCATCTACGGTCATTATTGGTATGACAAGCCGGCGTTCTTCTACTGGGAACTGCTGGCGGCATTCTCTGCCTTCGGCATGACGGATTTCGCCGCGCGCTTTTTCCCTGCGGTGTTCAGCATCCTGGCGCTGTGCCTGACCTACCGCTTCGGCACGCTGCTTTACGACAAGGGTACGGGCCTGCGGGCGGCCTTCATCCTCGGCACGTCGGCAGGCTACTGGTACCTCTCGAAGGCCGTCATCACCGACATGACGTTGCTGGTCTTTTTCAGCCTGACGCTGATGACCTTCTACCTGGGCTGGTGCGGCAACAGGCGCTGGTATTTGGCGTCTTTTGCTTTTGCGGGCTTTGGCGTGCTGACAAAGGGGCCTATCGCATTCCTGCTGCCGGGCTTCGTCTATCTGATTTTCCTCTGCCTGCGCCGCCGGCCTGCCGAGATTCTGCGCATCCACTGGCCTCTGGGCATGGTGATTTTCCTCGCGATTGCGGGGCTGTGGTACGGGCCGATGGCGTCCATCCACGGGCAGGCCTTTATCGATACGTTTCTCGGCACGCATAATTTCCTGCGCGCCTCGGTGCCCGAGCATCCCGAGACGGATGTTTTCTACTACTATACGGCGATTACACTCATCTTCCTGCTGCCCTGGACATTCGTGCTGGGCTATGCGCTGAAAAAGAAGTGGCGCGCAATTCCCTGGCGTCATCTCCCGGATGGCACGCTCTTTTTGCTGGTCTGGGCCGTTACGGTGACGCTGTTCTATCAGTGCATGGCGACGAAATATCCTACCTATACGCTGCCGTCCTTTTTGCCTGCGGCTATTCTTGCGGCGCGCCTGCTGCGCGATTGGCCGCGCCTCGTGCGCTATGTGACGCTGGGATGGGGCGCCGTACTCGTCGTGCTGACCTTCTCCGTAGCTTTGCCCCAGGTGGAGCAGGCGTCCATGGCCCGGGAGGCGGCCATGGTGCATCAGGCGCGGCAGGGCGGAGAGCCCATCTATTACTGGGGCGACTATAAGGCCTCGCTCGTCTACTATCTCGGTGGGCAGAAGGTGCCGAACCTGCGCCCTGAGGCGTCTATTGAAAATATGCTGCCTGTGCCGGGCGAGAGCAGCTGGCGCGATCTGAATGTCATGCCATTCCAGGCCGTGGAGCAGCTGCCTGCAGGCACCTGCATCGTCGTGGCAGCGAAGAAGCAGAGCCACCGCAGCCCGGAAGTGCTGACGGATTACCTGCCGCCGGAGGCAGAGCTGCAGCTGCTCGGGGAGACGGCGAAGAGCCGGATCTACCGACTGACGCTGCCGGATTATCAATGAGGAAGTTGTTACCTATGCAATCTCTTGCTATCGTGGTCCCCGTCTATAATGAGGAGGACAATATCCCGCATTTCTATGCATCCGTCTGTGAGGTTATGCAGCCACTGGCTGCGCGCTATCGCTGGGAGGTCATCTTTGTCGATGACGGCTCCAACGATGAGAGCCGGGCGATTCTCGGGACGCTGGCAGCACGGGACGAGCGGGTGCAGCCCGTCTTTCTTTCACGCAACTACGGCCATCAGCTGGCGCTGACCTGCGGCCTCGACCGCGCACTCACGGATGTCGTGATCACGATGGATGGCGACATGCAGCATCCGCCGGCACTCATCCCCGAGCTGCTTGCACGCTTCGAGCAGGGCTATGACGTCGTGCAGACCATCCGCCGCACGACGGAGGGCGTGTCGTGGCTGAAAAAATTCTCCTCGTCATTCTATTATAAGGCGCTCAATGCGATTTCGGACATCGAGGTGCGGCCGGGCGGCTCGGACTTCCGCCTGCTCAGCCGTCCCGCGGCCGATGCCCTGCGCCGCTTTCGCGAACATGACCGCTTTATCCGCGGCATGGTGACGCAGCTTGGCTTTCGCCAGACGACGCTCTCCTTCACCGCGCCGCCGCGTTATGCGGGCAACTCGAAATTCTCGCCGCGCAAGATGCTGCGCCTCGCTTTGGCGGGCGTGTTCGGCTGCTCAACGGTGCCGCTTCGCATGGGCCTTTATTTCGGCTTTGTCTGTGCCATGCTCAGCCTGCTGGGGTTTGCCTATGTCCTCTATGTGAAGTATGTCGATCTTGATGCCGTGCCGGGCTGGGCAACGGATGTGAGTATCTCGCTGCTCTTCGGCAGCCTGCAGCTCATCGTGCTTGGCTTCATCGGCGAGTATATCGCCCGCATCTATCAGGAGGTCAAGAACAGGCCCCTGTATCTCGTGGGGGAGGAAATGCCGCGTCTGCGCCAGGATGGCATGGAGAAAAAGGAGCGGGGGGCAGAACAGGCATGAAAAAAGTTATTTTCAATGCCGACGATTTCGGCCTGCATCCGGAGGTTAATGCCGGCATCATCCGCGCCTATGAGCACGGCGTGCTCACGAGCACCTCGGTCGTGGCCGTGGGGGCGGCGCTCACAGAGGCGGCGGAGCTGCTTCACAGTCACCCGGACCTGGATACGAGCGTGCACATCACGCTGGTGGCGGAGAAGCCCGTGCTGCCTGCGGCAGAGATTCCCTCGCTGGTGACGGAGGAGGGGCTGTTCCTGCCCGATTACGGCGCTTTCATGCGCCGCTATGTGTGCGGCGGCATCAGCATGGCGGAGGTGCGCGCGGAGTGTGAGGCCCAGATCGTGCGTTTGGAGGAGCTCGGTATCCATCCCTCGCATCTCGATAGCCATCAGCACCTGCACGTGTTGCCGGGCATCATTGAGATTTGCCTCGACCTCATGGAGCAACACGGCATCACGCGTCTGCGCATCCCCGCCGAGCCTTACGGCTTCACGGGCGGCTATCATGCGGGGATGTTCCGTCGCGTGGCGCGCGATGGCCTGACGTTTTTCGCGGAGCGGGCCCGCCGCAAGGCCAGGGCGCTTGGCTTCCGCATGCCGGACCATTTCTATGGTATGCTCTCGGGCGGCCATACGGGCGAGACGAATCTCCTGCGCCTGCTACGGGCCATCGTGGCCTCCCCAGGCGAGACCTTCGAGATCATGCAGCATCCAGGCCACACGACGCCGGAACTTGCGGCAAAATATCCCTGGGGCTATCACTGGAGCCAGGAGCGCGACGCGCTCTGCTCGCCAGCGGTCAGGGAGTTCCTGCACGATTACGACCTGCAGCCGACCGCGTTTCGGGATCTTTAATATCCATGGTCGTTGACTGTTTAAGTAACTTTTACCTATGCTTCATATGGGCACAAGGTTTGCTATTTATACTGACCTTAGGGAGTAGGAAAGCTCCCTGGGGAGGTGAGAGTTATGAGCAGTTTGGACAGGATTAGTGCTATTGCAGGCGTGAGTGCTGTCAGTCCGTATGCAACGCCAACGTATTCGTCCAGCGTGTCTACGGGAGCAGATACGGTTCGCTCTGTTGATCGCACTTCGTTCAGCAGCGTGCTGGACAGTGTCAGCAAGCAGTCTGACAGCAGTTCGGCGGTAGCGACGGCGGATAGTAGCAGCGGTAACAGCAGCGGCAATAGCGAGCAGGTCAAGACCGTTACGGAGGTCATGCCGGATGGATCTCTGCTGATCAAGCAGATGCGTGGCAATGAGGTTATCTCTTCACAGAAGATCAAGGTAGCGGATATGGGCCAGCAAGACGGTGCGGAAACCGCTATACGGGCCTATCGCGCGAGCAGCTACACTGGTGCCAGTGCGGGCTTGTTGTTCAGCACATCGATTTGATGCAGGACGGATAAAGGATTGATAAAGGAGCAAGGATTCGCGTGAAAACAGCATATTGTCATGCTTAGAGCCGTTGCACGGAATATACGTGTGACGGCTTTATTTATTATCCTTCTTTTCGGGCTGATCGGGTATGGGGATGGTTGCGTACTGGACAGGCGGTTTCCTGCCAATTATAATAGAGAAAATATGGATTTTACTGGATGTAGCGAATGGAAGTATGATTCGGTGCATGCGAATAAGAAAATGAGGGGATAGGAATGGGAGTACATGTCATTCACGAGGCGCGGCGCTGCCTGCAATGCGAGGAACCGCTGTGCATGCAGCGGGGGTGTCCGCTGCAGACGGATATTCCGGAGATGATTCGCCTCTTTTTGTCGGGGCGCGGCAATCAGGCGGGCATCATGTTGTTCGAGAACAATCCCATGAGCGATGTCTGTTCGCTGGTTTGCGACCATGAAAAGCAGTGCGAAGGACACTGCATTCTGGGCAAGGAGCATGGAACCAGTGCCGTGCAGATTTCGTCCATTGAGCACTACATCTCGAATACCTATCTGCACAAGTACAGCCTGATGAAGCATGCGCCGCGCAAGGAGCAGCGTGTGGCGGTCATCGGCGCGGGGCCGGCGGGCCTCACGGTGGCGACGAAGCTGGCGCAGCACGGCTACGATGTAACGATCTTCGAGCGCATGAGCCGTCTCGGCGGCATGATGCGTTACGGCATTCCCGATTTTCGCCTGCCGCGGGAGATTCTCGACACCTACGAGAAGAAGCTCAAGGCCCTCGGTGTGCATATCCGCCCGCATACGACGCTGGGCGGCACCCTGCACCTCGACGACCTCTTTGATGATGGTTACGCGGCGGTATTCGTGGGCACGGGCGTCTGGCGGCCGCGTCGTCTCGGCGTCAAGGGCGAAACGAACGGCAACTGTCACTTTGCCATCGATTATCTGAAGGATCCCTCCGTCTATGAACTGGGTCGCTCAGTCGTCGTCATCGGCTCGAGCAACGTGGCTATGGACGCTGCGCGCACGGCCATCCGCTACGGAGCGGAGCAGGTCTACCTTGTGGCGCGCCACTATGAGGTGTCCTCCGGCGAGCGCGAGGCGGACTACGCGCAGGCCGATGGTGTCGAGTTCATCTACGCCAGGACGACGAAGGAAATCACGCCGGATGGCCCCATGCTGGCTCAGCGCCACTTCGATGCCGATGGTCACTGTGTAAGCGAGGATGAGCCGGAGCTCCTGCGCGTAGATAGCGTGATCATCGCAGTGAACCAGGACCCGAAGGATAAGGTCGTGCGCACGACCAAAGGCCTCAAGACGAACGAGAATGGCCTCATCACCGTCGACGAGGACGGCCACACGACCCGCGAAGGCGTATTCTCCGGCGGCGATGTCGTGCTCGGCGCCCACAACGTTGTCACGGCGGTCAAGGATGCCAAGAAAGTGGCGGCAGCCATGGAAGCCTATCTGGAGCAGAAAGCCGCAGAAGACGAGAATAAGGACACGTCAGCAACACCTCAGCCGCATCGGCCGATTATGCACGAATAATAGAAGAAAAGTATAGAACAAATCGGGAAGCGCAGCGAAAGTCTGCGCTTTTTCGTATCAAAAAACTTTTTGTAAAGCGTGTAGTTCTTTTGCAATTGTTTCATCGGCCGGTTGGAGTTGCTGTAAGGCTTGCAGTAGGGCGGCCTTGTTGGTGGTGATTTTCTTCAGGGCTGCTTTTGCGCAGTTGGCGCGCACAGCACGCCGGATGAGATCTACTACGGGTGCTTTGCATCAAGCGAGGCTGCTATCGCTTAAGATTTTAAATTGTGGTCTTGACAAGCGGCCCATTATAGATGGCCAAGCTATGCATAAAAATGCAGCAAGACCTTCATGCATCTGTGGCGGGATAATCTTGCTATTTCCCCGGTGCAAAGGTAAAATAGGGCTGACGCATATCATGCAGGCTGGTTCGGGGGGGGAGGAACAGGAAATTGAGTTTTTATATTGGTTGTCATTTGTCATCGGCGAAGGGCTATGAGGCGATGGGGCAGACGACGGTGGAGCTGGGTGCTTCGACATTTGCATTCTTCACGCGCAATCCGCGCGGTGGCAGGGCGAAGGCGATTGACCTGGCGGATGCGGCGCGCCTGCGCAGTCTTATGCAGGCGCACGCGTTCGGTCCCATCGTGGCCCATGCGCCTTATACGATGAATGCCTGCGCGGCCAAGGAACATCTGCGGGAGTTCGCGCAGGAGATGATGGCAGATGATCTCGTGCGCATGGAGCAGATGCCGCATCAGCTCTACAATTTCCATCCGGGCAGTCACGTGGGACAGGGGGCAGAGCGGGGCATCGAGCTCATCGCCGCGCAGCTCAATCACGTGCTGCGGCCGGAGCAGACCACGACCGTGCTGCTGGAGACCATGGCGGGTAAGGGTACGGAGATCGGGCGAAGTTTCGAGGAACTGCGGGCCATCATCGATCGCGTGGAGCTGCAGGATCATCTGGGCGTCTGCCTCGATACCTGTCACGTCTGGGACGCGGGTTACGATATTGTCAGTGACCTCGATGGTGTGCTGATGGAGTTTGACCGCATCATCGGCCTCGACCGCCTGCGTGCCATCCACCTCAACGACAGCCTGAATCCCTGCGGAGCCCACAAAGACCGCCATGCGCGCATCGGCGAGGGCGAGATCGGTCTGGAAGCCCTCGTGCGCGTCATCCGTCATCCCGCTTGCCGCCACCTGCCCTTTATCCTCGAAACACCCAACGATGCAGCAGGCTATGCAAAAGAAATCGCTTTGATTAAATCGTATGCAATTTTATGAGAGACAAAAAGCCTTTTTGGCACGGTAGGTGTCAGAAAGGCTTTTATAATCAGGTGCTAAAATTGATTATTACGGCGGTAGTGTACCGCCCCTTCCGGAAAAATGAAACCGCAAAAAGTCAGCAAATGACATATTATTTTGACGTCGAAAAATGCCGCCATTGCCCGCAAGCTATCGGATGCTATCAGTCGGGAGCAAAGTCGAAAACATACTCGGTTGCGCTGAATTCGGAGCTTCATAAAGAGTAGCAGGATTTTCAGGTAACCGAAGCGTTCAAGGAATTGGCGCGGAAGCGGTATAAGATTGAAGCGAAGAACAGTGAAATCAAGCACAGGCATGGATATGACATCGCGTCATCTTCGGGCCTTGCTGGGATGGATATACAAGGGGGAACAACGCTCTTTATAGCAAATATCAAGCGTATTATCGCCCTGATGGGGTGAAAATTCCTGCTTCTCCTCATTCAATACAGATCCATTAGTTTTTCAAAGGAGTGTTTGTACATGAAAAAGTATCTGTTCTGTATCCTTACGGCGGTTTTCGCCTGGTCTTTTGTGGCTGCTATCCTGCCGGTGCCGGCACAGGCTCGACAATATTACGAGGAAGAATATTTTGCGGACTCGTTTTGGTGCGATAACAGCAACTATCCTATGGTGCGCATGCACATGGGGTATGCGCGTTATGACGATTTGAGCTCTGCTTATATTGCGGATCAGTGGTCGAAATCGGGCGTCGATTATACGGAGTATGTCTGCAATATTATCGACGTCAAGCTGGCTACTAATGAGCCGGTTGGTACATACGCAGCGCATGTACTGGTCGGTACGAGCGCGTACGGCACAAGAATTTATGCTAGAGGGCAGGATGGCTCATGGGAGCGCGTTGATACCACGGGCTACTGTGAGGCAAGCTATAATACGGGCTGGGCTATGAAGCATTATTTCAGCGGCCAGCGCGTTTGATTCTGGCGGGCTGCCTGTTTGGGCATGACGCTGATCGGGGGCCGTTGCAGTTTGATTATCAGGCTGCAGCGGTCCCTTTTTGCGTGCTTTGGGAGAGGCATGAGCGCGGGAAAAGGAGTTGTGCCGACTGGGAGTGCGGCGATTATTAACCCGGGCCATGTGCTCCATGGCGACCCGGACCCGGGCGCGGTGAATCCTGGGACCGGCCTGCGCGAAAGCGATGTGGCGGCAAATATCGGCGACCTCGCGGTCAACTACCTCGCGCGGGCCGTGCAGCAGCGTCTCGTGCGGAACCTGCAGGCCGTAGATGAAGGCAATCGCGACCGTGGGCTGGTGGAGCGGCCGGGGCTCGCGGTGCTCCGGGGCACGGACATGCCGGAGGACGCGCAGCTGCTGACGGACTATCCCGACGCCTTCGCCCGGGCCATCGCCTGCGGTGTCACGGACTACCAGCTCGGGGCGATACGCCGGGGCGTGAGAGGGTAGAGGCGCGTGACCTATCTTAGCAGGGGCTGACATTCGGCGGCAGATAGCCGGATGCCAGCTTTTGTTATTTGTTTTATGACAGTGAATAAATTTACTTGATATAAGGACTGTTTCGCGGTAGAATAAAGAAAGAAGCAGCGAAATGCCCGGGCGGGACTTGCCGGGCGCGGGCGGATTCGCTACAATAGGAGTAAGGAGGCGCAGGCTGTGACAGCTGGCGACGAGTGGCTGCGCGAGCGCAATGCGCAGTATGACCAGGCGGCGAAGAAGGTGCTCTCCCAGCGCAAAATGCTGGCGTGGATCCTGAGCCGCGTGGTGACGGAGTTCGCGGGCGTGCCGGTGCGCGACATCGCGGATAAGTATATCGTGGGGAGCCGGAGGTCGGGACGACGCCCGTGAACCGCGACAAGACGAACGCGCCGCGCAAGGCTCAGCAGGAGCATGACAGGACGGACGCGCCGCGTGACGTCCGGCAGGACCGCAACGAGGACGGGACGACGACGGAGGGCACGATCTATTTCGACATCCGCTTCCATGCGAAGGCCCCGCGCACGGGCGGGCTCATCACGCTGATCATCAACGTGGAGGCGCAGAAGAGTAAGCCATCCGGGTACGCCATCCTGAAGCGTGCCGTATTTTACGCCAGCCGCCTCATCTCCGCGCAGAAGGAGACGGAGTTCCAGGGCTCCGACTACAACGGTATCCGCAAGGTCTACACGATCTGGCTCTGCATGCGCGCGCCGGAGCGCGAGGGCAGCTCCATCACGAGCTACACGCTGCACGAAAAGCAGCTCTTCGGCCACCACACGGAGCCACAGGAGCACTACGACCTCATCAATATCACGCTCCTGTATCTCGGCAACCGCCGCACGGGCGACAAGCTCATCGAGCTCCTGCGGCTGGTGTTCCGGTCAAAAGCAGGCGTAGCCATCAAGAAGGAGCGCCTGGCCAAGCAGTATGAACTAAACCTGACAGACGACATGGCAGAGGAGATGAATACGATGTGCAACCTCAGCGAAGGCTTTTACGAAGACGGCATTCAGCAAGGCATTAAGCGCGGCATCAAGCAGGGTGTCAGGCAGGGTGTCAAGCAAGGTATCGAGCAGGGCGTTAAACAAGGCGAGGAGCAGACGAGGAGGAGCATGGTATTGTCGATGCTTCGGGAAAAGGTCAGTCTGGATATCATCGCCAAAGTGTCCGGCTGGACGGTAGAGGCCGTCCGGCAGTTCGCCGAGCGGAACAAGGTTCAATTGGCATAAAGTATGGCATAGCAAGGCAGGCACGAGAGCCTGTCTTTTTGTGTGCTCGTTTATGATATACGAGTACAAAGAGCCGCCCGCTGTCATGGATGCCGTCTATGAAATACGCACCACTTGATTCGAGGCGGGAGGAAAAGCCGCGGGCGCGGCGAATAAATACAAGAGGGCGACGATGGTCAGGGAATGGTGCGGCTTGCCGTATCTTTCCTGCCGGGCGGTTGCTTCGGGAGATTTTTGATTTGTTTTGGAGGTGGAGCGTGTGAAGAAGTGTATCATCCTTTTGCTGAGTGCTGTTCTTTTCCTGTGCTTCGGAAGCGGGAAGACGATGGCAGCCGATTACTATGCCGGGACGTATGCGAGCGGGCTGAATGCGTATGTGATGACGGAGACCGTCGTGATGGGTGAGCCGGGCTTCCGGAGATTCGA
>DEDT01000041.1 GCA_002350105.1 Selenomonadaceae bacterium UBA2897 | reverse complement strand
CTTAATTCATGGTGCCATTATACTTTGCTGCTCATATCGGCTTCATGACATGTTACATTTAGCTGGTGGCTTTATGGCCACCGGCTTTTTTTATCAGGTGCAGCGGAGGATCATCCTATAGGACATAAGGGCATTTTCCTTTATTGCGGCAGAGACAGGCATACGATATAATATACGCAGAAACATGAATTTACGTATGGTGCAGGTATGAGATAAGCAGGAAAGCTGGCGGATCAATGAAAAAAAGGATTTTGGGGTTAACGGTGGCAGCGCTGTTTTGCCTGGGGCAGGCGGCCTTTGCGCAGGAGGTTGTCGTGGAGGGCAATGGCAGTGATGAGGCCAGTGCTGTGCGGGATGCTTCGCGTAATGCGGTGGAGCAGGTCCTGGGGGCACAGATCCGTTCGACGACGCAGGTCAACAGCAATGTTGTGACGAAAGATCAGATCGATACGAGCTCGCAGGGCTATGTGAACCATATCGATATTTTGGAGCGGAGCACGTCGGGCGGTGTGGTTCATGTTCGCGCCCGCGTTGATGTGGAGACGGATCCGGCAGCCCGTCAGCTCAACAAACTGATGCGCCATCCGACGGTCGGTATTCTGCCGTTTCAGAACAAGGGCATTGTGTCGAAGGAATGGAACCGGGAGGATATGAACCAGGTCACCGGCTTTGTTCAGAATTATATACAGGATCTGCCATTCAATCCTTTGGAACGCGAGAATATGAAGGCTCTGGATGATGAGGCAGCTTTACGGACGTCGGGGCGTGTCGATACGGTGAGTGATATTCAGACCGGGCGGATGCGCGGTGCGCAATATCTGCTGCTCGGCAGCATTATGGGCGTGACGGCACGCCGATCGGAGACATCGGTTGCCGGTGCCGGCACGAAGCGATATCAAGTAACGGCGATGGTCTCGATGCGCCTCGTGGATACGGAGACGAGTGAGGTTGTACTGGCCTCGGTGGGGCGCGGCGTATCGAAGAACACCGTAGCCAGGGCGCCGCTCAATTTGATTCGCATTGGCACGGCAGAGTTGGAGGGCGAACAGGTACTGGCTGCGCTGGAGGCTGCCGTCAGGGATGCCATGACAGGACCGCGCGGTTTGAAAGCAAGGCTGGACGCGAAGAAACAAGGAAAGTGAGGGGGTAAAATGGGGAGGAAGCTTGCTTTTCTGTGTGGCTTGATCACTTTTATGTTCAGCTTGGTGGCAACACCTGCGGAGGCAGGTTTTCTGCAGCAGGCTGAGGGTGACAGGGTCATGCTCGCCGAGGTGCAGAGCTATGGCGATTATGAGTTGAAGCCGGCATTCTTTCAGACGCTGGCGGACAAGCTGGCGCAGCTCTTGTCCGAGCAAAAGGTTCCCCTGGTCTATTGCGATAGTGCGGATATGACGAATGAGAACGGGCGGCATAGTACAGGCAATGCATCGGGGACGGATGAGACGCTCTCGCGCATTCATATGGATGCGATTGTGCGCGGTCACCAATTCAACTACGGCTTTGCAGCGGCAAAACTGATCCGCTATGCTGATGCAGTCGTGGGGCGGAAGCATTTCTATGATGATGCGGCGGTCAAGGTGTGGCGGGAGCACCCCGCGCAGCTCTATCATCTGACGCCGGCTGTTCAGGAGCAGGCTCAGCAGGTCGCGAAGCAAAATGGCGCGAAATATCTGCTTTTCGTCAATGATAAAGATGTGGATGTGCGGCTCAAGCATACGATGTTTGCGACACGCACGGAGCGCGAGACCCGTGGCAAAAAGATGAAGGCCTCGCTCGATTATTACATCGTCAATACGGAGACAGGCAATGTCTATGAAGGGCATTGCGATAACAAGAAGACAGCGCAAATGCTCAACCTGGCCATTGTGCAGACCGGCAAGGGCATGTCGGTCGATGAGATGCTGAATCAGGTCATGGAGGCCCAGGCGAATGATGTGGCAAAGGATTTTTGCCAGAATGGGTTTCCAGCGGTGAAATCGTGAGGTGCGACATATGAAGAAAGCATGCTTTGGCCTGCTGGTGCTTTTGGGCTGGCTCTGTCTGGTGGCCAGCACACCAGCCTATGCGGCGAAACCGGTCGTGGCGATTGTCGGCTTTCAGAGCCGTGTGTCAGATACAAATGTGAACATCGAGCAGGATGAAATGCTCGGAATACCGGTTGGGGTCTTGTATACTGAGTTAAATGATCCGGCCTTTCCGTTTGAGGTCAAGGATCTTTCGGATGCAACGACACAGCATCGCATGGAAGAGATTCGGCTGTTCAATGATTTGGGGAATGGCAGGATTGATCCGGCGTTGCAAAAAAAGGCGGATTTTCTCATCTATGGGTATTTGACGAACATCAGCAGCATCAAGGCGCAGAGTGGAGCGCTGGGGCTCAAAGGCAAGGATAAGACGGTTGACCTGGAGCTGAGCATGCGCGTTGTCGATGCACATACAGGCAGGGTCGTATTTATCGCCACGGCGGATTCGCGGCGCAAAAGCGAGTTGAAGTATAACGCCATTTTAACCAGAAATGATAGTGGCGAAGATGATGCGGTACAGAAAGCACTTAGCATTGCAGCGACGAATTTGGCGGCTAAATTCAAGAAGGCGGCCTGAAGATTGGAAGGTAAAGACGGGGGATGATGGGATGAAGCGCGGGAAAATAGGCGCATTTCTGTTAGGGGCAGCGCTGTGCCTGACGGCATGGAGTGGTCAGGCATCGGCAGAGGGGAATATCTGGATGGATGAGAATGCGGAGATCCTCCCATACCAGTACAAGAAAGTAGTGGTTTATCCCATCCGTTACCTTCAGGAGCAGGATGGCAATTATGAGACTGCACCGAAATATAACAAGATGCTTTTAGATCGCCTGAACAAACGCGGCAAGGGTGTGAATTGGATGGGGTTCTCTCCTATGCTGGAGGAGAAGAAGCATATCCTGCGGGATAACCCGAAGTATGATCATCTGCGCGATCATTTTGCGACGGAAAAGGAGCGGGCGGCGGCTGTCTATGATGCGACGGCAGCGGATGGATATCTGCTGCCGCATGTCCGCTGGGATCAGGTGCGCGTCGATCATTCTCCTGCGACATGGACAACGGTGAAGATCGAGACGTATTATGATGAGAAAAATGGGCCGAAAGGCAACCGGGATAAGCTGAATTATCATTCGTGGCACGAGAGTCATCTGATTCCCGCACATGATAGTAACCTGCGCATGCTCGATATGGATTTTTCCCTTTTGGATCGTGAGGGAAACAAGACGCTGACGCTGATCGACTATTACCGGGATTACGAGCGGAGTACGGAGCACGCACTCAATCAGATTTTCAAGAATTTCACGGGGGACTGGAGCCGCCTGCGTCGCGATAAGCCGCAGGAGGCAGCAGCAGGCGCACCGACGCTTGGCTTTCGGAACCTGAACCTCCCGGCATCTGCGGGGCGTGATGAATACTCGATCAAGACGATTTACTATGCCTACAAGGATGCGGCTGGTGACAGGATGAAAGGCGTGAAGGTAGATTATACGCCGAATGCAGGGCAATATTACGTTACCGGTACGGTGGATACCTACCAGCGCGGACAGACGTGGCATCCGCCCTATGCTGATACCAGTACGTATCTGGATGAAACGAAAAAGTTCACCTGGACCGATGCGGATGGCAATTCCCATGAGGGCAAGCGGGAATATTATAAGACATCCGTCCACGATTATTATGGCTATTATACCTTTTGGTATAAGGTAGGAGCTTCATTGCGCCTGGTCGATGCCTCAACAGGCCAGACGATATTTCAGCATCATTATGCGGCTGATGATACCGAACGATTCGGCAATGCCCTGCGCAGTGTATTCAATGATTTCTATCGCGACGTTGAGCGGAGCATTGGCGTCAAAGTGGATTAATGGGTGGGGAATCATTTAGGGACGATGGGGATAAGAACCCAAAAAGAGAGGAGGACGATATTATGCGCAGATGGTTTATGATGGTTCTGGTTGTGTGTCTGTGCCTGCTGAACGTTGGCAGTGTTTTGCGGCGGAGCAGTTCAAGGGTGAGTATACTCGCACGACGGGAAAGGTATGGGCCTATCCGGGGGAGAATGTGCGCTTTATCGTCAGTAACCCCCGTGTAGCAGAGGAATTCCGCTATAAGAACGGGGAGTACCGCCTGCGCTTCAAGGAGCCGGGCGATGTGGAGGTCAGGGCCGTCTTTCAGGATCCCGGACAAGAGCCGCTGGTTTATCGCCTGATTTTCCATATTCTGGGTGCGGTCTCGGACGAGAATGCCGTTGATCAGAAATATTATCGCCAGGATGTGCTGGATCTGGTGAACCAGGAGCGGGAAAAAGCGGGTCTGAAACCGTTGCGTTTGGACGACGAGCTCAATCATTATGCAGAGCTCCGCGTGCAGGAAGCGGCGAAATATTATTCACATCAGCGTCCGGATGGCAGTGATTTCAATACGATTGTGCCATCCGGTCAGGCCGGTAAGTTTGCTGAGCTGGGAGAAAATCTTCAGCGGGGAGCGAATTCGCCTGTTACGGTAGTGGCGAACTGGATGCTTTCTCCTACGCACAAGGCCAATATCCTTTATCCAGATTACAATGTTATGGGATTAGCCTATGTGTACAAAGCCGATGATAACAGCCACCATTATTGGGCACAGTGGTTTGGCAAACGTTGAACATGTACGGTGTGGTCTCTTTTTGAAGCATGGTTATATGTTGCAAAATGGGACATGTGTCTTGACGCGCTGTGTTGAACGGGAGTAAAATAAAGGAGGATTAGATTTTTATAGGGTGGATTTTAGAGAAAGGAAAGGATTTTTATGCAGAGAAAAGGAATGGCAAGCGTTGCTATGGCCGTCATGCTGGGGATCGGTGGCCAGTTCGTGAATCCTGCAGGGATTACGTCGCCGCAGACATCGACATTGGGGATGCAGTCTGCTGAGGCGTTCGGGCTCGGCAATCTTGGTGGAGCGCTTAAGCAGGCGATAGGTCAGCAGCTCAATGTGGATCTCGGAGCCATGTCCAATAAGAAACAGGATATGCTGCTCAATCTGGTACGCGCTGCTTACTGTGAGCAGTACTCGGCGGTGCAGCTGCATACACTGGTGAAGGATCCGAACCTTGCCCAGTGGAATGCTGACCTGAAACAGAAGCAGGCACTCTTAGGCAATGTGGGCTCCTTGACGCCGAAGGCGCTGGAGGGCATGAAGACTTCTTTGTCTGGATCGATTGAGACGAAGGATCAGACGCAGATGATGCTGGACCAGATCAATCAGATGAAGGAGTCCGATATCACGGAGCAGACGAAAGCGTTGCAGCATGAGGCCAAAGTCTCCCGCAACCGTGCAGCGTTCTACAACGCGCTGGCCCTGCGTGATGCCTCGATGATTATCGGCCAGTCCACCAAGGCATTGGCTAATCCGAGCAGCCTGGGCGACAAGGTCAGTACCGTAAAAGAACTGATGTCCTATGCGCAGGCGGCGCAGTCTCTGCTCAATGCACAGAAACAGGCATCCAAAGCCCGTGCGCAGCTGCAGCAGGCGGCGGACAAGAAGTTCAAGGATGCGGGCAAGGTCTCCAAGGCTGAGGAGCAGGCCTTCGATCAGAAAATGGGGATTGCGCAGTAATTCAGGCCTGTCATGGTATAGGCTGGTGCAAAGGCAGGAGGAAATATCGTGAAGAGATTACTCACCTACTGCCTGACGGTTTTATGCTGTGCTGTATGGATGCTGGAGGGTGCTGGTGTAGCACGGGCGGCGGAACAATCGCTTGTCCCGGTTACATTGGCACCTTTTCTTGCTACTATGCCGGGCGCAGCGGACGGTCAGGAATTATTGAGTGGCGATGTGCAATTAGCCGTTTACCAGAAAATCAAGAATCAGTTGCTCCGTATGCAGGGGAATGGAGAGCTGCCCTTTCAGTTGGTCTTGCAGGACAGTACGGGTTCGGATCATAGTTTTGCCAACGATTTTTCGCTGGAGCTGATGCCGATTGTTACGCTCGACCGGGCTTTTGATGTCCATGCCCGCGCTCAGGGCGTGGACTATTATGCTTCTACGGTCGTCAGCGGCCTGAATCTGGCATTGGTCAGCCGCACGACTATGGTAAGTGAAAGCGAAGACGTGATGGCAGCGGATGGAAAGAAGAGCATGCGCCTCCTTTCGATTCTCCCCATGGGTGCCAGGACACTTGAACCGAAGCAGTCCATTGGGCAGCCGGTCAGTATCGAGACCAAGCGTGCCATCTATGAGGATATTACGGAGCAGGCTATTGCGACGCAGATGGTATTCCGGGCAAAGGTCGAGGATTTTCATAAATTTGTCGAGAAGGCTTTAAAGCCGGGCGGAAATTCCGATAATACTTTTAGGACGTATCAGGTTACCGGTGTGACATTCCGTTCCCCGCGCGCGAAGAATGAAATTTTCCCAGGAGAGAAAGGACAGAAGCTGCAACAGCTGCTCGCGAGCGTGTATACTGCGGCTTTCCAGCAGGCACATAATCAGGTCGTCCTGCCGAGCGTGTTCGGTAATGACGCATTGGACCAAAACATCAACCGCATGCGGATCAATACACCGTTGGGTGAGCAGGAATTGTCCTGGGAACAGCCGACAAATAAGATTACGCTGGATGTGTATGGGGTTAATGACGGAGTCATGGATCCGGGCAAGGCGGCCACGGAGCATCATATGTACAAGGCATGGCTCACGCAGCAGGAAATCGATGCAAATGGACAGGCAGCGGCACCGGCGGAGCCACTGACGAAGCATCTGATCCTGATCGATGTGCCGGAGGCAGATAAAGCTCTGTCAGAGCAGGATCGTCTGGCGAAGAAGCAGCAGACAGAGTATTATGCCTTTACGTCACTCTTTTATGATTTGTCTAATGAACTGGCACAGCAGAAGCGCAAAAAGTGAGGAGAAGGTTGTCATATGAGGAGAACCGATATACGACTGGCCTTGGCAGCCGTCGCGGTAGCGGCGTGCAGTTTTTGGGGGCAGGCATCGGTCTGCCAGGCGGAGATTCAGCAGGGGCGCGCGGTTATCACAGATGGTGATACGGTGCGTGCTAGGGAGCAGGCGATTCAGGATGCTGAGCGTACGCTGGTCGAGGCCAGGGTCGGCGTGCAGGTTTCGGGCACGACGCTGGTGGACAAGAACGTCGTGCTGACCGACCGCATCATGTCGAATTCCAACGGCTATGTGAAGCTGAACCGGGTCTTTGATGAGCATCAGGAGGACGGGATGTACATTCTGTCAATCGATGCGGAGGTCAGCACGCACGCGATTGAGACCGAGATGGGAAAACTGAAGGATCGCATCTCGGCACTGAGTGATCAGTCTAACCGCCACGGTGTTCTCGTGGCACTGGCAGGTAAGACGGGTATCTTTGGCAGTCAGGATGATGTCTCTACCTACGTACGCAGCAGGCTGGAAGATGGCGGCTTTGCAGTAGGGGAAAGCTCCCGGTTAAACGACTATGTCCAGAACCAGGTTCGCAGTGGCCAGCCACTGTCGGCCACACAGATTCGCGCCATCGCCTCGTCTATGGAAGAGCGCGGCGATGCCCATGCCGTGCTCTATGGCGTGTTCTCCACCATTCAGATTAACCCGGGGCGACAGGGGGTTTCAGCTGTTGTGCAGGCTTCCTTCAGCATGGTGGGGCTTGACAATAATGCGGTAAATTCCTTTGCGGATTATTTTACTGCCGTGGGTAACGATGCGAATGCGGCGGTTCTGAAAGCGCAGAATCTGGCGGCACGCAAGGCGGTCGAATCCCTTTCGCAGAAGGCACTCCTGACAGAGCAGCGCGATACGCGCGGTGGGGTACGTCATATCAAGACGTTACTTGTCTTCCAGAACATCACGGATCGTGTCAATCAGAAAAATGCGATCGTGCAGGCTTTGCAGGGGATGACCTGCCGGATCGTCCGTATGGGATTCTCCAGCACGGGAGCGTTGCAGATTTTTGTCGATGCTATGGGGTATAGCACGCCGGGCGATTTCTCGAATGCCATTCAGCAGAGACTGCCAAACGCGGTACCCGGTGAATCTGCCGGAGGCAAGATGATCTTTTCATTTTGATGCCTTGTCTGGAGGTGGTTGCTTATGATACGGGGGTTGGGGCGTATTCTGCTGGCAGCCGCGTTCTGCTCACTCTTCTTTCTGCCGATGGCTGCCGTACAGGCGGCCCCAACGACGATGACGGTTTGCGGGGTTTCCTCGCAGGGCAGTGAGCAGGGAGCGATCGCGAATGCACGGAAGAAAGCGATGTTCAAGGCACTTCGCTACCTGATAACACCGCAAAATCCGCTGTTTCGTCAGCTCATGGGGGAGTATGAGCAGTACACGGCGCAGCCCCAGGTCTTCAATCAGCAAAAGGATGGGAGCAAACTGCTCCTTTACAGCAAAGTCACGGTCGACATGGACAAACTGACAGCACGTATCGGCCAGGTGAATGCGGCACAGACAGAGCGCCATGATGATAAGGCTTTTTACTGCCTGATTCGCGTCAATGGCATGGCGATGGATGCGGCGCATTTCCAGAGCAGTCAGTCCCAGCTCGCGACGGTCTATAAGGATGTTTTCGAGCGTCTGGGATTTCAGATGGCCGATCAGGCAGATTTGAGCCGTTCCATCATGGATAACCGTCAGCCGTTTGAAACCTTCTGTCAGAGCCTCTCACAAAGAATTGAGACTGACCATCAGGATGTGCCGCTGGCGATCATCGGCGAGGTCAGTATCCGTCCGGTAACGGATGATGCGACCGGGCATACCTGTCAGGGAGATGTTATCGTGCGCGCAGTGGATATTTATAACGGGCGCCGCGTCATCGGCGAGTACCGGGACTCCTACCAGCTCGTGCTGGAGGAGAAACGGCTGACGGGGCAGCGCGTGCTCGACAAGGCGGGCTTGAACTCCGCACGGGCCTTGGCGGATAAGGTGGCTGCCTATTGGCAGCAGCACTGATGGGACAGACGATTCCGGGTTGTTCTTTTTAGAAAAATAGGACATAAGACTTGTCAAAAATGAGACACGTCTTTATAATAAAGTTGTGCTTCACAACGAAGTGTTCTGATTAAGGAGGATTGGACATGAATAAGTATGTGAGATTGCTGACGACGGCTATGGTCGCTGCGGCCATGGTCGTCATGTCAGCAGCCAGTGCCTTTGCCATGGGTAACGGCACGGGCGAGATCGACTACGAGAAGGGTGTCGTTCGCGCTGTGGGTATGGGCGTTATGCCGCCGCAGGCCGTCAATCTGGCTCAGGGCAAGATTCTGGCGCGTCGTGCTGCTATCGTCGATGGCTGGCGTCAGCTCGCTGAGACGGTAAAAGGTGTTCAGATCGATTCTGATACGACGGTCGAGATGAACATGACGACGAGTGATGTCGTGAAGGCGCATATGTCTGCTACGATTAAGGGCGCTCGCGTCGTCAGCGAGTCCTTTGACAAGGATGGCGCTTACACGGTCACGATGGAGGTGCCGATGTTCGGCGTGACTTCGTCTATCGCGAAAGCCGTTCTGCCGCAGCCGACGGTAAAGGAGCCGTTCCCGCAGCCCGTTGCTTCGGTAGCTCCGGCACCAGCTCCCTCGACGTCGGTTAATGTTGAGGTAAAGGTCAATACCCCGACCCCGCAGCAGTCTCAGACTCCGGCTGCTCCGCAGCAGTCGGCCGCTACGCCTGCTGCCCCATCCGTTCCTGCCAGCTCGGCTGCTCCGGCTCCCGTTGGCCAGGCGGTTGGCAACTACACGGGCCTCATCGTTGACTGCCGCGGCCTCGGCCTGCGTCCGGTCATGAGCCCGGTCATCAAGAACGCTGAGGGCAACCCCATCTATGGGTACAAGAACCTCAATTATGACCTGATCGTCAAGCAGGGCATGGCATCCTACACGTCGGATATGGGCCAGGCTGCCCGTGCTGGCAGCAACCCGCTGGTGGTCAAGGCTGTTTCGCTGGACAACCACAATGGCAATCCGGTGCTGAGCACGGCAGATGCGAACCGCGTGCTCATCGAGAACGGTGCTACGCACTTCCTCGATAACACGAGCGTCGTATTTGTACGCTGATTTTTCTTTCGGATTGAATATCTTTCATCCTGTTCCTTTGGGGAACAGGATTTTTTTGTTGTTATGCTTGACGATGGCGAGGAATCCTCCTATAATAAGCAAGTAATTAGTTAGCAAGCTAACTATATAGCGAGGTGAGAATTTGAAACGGGAAATGATCCCGACCTGGGAAGAATTGGAACGTCATAAAAAATTAGTGCCGGAGATCAATCCGGCGGCGGTCATCGCGATGCTGGGCATCAAACAGGCCGGTGAGGATGTGCAGCAGGAGATTCTCGATGTATTACAGCGGGAATATCATCTGTCAGAGGGGCGCTTCTGTGCCCTTATCGTGCTGCATCAGAACCGCGTGGGCGTGGCGCCTTCGCAGCTGGCTGCGAAGGTCGGCGTGACGCGCGCGACCATCAGCAATATGCTGCAGCGCCTCGCGCGCGAGGGCATGGTGGATGTCGTCCCCGCCGCCGGGGACGGGCGGGGCAAGGTCGTGTGTCTCACCGCGCGGGGGGTTGCCTTTATGGATGAAATCCTGCCGCCGCATTACCTGCGTGTCACGCGGCTCATGGAGAAGCTGACCGAAGCGGAGCAGAAAGAACTAATTCGCCTGTTGCACAAGCTGGGCAGCTGAATGACATATAAGAAGGAAAAATCGTCCTGCAAAAATGCTTATAGGCACAATTGTGCAGGCGTACGGATTGGGTTAGTCCGGGAAAAGGAGAACGATGCAGAAGGTCAATACGAGGAAGAAAGCGTTGCGTGTGGGGGCGGTCTTTATTGCCTTGCTCTTTATCGGCGGGTTGCTCCTCATGTACAAGGGGCACGATGCCATCGCATTGGGCATGGAGAAAAAGGAAGGCATCCTCACGGCCGAGCAGGTCAAGATGTCCTTTGATAGCGTGAGCGGCCGTCTTTTGAGCGTGCATGTCAAAGAGGGCGATGAGGTCAAAAAGGGCGATGTCATCATGGAGATTGACGCGACCGATACGGATCTCGCCATAGAGAAATTGCAGGCTCAGATTGCGCAGCTCGATGCGCAGATCCGCTCGCAGGGCGGCACGCAGGTCGTGAACTACATGAAGGCGGATAACGATGAGACGCAGAGCTTCCGCCAGATTGACCAGCAGCGCGCAGCCGTCTCAGCAGCTGCGGCTACGTTGAAGAACAGCCAGATCGACTATCAGCGCAAGGCGGCACTCGTGTCCGCCGGTGCGGTGGCACAGTCCCAGCTCGACGATGCAACCATGGCCTTGAATGTGGCGCAGGCCAATGTGGAACAGCAGCAGCAGCTCCTCGATAAATTGCTCGTGGGTGCGCAGGATACGGGCAATACGGACAGCCTGAATCTGCCGACCATTGCACAGCAGCGTCAGGCCGCAAGCAACATGAGCAATGACATCGACGCCCTTGCCCAGCAGAAGCAGGCGCTGGAAGTCCAGCTCAAGCAGCTGCAGGTGCAGAAGGAACGCCTCACGCTGCGCGCGCCGGAGGATGGCAAAGTGCTGAAAGTCCTCGCCAAAGAGGGCGAGATGATCGCCCCCTCGACGCCGGTGGTGCTGCTGGAGAGTGACCGTGCCTACTACGATATCTATATCAGCGAGCAGCAGGCCAGGGGCCTCAGCGAGGGCGACACCATCACGGGCACGACTGTGGCCGGAGAAAAGAAAGTCACGGGCACAATCCGCCTGCTGACGAAGGCGCCGGGCTTTGCCGATCTCAAGCAGTCCCGCGAAAAGGGACAGGCGGATCTTACAGGGTTCCAGGTGCGTATCTTCATCGATCCACAGGATGGCGTGATGCCAGGCATGACGATCGGGGTGAATGACAGTGAATTCGCTAAAAGATGAAATCCGCTTTCTATTCTCCGGTCAGGGCATGCCCTATGAGAAAGTCTGCATCATGGTGGCCACGGTCATCGCGCTCGTGCTCGGCACGATGCTCAGCAGCAATATCGCTGCCGATGCACCGGTTGCCGTCATCGACCTCGATAACTCAGCCTACAGCCATGAGATGACGAACCGCATCAATGCCTCGGAGTTCATGCACGTCACGGCGGTCATCAATACGCCGACGGATCCGCAGACGCTTTTCTATCGCGATCAGGCCATCGCGGTGGTGTATTTCCCGCCGGATCTCGAGAAGAGCCGCTATACGGGCGAGGCCGCGAATATCGGTGTGTTCTATGATAATACCAACACGGCGCAAAGCTCGGAGATCAAGGTGGCACTCAATGAGCTTGTCGGGCTCGATAATGCTGCTGCACAGGGCGATCCGGGCAGTACGAACGACAGCCTGCGCGGCACCATCGGCCTCGCCGACCGCAACCTCTTCAACCCGAACGGCTCGAACTACAACGTGGAGGTACAGGGCTTCCTGTTCTTCTTCGGTTCGATGTTCTTCACCTTTGCGACCATCGGCATGATTCCACGTCTGCGGCTCACGCATCAGCTCGACCGCATCCTGCTGGAGGGCACGCCGTGGGATCTCATCCTGCGCATCCTGCCCTATGGTGCATGTCTCGCCGTGTCCTTTGTCGTTGGTATGGCCTTGTTGCGGGTACTCGGGGATATGACTTTCTCCGGGCACCTCGCTGCATTCCTGCTCATTCAGGCCTTTTACGTGATGACCGTGGGCATGCTGAGCTTGCTCTTCGGCTGGACGGCAGCCAATCCGGGTATTGCCTCCTCGCGTATGATCCTGTTCATCCCGGGCGGCTTCATCTTTGGCGGCCCGACGGGCCCGACGGCATTTTATCCGGACTGGGTGCTGAACCTTTCGCATGTCTTTCCCCTGACCTGGGAGTTCCATTTCACGCGGGACATCATCCTGCGTGGGGCGGGACTGGCGGATATCTCGAAAGAGATCGGCGCATTTCTCATCTATATCGGCGTGGTGGCGGTGCTGTTCTGCGTGAAGTTCTACCGCAGCAAGCAGCAGCTCCAGCAGCGTCAGGTCGCTGACCAGCGCCGTGAGGCAGAGATGCAGAAGCTGGCTGCGGAGGCTGAGTAAGTTCGTGGAATGAGGCCCGCATAGGCTTTTCAAGAAAAGAGGCAGAGCAGATGTCAGAACAGGCAGAAATGCAGGCCGCCAAAGTCGTGGCGGTGATTCAGGAGCGGCAGGGCGAGCCGGCAAGGCATGTCAAATGCCATCGTATCCTCGTGCCGACGGATGGCTCGGGAACGGCATTCAAGGCCGTGGGCGAAGCGATTCAGCTCGCGGAGGCCACGGGTGCGGAGCTTACGTTGCTCATGGTTGTGGATTACAATAAAAATGTGGCTGCCTTTGAGCAGGTCAGTCTCAGCGGTTACGTGCCGGCTGAGCTCAAGATTGCGGCTTTTCAGTTCCTGGCGGATCTCATGCATGTGATCCCGCGCCATGTGCGCGCACATACGCGCGTGGAGGTGGGCGACCCCGCCGAGACCGTGCTCGATATCGCTGAGGAAGAGGAGAGTGACCTCATCGTCATGGGCAGCCGTGGCTTTGGCACGTTCCGCCGCCTGCTCATGGGCAGCGTTTCCAGCCAGGTACTGGCGCAGGCGCATTGCCCGGTTCTGGTCGTCAAGGGGATGCCAGATGACTGGGCCGATGAGGATAATTTCCTCGGCGATCTGGGGCGATAACGGTTTCTACATCGAAAGTTCTATTGACGCTAGAACGTTTGTTGACTAGAATAGATGCATAACAAGAGGACGAACATTCACCATAGCGTTATGTTCTGATGGCAACGGTGCCGAGGGAAGGATAGTCTTCCTTTGGCACCGTTTTTGTTTTGGGAGGGATATTCGATGATGAAACCTTGGAAAAAATTGCTGGCCGTCGCTCTGGTTGGCGTGATGGCTGTGGCCGCCGGCTGTGGTGCTGTAGCGGAGAAGACGGATTCCAGCAGCTCGTCTTCGTCTGCCGGTCAGGCCAAAAAATTCGTGATTGCCTGCGACGCCAAATATGCTCCGTTCTCGATGGAGGAGAATGGCAAATATAAAGGCATCGACGTGGAATTGCTCGACGCGATTGCCAAAGAAGAGGGCATCGATTACGAGCTGAAGCCGATGGATTTCTCGGGCATCATTCCGGCTCTCGTTTCCGATCAGATCGATGGCGCGATTGCGGGTATGAACATCACGGATGAGCGCAAGCAGAAAGTTGATTTCTCGGATGGCTATATCCAGTCCGGCCTCGCGGTGGTCGTGAATAAGGATAACACGAGCATCAACAAGGTCGAGGACCTCAAGGGCAAGACGGCCGCCGTCAAAAAGGGCACGACGGGTGCGAAGTTCGCCGAGGACAACAAGGATAAATACGGCCTGACCATCAACTACTACGATGATTCGCCGAGCATGATGCTCGCCGTGGCCAACGGCAATGCGGACTTCCTCATGGAGGATTATCCGGTCATCAACTATCAGATCAAGATCGGCGAGCAGGCGAAACTGCGTATCGCTGTGGACTCCGTCATTGATCCGCCATCCTATGGCTTTGCCGTCAAGAAGGGCGCCAACGCGGAACTGCTGAAGAAGTTCAATGAGGGTCTGAAGAAAATCAAGGAGAACGGCACGTACGACAAGATTGTCGGTCAGTATATCTCCAAGAAGTAACGCATTTACCGCTTCAGTCACATCCAGGGATGTAGGCAAGGAAAGAGACAGGTTGGCTGCTTCTTTCCTTGTTTCTAATTTGGGGGAATTTTTTCATGGAACAATATCTTGCGGTCTGGGCCGAGTGCTGGCCGAGTCTGTTCGCAGGCTTGGAGGTTACGCTCATCATGGCGGTCACCTCCCTTTTCTGCGCGTTTTTCCTCGGCATTGTACTCGCCGTCATGGGACTTTCCCATATCAGGGCACTGCGGGCTTTTTACACGCTTTATCTGTACGTCGTGCGCGGCGTGCCGGTGATGATTTTCGCGCTGTTCCTCTTCTTCGGTGTCGGCGCACTGCTGCATGTGAAGTTCAATCCGCTCTTTGCGGCCATCGTCACGCTGACGATCAATGCGAGTGCCTATCTAGCGGAGATTTTCCGCGGCGGTATCCAGGCCGTGGATGTCGGGCAGGTCGAGGCGGCGCGCAGCCTGGGCCTTGGCTATTTCAAGACCTTGCAGAAAGTCGTGCTGCCGCAGGCCATCAAAATCATGATTCCGCCGATTATCAACCAGTTCATCACGACGCTGAAGGATACCTCCATCCTCTCGGTCATCAGCGTACGTGAGCTCACGATGAACTCGCAGATCATTATCGCGCGCACCTATATGCCCTTCGAGGTGTATTCCTTCGCGGCGCTGCTGTATCTCGTGGTCATTGTCGGCTTGTCGCTGCTGTCGAAGGTCGTAGAGAGGAGGCTCCAGCATGATAATTGAAGTTGAGCACATGGTGAAGTCCTTTGGCACGAATGAGGTCCTGAAGGATATTTCGTTCCACGTCGCTGAGGGCGAGGTCGTCTGCATCATCGGTCCCAGCGGCTCGGGCAAAAGCACGCTGCTGCGTTGCCTGAACCGTCTCGAGGAGGCGCAGGGAGGGACGGTCAAAGTCTTTGGTACGGATGTGCGCCATACGAAGGACATCGACAGTTTCCGCGAGCAGATCGGCATGGTGTTCCAGATGTTCAATCTGTTCCCCAATTATACGGTCATGGACAATATCACGCTGGCGCCGGTCGAGCTGAAGAAAATGACCAAAGCCGAGGCCGAGAAGCGCGGCATGGAACTCCTGCAGATGGTCGGCCTTGCCGACAAGCGCGACGCCTATCCTTCGCAGCTGTCGGGCGGGCAGAAGCAGCGCATCGCCATTGCGCGGGCGCTCGAGATGAATCCGAAAATCATGCTGTTCGATGAGCCGACGAGTGCGCTCGACCCCGAGATGGTCGGCGAGGTACTCGGCGTCATGAAGCAGCTGGCCCAGCAGGGCATGACCATGGTCATCGTCACGCACGAGATGGGCTTCGCGCGCGAGGTCGCCGACCGCGTGATTTTCATGGGCGATGGCGTAATCATCGAGGAGGGCAAGCCGAAAGACCTTTTCGAGCACCCTCAGAACGAGCGCACGAAAAAATTCCTCAACAGCGTGCTGCACCCGATTTGACCCGAGTTGCTTTTCTCCGTGCAATGTGCTAGCATGGAGAGCGTAGCAAAAGATGACACCACTTTAAGGAAACGCTGACTAAATCGTCAGTGTTTCCTTAGCGGGTTGTACTTTTTCGGCATCATGCTGCGCGGGCGCGCCGGGCCGCCTGTACCGCTTTTGCGGACAGGACGGCGGGGGTTACCGTCTGTGTTTTGCATGATGGAAATCAGGAAATTTACGCGTCAGGCTTTTGTGCCTGGCGCGTTTTGTATGACGTTCTTTTGCTGCATGTCGTTTATCAGGGAAATGCGGATACAATCGTTCGATTCGCCTTTCCCGAACTGTAGCAAAAGGAGGTCTTTTTTTGCGCAAGTTTGCTAAATTTCTCGTGGACAACATGGCGCTCTTCGTCGTGGCTGCGGGCGTGCTCGGTGCATGGCACCCGGAGCTCCTGCACTGGGTCGGCGGCTACGTGAGCTGGATGCTCGGGCTCGTGATGTTCGGCATGGGCATGACGCTCTCGGTGGATGATTTCCGCAACGTGCTGCGTCAGCCGCGCAACGTGGCTATCGGTGTCTTTGCCCAGTTCCTCATCATGCCGCTGGTGGCCTTCGGTCTCGTCAAGGCCTTTGGCCTGTCGCCGGAGCTCGCCATCGGCGTGATTCTCGTGGGTACGTGCCCGGGCGGTACGGCCTCGAACGTGATTTCGTATCTCGCGCGCGGCGACGTGGCGCTTTCCGTCTCGATGACGATGGTGACGACGCTTTTAGCGCCGCTGGTGACGCCCGCGCTGACGCTGCTCTATGCCGATGCGCATATCGCGGTATCGGCATCGTCCATGATGATCTCGATTGCAGAGATGGTACTGGCGCCTATCGTGCTTGGTCTCATCGTGCACCATGCACTGGGCGAGAGGCTCGCGCGTATTGAACCGGCGCTGCCGCTCCTTTCCGTCATCTGCATCGTGCTGCTCGTGGGCGGCGTCGTCTCGCTCTCGGCGGAGAAGCTGTTCACGGTCGGTCCGCTGCTGGTGCTCATCGTCGTGCTGCACAACGTGCTGGGGCTCGCGCTGGGCTATGGCCTCGCGCACCTCTGCCACATGGACAGCCAGCGGGCGCGCACGGTCTCCATCGAGGTTGGCATGCAGAACTCGGGTCTGGCAGCGGCGCTGGCCGTGCTGTATTTCGATCCGGTCGCCGCGATTCCGGGCGCGATTTTCTCCGTCTGGCACAATATTTCCGGTTCCCTGGTCGCCAACTACTATGCGCGTCGTGACGCGAAAATGGAAGAAAAAGAGGTTGTCATAGAATGAAAGAGTTAAAAGTTTTCACCACGGTCAAAGAGATGCAGGCTTATGCGGCGGCGCAGCATGCGGCGGGCAAAACCATCGGCCTTTGCCCGACCATGGGTGCCCTGCATGAGGGCCACATGACGCTCATGCGCGCGGCGCGCAAGGCCTGCGACGTCGTCATTGCCTCGGTCTTCGTCAACCCCGTGCAGTTTGGCCCGAACGAGGACTATGACAAGTACCCGCGCCAGTTCCCCGCCGACTGCGAGAAGCTGCAGGCCGAGGGCGTCGATGCGGTGTTCCATCCGGAGCCGCAGGAGATGTACCCCGAGGGCTATGGCACCTACATCACGGTGGAAAACGGCATCACGGACGTGCTCTGCGGCGCGCGCCGTCCCGGCCATTTCCGCGGCGTGGCCACGGTCGTGACGAAGCTCATGAACATCACGCGCGCCGACAAGGCTTTCTTTGGCCAGAAGGATGCGCAGCAGGTCGCGGTGGTGCGCCGTTTCGTCGCGGATCTGAACCTCCCCGTCGAGGTCAATATGGTGCCCATCTGCCGCGAGGAGAGCGGCCTCGCACGCAGCTCCCGCAACGCCTATATGAGCGCAGAGGAGAAAAAGGCAGCCCTCGTGCTCTCGCGCAGCCTGCGGGCGGCCCGGGCGGCCTATGAGCAGGGCGAGTGCAGGGCTGAGGTGCTGAAAAAGGTCACGGCGGACGAGCTGGCCAAAGAGCCGCTGGCGAAGATCGACTACGTCGACCTCTACACTTATCCGGCGCTGCAGGCGACGGACAACGTCACGGAGCCGTGCCTGCTGGCCATTGCCGTCTACATCGGCAAGACGCGCCTCATCGATAACATCATTCTGGGCTGAGGTACAGGCAGTTCAGCCTCGGTCATCATTTGGAAAGGAACAAACATGATTTTACATATGCTGAAGTCCAAGATTCATTGCGCTACGGTGACGGAGGCGAACCTGCAGTACATGGGCAGCATCACCATTGACCGCGACCTCATGGACGCGGCCGGTATCCTCGAGAACGAGCGCGTGCAGGTCGTCGACAACAACAACGGCGCGCGACTCGAGACCTATGTCATCCCCGGTGAGCGCGGCTCGGGCGTCATCTGCCTCAACGGCGCCGCCGCCCGCCTCGCCCAGCCCGGCGACATCGTCATCATCATGGCCTACGCCTTCTTCACCGGCGACGAGGCCCGGACCTATCGCCCCACCGTGGTCATGGTGGACGCGCAGAACAAAGTCAAAGAAATCCGCCACCTCGAACACCACGGGGAACACCACGGGGAGCGCGGATAATAGCGAATAAAAAAGAAAGCTCTACGGTTCAGGCAAGTTTGCCTTAGCCGCAGAGCTTTCTTATTGAACATCAGATAGCAGCTCCTTCATCATGGCATCTACATCTTTGTAGCGCTTGCCGTAATTCGGGGCGGCTTTCATTTTTTTCACCTCAGCCAAGGCCTCCAGTGTCTCTGTGTTTGGTACATCTCTGCCAATGGAGAAGGGGATGCGTTGCTCAGCTACAGTTTTCTTAGCAAAGACATTAAAAGCTGCGGTCATCGTCAGACCAACCTCTTTGCAAAAGGCATCAAATTGATTCTTCAAGTCGGTATCCATGCGGATGTTGATATTAGCACTTGGCATAGGGTTTCACTCCTTTTTTGCGCATAGTTTATTACCTTCATTGTAAATAAATTTATATGCAATGTCAATATATCGTAACGATTTTTATGTATGACCAGACGGATACGAACTTAATATGGTATAATTTTGCTGAGACAAAGGTGTTCTATATGGTTGCTGCAGAGAGAGCAGGCGTAAATTCTGGAAGGGGGCGGGAAAGATGCGAAGACTGATATATTTGCTCCTGGCGTTGATTTCGGCGGGTGTATTTGTTTATTACGCGTGGGCCGGCGTGCAGGAATGGAACCGCGGCGGTGCGGCCGCAGATGCGCTCGAGGAAGTGTATACGGGTGAAACGAAGGGAAAGAAAATAGCGCAGGAGAGGTATATTAAATACTACATCAAACGTGTCAGTTATTACAGGGCGACCTTTGTTTACGAAGTGGACGGCGTGACCTATCAGGCAAAGACCGATACCGGTATGGAACCGTGGAACGAAGAAGAAGTCCACTACGATCCGGCCAATCCAGCGAAGTCCTACGTCGGCCAGTATGCCCCGCAGGACGACGACAGCGGCACCTGCTTCGGCGTTGCCGTCGTGGCGCTCGTCATAGCCATCGTCTGTGCCGCCGGGGTGTGCGGGTATTTTTGAGCGTGCCATTATAGCAGGCGTTTGCAGATATTAGATGAGATGCAGAAGCACAACTGAATGCCAGCGGTAAAGATTGCAGCAAAGAGCCGCGATTTTAGCCAAGAGAGTTTTCGTCCATGAGGAAGTCCAGCAAATTTAGATGCCGGATGCCGTTCTCGTCCTGGGTGATGGGGTCCATGGTGATGACGTAGCGGGGATAAGCGTCCTTGATGGGGGCGAAGGCGCCAAACTCGCGGGCACGGGTCTCGGGAGTGGAGAGCATGTAGGCGGCCTGGATATAGCATTTTTGCTGGTTGTGCGTCACGACGAAGTCGATTTCGCCTTTGGGCGTTTTGCCGACGTAGACGTGATAGCCGCGGGCGATGAGTTCGTTGTAGATGATGGTTTCTACCATGAAATTGTATTCATCCTTGACGCGGTTCTTTTTTAGCTGGAAGATGCCGAGGTCGCAGACGTAGAGCTTGGCCTCGTAGGCCAGCAGTTTGCTGCCGCGAATGTCGTAGCGTTCGACCTGGTTGATGATGCAGGCATCGAGGATGGCCTTCAGGTAGTTGTTCACCACGGGCGCAGAGACTTTCATGGCCTGGCTGGTGAGAACACCGGCGATGCGATTGCCCGAGAAAGTGGTAGATGAGTTGGCTATAGTATAGTTGAGAATCTTCTCCAGAATCAAAGGTGACTTGATGCTGTTGCGCAGAACGATATCCTTGAGCACAATGGAATCGTAGAGGTTCGTGAGGATGAAGGTGCGCTCTTCGTCGGCAGGTACCGACCAGACGAGGGGAAAGCCGCCCCAGCGGCAGTAGTCACGGAACATCTGCATACGGTCACTGTCCTGCCCCTGCTCGCGCAGCAGTTCCGTGACTTCGCTGAAGGTAAAGGGCATGACACGGAAAGAGAGCGTGCGCCCACCGAGATGTGAAGCCAGCTCGCCGGACAGCAGTTTTGAGGTTGAGCCGGTCAGGAAGATGCTCACGTTATGGCCGGCGCGGAAAGAGTTTACGACCAGCTCAAAGTCCGTTACGTTCTGGATCTCATCGAAGAACAGGTAGTATTTCTGCGTATCGGTGATGCGTGACTCGACATAATCATTGAACTTGTCAGGGGACAGCAGCGACCGGAATTTATAGATTTCGAAATTGATGACCAGAATGTGGTCTTCAGGCACACCCTTTGACCGGATTTCCTCGACAATCTGCAGCATCAGGGTCGATTTGCCGCAGCGGCGGATGCCGGTGATAACCTTGACCAGTTCAGAATCGTAAAAGGGACGTATACGACGTAGATATAGTTCACGTTTTACCATGCGAGCGACCTCCTCTATACCTTCATACTGTAATTATATGGTTATGGTATTGCAAAATCAAGAAAACTGTAAAGAGAATTTTATGATTTAGACGATTTTGCGATACTGTAAAATTTTCGTTACAGTTTTTGCGCGGTGGCGAGCGGGCGGATTATTTGCGCGGGGGGCTTTATTTTTAAGGGAAAATAGACGATAATATAGGTGGAAGAGTGGATCCTGCATTACCAGGGAAGGGAGGAAATATTATGGCTACGATTTCGGCAATGGCCAACAACACCTACGCCATGTACAAGATGGCGCAGAATAATGGCCTGTCACTGTTCGGCTCGAGTACGAGCAGTACCAGTACGGCGAAGAGCACATCGTCTGCCACGAGTTCGACGTCGCTTTCGAGCATCAGCAGCAACGCGAAGTCCAGCTCGGAGGCTATCGTCAACAGCTGGAAGAATGCGGCTACGCAGGCGTCGGAGGACATGAAGACGCTCACGAGCATCAAGTCGGGTATCCAGGGCCTCATGAGTTCCTATACCTCGACGAACAAGGCATTTTATGCGGAGTACGACAGCACGATGTCGGATCTGAAAGATGCGGCGAGCACCGTCAAGTATATGAATTTCGACTTCGGCAAAGACGATATCACGACTAATGCCGATGGCACGAAGACCTACAGCAGTGGGCTCAAGGCGGCCATCAAGAACGTCAGCAATCTCGTCTCGGCCTACAACGATGCGCTGCAGTTCACCAGCGACAACGCGGAGGTCAGTGACCGCATGAAGGCACTGAGCAGCAACTTCGCGGATACGACCTATCACGCTGGCCAGTACAGCACGGTGGGCATTACGGTTGATACGAAGACCGGTGCGCTGTCGCTCGATGAGGACAAGCTGGCCAAGGCCCTGACGGAGAACAGCGATGCCACCGAGTATACGCTGGGACGCAGCGGCCTCGCCGGCAAGGCGGAGACGCACATCGAGCAGGCCAACCATCAGCGCAGCAAGCTGTTTCCCTCGATGAAGCAGATGATCGGCGGCGAGATGGAGGTCGCGTCGCTCTACACAGGTAAGGCCCTTCAGGGCATGACGACATATGCCTCGGTAGGCAATTTGCTCAATTTCATGTTTTGATTTCTGCTGCCTGCATTTTTGCGGGCAGTTTTTTTGTTTGGCGGGGAATGATGCCAGCAGGGGGAATTATCACTTTTCGCGCAATGGCACGTAGTGTAAGCCGATAAACATTACTTATACGCTATAGCAAAAGCAATAAATAACATGAATTTTTCTGAAAATAATTTCTTTCCCGTATAAGGGGGATTTTGGCTTGAGCGTGGCGAATAAAGGGTGTAGAATGAGGTTCATAGTAAAGGATTCTTGATGGGGGTAATAGCAAATGTTGAAAAAAACGAAGATCATCTGCACGCAGGGCCCGAGCACGGAGAAACCGGGTGTCGTGGAAAAGTTGATCGAGAACGGCATGAACTGCGCTCGCTTCAACTTCTCGCATGGTGATCACGCCGAGCATCTGGCACGTATCCAGGCGGTGCGCGAGGCTGCCAGGAAGACGCGCAAGGTCATCTCCTTCATCCTTGATACGAAGGGACCGGAGATGCGTCTGGGCGAGTTCAAGGACGGCAAGGTCATGCTGGAGAAGGGCAAGAAGTTCACGCTGACCTACAAGGATGAGCCGGGCGATGAGACGCATGTCTCCATCAACCACAAGGGCCTCTACACCGAGGTCAAGCCGGGCGACAAGCTGCTGCTCTCCGATGGCCTCGTTGAGCTGAAGGTCGACGAGATCAAGGGCAAGGATATTATCACGACGATCCTGAACAGCGGCAAGATGAGCACGCGCAAGCGCGTGGCTGTACCGGGCGTGTCGCTGGGCCTGCCGCCCATCTCCGAGCAGGATGAGAAGGACATCATCTTCGGCTGCGAGAACGACATGGACTTCGTCGCCGCTTCCTTCATTCAGCGCGCTTCCGATGTGCTGGCCATCCGCAAGCTCATCCAGGAGCACAACGGCCACATGGAGATCATCCCGAAGATCGAGAACCTCGAAGGCGTCAAGAACTTCGACAGCATCCTCGAGGTTTCCGATGGCATCATGGTTGCCCGTGGCGATCTCGGCGTTGAGATTCCGGCGGAGGATGTGCCCCTGATCCAGAAGGAGATCATCAAGAAGTGCAACAAGGCCGGCAAGCCGGTCATCGTTGCCACGCAGATGCTGGAGTCCATGACGAACAACCCGCGCCCGACGCGTGCCGAGGTCTCCGATGTCGGCAACGCCATCCTCGATGGCACGGATGCCATCATGCTGTCCGGTGAGACGGCCAGCGGTGACTATCCGGTCGAGGCTGTGGCGACGATGAACCGCATCGCACTGCGCATCGAGGAGTCCCTCGACTATAAGAAGATCTTCGCGCGCAAGGGCTTTGAGCATCAGCCGTCCACGACGGACGCCATCGCGCATGCTACGGTTGAGCTGGCCTATGAGCTTGATGCCAAGGCAATCATCACGCCGACGATCTCCGGCTACACGACGAAGGTCGTTTCGAAGTATCGCCCGAAGGCCTGCATCGCCGCCTACACGCCGTCCGATAAGGTGGCACGCCATCTGAACCTCCGCTGGGGTGTCTATCCGCTGAAGGGCCGTTCCTGGCATACGGTGGATGAGATGACGGGCTCCGCGACGACCTGCGCCCTGGATCATGGCCTGGTCGAGATCGGCGACATGACGATCGTGACCTCCGGCATCCAGCTCAGCGAGGGCAATACGAGCTCCATCCGCGTCTATACGTTGCACGAGTAATCGCGTTGCAGCCGGAGCTGTAACAACAAAAGCAAATACAACGAAACCATCCGCTTTTTGTAGCGGATGGTTTTTGTTTGTGCTAAAATAAAGAAAGAGTTATTAACCGGTTTCTATAGACGAGAAAGGGGATTTATGATGCAATTAGGGATTCGCCTGCACGACATTGCGCCGGGCACCATCGAGGAAAGACTGGCCATCGCCGAGGAGCAGGGCTTTGCCTGCGGCCATCTGGCACTCACGAAGATGCTGAAGGACTATCCGGGCAATCAGGCGCTCACACCGGGGTTCGCGATGTATCTGCGCAAGCTGTTCGCCAGATATCGCCTCGACGTGGCCGTGCTCGGCAACTACAAGAACCTCGCCAATCCCGACCCCGCGCAGCTTGCCGCCATCCAGCAGGGCTACTATGAGAATATCCGTTTCGCGGCCATGCTCGGCGCGGGTGTCGTGGGCACGGAGACGGGCGCACCGAATGTGGACTATATCGAGGACACGCCGGAGAGCAAGACGGAGGCGGCGCTGGGCACGTTCATCCACAACCTGCGCCCCGTCGTGGCGTGCGCGGAGCGATTCGGCGTCATCCTCGCCATTGAGCCGGTCTGCCGCCATATCGTCTATGACTCCCAACGCGCACTCGCGGTGTTGCGCGCCATCGACTCGCCGAACCTGCAAATTATCCTCGACCCCGTAAATCTGCTCGGCCCGCACAATGTGGACCGGCGCGATGAAGTTATCCGTCAGGCCATCGAGGACCTCGGCGACTATGTGGCGGTCGTGCATCTCAAGGATTTCCAGCGCGGTGCCGATGGCAAACTGCGCTCCGTGGCCTGTGGCCAGGGCGAGATGGACTACACGGATATCCTGCGCTTTATCAAGACGCGCAAGCCCTACATTCACGCCACGTTGGAGAACACGACCCCCGACAACGCCGAAGCTACACGTACCTTCATCCAGCAGCAGTACGACGCGCTGTGAGCACGATGCTCTATCGTATATCCTTCCTGGCGGCTTTCCATAAATTTGCCTCGCCAGGCTATAGGATGTCCCCCCTGGCGTGTTATACTAGATAGGAAAATACTGAAGATAAACGAGGGATGGAACGTGAGTTTAGCTGTAAATGTCAAGGAGAAAGCGGACCTGATCTGGGCTATGCCGGACGTTTCGGCGCGGGCGTGCCGGCCATCGGCGACAGCCAGATGCTGTTCCTCGAGACGGCCGTGAGCAAGATGAAGCGGGAGGGCAGCCGCGTGGCCATCATCCACAACGGCTCGCCGCTCTTTACGGGCGATGCGGGCAGCGGCCCTTCGGAAATCCGCCGCTACCTGCTGGAGCCTGATTTGCTGGAGGCCATCGTGGCTCTGCCCAACGACATTTTCTACAATACGGGCATCGCCACGCTCGCGCAGGAGCGCGACGGCAGCCTGGCGGACATCTTCAGGAAGAAATAAAGTACGGTATACAAAAACACCAGTACATGCTATACTTTACGTGAGAGCAGCTGACATCAGCTCTCCCTGAATGGGGAGGTGAATGTCATGAGCACTTACGAAAAGCTCAGCCTTGTACTGGCGTTCGTGGAGATCGTGATTGGCATTCTGCAACTTCGGAAGTAGTTCGCAGCTACGGATGAAGTGAAGAAGCCGATCCGGAAAGGGTGATGCTGACACGTGTCGAGCCGAAGCCCCTTCTCGTTCTAGTAATATCGAAGGGCGAGCTGATGGTTCCAGACACCAGCTGCTCTTGTTACGATAATTATACCATTTCGACCGAGCGCTTACAAGTAAAAGCGGATGTGAAACCTGTGTTGTCAATGGCGGCGGTATATGATAAAATGTGGTGTAGACTTTTTATTGGTGTGAAGGAGTGGCTATTTTGTTACTGACACTTTTGATGATACTCGATGCCATCATCTGCATTGCACTCATTGCTGCGGTGCTCGGACAGGAAGCGAAGTCCGCGGGCATGGGCGGCATGGGCGGCGGTGCCGACACGGTATTTTCGAGCAAGGCCCGTGGCATGGATGCGCTGCTGGCTCGCGTGACCGTTGTACTGGCGATAGCCTTCGGGGTTATTACCATCGTGATTGCCCGGATGACGAACTGATACGGTAAGGCATTGACGTTCTCTGTCCTGTAGGGCAGGGGACGTTTTTCGCGTTAGGGGGATGCTGCATGATTTTGCCGGGAGCGGAGCCTTTCTTCCTGCCGGGCGGACCGCAGGGCGTGTTGCTCATCCATGGATTCACGGGCCTGCCAGCGGAGCTCCTGCTCATGGGGCAGTACCTGCAGCAGCAGGGCTTCACGGTGCTCGGCGTGCGGCTGGCCGGTCATGGCACGACGGCCGAGGATATGAGTCATATGGTATGGGAGAATTGGTATGACTCGGTACGTGACGGCCTGGCCGTGCTCGGCGGGGCCTGCGAGCACATCAGCGTCGTCGGTCACTCCATGGGCGGCCTGCTGGCGCTGCTCGCGGCGGCGGAGTACGAGGTGGACCGGGTCGTGCCGCTCGCGGCGCCCATCTACATCGCCCAGGAGAGGGGCATTGGCCTGCTGCCGCCGCGCAGTGTTTCGGTGGGCGTCTTTGTGCCCAAGGCGCGCCGCCGTCTGAAGAACGTCCCCCCTGCGGCGAATCATACCTACCGCAAGATGCCGCTCATCAGCGTGCACGAGCTGCTCGACGTCATCGAGGTGGTCAAGGGTGAGCTCGCACACATCGAAGTGCCATGCCTCATCGTGCAGGCACAGGACGACCATACGGCGGATCCTCGCAGCGCCGTCTACATCTACAATCATCTGGCTACGACTCACAAGGAAATCTTTTGGCTGGAACGCGGCGGCCATCTGTTGCCTCTGACGGAGGAGCGCGAGCAGGTCTTTGCCCGCACCGCCCGGTTCCTGCAGGCTGCTGCCGAATGAGTCCGGCAACAGGCGAACTATCGTATTAGCGAAGAAGAAAAGAAAGCGAAAACGGAGAAAAGAAAAATTATGGATTTAAAAGAACGGATTTTAGCTTATATGCGCGAAGAAGCATATAAACCGCTGCTGGCCGGGGACTTAGCCGAGGCCATGCAGCTGACGCCGGAGGAGCAGGTGGGGTTCCCGCAGGCCCTGGAGGCACTGGAGCAGGAGGGCGCAATCATCCGCAACCGCAGCGACCTCTACGGCACGCCGGCGCGCATGCACCTCGTCGTGGGCAAGCTCTCCATGACGGCCAAGGGCTTCGGCTTCATCATCCCCGACGTGCGCGAGACCGAGGAGGAGACGGACGTATTCGTGCCGGGTGTCAGCCTGAATTCGGCTATGCACGGCGACCGCGTCGTGGCTCGCGTCACGCCGTCGCAGGAACCGGGCCGCTCCCGCGAGGGCGAAATCATCCGCGTGCTCGAGCGCGCGAACGAGCGCATCGTGGGCACGTATGAGAGCAGCCGCACCTTCGGTTTCGTGACGCCGGACAATACGAAACTGAACAACGATATCTTTATCCCGAAAAAGGCCGCGCACGGTGCGAAGACGGGCGCAAAAGTCGTCGTGGAAATCACGAAATGGCCGACGGGCCGCCACAACGCCGAGGGCAAGGTCACGGAAATCATCGGCATGAAGGGCGACCCGGGCGTCGATATCCTCTCCGTGATGAAGCAGTACGACCTCTCAGAGACCTTCCCCGAGGATGTACAGGCTGCGGCCACGGCCTGCGAGGAGAATCCGAGCCCTGAGGAATATGAGGGCCGCCGCGACCGCCGCGATCTGTCCATCGTCACCATCGATGGCGATGATTCCAAGGACCTCGACGACGGCGTCTATGCGAAGAAGAACGCCGATGGATCCTATTTCCTCGGCGTCTACATCGCCGATGTGAGCTGGTATGTGCGCGAGAACGAGCCGCTGGACCGCGAGGCGCGCGAGCGCGGTACGAGTGTCTACCTCGTGGACCGCGTGATCCCGATGCTGCCGAAGGAGCTTTCCAATGGCATCTGCTCGCTGAATGCGGGCGTCGACCGCCTCTCCATGGCCTGCGAGATGCAGATTTCCCCAGAGGGCGAGGTCACGAGCTACGAAATCGTGCCGACGGTCATCCATGTGCACCGCCGCTTGACGTACAACATCGTGAACAAGGTACTCGTCGATCACGAGGAGCCGTATGTCTCTGATAATGCGGATATCCGCGAGATGCTGGAGACGCTGCGCGACCTGCGCGACATTCTCAAGGCGAAGCGCCATCGCCGCGGCTCCATCGACTTCGAGATCCCGGAGGTCAAGGTCAAGCTGGATGCGGAAGGTCATCCGATCGCCCTCATCAAGCGCGTGGGCTCGCTCTCCGAGTCCATCGTCGAGGAGTGCATGCTGGCCGCGAATGAGACCGTGGCCCGCCACATGGATACGAAGCATCTGCCGTTCATGTACCGCGTGCATGAGCAGCCGAGCGAGGAGAAGCTGGAGCGCCTGAACAACGTGCTCGCGGCTTTCGGCCTTTTCGTGCGCTCCGACGAGATGGGCCACGTGAAGCCCATGGATATCCAGAAAGTCCTCGCGAAGGTCGAGGGCAAACCGGAGGAGCGCCTGCTCTCGACGGTCGCCCTGCGCTCGATGCAGCAGGCCCGCTATTCGCCGGAGAGCCTCGGTCATTTCGGCCTGGCGGCGCGCTACTACACGCACTTCACCTCGCCGATTCGCCGCTACCCGGACCTCATCGTGCACCGTCTGCTGCGCGAGACGTTCGCGACGGGCACGATGCCGGGCGCGCGTCAGGAGAAACTGCGCAGCCTGCTGCCGGAGATCGCGGACCATGCGTCCGAGCGCGAGCGCGTCGCCATCGAGGCGGAGCGCGAGACGACGGACATGAAGAAAATCGAGTATATGGCGCAGTTCGTGGGCGAGGAGTTCCACGGCATTATCTCGGGCGTCACGGCTTTCGGTATCTTCGTCGAGCTCGACAATGGCGTGGAGGGCCTCGTGCATGTCTCCACGATGGTCAACGACTTCTATGAGTACAAAGAGGAGCAGTTCGCGATGGTCGGCGAGCGTACGCAGCAGCGCTACCGCCTCGGCGACGAGGTCGATATCCTGCTCGTGCGCGCCAACATCGAGGAGCGCAACCTCGACTTCGTGCTCAAGGACAACGGTGCCTATGATCCGAAGGCCATGGCCAACGCCGTGCGCGGCGGCCGCAAGCCGGGCAAGCCGCAGGGCGGCCGTGATGACAAGGAGAAGAAGGAGCGCGGCGGCAGACGTGGTGAGCGCGGTGGCCGCCGCGAGCGGAAGAGCGAGGGCGGCAGCTCCATCCTCGCTGAGGCCTTCCTCGATGCCAAGGCACACGAGGGCGAGCCGAAGCACCACCGCAACGGCAAGGGCAAGGGCAAGGGGCGCCGCGGCCCTTCGGGCGAGAAGCTGCCCCATCGTGACGACCATCACCGCCCGGCCGAGCGCAAGAACAGCACGGGTTTTGGCCGCAAGGACGAGAAGCGCGATCGTGACGACTATCATCATGTACGCGTGACGGGCCTCAACAAGGCCGTGTGGCCGGATCCGCCGGGATACCACGAGCGCAAACAGCGCCAGGAGGCCATGCAGGCGGAGAAGCCGCGCAAGCAGGCCCCGCAGCGCAGTCATCACGGCCACAGCAAGACCGAGGGCAGCACGGGCAACGCAAAGAACTAAAACGACGTGACGCGGGGCAGCAGCTCCTTGTTCACGTTTTGGGAAAAGAGGGAGATTGGCTTGGGGAAAAAGAATGCGGGCATCAAGATTGCCTGCGAGAACCGCAAGGCACGGCATGATTACTTTATCCACGAGACGTTTGAGGCCGGCCTGGAGCTGCAGGGCACCGAGGTAAAGTCCCTGCGGGCGGGCCGTGCCAACCTCAAGGACAGCTACTGTAATATCCGCAACGGCGAGATCTTCATCGAGCACATGCATATCAGCCCCTACGAACAGGGGAATATCTTTAACCATGACCCGCTCAGGACGCGCCGTCTGCTGATGCACAAGGCGGAGATTATCAAGCTGTTCAGCAAGACGCGCGAGAAGGGCTATACGCTGATTCCGCTGAAGATTTATTTCAAGCGGGGCCGCGCGAAGCTGGAGCTCGCGCTGGCTTCCGGCAAGCACAACTACGATAAACGACAGGATCTGCAGGCCAAAACGGCTAAGCGTGAAATGGAGCGGGCTCTGAAAGACCGCCAGCGCTATTAATCGCTATTAAATTACTTACTGCATGGGCTGCACATAGATGGGAATTTATGTGCAGCCTTTTGTATAGGGAGGTGCGCCATGTCTGAGAAAATCAAGCCGGCCCTGCTGCAGTTCCTGCAGCCCGCCGCGCTGCCGCTGCGCGTGCTCGTCGTGGAGGATCTCCATTACCTGCCCCGGTTGCGGCAGATGTTCCCCATCGCTGAGCTCTATGGTGCAGCCGCTGACAAAGACCGCCTGTCCGCCTATGCGGCGACGGGGGCGGAGCTCACGGTCTGCGACTATCTCAGCGAGCCGCTTCCATATCCGCGTGCATCCTTCGACTACATCATCTCGGACCTCACGCTGGAGCAGGCGGGCAACCCGCAGGATATCGCGGCCGGCTTCTCGACCTATCTCAAGGAGACAGGCAGCTGGCTCACGAGCTTCCGCAATTTGCGGCACTGGTCGGAAATCCGGAATATCATGGAGGGGCACTACTATCATGTGGCTGCGCGCCTCTATGCCAAGCCGGAGTTCGAGAAACTGCTCTATGCCTCGTACTATAAAGACGTGCACCTCCGGCCGCAGCGCCGCAAGGCGCCGGAGGGCCTGCTTGCGAAGCTGGAGGCGGCGGGCTTCGAGAATCTGCATGATGATCTGGAGACGGAATTCTGGCTGGTGAAGGCCGACCGTTCCATGCCGGAACTGGCGCTCCTGAAGTCGATGTATACGAAGGAAGACAGGCAGGAACTCGCCTGGCTGCTGCACCGCATCGAGTATGATGTCGATACGGAACGGCAATGTGCGGCCTTTTGGGCGTTTTACGCGCGGCTGGGACTTTTCCCCGACTACGTGGCGGCGTTCATCCATGAGACCGTGTTCCATATTACGCGCTTCTTCCAGCATCTGGAGCAGTATGCGGGGACGCATGGGGAGGAAATCGCGGCTATCCGGGCGGCGGAAATCGCAGCGCATCCCACGGGAGAGCTCGCGCAGGGAGGCGAAGACGATGCCTGAAGCAAAACAGCTGAATCCACAAAAAGTAGCTTTCATCACCTGCGTGAATCAGGAAGACTGGTACAGCGAATGCCGCCGCTATCTGGCGAGCCTCGCGCTACCCGCGGGCTTTACGGCAGAGTACATCCCCGTGCGCGGTGCGACCTCGATGTGTGCGGGCTATAACGCAGGTTGCCGGCAGACGGATGCGAAGTACAAGGTCTACCTGCATCAGGATACGCTGGTGGTCAATAAGAATCTCGTGGCCGACCTGCTGCGACTCTTTGCCGACCCGGGGATCGGCCTCGTGGGCGTCATCGGCTGCCGCTGCCTGCCTGAGAGCGGCATCTGGTGGGACGGCATGCGCACCTACGGCCGGGTGCTGCACGCCTGCGAGCCGGAGTGCGTCGTGGATTCGCACTGCATGGAGCCAGCAGGGGCCTATCAGGAAGTCGAGGCCGTCGATGGGCTTTTCCTCGCGACGCAGTATGATATCCCCTGGCGTGAGGATCTTTTCACGGGCTGGCATCTCTACGACACCTCGATGTGCAAGGAGATGCAGCGGCGCGGCCGCCGTGTGGTCGTGCCGAACCAGAGCGAGGATTTCTGGTGCATCCATTGCCCGAAGGAAAAACCGCTGGCAAGAGAGTACAAGGGCTATCAGAAAGTATTCCTGCGTGAGTATGGGCAGGAACTCCATCCGGAGGTGTGAGCTATGTCCGAAACGGTCAACTGGCTGAATCTGGCCGATAAATTTGCGGCCGACGGAGACCCGCAGGGCATGCGGGCCTGTGCGCGTGAGCTTTGGGAGAGCGACGCCCGCAGCAAGCTGGAGGGCGCGGCCGTCATGGCCGAGGCCGCGCTCTACGGTGGCGACCTCGACGAGGCGGCTTCGCTGGCGGACGGCGTGCTGCAGTCCGAGCCGCAGCATCTGCGCGCGCGCCTTGTGAGCGCGGGCGTAGCCGCGCGCGAGTTCCGGCTCGATGCGGCGCTGCCGGGGCTGCACGACGTGGTGGAGGAGGCGATGCGCAAGCTGAAGGCGCTCGACAGTTCCGATGCCTATTACGCGACGCTGCAGAATGTCGTGCGCAAGGCGCAGGGCTGGATGGCGGACATGCTCTATCTCGCAGGGCGTCCTGAGCAGGCGGCAGAAGCGCTCAGGACCTGCGCGCGGTTCGCGGTGACGCCGGAGCAGCGGGCGATATTCACCAGCAAGGCGCTTTTCATGGATAATTACCGTGAGCTCGCCCCGGCGGAGAGCCGTCAGCGGGCCGAGGATTGGGCAGCCATCTGCCCCGTGAAGCCGTACCAGCACGCCGCCGCGCGCAAGATTCCCGACAAGCGGCTGCGCATCGGCTACCTTTCGCCGGACTGGCGCGAGCACGCCGTGGCTTCCTTCGTGACGCCGCTTCTGGCCGCGTTCGACCGGAAGAACTTTCAGGTGTACGTCTACGCCACGGGCCGCGAGGACGATGTGACCAGGCGACTGCACAAGAACCACGTGAACTGGCGCGATCTGCAGGGGCGCTCGCCGCGCACGGCCGCGCGCATCATCGATGAGGACAAGATCGATATCCTCGTCGACCTTTCCGGCCATACGCAGGGCAGCTGCCTGCCCATCATGGCCTATAAGCCGGCACCCGTGCAGATCGCGGGCATTGGCTACATGAATACGACGGGCCTGCCCGCCATCGACTACTTCCTATCGGATGAGACCTGCCTGCCGACGGGCGACGAGATCGCGGCCAGCGCCTTCACGGAGCAGATCATCCGCCTGCCACACAGCCATCTCTGCTATTCGCCGCGCGTCGTGCGCCGCCTGCCGGACCTTCTGCCCGAGGCGCCCTCCGTGCGCAACGGTTTCGTCACCTTCGGCAGCTTCAATGATTTCAACAAGGTCACGGATGAGATGCTGCTCCTCTGGCGCGGTATCCTCGATAGCGTGAAGGATGCGAAGCTCGTAATCAAGGGCAAGGTATGCAGCGTGCCCTCGGGCTGCGACATTGTGAAAAAGCGCCTGCAACGGCTGAACTTCGATGTGCAGCGCGTGGAGCTGCGCCCCTACAGCCCCGACTATCTGGAGCAGTACCGCGATATCGACGTGGCGCTGGACACGGCACCCTACAACGGCGGCCTCACCACATGCGAAGCGCTATGCATGGGCGTGCCCGTCATCAGCATCCGCGGCCGCACCCATGGTGCGCGCTTCGGCGCCTCCATCCTGAAGAACGCGGGCGTGCAGGAACTGCTGGTCGAGAATGACCTCAACTACCTGCGCCGCGCCGTGCAACTGGGCAAATCGCCGAAGCTCATCAACGCCTATCACGGTGCCCTGCGCGAGCAGCTGCGCAAGTCGGCATTGATGAACGAGAAGCAGTATATGAAGGAATTGGAGTCTGCTTACAAAGAGGTCTGGCGTCGTTATTGCGCGGAGTGAGTAATAGGAAAAGTAGAGAAAGTAAGAATAATAATACTTGCTTTTCGCAAGTATATTCGCTATAATAATCACTGGACGTTCTTTTTTCTCAGTCACATTGCTAGCTGAAGTGTACGAGATGGGACATCTAATAATCGTTTTTCTGCTTTTTAAGGGGATTATCTTATGGCATTTGAAGACAAGACACTCGTATGCAAGGACTGTGGCAAAGAGTTCGTATGGACTGCTGGTGAGCAGGAGTTCTACGCTGAGAAAGGTTTCGAGAACGCACCGGCACGCTGCCGCGACTGCCGTGAGAAACGCAAACGCAGCCGTGAGGGCGGCGAGGAGCGCAAGATGTACAAAGTGATCTGCGCTGACTGCGGCAAGGAGACGGAAGTTCCGTTCGAGCCGAAAGATGACCGTCCGGTATATTGCCGTGACTGCTTCGCGAAGCATCGCGCAGCCCGCGGTTAATTTTTAAAATCAGATACTGAAATATATATGCAAGAAACTTGCATATATATGAATGCGTGCTATAATAGTTAGCATGTACAGGCAATGGAGCCCGGGAGTACAATGACACTGTACAGCCCTGGGCTTTTTTTGTTAAAAACTATTTTATCAAAGTGAGGGAATGACTATGAAATTCAAGAAGATTCTCGCTGTTGTCGCGGCTATGAGCTTCGCCGTAGCTGCTTTCGCGGGTTGCGGCGGCGGTGCCGGCACGAGCTCCAGCTCATCGGGCTCCGGCTCGGCGCCCAAGACGCTGAAGGTCGGTTCGTCCATCGACTTTGCGCCGTTCGAGTTCCAGGATGAGAGCCAGAAGGAGTATCAGGGCTTCGATATGGATCTGATCCGCGCGATTGCCAAGGAGATGGGCAGCGAGGCCGAGATCCAGAACCTCGGCTTCGATGGCCTGATTCCGGCCCTGCAGGGCAAGCAGGTCGATGTCGTCATCTCCGGCATGACGATCAACGACGACCGCAAGCAGAACGTGCTGTTCTCCGATCCGTACTATGATTCCGGCCTGACGATGGTCGTCCGCGAGGATGAGCAGAGCATCCAGAAGTTCCAGGATCTGAAGGGCAAGAAAGTCGCCGTCCAGATCGGTACGACGAGCGCTGAAGAGGTCAAGAAGATCGAAGGCGTTGAGGTCAAGGAGCTGAACACGCCGGCTGACTGCTTCATGGAGCTGAAAGCTGGCGGCGTCGATGCAGTCGTCAACGATCGCCCGGTCAACGACTACTACATCCAGAAGACGGGCGCTACGGGCGTCAAGGCTCTCCCGGAGAAACTGACGGCGGAGCAGTACGGCATCGCCATCGGCAAGGACAACACGGAGCTGCAGCAGAAGATCAACGACGCGCTGAAGAAGCTGCATGAGAATGGCGAGTACGACAAGATCTTCGCGAAATGGTTCGGCGAGCAGAAGAAGTAAGTACGCAAGCGCAATATGATTAGGTGAGTTTTATGCAGTTCAACTGGGATTTGGTCGTCAATTCCTTCCCGCTCCTGCTGGTCGGTGCTGGCGTTACCATCAAGATTACGGCCATGTCGGTGGCACTCGGTGTCATCATCGGCCTGTTCGTCGGTATTGCAAGAATCTGTCACTTCAAGCCGCTGCGTTTCGTCGCAGCTGTGTACGTGGATTTTTTCCGCGGCACACCGCTTTTGGTACAGATCTTCCTCGTCTATTTCGCGCTGCCGGTCATCACGGGCCAGCGCATTGATCCGTACGTGGCGGCGGTCGGTGCCTGCGGCATCAACTCCGGCGCGTATGTGGCGGAGATTTTCCGCGCGGGCATTCAGTCCATCGACGAAGGTCAGATGGAGGCCGGCCGCTCGCTGGGCATGACCTGGGTACAGACGATGCGTTACATCATCGTGCCGCAGGCGTTCAAGCGCGTGATTCCGCCGCTGGGCAATGAGTTCATCGCCCTGCTGAAGGATTCCTCCCTCGTGTCGGTCATCGGCTTCGAGGAACTCACGCGTCGCGGCCAGCTTATCATCGCCAAGACGTATGGTTCGCTGGAGATTTGGATCAGTGTCGCCATCGTCTACCTCGTGATGACGCTGACGATTTCGCGTTTCGTCGCTTATCTGGAGCGGAGGTTTGCTACGGATGATCAACATTGAGAAACTGCATAAATCCTTTGGCAGCAATGAGGTGCTCAAGGGCATCGACCTCGACGTCAAAGAAAAGGAAGTCGTGGCTATCATCGGGCCTTCGGGCTCGGGCAAGAGCACGCTGCTGCGCTGCATGAACTATCTGGAGCAGCCGACGTCCGGGATGGTCAGCGTGGACGGCATCGTGCTCAACGAGGCCGACATCAACAAGGTGCGCGAAGAGGTGGGCATGGTCTTCCAGCGCTTTAACCTCTTCCCGCACATGACGGTGCTGCAGAACATCATGCTCGCGCCGCTCAAGGTGCGTCACGCCGACAAGGCGGAGACGGAGCAGACGGCTCGTCAGCTGCTGAAGCGCGTGGGGCTGGCCGACAAGGCCGATGCTTGGCCGAATCAGCTCTCCGGTGGCCAGCAGCAGCGCGTGGCCATCGCTCGCGCCTTGGCCATGAAGCCGAAGGTCATGCTCTTCGATGAGCCGACCTCGGCGCTTGACCCGGAGATGGTCGGCGAGGTGCTCGACGTCATGCGCCAGCTCGCCGAAAGCGGCATGACGATGGTGGTCGTCACCCATGAGATGGGCTTTGCCCGCGAAGTGGCCGACCGCATCCTCTTTGTCGATCAGGGCGTCATTCTGGAGCAGGGCACGCCGGAGCAGGTCTTCGACCATCCGCAGCAGGAGCGCACGCAGACCTTCCTGTCGAAAGTCCTTTGAGCTAAGAAATATGTATGCCATTGCATCCCGTTCGTTTCGAGCGGGATGTTTTTTTACATAAATTTTTCTTTTTTGCGGGAAAAAGAAGGGATTTTATGGCCTGTGCCGAATATAACCAATATAAACAAGAAAGGGGATGTGTCTTATGGCAACATTCACGGTAAGAGGCAAGAATATCGAGATTACCCCGTCCCTGCGCGAATATGTAGAGAAGCGCATTGGCAAGGTAACGAAGTACTTCGACAAAGTGGGCGACATCAAGGTCCTGCTGACGGTCACGAAGGGCCGCCATATCGTTGAGGTCACGGTGCCGGTCGAAGGCGGTTTCCTGCTCCGCGGTGAAGAAGCTACCATGGATATGTATACGTCCATTGACCTGGTGGTAGAGAAACTGGAGCGCCAGATTCATAAGCATAAGACGAAGCTGGCCCGCCGCTTCCGCAATGGCGGTCTGAAGACGGATCTGTTCAAGAATGATGTGCCGTTTGCGGATAAACGGGACGCGAGCGAGGAATATCCTATCGTCAAGACGAAGCACTTCGTGGTCAAGCCCATGGATGTGCAGGAAGCTATCGTGCAGATGAACATGCTGAACCACAACTTCTTCGTGTTCCGCGATGCACAGACGGAGGATGTCAACGTCGTTTACCGCCGCACTGACGGGAACTACGGTCTCATCGAGTCCGGCAATTAATCGCTGATAATTCAATGAATGGGTAAACAGGGAACTGCCGCCATTTTGGCGGCAGTTCTTTTTGTCTGCCTGTGATTTGTGCCGTTGACTTGAGCCGGGGAAAAGATTATGATAGAATGAAAACATTATTTCATAAGGTTCCATAAATTTTTCAGTGATCAGGCCAAAGGCGGGGTGTGTATGCGTTTGCGAGAGCGGAGAGCCTGGCAGAAACCGGAGCTCAACATCATCCCGATGATTGACATCATGTTCTTCCTGCTTGTATTCTTCATGATGAGCACGCTCTACATGGTGCAGGTCAGAACCGTCGATGTCGATATGCCGCAGGCGGCGGGCGCGGAGACGCAGCTCGCGGTCTCCTATGTGGTGACGATGAAGCGCGATGGCTCGCTCTATCTGGAGGATCAGCCCATCACGGAACAGGCCCTGCTCGCCCAAGCGGCGGCGGAGAATCAGCGCAATACGAAGTTCTCCGTCGTCGTGCGTGCGGATCAGGGCCTCGACTACGGCATGGTCGTAGGCCTGCTGGATAAATTCAAGCAGCATGGCATCAGCCATATCGGCCTCGCGGCAGCTGCAGGAGGGCAATAAGATGCGCGCGCCAAAGCAGGTGCGGCGGGCGGAGAAGCTGCGCGCCTGGGGCCTCTCGCTCGCGGTGCATTTCGTGCTGTTCCTGCTGCTCGGAGCTTCGGGCTTTTTCCTGCTCATGCAGGCCAGGCCAGCCACATCGGAAGAGGACGTCGTGGATATCGCGCTGCTTGCAGGCGATGCGGGCGGCGGTGACGGGGGCAGTGCTCCTGCCGGACCGTCCGCCGGGGCTGCACCAGCGGCCCCCGTCGTCACGCTGCCACCTGCCTCCAGGCTGCCGGAAATCGCCGAAACCTATACGAAAGAGCCGCAGACGCAGCAGGCCTATCGCCAGCAGCACAAGGCGGAGCAGGCTGAAGCTGCCAGGTCCGCGGCTACGTCGAATCCGGCAGCCAATGGCGATGCGACGGCAGTTGGCACGGACAAGGGCAGGGCGGATGGCGCAGGCGGCGGTCAGGGAAGCGGGTCTGGTGCGGGCGTGTCAGGCGGTGATGGGCAGGGCACTGGCCATGGTAATGGCAGCGGACAGACGGGCGGTGACGCGCAGGCGTCGGCAACGCCTGTCGATGCTGCGGCCTATTGCATCTATCGTGCCACGCCCGCCTATCCTCCTGCCATGATTCAGGCGGGCGCACAGGGAAGCGTGACCGTGCTCATCACGGTCTCGCCCGCGAGTGCCGTGACGGATGTCTCCGTCATCCGCTCGTCGGGTCACGCCGCGCTCGATGCGGCCGCCGTGGCGGCGGGCTGGGCCTGCCGCTTCCAGATGAACGGCCATCCGGGCCGCTACCGCACGACATACCGCTTCGAGTTGCGGGGCGGCGATGATTGGTAATGCTGCATACCTGGAGAGAAAAGGAGCACAGTTTGAGAGGATTTCAGCGTGTTAACCGGACCCGCCTGCTGCCGATTTGCGGCCTGCTGCTGGTCTGCCTGCTCACCTTTATGCTGGCGGGCTGTCGTGATATACGGCAGGCGGCAACAGAGCAGGATACGGCCTATGAGGTTACGGATGCACAGGGTACGGTCGTGAAAATGCCGGCGAAGCCCCAGCGCATCCTGACGCTCTCCATGAGCACGGATGAAACGGTGCTCGGTCTCGTGCCGCCAGACAAGATGGCCGCGGTGAATGACTTGCTCGATGATCCCGTGAGCTCGAATGTCGTGCCGCTGGCCCGGCAGGTCAAGGGACGCATCAAGGATCCTTCGGTGGAAGAAATCGCGGCGCTGCAGCCAGACCTCGTGATTGTGCCGGACTGGGGTGACCTCACGCGCGTGGCCTCGCTGCGCGACCTCGGCATCCCTGTGGTCGTCTGCAAGGGCGCGCGCAACCTCGCGGAAATCGAGGAGACCGTGCGTCTCATCGCCCGGGCTGTGGGGGAACCGGAGCGTGGCGATAAGCTCGTAGGCATGATGGAGGAAAAGCTCGCGGCGATTCAGGAGAAGGTCAAGGCGATTCCTGAGAACGAGCGCAAATCCGTCGTCCTGCTCTCGCTCATGAGCACCTATGGCGGCAGTGGCAGCTCCTTTGATGACGCCTGCAAGTATGCGGGCGTCATCAATGGCCGGGCTCGGGCGGGCATCCGCGACGGGCAGGAAATGAGCAAGGAACAGCTCGTCGCCATCAACCCCGATGTACTGTTCCTGCCGACCTATAACAATCACGGCAATTACGATGTTGCCTCGGCCCGTGACCGATACCTCTCCGATCCGTCCCTGCAGACGCTGCGGGCGATTCGGGAGGAACACCTCATGGAGCCGGATGAGGCTTATATTTACAACTGCTCGCAGGACTTTGTCTTCGGCGTGCAGGAGATTGCTTATCGCGTCTACGGCGATGCTTTCCATCAAGAGGCTGGCGAGCATCTTTCCGCTGTGGATGATTGATAATAGATGTTTTCAAATCAAATTGATGAAGGAAAGGGAGTATTGCATGCAGAACCAGAAGCTCACGCTTACCATCCTGTCCGCACTGGCGGTCGGGACATTCTCTATCACGGGTACGGCGGCAGCCGCCAGCGATCAGCCCACCGACCTCGGTGAGACGGTCGTCACGGCCGAGCGCGTGCCGTCGCAGAACATGAACACGCCGGCAGATGTGACGGTGATCAGCGCGGCTGAGATCGAGGCGAACCACTACGCCGATGTCGCTGAGGCGCTGAACCACGTCGACGGCATTGTCATGACGAACGGCAATAGCGGCAACGATCAGGTCGTGCGCATCAACGGCGAGGAGCGCGTGGTCGTGCTTGTCGACGGCGAGCGCCTGAACGATGATCAGGGCTCCATGACGCGTGCTGGTGCCACGCTTACGCGCATCCCGTCCGTCAAGGACATCGAACGTATCGAGGTGGTTAAAGGCGCGGGCTCGGCTCTCTACGGCAGCGATGCAATCGGCGGCGTCATCAACATCATCACGAAGCAGGCCAAGGAGAATAAGACGCAGGTCGATCTCAATACGGGCTCATGGCATACGCATAACTACGAGCTCTACAATCAGGGCTCGGAGAAGGGTCTGAGCTGGACACTGGCCGCTGGCATCCAGAAGCAGGGCTTCTTTGACTATAAGGATCAGCAGGGCGATTCGAAGCGCATGGTCGGCAGCGATCATGACAACAATGGCCTGTCCTTGAACCTGCGCCAGCAGATTGCGGATGACCAGTCTCTTGCCCTGCGCTATGCACATCGTACGATGAACGGTGGCGCGCCAGCCTACGATGACTGGGTACGTCATGCTTTCTATTCTGATGTGCAGAAGCAGAATATGAATGATGTATCCCTGACGTATCGCTTCAAGGAAGATACGAAGCTGCCAGGCTATCTGCGCTATTTCAACCATTATAAATCGTCAGATTTCAGCGGAAAATTCAAGACGCGCATGCAGGGTATCGACTATCAGGATGGCTGGCGCCTTGATGCGAACAACAAGCTCGTCGCGGGCGCGGAATGGCACGAGAGCAATTCCTCGAACAAGAAGTCCGGCTATGAGGATAAGAAGATCACGACGACGGCAGTCTACTTGCAGGATTCCATGCGCCTTGCGGATAAATGGGTCTTTATCCCGGGCGTGCGCATGGATCATCATGACGCCTTTGGCACGCATTGGTCTCCAAAGGCGGCGCTGAACTATCGTCCGGAGCAGAACACGAAGGTGTATGCATCGTGGGGACGTGTGTTTAAGGCTCCGACGGCGGATGATATGTATTATGTAGATGCATATACGCATGGTAATCCGAACCTCGATCCAGAGTCCGGTCATGTGGAAAATGTTGGCATCAGCCATGTCGTTACGCCTGCAGCTTCTGTAGACCTGAGCTATTTCCACTCTGTTCTGCATGACGCGATTGCCTGGGGTCCTGATGCGACGGGCGTGTGGACGCCGTTGAACCTGAATCGGGAGAAAAAGCACGGCGTTTCTTTGACGTGGAAGCAGAAGCTTTCCCCGCAGTGGAACTATGATCTCGGCTACACGTATACGCATACGGAGACCGATGATACGAATTCTTCATCAACGGCGAAATATCTCAAATATAACAGCATGCCGAATGCCTACCGCTTTGGCCTGCACTATACAGAGGGTGCCTGGAAGGCAAACCTCACGAGCCGCATGGGCACGGGGCTTGATAAAGCCACCTACGGTGACAACCGCTTCGCCATTTTCGATTTCAATACGAGCTATGCGGCGACGGAGCAGTTGACGATCTATGCGAAGGCTATGAATTTCACGAATCAGGCCTACTCGCGTTACGTTGGCTGGCAGTATCCCGCACCGGGACGCTTCTTCCAAATCGGTGCAACGTATGCGTTCTGATGACGGAATCAATATGAGAATCTGAATATGAATGAAACGGTTTTGCAAGGGATAAATCTGACGGTGGGCTATGCGCAGCGTGCGGTTCTTGCGGACGTTTCCTTTACCATTGGCCCCGGTGAGTTCGTTGGACTCGTCGGGGCCAATGGTGCAGGAAAGAGCACGCTGGTGAAGACCCTGCGGGGGCTCGTGCCCGCGCTGGGGGGCAGCGTGCAGCTGCTGGGCAGGGATATCCGCGAGCTTGCGCCGCGCACTTTTGCTCAGCAGGCGGCCTATCTGGCCCAAAACACGGAGATTCCCTTCGCCTATACGGTGCGGGATGTCGTGCGCACGGGCAGGTATCCCTATCTTGCCTGGTGGCAGCGGGAAAGTGCGCAGGATATGGCCATCGTGGACGCGAGCCTCGCCTTCGTCGGCATGGCGGAGCTGGCCGATCGGCCGCTGCGTGAGCTTTCGGGCGGGCAGCGGCAGCGGGCCTTTTTCGCGCGCGTACTGGCCCAGCAAGCGCCCGTGCTGCTGCTCGATGAACCAGCCACAGGGCTGGACCTCATTTATCAGGAGGAGCTTTTCCGCTTTTGCCGGGAGAGCTGCGCGGCGGGGCGCACGGTGCTCATGGTCGTGCATGAGCTCGGCCTTGCGGCGCGGTTCTGTTCGCGGCTGCTGCTCGTGGGGCAGGGAAAGCTGCTCGCGGACGGCAAGCCGCAGGCGGTGTTGACGTCAGCACGGCTCAGTGCGGCCTATGGCGCGCCCATCGCGGTGGAGCAGTCACCGGTTACGGGGCATTTCGATATCTTCGTGCCGCCGCAGGTGATACGTGAAGAGAAGCCGCAGCTGCGGACACTGCTGTTTGGAAGGGGGACGATGGATGAAGAGCCTTGACCGGCGGCTGGCACTGCCGCTGCTCGTCCTGCTCGTCGCTGCCGCCACCTTGCTATCACTGGCCTGGGGGCAGATGGCGATTCCGTTTCATTACGTCATCGCCTCCCTCTCGCAGGGAATAGGGCTGCCCTTCTTTCACGGGGTGCGAGTGCCGGCGGATGAGGCGGCTGTGCTCTGGCAGATTCGTCTGCCGCGCACGCTCGTCGGCCTCATGGTCGGTGCGGGACTCGGCATTTCTGGTGCTGTGCTGCAGGGGATTTTTGCCAATCCTCTGGCGGACCCGGGCATCATTGGTATTTCCAGCGGCGCTTCGGTCGGCGCTATCTTCGCCATTGCGGCGGGGATTACGGGCTTCAGTCTCTATGCACTGCCGTTCTGTGCGCTGCTGGGGGCGTTGCTCGCGGTCGGCTGTACGGTGCTGCTCGCCATGCGCCATGGCCGCGTGCCCGTGCTGACACTGCTCCTGGCTGGCGTCGTCGTCGGCATGTTCCTCGCGGCCGTGACCGCAGCCGTCCTCACGGTGCTCGATGCGAGCAAGGTGCAGGCGTATTTCTTCTGGACCATCGGCAGCCTCGATTACCGGCGCTGGGAGCATGTGTTCCTCGCCGTCCCGCCGATGGCCGTGGGCATCGGCATCATGCTGCTGCTCGCCCGCCAGCTCAATGTGCTGGCCATGGGGGAAATGGAGGCACGGGCCGTTGGCATGGCCGTGCAGCGCTATCGCCTGCTTTTTTTGCTGCTCGCCTCGCTGACGACCGCGACGGGCGTCTGTGTGAGCGGTAATATCGGTTTCGTCGGCCTCGTCGTGCCGCATATGCTGCGGCTGCTTTTAGGGCCTGACCACCGGCTGCTGCTGCCCGCGAGCCTGCTGGCGGGCGCTGCCTTCCTCGTACTCTGCGATGCGCTGGGTCGCATCGTACTGCCGGGGATGGAGATTCGAGTGGGCATCATGACGGCTTTCATCGGCGCGCCGTATTTTCTCTATCTGTTGCGCCGCGAAGCGCGGCGGCTGGACTGAGGGCTGGTTGGCTGCAGGAAGATGTTGGAGGGAAATTTATGGAGAATATCATGGCGGGTGTCGCGCTTTTCCAGAAGGGCGGCGTCATCATGTACGTATTGCTGCTCTGCTCGCTTTTCGTCGTTGCGACGGGCGTGGAGCGCTGGCAGTATTTCCGCCGCATGGACGCGGGTAGGAGCTTCGCCGCTGACTTTGCAGCAAAGGCGGAGCAGGAGGATTGGCAGAGCGCGACAGCATTGGCGAAGAAGACCGCTGGTGCACTGCCCGCGCTGCTCACGCAGGCCATGCAGCGCGCGTCGGAGGGCAGGGATATCCATGCTTATCTGGAGATCCAGTCGGGCCTCATCCTTGCGCGCCTGCGTGACCGGCTCTATTACCTCTCGGTCATCGTTACGCTGGCGCCGCTTCTGGGCCTGCTCGGCACCATCAGCGGCATGATCTCGGCGTTCAGCGTCTTCAACGTGCAGTCCGCGCAATCCAGCGCCATCACGGGCGGCGTCGGCGAGGCTCTCGTGGCCACGGCCTTCGGCCTCTGCGTCGCCATCCTCGCCCTCATCATCCACGCATACTTCACCCAGCGCACCGACCGCATCCTCACCGACATGGAGGAGTGCTGCTCCCTCGTCGAGAGCCACGCGGCGTGGTTGTGATTTTGCAACCCCATAACAGCTTCGCAGCGACCATGCTGCGGAGCTGTTTTATATTTGCCAGGCAGAATGCAGGGGCGGACGGTTTGACTTCTATCATAGGGTCTGTTAATATTGTAAGGTAGCGATACTATGGGAGCCGTGGAGAGCTCTCTTGATGTGAGGAGTTGATTTTGTTTGCTGGGATTCATCAAACGATTCTTAGGTGACAATAACGATAAAGAGATTGTCCGCTATCGTCAGGTAGTGGATAAAATCAATGCCCTGGAGCCACAGATGCAGGGGCTGACGGACGACAAGCTCGTCGGCTATACGGCGAAGTTCAAGGAGCGCCTCGCGAACGGCGAGACGCTCGACGACCTGCTGCCCGAGGCTTTCGCGGTCGTGCGTGAGGGCTCGCGCCGCGTGCTGGGCATGCGTCATTTCGATGTACAGCTCATCGGTGGCATGTGCCTGCACGAGGGCAAAATCGCCGAGATGCGTACCGGTGAAGGCAAGACCCTCGTGGCGACGCTCCCGGTCTATTTGAATGCCCTCACGGGCCACGGCGTGCACATGATCACGGTCAACGACTACCTGGCCAAGCGCGACAGCGAGGAGATGGGCCGTCTGTACCGTTTCCTCGGCCTCTCCGTCGGCCTCGTGGTGCACGATATGGATTTCCCTGAGCGCAAATACGCCTACAGCTGTGATGTCACGTTCGGTACGAACAACGAGTTTGGTTTCGATTACCTGCGCGACAACATGGTTATCTATCCGCAGCAGATGGTGCAGCGCGAGCTGAACTTCTGCATCGTCGATGAGGTGGACTCCATCCTCATCGATGAGGCACGTACGCCGCTCATCATCTCCGGCCCGGGCAGCAAGTCGACGGATACCTACGCCATCATGGCCAAGGCCGTGGCCGGCCTGCAGGAGGGCAAGGATTACACGGTCGACGAAAAGCAGAAGACCGTTTCCCCGGCCGATTCGACGGTGCCGAAGATCGAGAAGATCCTCGGTATCAACAACCTCTACGCACCGGAGAATATCGAGCTTTCGCATTGCTTCACCTCGGCCCTGCGTGCCAAGGCGCTCATGAAGCGCGACCGCGACTACGTCGTGCGCAACGGCGAGGTCATCATCGTCGATGAGTTCACGGGCCGCCTCATGGAGGGCCGTCGCTATTCCGATGGCCTGCATCAGGCCATCGAGGCGAAGGAAGGCGTGAAGATCCAGCGCGAGTCCCAGACTCTCGCGACGATTACCTTCCAGAACTACTTCCGCATGTACAAGAAGCTGGCCGGCATGACCGGTACGGCCAAGACCGAGGAAGACGAGTTCATCAAGATCTACAACCTTCCCGTCATCGTCGTGCCGACGAACAAGCCGGTCATCCGCAAGGACTATCCGGACCTCATCTACAAGACAAAGCGTGCGAAATACAAGGCTGTGGGCAAGGCCGTGCAGGAACTGCACGCCAAAGGCCAGCCAGTGCTGATCGGCACGACGTCCATTACGCAGTCCGAGCAGCTGAGCTCGATTCTGCAGCACCTCGGCATCCCGCATAACGTGCTGAACGCGAAATACCACGAAAAAGAGGCAGAAATCATCGCCAACGCGGGCCAGAAGGGCGCCGTGACCATCGCGACGAACATGGCCGGCCGTGGTACGGATATCAAGCTGGGCGAGGGCGTGCCGGAGCTCGGCGGCCTGTTCATCGTCGGTACGGAGCGCCACGAATCCCGCCGTATCGATAACCAGCTGCGCGGCCGTGCCGGCCGTCAGGGCGATCCGGGTGCTTCCCGTTTCTTCCTCTCGCTGGAAGATGACCTGCTGCGTCTCTTTGCCTCCGATCGCATCGCGGGCATCATGGACAAGCTGGGCATGGAGGAAGACGAGCCCATCGAGCACAAGATCATCACAAACTCCATCGAGCATGCGCAGAAGAAGGTCGAGGCGCGTAACTTCGACATCCGCAAGCACGTGCTGGAGTACGATGATGTCATGAATGAGCAGCGCGAAGTCATGTACGGCGAGCGCCGCAAGATCCTGCTCGGCGATAACCTCAAGGAGAACATCCTCGGCATGGTGCACCACATCATCAAGGATGAGATGAACCAGTACTGCAACGAGAAGCTCTATCCGGAGGAGTGGTCGCTGGACGACCTCATCAAGGACGCCGAGAAGATCTACGCGCCGCAGGGCCGCCTGAAGAAGGAAGAGCTCGTCGAGATGAGCCGCGACGAAGTCAAGGAATTCCTCGAAAAAGTGGCCGACGAAGGCTACCATCAGCGTGAGGAGCTCTTCGGCGAAGACAATATGCGCGAGCTCGAGAAAGTCGTCATGCTGCGCGTGGTCGACAACAAGTGGATGGAGCACCTCGACCATATGGATATGTTGCGCGACGGCATCAACCTGCGCGCCTATGGCCAGCGCAACCCGCTGGTTGAGTACAAGATCGAGGCTCTCGACATGTTCGAGGAAATGGAAGCGAACATCCAGGACCAGATCGCCTCGCTCATGTACCATGTGAGCATCGTGACGCCGGAGCAGCAGGCCCAGATGCAGGCCGAGCAGGCAAATGGCCAGGAAGATGCGGCCAAGGTCGAGGCGCAGCGCCGTCAGGCGGAGCGCGAGATCGAGAAGCAGCGCGCGGGCCTGCAGGATCACCTGCAGAGCGCCATGGCCAGCCACGGCGACGAGGTCAGCCGCGCCGAGGTGCAGAAGAAGCGCCCCGTGAAGGCGGATGGCCAGAAGGTCGGCCGCAACGATCCCTGCCCCTGCGGCAGCGGCAAGAAGTACAAGAATTGCTGCGGCAAGGACAAGTTCTGACCTCAGCTTTTCAGCGAGCCGGAGCAATAACTGTAAGAAATAAAGGTGTAAAAACATGCTGGAAGATTTGAAACCTCAGCTGACGGACTTAAAAACGAAGCTGGACCAGATGGAGGTCTCGCTGGAAGTCCCGGCTAAGGAAGAAAAGATTGCCGAGCTGGAATACAAGATGGGCGAACCCACGTTCTGGGATGACGCCGAGAAAGCCCAGAAGATCAATCAGGAACTGAATGACGTCAAGATCAGTGTCGACAAGTACAAGCACCTCGTTGAGAAGTACGAGGATGCGGAGACGCTGTACGAAATGGCCGTGGAGGAAGAAGACGCGGACATGGAGGAAGAGATCAAGACCGCCATTCAGGATGTGGTCGATGGCTATGAGGCGCTGCAGCTGGAAGTGCTGCTCTCGGGTCCTTACGATGCCAACAACGCGATTCTCACGCTGCACGCCGGTGCGGGTGGCACGGAGGCACAGGACTGGACGCAGATGCTGCTCAGGATGTACGGCCGCTGGGCTGAGCGCCACGGCTTCAACGTCGAGACGGCAGATCTGCTGCCGGGCGATGAAGCCGGCGTGAAGTCGGCGACGCTCTTCATCAAGGGGCACAATGCCTATGGCTTCCTGAAGTCGGAGAAGGGCATTCACCGCCTCGTGCGCATTTCGCCGTTCGATGCGAATGCGCGCCGTCATACGTCGTTCTCGGCCTGCGATGTCATGCCGGAGCTCGACGACGCCGTGGAGGTCAACATCAACATGGCGGAGGTGCGTGTCGATACGTACCGCGCTTCGGGCGCCGGCGGCCAGCACATCAACAAGACGTCTTCGGCCGTGCGCATGACGCATGAGCCGACGGGCATCGTCGTGCAGTGCCAGAACGAGCGTTCCCAGCTGCAGAACCGCGAGCAGTGCCTGAAGATGCTGCGCGCCAAGCTCTTTGAGCTGGAGCAGGAGAAGAAGGAAGCCGAGCTCGCGAAGCTCGAGGGCGACCAAAAGAAGATCGAGTGGGGCAGCCAGATCCGCTCCTACGTTTTCCAGCCCTACACGATGGTCAAGGATCATCGCACGAACTGCGAGACGGGTAATGTACAGGCCGTGATGGATGGTGAGCTCGATCCGTTCATCCGTGCTTATCTGGCGGCAAAAGCCAACCACGAAATCTGATTGCAGTCAGGTCGGATATCATATGGGCCTCCCCGGGGAGGCCTTTTTCCGTGGGGGTAATATGGTGCGAAAAGGCTTGACTATTTTGGTCGTGTTTTGCATAATATTAGTCGTGTCCAGCTTCACACTGCTGCCCTGGCTGGTGACAGCCACGCTGCAGACGCGCCTGACGCAGAAGCTCGCGACAAACGATGTGCAGGTGGAGCTCGCGAGTATGCCGACGTGCGTGCTCGTGCTCGGCCAGGTGGACAAGATGCACATCATCGCCCACCACGCACAGGTCGGCAAGGCGTCGCTCAGTGAAGTGACGCTGGAGGGCACGCACGTCATGGCGGATATTCCCGCTATGCTTACCAGCAATCAGTTGCAGATTCGCCGGGCGAACAGTCTGGAACTGCGCGGCATCATCGATGCCGAGGGCATGCGGCGCGCCATCGCCGGGGCCAACGACAAGCTGGAGAACGTGCAGGTGGATATTAGTTCCGAGCGCGTGCTCGTCACGGCGCAGGCGAAGATCATGGGCAAGATGGCGGACATCGAGCTCGAAGGCGTCGTGCGCGGCGACTACGATGGTATCTATTTCGATATGACGCGGCTGAACATTCACAACGCGCGTCTGGGAACGGCGAAACTGGGCGAGATGTTTGGCAACATCACCCTGGCGAAGCGCGACAAGCTGCCGCTTGGCCTGCGCTTCGACGATGTGCAGCAGACGGACGGCGCGATTATCATTACGGCGGTCCTGCCGTCTCAGGCCGGAGGAGATAAAGCGTAAATGCAGAGATTCAAGTACAATAAGTTCCTGATCGGCATGATCATCATCGGACTCGTGGCGGCGCTCGTCATCAGCTGGCAGCGCCATCAGGTCGAGCAGGCCAACCGTCAGGTGGACATGGCCATCGACTATGAGGACCTGCAGGCGCTGGCGCAGCGCGAGGGCCTGCCCGAGAGCTATGTGCTGCAGCAGGCGAAAGAGGCCGGCATCACTTCGCTGGCCGTCTATGAGACGACGTTCCGCAAGCTCAATGCCAATGGCAAGGCCTCAGCCGTTGCGGGCAGTGATCTGCTGGCTGCCTACCATAAAGGTGCGCTGACAGATCCCGCATGGCGCGAGCTCGCGGCCAGCGGCAAGATCGTGGGCACGGAGGTCTACGTGACGGGCCACGATCCCCAGACCTGGCGCGAGCTGAAAGAGGACATCGTGCGCCGTCTGGGCGAGGATCGTGTCGAGAAGCTCGACGTGGGCGGCGAGGAAGTCCTGGCCGTCAAAGCCTTCTATAACGATTTCATCAAGATGAATCTCGGCATGCCGACGGACGAGATGCAGACGGTCAATGATGCGGGCTTCTACGTGCTTGCACGGCCGAGCAACTATGCAGAGTGCACGCCAGACGACGTGCATGCGGTATTCCAGCGCCTCGATGGCTTCAAGATTTCGGAGATCGTTTTCTCGGGCAAGGAAATGCTCGGTGCGCCGAAGACCATGCAGCCGACCATCGACGAGCTGAAGGAGCGCAACATCACCCTCGGTCTCATCGAAGCGGTCACGCAACTGCAGTTCTATCCGCAGACGGGTTTGGATGTCGTGACCAAGCGACTCGGCTACGATCGGGTGGCGCGTCTCTATTCCGTGCCGAAGGATGAGCAGCCGAAGCTCAAGATCGATACGCTGGTGGAGCGCTGGTCGAATACCGACCAGGAGCGCAATATCCGCATCGACCTGTTGCGTTCCTACGACAAGCCGTCGCCGAACATGACGCTCATGGAAACGAATATGAAGTATTTCCGTGACACGCATGATCAGCTCATTGCACACGGATTCACCGTGGGCCCGGCCGACCGTTTTGCCGCTTTCTATCCGCAGAAAACCCTGCGCGCCATCGTGATGCTGGGCGTAGCGGCAGCGGTCGTGCTCTATCTGTCGCTGGTCATACCGCGACTCAACGCAAACCGCCGCATGCAGTTCATCCTCTGGCTTGTGTTCGGCCTCTGTGCCGCCGTGCCGATGCTCATGGGCAACGGTACGAAGATCCGCGTGCTGGCGGCGCTCGCGAGCGCGAATGTATTCCCGGCCATCGCCGTGCTCGCGCAGCTCGACTGCGTGCGCAAGCACCAGGGCAGCCTGCATATCTCGTTCCCGCGGCTCGTGGTGACGGCTTTCGTGGCTCTGTTGGGCACGGGCCTGCTGTCCTATTTCGGTGCGGCCTATATTTCCGGCTCGCTGGCCGACGTGGAGTATCTGCTGGAAGCGCAGATTTTCCGCGGCATCAAGCTGACGTTCGTGCTGCCGCTCATCCTGGTGGCCATTGGTTTCCTGCAGCGCTTCGATGTGTTTGACGGGAAAATGGATAATACCTCCGGCGTCAAGGAGCAGCTGAAGCTGTTGCTCGATATGCCCGTGAAGATCAAGACTCTGATCGGTCTCGCCTTCGTGGCTCTTGCGGGCGTTGTCTTCGTCGCGCGCAGCGGCCATACTTCGGGCATGCCTGTGCCGCAGGCCGAGCTGCATTTCCGAGCGATGCTGGAGCAGGCCTTCTACGCGCGTCCGCGTTCGAAGGAGCTCTTGATCGGCCATCCGGCCTTCATGCTGGCGGCGCTGACTTTCTGGCGCAAGTGGCCGACCATGGTGTTCTTCGCGCTGGTGCTCGTGGCCACGATCGGCCAGGGCTCCATGGTGGAGACGTTCGCGCATATGCGCACGCCGGTCTATATGTCGATGATGCGCGGTATCGGCGGCATCGTTCTGGGCGGCCTCATCGGTGCGGCCTGCATGGTGCTCGTGCAGTTGTGGCAGCTGGTCATGGCGCGCGCGACGGCAGAGGAGAAAAAAGGAGCGTAATCTTTACTCATGAGCAGAATTGTCGTATCGGGCTACTATGGCTCCAAGAATGCTGGCGATGAAGCCATGCTGGCAGCCATGCTGGAGGTGCTCGGTGATCTGGACCCAAAACTGCATATTACGGTCATCTCGGCGAACCCCGCGGATACGGCAAAGCGTCATGGAGTGGAGGCAGTCTCCTGGCTGGATCTGCCGGGCATCTGGCGCGTGATGCGCCAGTCCGACCTGCTGATCAGCGGCGGCGGCAGCCTGCTGCAGAATGTCACGAGCCGCCGCAGCCTCTATTACTACATGGGCATCATCTTCCTCGCGTTCATGGCGGGGCTGAAGGTCATGCTCTATGCACAGGGCATCGGCCCCATCCGCGGCCATTTGCCGCGGCGCCTCATGCGCTGGCTCGGCAATCGCGTGAGCCTCATCACGGTGCGCGATGAAGGCTCGCTCGATGAGCTGGCGGATATGGGCATCACGCGGCCGCAGATTGTCTGCACGGCGGATCCCGTGCTCGCGATTCATCCTGTGGACCGGGCATTGGGCCGCGCCATCCTGCATGCCTACCATGCGGACGGCGCGAAGCCGGTCGTCGGCATCTCCGTGCGCGACTGGCAGGGGTGGCACCATTACAAAGAGGTCATCGCGGCGACGGCGGACCAGATGATCCGCGAGCTCGGCGCGCGCGTCGTTTTCCTTCCCATGCAGTATCCTGAAGATGTGAAGGCGGCACAGTCCGTGGCCGCGCTCACCCAGGAGTCCTGCACGGTGCTGGAAGATGAATACTCAACGACAGAGTTCCTCTCCCTCGTGGGCAACATGGAGCTTGTGCTGGGCATCCGCCTGCATGCGCTGATCTTCGCGGGCGTCATGGGCGTGCCGATGCTCGGCATCTCTTATGACCCGAAGATTGACCGTTTCCTCGCCTCGGTCGGCGAGCAGCCGGTGGGGCGTCTGCAGGACGTGACCGTGGAGGAGCTCATGACGGCGGTGCGCCAGAAATGGCATGCGCGGCAGACGCAGAATAAGCAGACCCGTCATCAGGCACTGCTGAGCGAACTGCGCGGGAAGGCCGCTTCCAATGCGGAACTGGCATTGCAGCTGTTGCAAAAATAAAGAAGGAATCATCCCGGAGACCGGGCGCGTCAGCGTCCGGTCTCTTTTTTCTTTCAGCCGCCTATGCTACAATGGAAGATGTGTAATTTGCAAGGGGTGAAAAGCTTTCATGATTAAGATGCGTAACGTATCGAAAATATATCCGAACGGCACCATCGCACTCGACCATGTGAACGTGCATATCCGCAAGGGAGAGTTCGTCTTCATCGTCGGCGCGAGCGGTGCGGGCAAGTCGTCCTTCATCAAGCTGCTTTTCCGCGAGGAGCTGCCGACCTCGGGAGAACTCGTCGTCAACGGGCAGGATGTCGTGCATATGGAGCACGATCAGGTGCCCTATCTGCGGCGCGGTCTGGGCGTCATCTTCCAGGACTACCGCCTGCTGCCGGACAAGACGGTCTATGAGAATGTGGCCTTTGCCATGCAGGTTATCGAGGCGCCGCGCCGCTTCATGCAGCGCAGCGTAAATACCGTGCTGGACATCGTCGGCCTGCGCGATAAGTACCGCTCATTTCCCTCGCAGCTTTCGGGCGGCGAGCAGCAGCGCGTGGCCATCGCCCGCGCTATCGTGAACAATCCGGCCATCGTGATCGCGGACGAGCCGACGGGCAATCTCGACCCGGAGACGAGCTGGGACATCATGGATATCTTTCAGCGTATCAACAAGTCAGGCACGACCATCGTGATGGCGACGCACGACAAGAGTATCGTCGATACGATGCAGCGTCGCGTCATCGCCATCGAGAACGGGCACATCGTGCGCGATGAGGCACAGGGGGTGTACGGCTATGAAGCTTAGAACCAGTGAGTATTTCATCACGGAGGTCGCGCACTCCCTGCGGCGCAATACCTGGATGTCGCTGGCCTCGGTGGGTACCGTGGCCGTCTCGCTCTTCGTGCTGGGCGTATTCCTCATTCTCGTGCTGAACATGAACCGCATGGCCAGCATGCTGGAGTCGCAGGTGCAGATTTCCGTCTACCTTGAGGACAGCGTGTCGGATGTCGACCGGCGCGGCCTCGAGCATGATATCCGCAATCTGCAGGGCATCGCGCATGTGGATTACGTGAGCCGCGATGAGGCGAAAGCGCGGCTGGCAGAGCGTCTCGGTGACCAGAAATATTTACTCGATGCGCTCGGCGATACGAATCCCCTGCCGGACTCCTTCGAGGTCACGGTCACGCAGCCGGACATGGTGGAGACGGCGGCCAAGGCCATCGGGGAGTTCCCAGGCATCGAGTCGACGCGCTACGGGCAGGATGTCGTGCAGCATCTCTTTGATATCACGCGCCTCATGCGCATCTTCGGCGTGGCGCTCATGCTGTTGCTGGCCGCGGCGACCGTATTCATCATCGCGAATACGATTCGCCTCACGGTCTACGCGCGGCGTAAGGAAGTGGCTATCATGAAGTATGTGGGCGCAACGGACTGGTTCATTCGCTGGCCGTTCCTGCTGGAGGGTATCGTGCTCGGCTTCGTGGGCGGCATCCTCGCGGCACTGGCGCTGCGCAGCTTCTACGCGGCCATGGCGGCGAAGATCTACAGCACGCTGGCGTTCTTTCCGCTCATGCCGCAGTATCCCTTCATGAATTACGTGACGCTGGCGCTGCTCCTGGCCGGCATGGCCATCGGTGCGACGGGCAGTACCGTCTCGTTGAAGCGTTTCCTGAAAGTGTGAGCCTGATGCAGCAATTTTTAGGTAAAAAGCTCGTGGCGGCGGTGCTGGCAGCGCTCCTTTTTGGCAGTTCTTCTATCACGGTATGGGCGGATTCGCTCGATGACCAAAAGGCCGACTACGAGAACCGCGCGGCGGAGAAGCAGAAGAAGAGCAATGAGATCCAGCGGCGTATCGCGACGATTTCCGAGGAAAAGCGTGCACTTGATGAGCAGGCCGATGCGGCCATCAATGACCACAAAGAGGCAAAGGCAGCGCTCGACGAAACGCTCGCCCGTATGGCGGACAACGAGGCGAAGCTCAGCGTGGCGCAGGGCGAGTACGAGGTGAAGAGCAAGCGCCTCGGCAAGCGCGTGCGCGACATCTACATCAACGGCCAGATTTCCTATCTCGACGTACTCTTTGGCGCGAAGGATTTCTCGGATTTCCTCACGCGCATGGATCTTTTGAAGCGCGTCATCAAGCAGGACTATGACCTCGTGCAGACGGTCTTTCAGGAGAAAAAGGATATCGAGCAGGCGCAGAAGGAACTCGCCGAGGATAAGGACAAGCAGGCGGAGCAGGAGCTCAAGGCGCGCAAGGCCCGCGAGATCATGGAGCAGAAGGTGAAGAAGCGCCAGGATCTCATCGACAAGATGAAGTCCGATAAGGCCGTCTTCGACCGGGAGTACGATGAGCTCATGGCCGCCTCGAAAGAGGTCGAGCGCATGATCAGGAACAGCCACGCCGATGTGCCGGTCACGGGCAGCGGCGCGATGATCTGGCCGATCTCGGGGCCGGTTACTTCGGAATTCGGTTGGCGCACGCATCCGATTACGGGCGATCAGCGCTTCCATAGCGGCCTCGATATCGGCGGCGACTACGGCATGCCCATCCATGCGGCGCAGAGCGGCACCGTCACCTATGCGGGCTGGATCTCGGGCTACGGCAACGCGGTCATCATCGATCATGGCGGCGGCGTCACGACACTCTACGGGCATAACCAGTCCCTGGCCGTGAGCGTGGGGCAGAGCGTGAGCCAGGGTGAGACCATCGCCTACTGTGGCTCCACGGGCAATTCCACGGGACCGCACTGCCACTTCGAGGTACGTGCCAACGGCGAGCCTGTCTCGCCGTACAGTTATCTGTAAAGAGGAAAAGCTTTATGTTTTTGAATAAAAAGAAATTAGCCGCTATCATCGCCGGTTCGCTGGTGACGGGTTCGGTGCTTACGCTCGGTGGCCTGGGCTGGCTGCTGGATTTGCATAGTGTCAGGGATGTCAGCGACTGGGCGCGCTTCGTCGGCGTGAAGAAATTCATCGAGGCGCGCTATGTGGAGCCTGTGGATAGCGCAACGCTGCTCGATGGTGCTGTCGGCGGTATGGTCAGGAGCCTCGGCGACCCGCACTCGCTCTACATGCCAGCGAAGCAGTTCAAGGCGTTGCAGGACCACACGATGGCGAGCTTCGGCGGCATTGGCGTGACCATGGGCTTCAAGGACGACAAGGTCACGGTTATCTCCGTGCTCGAGGGGACGCCGGGCGAGGGGGCAGGCATCAAGGCGGGCGATGAAATCCTGGCCGTTGACGGTACACCGGTCAGCGAATATCAGCCAGACGAGGTCGCGCTGCACATCCGCGGCGATGTGGGCACGCAGGTCACGCTGACGCTGCACCGCGAGGGGCAGGACGATTTCGAAGTGGAGATCACGCGTGATCTCATCCACGTGCCGACTGCCAAAGGCAAGATGCTGCCGGATACGGACCACATCGGCTACATCCGCATCGCCTCCTTCTCGGAGAATACGGCGGACGAATTCAATCAGGCGCTCGATGAGCTGGAGAGCGATAATATGAAAGGCCTCATCATTGATCTGCGCGAGAACGGCGGCGGCCTCATCACCTCTGTCGTCGCCATCGCCCAGCGCGTCGTGCCGGCCGGCCCTATCGTCTCGGTGAAACAGCGCGACGGCTCGACGGAGGAACACGACTCCGAACTGGCGGAGAATAAGTACCCCATCGTCGTACTCATCGACGGCAACAGTGCCAGCGCATCGGAGATTCTCGCCGGCGCGCTGCAGGATACGGGCGCGGGCACGCTCGTGGGCACGAAATCCTACGGCAAGGGCTCGGTACAGGTCGTGCTGCCGCTCCTGCACCACGACGGTCTGAAGCTCACGATTGCCCGCTACTACACGCCATCCGGACGCTGTATCGACGGCACAGGTATCGAGCCGGACGTTGAAGCTGACCTGCAGCAGGGAGCTACCGGGGATACCCAGCTGCAAAAGGCTATTGAGGTCATGAAGGAAAAGCTGGCTTCATAAGTATGAAGCAATGTCTCCTGCAAAATGTGCTATTGACATAAACAATGGTACGTAATATACTGACAGTAACAGCTGTTATGGACAAATGTCATCGGTCATTTGCGCGCAGGCCGGTGTAACTGCGGCTGGCTTCTGTCAGCTGTTATGGAGGCATAACACGAATGAATAAAATTTTTCTCACGGGCAGGCTCACGCGCGACCCGGAGCTGCGCACGACGCAGACGGGCAAGAATGTGGCGGCTTTCAGCCTCGCTGTTGACCGCGGCTACGGCCGCCGGGGCGAGGCGCAGGGGAGCGAGCAGCCCACGGCGGATTTTTTCAGCTGCGTCGCCTGGGCGCAGCACGCGGACTTTGTGCATAAATACCTGCAGAAGGGCAGTCCGATTCTCGTTGAGGGGCGGCTGCAGACGCGCAGCTATCAGGCGAAGGATGGCGCGAAGCGCAACGTCACGGAGGTGGTCGTAAGCAGTATCGAGTTCATGGGCCCGAAGCCCGGCACAACGCATGGTGCCGCCCGGTCTTATGGTCAGTCCGCCAACGCTTTCGGTCAGCAGTCGGAGGAAGAGATTCCGTTCTAGCGGCTACGTGAGTGGATTTTTCCGCATCGTATCGTCAGGGATTTTACTATAGCAAAACCGCAGCCTTGCCGAAGGGGCAGGGCTGCGGTTTTTGTGCATATCTTATTTGTTGGCCTGGATGCAGTCGAGGAATTGCTGGCCGAAGCGGTTGAGCTTTTGTTCGCCGACACCCTTGACGCTGAGCATTTCGTCGAGATTCCGGGGCATGACGGCGCACATGTCGCGCAGGGTGGCGTCGGAGAAGACGAGGTAGGGTGGGATGTGCTGCGCCTGGGCAATCTCCTTGCGCAGGTCGCGCAGGTGGTCGAAGAGTGCGGGTTCCGCCTGTTTTTTGACCTGTTTCTTCGGCACGGGCTGCCAGACCTTCAGCTGGCCGCGCATGACGGCGTAGGCGGCGGGGCGCAGCTGGACGACGGGAAATTCACTTTCGGAGAGGGCCATGTAGTCCTGGGCGATGAAGCGCTGCATGAAAAGCTTGATATCGCTCAGCGTATGGTCGCGCATGATGCCATAGGTGGAGAGCTCATCGAAGTGCAGCTGGTGTACGCGCTTCTCCGTCGAGCCCTTGAGCACCTGGGCGACGAGGGTGAGGCCGAAGCGCTCGTGCATGCGGTAGACGCAGGAGAAAATCTTTTGCGCCTCGATGGTGACGTCGACCTTCTCCGTATCGTCCTGACAGCTGCTGCAATTGCCGCAGTCCTCCTTTTCCGGTGTACCACCGAAGTAGCGGATGATGAAGGCGCGCAGGCAGTCGGGTGTGTGGCAATAGTCGACCATCTTTTGCAGCTTGGCGAGGTTGTGCACCTTGCGCTGCTCGTCCTCGGTGGAGACGTTGATGAGGTAGCGCTGGGTCATCGTGTCCTGCGGCGAGAAGAGCAGGATGCATTCGCCAGGCTCGCCGTCGCGCCCGGCGCGGCCCGCTTCCTGATAGTAGGCCTCGATGTTCTTCGGCATGTTGTAGTGGATGACGAAGCGTACGTTGCTCTTGTCGATGCCCATGCCGAAGGCGTTTGTGGCGATGATGACCTGCAGGTTATCGTAGAGGAAGTCGTCCTGCGCCCGGGCGCGCTCCTGCTCGCTGAGCCCCGCGTGATAGCGGCCCACGGCGAGTTTTTTCCGCCGCAGCAGGTCGTAGAGCTTGTCGACTTCCTTGCGCGTGGCGGCGTAGATGATGCCCGGCTGGTCGGCATGATTTTTGATGTAGCGGGTGATGTAGGCCTTCTTGTCGACGCCGCGCTCCACGGCGAAGTAGAGGTTCGGCCGGTCGAAGCCGGAGACGTGCACGTCGGGCTGCTGCAGCTCCAGCAGGCGGATGATGTCGTCGCGCACCTCGGGCGTGGCCGTGGCCGTGAAGGCTGTGACCAGCGGGCGCTGCGGCAGCCCTGCGATGAAGGGTGCAATCTGGCGGTAACTCGGGCGGAAGTCGTGCCCCCACTGCGAGAGGCAGTGCGCCTCGTCCACGGCCACCATCGCGATGCGCTGGCTCTCGATGATGTACTGGAAATAGCCTGTGTCGAGACGCTCCGGTGCGACGTAGATGAGCTTGTACTCGCCGCGGGCGATGGCCTGCAGGCGCGCGTCGGACTCACTGTGCGAGAGGCTGCTGTTGATGTAGGTCGCGGCGATGCCCGCCTGCTGCAGCGCGTCGACCTGGTCCTTCATCAGCGAGATGAGCGGCGAGATCACGAGCGTGATACCGGGGAACATCAGCGCGGGCACCTGAAAGCAGATGGACTTGCCCGCGCCCGTCGGCATGATGGCCACGGTGTCGCGGCCCGCGAGCAGACTTTCTACGACGGGCTCCTGGGCGGGGCGGAACGAGGGGTAGCCATAATACCGTCGCAGCAGATCGAGGGCCTGCGTCATATATGCGTTGAACATTTTTACAAACTCCTAATTACAAGCTAAGCGCTGGACAACTACCTTATTCTATCATAGCTGTAAAACTTTATGGTAGTAGTTGCGTGCTATGAGGCGAAAAATGTATAATAAAACAGTGTATAGGCACGCAAGGATCGATCATATTTCGGAGGAGGAATCTCTGATGCGATACAATTGGAAAGGTCTGGTGGTGGTACTCTCGGTCTGTTTGCTGGGGGCTGCACCGACGAGCTATGCGGCAGATTTGTCGCTGCAGGACGCCATCAATCTGGCGCTGGCGCAGAATACGGGGCTGCTCATCACGCAGAAGGGCGAGGATACGGCAGCGTCGACGCTCGCACGCGCCAAGGGCAGTAACAATGTCAAGGTGACCACGTCGGCCAATGTGTTCAGCACGGAGAAAAATCAGGGGCAGGACTGGCAGTCCTCCTCGTCGTGGAGCGGCGTGTCAGCCAGCCTTCCCCTGTATTCCGGTGGCGCGAATGAGGCAGCCATCAAGAGCGGTGAGCTCGGCGTCGATGCAGCGCGCCTGAAAACCGAGCGCGAACGCGAGGATCTGAAGCTCTCCGTCATCAAGGCATACTACGATGCGCTGGAGGCGCGCAAGACCATCGACGTCGATCAGGAGTCGGTAAACAACTATGAGGCGCATTACACGAACGTCAATCAGCTCTATTCTGCCGGTTCCAAGGCGAAAATCGACGTGCTGCGTTCCTCGGTCGAGTTATCCAATGCACGGCAGAAACTCATCAAGGCCCAAAATGCCTATGAGGTGGATCTCGCGACGCTGCGGAATCTGCTCAATGTGGATCGCAGCGAGCCGTTGAATCTGACAACGGATTTTACCTATGATAAATTCGCGATCAGTATGGATGACTGCGTGAACTATGCCTATCGCAACCGCAAGGACCTGCAGATCGATCTCTATACCTTGCAGCAAAAAGAGCTGGGCATTAAAGAGGAAAAGGCCGGCAATGGCCCGAGCCTCACGCTGGATGGTGCGGTGAAACCCAACTGGAGCATCGATTGGGATGACAGTAAGAGCAGCGGCAAGCCAGCCTACTCGGCGGGGGTCGGCCTATCCTGGAATATCTTTGACAGCGGCGTGACGAAGGCTAAGATCAAGGAGGCGGAGAACCAGCGTGATGTCGCCAAGCTGCAGGTAATGAAGGACAAGGAGAGCATCGATCTCAACCTGCGTCAAGCTTACTACAATATGCGCGAGGCGGAGAAACGCTTCACCTCGACATCGGATGCCGTGGGCCAGGCCGAGCAGGATTATTACATCGCGCGCGAGAAGTACCGCGCGGGCGAGGGCCTCATGCTCGACATCATCGATGCCCAGCTTGCTCTCTCCACGGCTCGCCTGAACCATATCAGCGCCCAGTATGACTATGCGCGTTATAAGGCCCAGGTAGAAAATGCCATGGGCATCGGCCTCACGGAGGGCGAGAGGCTGTCCGCAGCGGGGCTGCAGACCGACGTGAGCAAGGTCGTGCAGAATGCGCCCATTCCGGTGACGGCACAGGAGCAGGCATCGGTGGTGCCTGACAAGAAAACGAAGAAAAAGGCAAAGGCCGGGGCGGTGAAGTCAGCGTCTCCAGCGAAGGTGCCGGTGGAGCAAAAAACAACGGCCGCAGCGCAGAATGTACAGGCTGATGCTCAGGCTACTGTCGCAGCGTTGGCACAGGATAAGGAGCAGTGAGATCGATGAAGATACCGAAAATTCCTCTCGCGGGCAAAATCGGCATGGTCGTCATCCTGCTCGCGGCAGCTGGTTTCGGCGGTTGGCAGTATTATCAGGGGCAGCAGGCGGCCAAGCAGCAGGCGGCTGTCGAGACGACGATGGTGACGCGCCGTGACCTGAAGTCCACCGTATCGGCGACGGGAACGATTCGTCCGGTCAATTCGGTCGAGGTCAGCTCGAAGATCACCGCACGCATCAAGGAGGTTCTCGTCAAGGAGAATGACGAGGTGAAGGCGGGCCAGACCGTCGCCATCCTCGATGGCAAGGACTACGAGTCAAAAAGGGATCAGGCCCAGTATAAGGTCACGAATACGAAGGCCAAGCTCGACCGTGTGAGCTACCTCTACTCCATCGGTGCGGATACGCAGGAGCAGTATGAGGATGCGGTGTTCAACTACGATACCGCGCAATCCTCGCTGGCCGAGACGGAATCGGATCTCGCGGAGACCGTCATTACGGCCCCCATGGACGGCGTGGTCGTCGGCGAGCCCAAGACGGCGGGCTCCATGGCAACGCAGGGCTCAGACAACCCGACGGTTATCATGCGCATCGCGGATCTCTCCAGCAAGCAGATTATGGCGAAGGTCGATGAGACGGATATCGGCAACATCAAAGTGGGGCAGGAAGCCGTCTTTACCGTCGATACCTATACGAATCGCAAGTTCACGGCGCATGTTTCAAAAATTTCGCAGACGGATACGAGTAATACCTGGGATACGACGAGCTCCAGCAGTTCGAGCAGTTCCAATTCTTCGGCAAGTGTCATTTACTACTATGTGACTCTTGATGTCGATGATCCTGACAACGTATTGCTGCCGGCCATGACGGCGCGTGTGGAGATTAACACGGCAGACAAGCCCGATGCCCTGACGCTGCCCATCTCCACCCTGAAGACCGATACGAATGGCTCCTACGTCATCGTGCGCAATGCGGATGGTTCGCAGGAGAATCGCTATGTGACCACGGGTATTTATAGCGATGAGTACGTGGAGATCCTCTCCGGCCTCGAGGAGGGCGAGGAAGTCGTTTCGACCTATACGGCGAAGAAGAGTTCCTCCTCGTCGAGCAGCAAGAACGATCGCGGCGGTCCGCCACCGATGTAAAAGGCAGGTGAACGCCATGAAAGATCATAGCCAGGAGACGCGTTATGCCACCATCAAGCTGCGTGGCATCAAAAAAATCTATCATATCGGTGAGCAGGAGCTCGCGGCCCTCGATGGCATCGATCTCGATATCCACAAAGGGGAGTTTGCCGCACTCATGGGGCCGTCCGGCTCGGGCAAGTCGACGCTCATGAATATCCTCGGCTGCCTCGATCGTCCCACGACGGGCTCCTACAAGCTCGACGATGAAGAGGTGGCACACCTCAGCGACGATGCGCTCGCGCATACGCGCAACGCGAAAATCGGCTTTGTGTTCCAGAACTTCAACCTGCTCTCGCGCATCTCGGCGCTGGAGAATGTGGCGCTGCCCCTCGTCTACGCGGGCGTAGGACGGCGTGAGCGCAATGAGCGCGCCATGCACTTTCTCGAGGCCGTGGGCCTTGCGGATCGCGCCGATCATCAGCCCAACGAGCTCTCGGGCGGTCAGCGGCAGCGCGTGGCCATCGCGCGAGCCCTCGTGAACGATCCGCACATCATCATGGCTGATGAACCGACGGGCAACCTCGATACGAAGTCGACGAAGGAGATCATGCAGATCTTTGAGCAGCTCCACGATGAGGGGCGCACGGTCATCCTCGTCACCCATGAACCGGAGATTGCAGCCTGTGCGAGCCGCCAACTGTTGGTGCGCGATGGCAAAATCACGCGCGATGAGGGCAAGGGGGTGGTCATGGATGTTGTTTAGTGAGAGCTTCTCCATGGCCCTGACCTCGCTCTATGCGAATAAGATGCGCACGCTCCTGACGATGCTCGGCATTATCATTGGTGTGGGCGCGGTCATCGCCTTGGTCTCCGTCGGTATGGGCGTGCGCAGCAATGTCACGAGCTCTATCGCGAGCCTGGGCTCCAATATGCTCATCGTTTCTCCCGGCTCCTCGAATCGGGGCGGCGTGCGCGGTGCAGCCGGCTCCATGCAGACGCTGAAATACGATGACGCCAAGGCAATTCAGACGAAAATCAAGAATATTGATTACGTCTCGCCCACGGTCAGCTCATCTTATCAGCTGGTCAACGGCAATATGAACTGGAATTGCAGCGTGCAGGGTGTGACGCCGGAATTCCTCGCGATTCGCTCGTTGGAGATTGACTATGGTTCCTTTATCTCTACGAATGATCTCGACAAGCGCAATCGCGTCTGTGTCATCGGTACGACGGTGGCAGAGAATCTCTTTGAGAATCAAAACCCGGTTGGCCAGACCATCCGCATCAAGAACCAGCCGTTCAAGGTAATCGGGCTGCTCAAGAGCAAAGGACAGTCCTCCATGGGACAGGATCAGGATGATATGGTCTATATCCCCCTTACGACGGCGCAGGAGCGTATGCTTGGCATTACTTATGTCCAGTCGATCAATCTGCAGGTATCGGATTCAGGCAAGATGGATCAGGTGCAGGCGGAGGTGGAGCAGCTCCTGCGGGAGCGCCACCATATCACAAATGGCAAGGACGATGACTTCCATGTGCGGAATCTCACGAGCCTCATGGAGACCGTCAATCAGTCTACCTCTATGCTCACGCTTCTGCTCGGTTCCATCGCAGGGATTTCGCTGCTAGTCGGCGGCATCGGCATCATGAACATCATGATGGTCTCCGTTACGGAGCGCACGCGCGAGATCGGCATCCGTAAGGCATTGGGGGCGACGTTCATGAATATCATGATGCAGTTCCTCATCGAGTCGATGGTTATCGGCATTATCGGTGGCATCATCGGCATCGGTCTTGGTTGTGCCGCATCAAAGATTATTTCGCAGTTTGGAAATTTTACGACGGTGATCACGGCATTGCCCATTATCGTATCGTTTGGTTTCTCTGTGGGGATAGGCCTCTTTTTTGGCATCTATCCAGCGCGTAAGGCGGCGAAACTCGATCCTATCGAGGCCCTGCGCTACGAGTAAGCGGTACAGGAAAAAAGCAAAAAAATAAGGTGGCGGTTCACGAGGAACTGCCACCTTATTGGCATAAATGCTATTTTATTTTGGATTGTATTCGGTAATCGTAAGCTCCGGGTGATCGTTGAGGTTGATGAGCTCTTTCGGCGTGATCTCGATGACCGGATGTGCCGCATAGTCGTTGGGATAGGCTGCAATCGTGCCCTTCTGCCCGTTGTTGAGGATGACGCGTGAGCCGAGGAAGGCATCCTTGATGCGCGTGAGCATCGGCACGCAGACTTCCGGGTCCAGCGTGCTGAACATGTTCTGCGTGAGGTAGGCGATGGCCGAGAACGGCGTCTGCTTGACCTTGCCCTCTTTCTCCGTTGTGATGTTGTCGTAGATATCGGCGACCATGACGATGCGGGCGTATTTATGGATATCGTCGCCACTGCTGCCAAAGGGGAAGCCGGTGCCATCCATGCGCTCGTGATGCTGCAGGGCCGTGAGCTTGACGCCCTCGCTGAGACCTGGCTCGTTATTCAGCATATGATGACCATCCACGGTGTGCTGGATATAGGCCTCATAGTCGGCGCCCTGCAGGTTCTCAATGTCCTTGTCCAGCAGGCGCTGTTCGAACTTCGTCTTGCCGATGTCGTGCAGGAAACCGGCGAGGATAATCTCGCGGGTCTCCTTCCGGCTGCAGCGCATCCACTTGGCAATGACGCCGCTCAGCACGGAGACGCGCAGGGAATGGTTGTAGACATTGGCAGACAGATGGTTCAGCTCATAGAGGTAGTCGATGACGCCGCTGTTCTTCGTGAGCGGCATGATGTTATCCTTGACTACCTGCTGCGTCTTCTGCAGCGGCACGTGGCCATTTTTGTCCGTCTCGCGGAAAATATCCTCGGCGACGCTGACCACGCCTTCGTAATCCTTGACGAAGGCATTGCTGCGGTTGAAGATGGCTGAGACTGCCTGATAGTTCTGGTTGAGCTCGTACTCATCCTTGATGTAGACTACGGGTATATTGAGAAAGGTCAGGCGCGTGATATGTGCTTTGGTCAGCAACGTATCTTCGGAAAGCACCACGACCATGTCCGGATTGACAATCGTGCGGGCCAGAATCATGCCCGGTTTCAGGTCCTCTACGGAAACGGCTCTCAAAGTAATCCCTCCTTTGCGGATTTCGGGTTCATTATCCCTCTCCTTATACTCTATTCGCGCTGTCAGGCAAAAAACCTGCTGGTATTTGCAAATTTAACCGTATTTCTGAAAATCTTTCGCTTGAACAGGCTGAAGTCCCGTACAACAAGCAGCGGATTGTCCTTTATGGTAGTTTGTAGAAAAATAATTTTCTTGTTTAGACAGGTTTTCGATGGGAAGACGCGCCTTTGATGTGCATTTGCACGTAATTTATGCTAAAATAGTCACGGTAAAATATTTAGAGAAATGCTGATTCCCTGAGCTGGCGATATAATCGGTGTTTCCCTGGGGCTATGAGGTGAGGTGGAGTTATGCTCTTTCAGCTGCAGCACCTGACAGAGCGGCTGCGCGCCTTTTTCCTGCGGCATTTTCTGTCTACGTTCCGCTCAACGGTACTGAGTTTTTACATCCCGGTCATTATCGCGTTCATCCTTGTGACAGGTACATCTTCCTATATTCTGGCGATGCGCCAGGTAGAGGAGAGTGCGCGGCACGAGATTGAGAACCTCGTGCACCAGAACTGTATTTATACAGATAACCGTTTCCAATCTGTGCTGGAGCAGATGACGGCCCTGGCGGATGATCCGGTTATTCTGCGCACGCTGAATTTGCAGGCGGAGGATATCGATCCGCAGACATACCTGGCCGCGCAGTCCCATGTGGATACGATCCGCCTCTATAACAGCTCGATTATCGATACCGTCTATATCAACCTGAATCATGGCGCGTTTACGTTCTTCCGTGGCGACGATGATTACGGCTCGGTGGTGCAGCACTACCAGAATGAGCGCGTCTGGACGCAGGTGGGGGAGAAGGACATCGAGTGGCGTATGGTGCGTCCGCTGCGTGGCGGTGACGTGAGCACGCTCGATCTGGTAAAAAGCATCGGAGATGGGCAGTCTGAGAAACAGGGACTGCTGGTATTCCGCCTGCGCAAGGAGTTTTTCAGCGGCCTTTTGGAACAGCAGTTGCTGAGCGGGCAGGGGGGCATGACGCTGCTGAGCACGGATGATGCCAGCTTGTTTGGCACGATGTCCGCTGAGTTCCAGCCCGACTCGGCCACGCTGGAGCGCATCCGCCAGTCCGGTCAGGAAACGGGGTTTATCGAGTTCCGCAGCCGTACGAATGGTGAGCAGCTCGTGGCCGTCTACGATACGCTGAGCACGAATCAGTGGAAGATGGTAGCTGTACTGCGCTACGATGCACTGCTGGGCAAGATCGTCTACATCAAATATATGACGGTGGCCATCATTCTCGTGCTCATGGTGCTGGCTGTCGTGCTCACGAACCGCTTGTCGGGCTACATCATGCGCCCGCTTTCCCAGCTGATCGCCCGCATGGAGGCCATGCGCCAGCAGCGCATTACGCCGGCGAAGCAGGAGGAAGCGCAGAGGGGAAAGCGTCCGGGCCGCGTCAACGAGGTGGAGCTTCTCGGACACGGTGTCGATGACCTCATGGGCCATGTCAATGAGCTCATGGCTCAGGTCAAGAAGGATCAGGAATTGCAGCGCGAGCTGGAGCTTTCCGTCGTGCAGATGCAGGTGCATCCGCATTTCCTCTATAATACGCTCTTCGCGATCAAGGGCCTCTGTGACATGGGCCTGAACGAAGATGCGAGCAAGATGATCATGGCGCTGGCGAATTTCTTCCGCATCGGTCTTTCGCACGGGCGGGAAATCATTTCCGTGAAGCAGGAAGTGGAGCACGCGCGCAATTATCTCTACATTCAGGAAATGCGTTACGGTGATGTTTTTGCCTACAAATTCGATATCGCCCCGGACATCGGCCAGTACAGCATCATCAAGCTGACGCTGCAGCCTTTGGTCGAGAATGCGATTTATCATGGCGTCAAGGAGAAGCGGGGCCGCGGCCTCATCCGGGTGCGAGGCTGGGCAGAGAATGGCCTGCTGCATTTCACCGTAGAGGATGATGGCATGGGCATGACCAGGGAACGCCTCGCGGAAATGCGGCGTGGCCTGGCGGAGACGCGCCTCGGCCATAAGCATGTGGGCTTTGGCGTATTCAGTGTTTTTGAACGGCTGCGCCTGCACTATGGTGAGGCCGCTGGTTTGGAGATTACGAGCGAACCCGGCGTGGGGACCTGCATTCATGTAGTGTTGCCGGCTCGCTCGATGGCGGGAACTTTGGAGGAAACAAAACATGCATAAGATCATGATTGTCGACGATGACCGGATTATCCGCAAGGGATTGATCCAGACCATCCCCTGGGCTGAAAATAATTTCGAGCTCGTGGGCGAAGCGGGCGACGGCGAGCAGGCTCTGGAGCTAATCCGCCAGCAGAAGCCGCAGATCGTGGTATCCGACATCAAGATGCCCTTCATGGACGGGCTCACGCTGGCACGGCAGACCAGGGAGCTCTATCCCGAGATCAAGTTCATCTTCCTGACGGGCTATGAGGACTTCAGTTATGCGAAGCAGGCCATCGACCTGCAGGCCGTGGATTACCTGCTGAAGCCCGTGGATCGCAAGGTACTCCTGGAGAAGGTACAGAAGGCGGCTGCTGCCTGGGATAAGGAGCAGGGCAGCGCCATGAAGCTCAAGGTGGCGGAGCCCTATCTCAAGAGCATGCTCTTTGCCCAGATCGTTTCGGCACAGGAGTCAGAAAATGTGCTGCAGGAGAAGATGGCCGCGCACGGGCTTTCGCTGCAACACCGCTGTTTTCTCGCCATGCAGCTGCGCATCGATGACTATCGCAAGGAGGAGATTCATCCGAAGCGTGAGCACAAGCAGCTCAAGGAGCAGATCGCCAAAGGTGCCGAGCACATCCTGCAACGCAAGGGCGATGGCAACGTGTTCGTGCTGGAGCAGAACGCCATCGTCGTCATTTATGCGGGTGACGATGCGGAGGAAATGGAGGAAAAGGCGGTTGAAATTGCGCAGGCCATCTGCGAATGGACGCGCACGGATCTCAAGACGACGCTGACCGTCGGCCTGGGCGGCGTGCACGAGGGACTGAAGAATTTCGCCGATTCCTTCGACGAGGCGCACGCCGTCATGGCCTTCCGCCATGTTATCGGCCGCGACAAAGTCATCACGATGGCCGATCTCGACCACCTCGTCAGCGAAGTCGGTGATTCGCCAGATCAGACGGAGCACAGCTTGCTGGAGAAAGTACGCCTCGGCCTTGCCGACGACGCGCAGCAGGTACTTTCCGAGATGGAGGATGACCTGCGCAGCAGCCGCCTCTCCCTCGGCGAAGTGCGTCTGCGCGCCGTGGACATGTTCCTGGCGCTCTTCAAGGGTGCCGAAGACTGGGCGGCGGATTGGAGCCAGCAGCACGAGCAGGAGAAAGCGGATTATTATGCCAAAATCAGCCAGGCGACGACCGTGACGGAGATGGTCGGCTTGCTGCGCGATGTTGTCAGATCGCTGGCGCAGTTCATGACGGATGAGAACAGCCGCGAGCGCACGGACGTTATCGACGATGTGACGGACTATATCGAGCAGCACTATGCAGAGCATGGCTTATCCCTGCAGGATATCGGCCGCTACGTGCACATGAACCCGATCTACCTTTCCGTGCTTTTCAAGAAGAAGAAAAAGATTACCTTCACGGGTTTCCTGCTGCAGATTCGCATGACGCATGCGATGGAGATGTTGCGTGCGACGGATCTCAAGACGTATGAGGTCGCGGAGCGAACCGGCTACAGCAGCCCGGAGTATTTCGGTGCCTGCTTCAAGAAGTACACAGGCTGTTCGCCGCTGGAATTCCGCAACAGGAGCTGAAGCATGAGAGGATATCGAAGCACGACAGGGGCAGGAAGATATTTTATCCTGCTGCTGGCAGTCCTGGGAATGCTGTTCGGGGCGGGCTGTTCCTCCGTCGACCTGGCAGCGACGAATAATGCGCCGGTGGAGCCGCCAGCAAAGAAGACGACGATTGTTTTTTGGAATGAGAATGCGGCGGCAGACCGCACGGCCTATTATAAGGAACTCATCGCGCAGTTCGAGCAGGAAAATCCGGATATCCATGTGGAGTATGTGGGCCTGCCGAAAAAATCGGCCCGACTCAAGATCAACACGGCCATTGCCACGCATGATCTGCCGGATGTCTGTGGCCTGCAGTCGGCATGGATTGCCGAGTTCTATCATCAGGATGTCCTGCTGAATCTCGATCCGTGGTTTCAGGCCTGGTCGGAGCATGACGATATGATGCCGGCGGTCATTGAAGGCAACCGGCGGATGGCGGCGGATGGCGGTCTCTATCAGCTGCCGAATACCATGAGTATGGAGACGCTTTGGTATCGACCGGATTGGTTTGCGGCAGCCGGACTCGGCGAGCCGCAGACCTGGGAGGATTTCTTTACGGCGGCCGCCCGGCTCAATGCGCCGGGCAGTCATTACGGCTTCAGTATCCGCGGCGGCGATGGCGCGGGCATGCAGCTCATGCGCGCGATGTTCGCTTACTCCGGCTACCGGGATTTCTTCGGTTCTGACGGGCGCTGCCGTATCGATGATCCGCTGCATATTGCGTTTGTCAAGCGCTATCTGGGGCTCTACCGCAAGTACACGCCTACGGCGGATATCACGAACGGTTATCAGGAGATGATCGAGGAATTCGATCAGGGCAAGGCGGCGATGATCCAGCACAATATTGGTTCCTATGGCAGTCATACGCGGGCGCTCAGGCCAGAATCCTATGCCGGAGCCATGCTGCCGCTCTCCCGTGAGGGCACGTACGTGCAGGAGGCCAACAACGTCGATGGCTACAGCATCTTCAAGAGCAGCCAGCATCCGGAGGAGGCGTGGCGCTTCCTGAAGTTCCTCTGCTCGGCGCGGGTGCAGAGCTGGTGGAATGAGCGCATCGGGCAGATGCCGGTGAGCGAGCAGGCCAATCATGAGAAATGGGTAGGCAAGCGCCAGCATCTGCAGGTCGTGCAGCAGGCCATGGACAGCGGCAGGTTCTATTTCTATCAGCCGCCCATGTACCTGCCAGACTATCGGCAGATTGTGGACAGTGCCGACAACGATATTGAGCAGGTGATGCTGGGCAAGCTCAGTGTTGAAGATTTCCTGCACGGCTGGGCGGAGCGCTTCAATCAGGCGGAACAAGCCTATCGTGCGGCACAGTAAAAGAGTTCCTGGGAAACGCTGATTTCACGGCGGCCCCCTTGTCAGGGGCCGCTGCTTTTTGTATAATATGTATATTAACACTTTGCCACATTAAAGCGGCAATGAAGGAGAATTTTCATGGAGCATTTACTTAATATGGTCGTGCAGATGCTGGAGGGCTCGCAGATCACACTGGAGATCTTTGCCGTGACGCTCGTGCTCGCGTTGCCGCTGGGGATCCTTGCGGCAATGGGGCGCCTCTCGGGTATCCGCCCGCTTTCGCGCCTGCTGGAACTCTATATCTGGGTTATGCGCGGTACGCCGCTCATGCTGCAGCTGCTCTTCGTCTATTTCGCCCTGCCGATGGTGGGCATCCGCCTGCCAGATATCGCAGCGGCGTTGCTGGCCTTCATCCTGAACTATGCGGCCTACTTCGCGGAGATCTTCCGCGCGGGCATCCAGTCCGTGCCGAAGGGCCAGTACGAGGCTGCGAAGACGCTGGGCATGAGCTACGGCCAGACGATGCGGCGCATCATCCTGCCACAGGTCGTGCGCATGGTGCTGCCGCCGGTCAGCAACGAGACCATCAACCTCGTCAAGGATACGTCGCTCATCTATATCCTCGCGATGAACGACCTGCTGCGTGTGGCCCGCACCATCGTGCAACGCGAGTTTGATATGACGCCGTTCGTGATCGCGGGTATCTTCTACCTCGCAATGACGGCGGTGCTGACCTGGATTTTTAAACGCCTGGAGGTGCATTATGGCAGATACGCAAAGTAAAGGAAAAGTCATGCTGCGCATGCAGGATATCCATAAATCCTTTGGTTCGCTGGAAGTCCTGCGCGGCATCGACCTGGAAGTACGGCAGGGTGAGGTACTGGCGATCATCGGCCCCTCGGGCTCGGGCAAGAGCACGTTGCTGCGCTGCCTGAACCGGCTGGAGGAAATCGACAGCGGCACCATCGAAATCGAGGGCGAGACGCTCGCGAGCACATCGGAGGGCGGACGGGCGCAGTACGCACCGCCCGCACAGTGCAAGCAAATCCTCGGGCACATGGGCATGGTGTTCCAGCA
>DEDT01000050.1 GCA_002350105.1 Selenomonadaceae bacterium UBA2897 | reverse complement strand
TGCAGACGTGCAGGGAGGCTTTTTCTTGACCAAAGTTTGACCCAAAAATAATACAAAAACGTGTAATATATGGAAAATATGTAAGGAGAAACGTTATTTACACTGGGTTGCTACGTCGTAATAAGGAAATTAGGTATCAACCGTATATCGACGGGGAGAAAGAAATCAAGGAATGCAATCAGGCGTATCGTACGCGTTACGGTATCCACTAATTGCGTAAAGCGGACGACTTGTGATAGAATATAAGTTGATTTTTATCAGGGGAGGATTTTTCGATTGTCAGCTTTACGCGATGAACTCGATCAGGAAATAAAGAAACGCCGCACGTTTGCCATCATCTCACATCCGGATGCCGGTAAGACGACGCTTACGGAGAAACTGCTGCTCTACGGCGGTGCCATCCATCTCGCGGGCTCCATCAAGTCCCGCAAGACGCAGCGCCACGCTGTGTCCGACTGGATGGAAATCGAGAAGCAGCGCGGTATCTCGGTCACGAGCTCTGTACTGCAGTTTGACTACGATGGCTGCCGCATCAACATCCTCGATACGCCGGGCCATCAGGACTTCTCGGAGGATACGTATCGCACGCTCATGGCCGTGGACAGCGCGGTCATGGTCATCGACGTGGCCAAGGGTGTCGAGGCACAGACGAAGAAGCTCTTCAAGGTCTGCAAGCAGCGTGGCATTCCTATCTTTACCTTCGTCAACAAGCTGGATCATTTCGGCAAGGCACCGCTGGACCTTATGGACGAAATCGAGAACGTGCTCGGCATGCAGTCTTATCCGATGAACTGGCCGATTGGCCAGGATGGCCAGTATATGGGCGTCTATGACCGTCGCCGCAAAAAGGTATTGCTCTTTGCCAGTGATACGACGCACGGCCAGCAGGCACGCATTGCCGACGAGTATGAGCCCGATGATCCCCAGGTGGTCGAGCGCATCGGCAAGGATGCGTTCGAGCAGCTGCAGATGGATATCGAGCTGCTGAACGAGGCCGGGGAGAAGTTCGACCAGAAGCGTGTGGACGAAGGCGACCTCACGCCGATGTTCTTCGGTTCGGCCATGACGAATTTCGGTGTGCAGGACTTCCTCGAGGAATATATCCGCCTCGCGCCGTCACCGCGTCCGCGTCAGTCTTCCGATGGCCTCATCGCACCGGATGACGAGCAGTTCTCCGGTTTCGTATTCAAGATTCAGGCCAACATGAATCCCGCACATCGCGACCGCCTGGCCTTCATCCGTATCTGCTCGGGCAAGTTCGAGCGCAACATGGAGGTTTGGCACGAGCGCAGTGGCAAGAATATCAAGCTCGCCCAGCCGCAGCAGTTTCTTGCACAGGACCGCCAGATTATCGATACGGCCTATCCGGGCGACATCATCGGTCTCTTCGATCCGGGCATTTTCGGCATCGGCGATACCGTCTGCATGCCGGAGCATAAATTCAAGTATGCCGATTTCCCCGTGTTTCCGCCCGAGAAGTTCGCGCGCGTGCAGGCCAAGGACACGATGAAGCGCAAGCAGTTCGTCAAAGGCATCATGCAGCTCACGCAGGAAGGCGCGATTCAGCTCTTCCAGCAGGCTGGCGCCGGCTTCGAGTCCTACGTCGTCGGCACGGTCGGCACTCTGCAGTTCGAGGTGCTGGAGTATCGCCTGAAGAACGAGTATAACGTCGATATCGAGATGAATATGCTGCCCTACGAGGTAGCGCGCTGGATGGCATGGGAAGACGGCCGCGAAGTAACGCCGGCCTCCCTGAAGGGGGCCGACCGCGGCATGTTCGTCTACGACCGTCACGAGAACCCCGTGCTGCTCGTAAGCAATGAATGGGCTTTGGGTTGGATTCTCGACAACAATCCCGATCTTAAACTCAATCACGTACCCTTTGACAAAAGGGAAGTATAAAAAAGTCCTCTCAGATCATGAAATTCACATGACTGAGAGGACTTTTTATTGCTTATTGCAAGACCAATTCCTGATGGCAGGGGGCTGCCTGATGAAACCTTACAGCATATCAAAGAGGCCTATTTCGGTGTAAGTTTCGAGTCGGTCCAGGGCCTCTGGGTGATGCTCCTCGAAGAAGGCGGTCTTCAGCTGCATTTCAGGTTCCAAAACCTTGCCACGTCCGCCAGAAAGCTCGGCAAAGCGGCAGCTGTAGACAACGGGAAAGTATTTACGGACAAAGTTGCCATCCTCGTGCGCCGTAAGGGCGATGACCTGGAAGCCCAGTTGTTCGGCGATAAAGAATACCGGATCGAGGACATGGTCACTGGAGGCCTTGCCGAAGGGGTTATCGGCCACGACAACGCGGTTGTTATATTTCGTATGCGGAATGCGGACGCGTTTCTCTGAGAGGTAGTTGAGGCAGCCAAGGAATAGTGCCATATTTTTGCACCAGACCTCGCCGCCCGACCATTTGTTGGATTCTTCCCAATCGTAGGGGCGTTCGGAGAATGTGGCGGCGCTGGTTGCCTTGCGGCATTTTACCTTGATGGCGTGCGCGCCCAGCACGGCGTGGAGGAGCTGCTGGGTACTGAGTTTTTTCTGCAGCTCATCCTTGACTTTCCGGCTGTCTTCGCGCCCGTCTTCATCGAGAAAGGATGCAGCATCCAGCCTTTCCGTCAGAGAACTGAGATAGTTGCGGATGGCCGTGCGCATCTCCGAATCTTTTTTTTCGGCAAAATGAATGGTGTAGATATCCTTGGTCTGTCCATTTGTGCGGATACGGGTTTTGGCGGCAATCTCCTTCAGGCCGTGGCCAATCTCCTGCAGGTAGAGTGCCATATGCTCGATCATATGCTCAATATGGGTGAAATGCTCTTTTCGTTCGTTCTCGGCCAGTGTGATGCTTTGCTGGATGGTTTTCAGGATAACATCGTGCCAGGCCTCGTATTCCTCATAGGAGTTCTTGTTGCGAATGCCATCGACGATATGACGGCGCCGACGTTCCTCGCGGATATGCTGTTCGCAGTAAGTAATGAAACTTTTCTGCGCCTGTTCTGTCGCCTCACGTTGTTTTTCGTAACGGGTAAAAATGGCGTGACTGTCCCGCAACAAGGCGGGGTAAGCCTGTACGAAGACCTGGCTGTCATCGCTCTGCCAGGCCTCTGGCAGAATGGCGGCCGGTATGCGGTCCACGGTAAACTGCAAAGTGACATTGTGCTTGTCCAGTTCATGTTGCATGGTTTCCAGCCTGGTCAGTTGGGCATCGTTGGTCCTGGCCTCGGTGACGCAGGCAGATAGTGCCTGCGTCACCGCCATGCGTTGCTTTTGAAAATCCGCTTTTTGCGTTGCAGGATCGCCGATGAGTTCTGGTAGCTCTTCATAATGCTGGAAATAATGGTCCCGGGTGCTTTCGGCACGTCCGGCAGCCTTGTCATACTTTGCCCGGCAGGCTTCACTTTGCTGCTGCTTATCCCTGGCCTCAGCGAGCAGCTGTGGGCGTGTCTGGCGCAGTCGTTGCTCCAGGAGCTCGCCGTCGATGGGATAGGTGAGTGTTTCATCCAGCACCAGGTTGTTTTCTGCCGCATCGGCCAGCAGCTGCCGGCCGATGCGAATCAGGCGCTTCTGTTCTCTCTGCGCTTGCTGCAGTTTTTCTTCCAGACGCCCGCGGTTTTGCTGGATTCCTTCCAGGCGGCTCTTGAGCTGGCGGCGTTCGTCAGCCAGGATTGCGTAGGCACGGGTATCGTTTTGCGGTGCAGCGTTCTGGACTTCTGCGTAGTAGATGTCTTCGTGAATCTTTGTCTGGTTTGCGGCGATTGCGCCGAGCTCCTGGGCGAGTTCCTGCAGCTGCGTCGCGAGCTGTTCCTGTTGATGCTGGACGGCCTCCTCCTTTTCCTGAGTGGCGCGAAGTTTATGGCGTAGCTCGTTTTGTTGCTGCAGGGCGCGGCGATGCTGTGCCTGCAGTTCTTCGTAAGTGACGAGTTCTCGCAGCTTATGCTCAATCTGGTCCTTCTGTTTTTGCTGGGCGTAGCGGTCCTGCTGGCAGCTTTCAATATGCTTTTGGCATTGCTCGATGGTCTGCTCACTGTCCCGCAGATTTTTCTGCAGCACCTCGGCTTTTCTTTGAGCTTCCTGCTGGCTGTTTTGGAGTTCCTGGTATTCGCTGAAGGGCTGTTTGGCGTAGAAGCGTGTCAGGCGGGCACGCAGCTGCTGGATGGCAGCGCAGAGTGCTTCCTGCTGCTGGAGTTCGGTATCGCGCTGGCCGGCTTCTGTGCGCTGTTCTTCCAGCCAGCTGCGGAATGCGTCTTCCTCCATATGCTGCCAATAGGCGGGCAGCACCGCAGCGGGCTGAGCCGGGAGCTCACCACCATTGAGCAGGGTGCGCAGCTCGCCGCTGGTCAGGATAAAGACCGGTGTGGTAAGACGTGCGGCCTGTGCCTGCAGGCGGCGCAAAAGCTCTGCGGTGCTGTCTTCGGTGGTGATGACGGCAGCGGCCCAAAAGGGATAGCGCTGGAGAAGTTCTGCACCATCCTGTCCGGAACGGCAGGCCGCGCGATAGGCATCGGCACCGCTTTGCAGCACGCTGAAGTCCTTTTGCCAGTCCTGCAGCAGATCGGGCAGCAGCGGATCTGCCGTGAAAGCATCCGCCTCGGCGTAGAGATCGACGAAGCGGTGCGCCTGGCGGCAAATGAAAGAAAGTTTTTTCTGCTTGCTCGTCTCCCGGACCAGACTGTCACCCAGCTGATTGGTCAGGAAGGAAGCGCGCTGATAGAGCTCCTGCGTACTGCCGGCCATATTGGCACACTCCGGCTGCTGCTGCAATTCCTGCAGGAGTTCTTTGGCCGTGCTGTCGATGGCACTGATCTGTGTGGCGAGCGCCTGGAGGTCCTGCTGCAGCTGCTCAAGTTGCTGGCGATGGGCGGGGAGATCCGCCTGCAGGTTATGTTTCTGTTCCGTATAGAAGGCAAGATTTTTCTCATCGTCTGCCAGCTGGGCACGGATTTGCTGCAGCTGATGTTCCCATAGGCTGCGCTGCGTGGAGGCATCCTGATTCAGGCTGTCATCGAAAATGGTTTGCTCAATTTTCTCCATCTGTCCGATGGCCTGGCGAATGATGGCTTCGCACTGGCCAGCCCGATGGTCCAGCGTTTTTTCTTCCTGATGCAGGGCCTGCAATTTCTGTACGGTATCGCGTTGGGCCTGCTGCAGATCCGTTTGCCTGGCCTGAACCTTTTTCTGCTGTGCCGTGCAGGCTTGTTCCTGCTGTTGGAAATAGTAGTGCAGATGAGCGCTGTTTGTTTCCAGCTGCGTCTGCAGGGACTGGGCGTCGGCATCCTGCATCAGGGCCTGCAGCTGCTCCTGGGCCTGTTTTTCCGCCTGCAGAGCCTGGAATTTTTCCTGGCGCAGGTGGGCGAGGTGCAGGCTTTGCAGACGCTGGTCGTTTTGCTGCAGGTGTTGCTTCGCCTCCTGGTGGGCCATTTCTGCCTGTTGATATAGCTGTTGCTGAGCATCGGCAGCGTGCTGGCTGGCTCGGACGTCGCAGGCCTCAATGCTTTGCGTCAGGCGCGCCTGCTCCTGCTGCAGCTTCTCCGCTTGTGCCTGCAGGGCAGAATGCCTTTCCTGACGCTGCGTGCTTATCTGTTGCACGCGCTGGTAGAGGGTCTTCAGTTTGCCATTGGCTGTCTGGAGCTCACTTTCGATGCGATATTTCTCGTGCTGTACCTCGGTGTAGTCCGCCATGCGCTCGACGACACCCTGCATTTCCGTGATGCGTTTTTGCAGGATGCGCTGCTGGCGGAAATGGTCGCGCTGTTTCTCAAAGAGTTCCGCGAAGCCATTGCCTTGTTCCTTCCCCGTGCCGTTCTCGTCGGCGATGCCCTCCTCAACGGTGGGGATGAGCAGGCGGCCAACCAGCGTGTCATTCGTGCGGCAGTTCTCAAAAAAGGCCTCGACACCACCCTCGGACTCGTTGATGGCGGCGATTTTGTGCCATTCCGCCGGGATGATGCGGAAATGTTCCTCAATGTAGCGGCCATAGCTCTGCAGGGAATCGTTCTCGGAGAAGAAGTGGGCGTTCATATTGCTCGCTGCCAGACTGCGGCAGAAGGCGGCCACTTCCTCTTTGGTGGCAGGCCGCTGCTGGCCGTTTTCCCGCTGCACCAGGGGCAGGTGCTCGATGCTGCCGCGATCGGAGGGACTGTATTCATAGGCAAACTCCTGCGAGGCCAGGATATCCTTGCTGTTCAGGAAGAGGGAGACCAGCGTGAGCGCGTAACGGCGGGGGTTATCCTCGAGAATCCACTCCACGGCAATGTGGGCAGCCGTATTACTCAGTTGCAGGGTCTCCTGAATCTTGCGCTGAGCCACAGTCTTATGCGGCAGCACGGCCTGAATCAGGGTTTGTACGAAGACGGTCTTGCCTGCGCCGTTCTCCAGCAGCAGGATGCCGTTGAAGCCGTCAAAACGGAACGTGGTATCAATATAACGCTTGCGGCCGCCGTCGTAGACGACATTCGTGAAGCGGATACGGCTGATTGATGGCATGTTATTCCTCCTTGGCCGGCTGGGCGGCATGGTCGAGTGCGTACAGGAAGTCGGTGATGCCGCGGTTGTAGCGCTCTTCGAGATAATAGTTCGTGAAGATGGTCTTCGCTTTTTCCGTCAGGCGATATTCGCCGGCACCTTCGTCGTGCAGCAGGCCCTGAGCCTCGAGGAAGTGCTTCGTCATGATGAGGAAACCGGCGCGGCTGGTCGTGCGAGCATCCTGTTTCCTGACGGTTTCCTTGACATCATCCAGGTCGGTCCATTTCCGGATGAGCGCTGTCCAGTTGACGTTGTAGTCTTTCTCCGCCTGGCGGAGTTCATCTTCGTTCCGTGCGCCCAGGGCATCGATGCGTTGGTTCATTTTTTCCAGCCAGCCCTGCAGGCTCACGAAGTCATGAGGCTCAAAGCTCGTGTAGCTGTCGTAGAAGCAGCCAACGAAAACGATGATGGCCAGGTACATGAGGTAAATATCCATGTTGAGCGCTTTCGCGGGCAAAAATTCCTTCTTGATCCGCTCGTTGCTCATGTGGAAAGGGGAGTCGATGGCCAGGGGAATCAGATAGATGGCATCGGCATCGTCGATGATGGTGCATTGCACGCGTCCGGCAAAGAGCTGGGCAAGGCTGCGGATGTCTTCATCACTGTATAGGTCAGCACAATCCGCCTTGCTCACGCTGCCTCTGGCAGCGAGCTGACTATAGAGGTCAAAAGCCAGCATGACGGTTTTCTCAGGATATTCCATGGTCGATTACCACCTTTATCTTCATATTGCTGATGGTGAAGGCCGGCTGATCGATGAGGCCTTCGGTCTCGGTTGCCTGTATTTCCGTCAGCTCGGGATGTTCCAGGCAGAGCTGATGATAGGGCGATTTCGCATCGTCTGCTGCGGACTCCAGGATCAGGCGGCGTCGCCGATGCAGCAGCATCCAGAAAATATAGAACTGCTTTTCCTGCAACATGGCGGCGTGTTCGCTCTGCTCGTAGGCGGTGAAATCGGCCAGCTCCAACTCCGTGCGGCCGGCGAGACAGGCGAGCAGGTCACTGGCTATCGCCGCGTAGTGCTGCTGGATATTCGTGCGCTGCTGATCGGCCAGCTTATCCATGCGTTCCATCTCGGGGAAGGCGTCCTGCTTTCCCGAGCGTTCGATGCGCTCCAGCCGTTGCGGCGCGAAGACAGCCAAAGGTGACCAGATGACAGCCTGTGCCGTGGGCAGGAAGGGCTCGATCAGTCGGCGGGAAGCAGGCAGAGGCAGCGGCGTGGCGAAGAAGCGGTTAGCGATGTCGTTATCGAAATTGAAGGAATCGATACCGGAGAAATACAGGGCTTCTTCAGCGGCGGCCAGGGCGGAGGTACCCAACTCGATGCCGAGCTGCAGCAGGCGGCGGTGCATGCCGTGCACTGCATCGAGTCGTTGTTCCACCTGCATGATATTGTCGTAGGCACGGCGCTCGGGATCTTTGTCGATGTTGTCGCGGATGCGAATTTTTGTCTCGCTGATGAAATTCTTGAGCTCCTTGAATTGGTCCTCTTCGCTCTTGAGGCGATTGTTGAGGTCCGTGACGATTTTACGATAGCGATTCAGCGTCTCCTCGGAGACGATGCTACGGTGAATTTCCCGGCGGATGCGTACGATGCGCTGGTGCAGTGTCTCCACATCCAGACGCATTTCCTCGACCTGGCGCAGAGCCAGGGAGAACTGTCCCTGTTCCAGCTGCTTGCGCAGAATCAGTTGATTGATGGAGAGTTGGTACTCGTTAAAATACTCCTTGGTGGCAAAGACCAGCTCCAGCCCCTGTTCATCGAGGACGTAGTATTGTGACTGGGACGCCACGTCCACTTTATCCGCTTTGAGATAGGAGAACTCCGCCGTATGTACCTGCCGGGCAGGCCAGTCATAGAAGGTTTCTGAGTTACGCCGCCCGGTTGTCGGGCGAAAGGTTGTAACGATATCGCGGGAGATCTTCTCATAAAAGGCTGCATCATCGCCAAACTGCGCTTGGGTCTGTGTCTGCAGGAAGAGGGCGAGCTTGCGGATATCGGCGTCTTTCCTGCCCTGTAGCATTTGTTCAAAGAAAAAGAGCAGGGCCATGAGCCCCAGCTCCATCGCGGTGGTCTCCGTGCCATCCGTCCGCTTCAGCTTGCGTCCGCGCAGGCGGTAGAGCGGGGCGAAGAGCAGAATACGTCCCATGCGTTCACTAAAATTTTCCAGTTCCATGTATGGTCTCCTTAGCGCAGGTGAGCAGTTCTGCTGGTGTCAATGCTTCCTGTGGGTAATAACTGCCAGCTTCCAATAAGCTGGGAATCAGTTTGGCAATTTCCTCTGGTAGCTGGTGCAGGAAAAGGGGCAGTATCTCTGGTGCCGACTGTTGGCTCTCTTTTCCCTTTGAGGCAGAATGCTGCCAGAAGGCTGAATAGAAGGGGGCAGCCAGCCGTACCTCCAGTGTGCTTCTGTCCTGCAGCGTGGTAAAGATGCGGATGCCTTCCCAGTCGAGATCGCCGAAATACCAGACGATATGCTTTGCCTCTGGCAAGCCGCATTGCAGCGGTAACTGCCCAAGGCCTGAGCAGATTTTCCAGCCGTAGCCGAGAATCAGTGTCGTGAAAGGTGTGGCCGCCAGGTGCGGCAGTAGTGCCATCCAGGGAGCCTTGTTCTCGACAACAAGATGGTGGTAGACGCTGGCCTGGCCATCAAGCGGCCTGGTGGCAAACATCAGCGGATCGGCTTCAGGGGCAATGCCCAGACGTTCCTGCTGGATTCCCAGATGCTGCAGCAGACCGGCGGATTGCAAAAGTAATTTCTCATCGCCGAAGATGTCATAGGAACGCTGCTGCAGGGATGTGAGAGGCTGCGCAGAAGGATGTTCCTGTAGGTAAAGGCTCAGCTGCCGGATAGCTGATCTTGCCCGTTGCCAGTCTGAATAAGGATGCTGCCGGTACCATGAGAGATCAATCTCGCCGCTGATGCCATCGGCGGTGGCTTCCTGCTCGATCTTTCTGGCGACAGGAGCCAGCAGGGGCCCGCGATGCAGCGTGTATTTCCGTGCCAGCCCGCCGTGGTCGGCTCCGGATGCCTTGATGGGGACCAGGATTTTTTGTTCCATGAGGGCAAGGAGCAGCGCGCGGAATTCCGCGTAGGCCATCGGCATACATACCTCTTGCAAGACATCGAGGCTTACGGTCTTCCGCTTATATGCGAGCAGCCAGTTGCGCAGATGCTGTGGCAAAAGGCATTCCTCCAGGTAAAGTTCTATTTCGTGCGTTCTTTCATTAAAGATATTATACGATAGAATCGGTGGATGGACAAGGCGGACGGGAGCTCTATGCGAGGCTTCTATTCTCCTATTGGCATGAGAGGAAAACTGCTTGCGGGCAGGTTTTGTTTCCGATAAGCAGGATTTCGCGTTTGGACTGTGGAAATAAACAAATAGGACTATTGTCAAAAGGAGCGATGAATATGGCAGAATTGACACCTATGGAAAAGAGCCTGGCGCGGCTGCGCGAGGGTAATGAGATGTATCTGGCCTACGGGCGCAGCGATGGCAACGTCACGGCGGCGATGCGGCTGCGCACGGCGAAGGAGGGCCAGAAGCCTTTCGCGACGATTCTGACCTGCTCGGATTCGCGGGTTATCCCCGAGGTGATCTTTGGCTGCGGTATCGGAGACATCTTCACGATTCGTGTGGCTGGCAATGTGGTGGATCCGCATCAGCTGGGCAGCATCGAGTATGCGGCGAGCCATCTGGGCACGCCTGTGACCGTCGTGCTCGGCCATACGCATTGCGGTGCCGTGGCCGCCGCGATGGAAGGCCATGCAGACGGCTACATCGGCAGCATTACGCAGGAGATCCAGCAAGCCATCGGTGATACGACGGATGCCTACGAGGCCTGCGCGCGCAACGTGAGATACAACGCGAAGAAGATCCAGGAGGCCTTTGTGGCACATCATGAGTTGAAGGAACACGTTGTCGTTGGTGCAGTCTATGATATCGCCTCCGGCCGGGTGGATTGGCTGCTCTGAAAAGGCATAGTTCATATATTTTTACCGGACGGGAGGCATGGGGATGCAAGAAGAGACGGATCAGATCGCATGGGAACAGATGCCTTTGCCGATGCTTTGCGCGCGCCTGCGGGACAAGCGGCTGGAGGTACTGCAGGTTTCGGCAGGACTCTGCGCAGAGCTTAATATGGAGCGGGAGGCCGTAGTGTCTTTTTGGTCGCAGCCCATCCGCCAGCTGGTTCATGCCGACGATTGCTTTCGGACGGCACGGACGATTGCCTATGCCGCTGCGCATCCGGGTGAGCGGGAGCCCTTTCTCTGCCGGATTCTTCTGCCTCAGGTTGGGGATGAAGCGATGGATGCCTGGGTGCATATTACGGCTTCCGTGGTTCCTGATACTCGGGGCGGGCAGCTGCTCTACCTGTCTTTTGCCGATGCGGGCAAAGAACAGGAGAAAATGGACCGGCAGCAGGATACGACACGCCTGAATGCGCAGATCCTCGGCATTCTGAATGCCATCCGTCCAGCCGTTTTCTGGAAGGACAAGCAGCGCCGCTTCCTGGGCGCGAATAAGGCTTTTCTCGATTATTACGGCTTCCCCAGCGCCTCGGTTATCATCGGCAAGACGGATGAGGACATGGGCTGGCATGAGGACAACGTGCCTTTCCGGCATGATGAGGAGGCGGTGCTGACCACGGGACAGCGCACGCATCGCATCCTTGGTAAATGCCAGAATCACGGCGAGATGCGCGATATCGTGGCCTCCAAGAGTCCCATCTACGATGAGCAGCATAACATCATCGGCCTGGCGGGGACCTTCGAGGACGTGACGGATGAGCGGCGGCAGCGGCGACGCATCATGGAGCTGAACCAGAAACTGCAGAAGAGCCTCGCCTTGTTGGAGCAGGCAAACAAGGCGGACAAGGCCTTTTTCTCCAATGTGAGCCACGATATGCGCACGCCGATGAACGCCATCGTGGGCTTTACGGAATTGGCCATGAAAAGTGAGATTCCCGCCGTCAAGCAGGCGTATCTGCAGAAAATCAGCAAGGCCAGCAAAATTTTGCTGCAGCTTATCAATGATACGCTGGAAATTTCGCGCCTCGCCAACGGCAAGCGCCAGCCTGAGAATATCGTCGTGGAGCCGGATCAACTGTGCGACTCGTTACTGACGACGATTCAAGCCACAGCCTCTGTCAAGGGTGTCTATTTCCATACGAACCTCAATTTTCAGGATGTGGCGGCCTTCCGCCTCGATCAGGTACGCCTGACGAAAATCCTGCTGAACCTGCTCTCGAATGCTGTGAAATTCACGCCGAGCGGCCTGGGGGTAAACCTTTTCGGCTACATCGTCTCGCGGCAGGACGAACGCCATTGCCGCCTGCGCTTCGTCGTCAAGGATCAGGGAAAGGGCATGTCACAGGAATTTATGAAGCGTATGTATAAGCCTTTTGAACAGGAGCACTTGACGGAAAACGGCACGGGGCTGGGGCTCTCCATCGTACAGGGGCTCGTACAGCTGCTGCATGGCACGATCGATTGTCAGAGTAAGGTGGGCAAGGGCACGACCTTCACCGTAGAAGTTCCCGTGGAAATTGTACCGCGGCCAACCTCTGAGCAGGTGCCGCAGCCGCAAGGGGAAGCAGTGCCGACTGCCGATGTCCTGCGGGGGGCACGCATCCTGCTCTGTGAGGACAATGCACTCAATCGGGAAATCGCCGTGACGCTGCTTGGCATGAAAGGATTGCAGGTGGAGACGGCTGAAAACGGCAAGCAGGGCGTGGAAAAATATCAGGCTTCGAATCCTTACTACTATGATGGTATCCTTATGGACATTCGCATGCCTGTTATGGATGGCCTGCAGGCCGCAAAGGCCATCCGAGCGCTGCCGCGCGATGATGCCCAAAAGGTTCCCATCATTGCGCTTTCGGCCAACGCCTTCCCTGAAGACGTGCAGAAATCGCGCAGCTGCGGCATGAATGACCACCTTACGAAGCCGCTTGACATTGCGAAAATCTGCACGTCTCTGAGCCAACTGATTGTGCAGTTTCAGCAGGAGCAAGCCGATTCGGAAGAGAAAATGGTATAATACAAGATAGAGATGCATGACGAACGGGATGCTGCATGGCGAATTGACAGGCAAAGAGGTGAATTGTGACGAGCAAGCAGGCAAAGAAGGATAGCGAGGAGGACGTTGCCCTGCTTACGCAGATATATCAACAAGCTTATGCCGCCTGGCGGTCTGGTGATGGTATGGCAGCGTCCGCTATGCTGGAGAATTTTTGGCAGCAAACGGGACTGCGCAGTCTGCGCGATATGTTGCTACGTGCCTACTGTCTGCGCGATGCGAAAAAATATCTAAGCGAAATCGCGCAGCTGGAGGAGCTGTTGCAGCTTTTCGCCGCTTCAACGGAGCGGACACTGGTAGCAGATGCCTGGAGCTTGCTGGGTTCGGCGCTGCGCCAGCTGGGAGAAAGTCAGCTGGCAGTGGAGGCTTTTCAGAAAGCAGCTGAGATAGAGCCGCTAACAGAACAGAAGCTCGTGGAACTCAGCAATGCACTCTTCACCGCTGATGCGATTATGGGATTCACTCCGGCTGCTTTCCAACGGCTTTATACATCCTATCAGATGCAACTGCAAGCTTTGCAACTCCCGGTTTATCCAGCATCTGACTGGCGGCATGAGCGTCTGCGCATCGGCTATTTGTCGGCGGATTTCGGCAGCCATCCCGTGGGACAGTTTATTGCACCGCTCTTTTCGCGATATGATCGTAAGCGCTTTGTTGTCTATGCCTATGACAGGCATCCGCATCAGGACCGGGTGGCGGCCGCCCTGCGTGCGGGTGGCGCGATATGGCGGGAGGTGCAGGAACTGAGCCTGCCGGAGCTGGCGGCAAGGATTCGTGCGGATGAGATCGACATCCTCGTGGATTTCAGCGGTCATACGAAGAACAATGCCCTGCCCGTGCTGGCCAGCCGTGTGGCGCCCGTACAGATATCGGGCATCGGCTACTTTAACAGCACCGGCCTGAAGGAGACGACGGGGTTTCTTTCCGATGTTTATTGCGCACCGCAGGCGTGTTCGCCATATTTTATCGAGCCGCTTTTGCGCCTGCCACATAGTCATTTCTGTTATGCACCCTTTACGGTTTTTCCGCCTGTGGGAGATTTGCCCTGTCGGCAGCGCGGCCATGTTACCTTCGGTTGCTTCAATAATTTCGCCAAAGTAACGGATGCGATGCTGGCGTGCTGGCGAGACATCCTGCTGGCATTGCCGACGGCACACCTGGTACTTAAGCATCTGATTTTTGACTCCGATGAAGGTCGTGCGTACGAATACCAGCGCATGGAACGTATCGGCTTGCCCCTGGCGCGTGTGGAGCTGCACGGATTTTCCCGTGATTATCTTACCCAGTACCATGATATCGACATCGCACTCGATACCAGTCCCTATGCGGGCGGCCTTACAACTTGCGAGGCTCTTTACATGGGCGTGCCGGTAGTCACGCTCGTTGGCGACCATCACGGCGCGCGTTTTGGCTACAGTTTTCTTAGCAATATCGGTCTCCCTGAGCTGGCTGCTGCAACACCGCAGCAATATGTTGAATTGGCTGTGCAACTGGCTGGAGACCCGGAATTGCTCGCCGTTCTCCGACAGACCCTGCGGACGCGCATGCAAAAATCCCCACTGATGGATCAGCAGGGGTATATGCGTGAGCTGGAAGCTCTCTATATTCAGTTATATGATATGCAAAGGAGAAATTTATCATGAAAATCGCTATGGCAAACGATCACGCTGGTACGGCCCTGAAAAAGGCCATCAAGGAATATCTCGAAAGCGAAGGGCACGAGGTTAAGGATTTTGGTACTTACGATGAGCAGAGCTGTGATCTCTCGGACTTCGTCTATCCGGCGGCGAAAGCGGTTGCTACAGGTGAGTGTGAGCGCGGTATCTTCGTCGATGGCGTGGGCTACGGCAGCGCGATGATCGCCAACAAGCTGCGCGGCATCTTTGCCGTCGTCTGTCAGGATCCGTTCTGCGCCCAGCTGGCCCGCCAGCACAATGACAGCAACGTTCTCTGTCTTGGTGGCAAGATCATCGGTGGTGCCATCGCGATGGAAATCGTCAAGACCTGGATGCATACGGATCCGTTGACTGCAGAGAAATACCAGCGTCGCATCAAAAAGGTGCAGGAAATTGACAAGCAATGCTGCGTGCTGCCAGACAAGGACGCCTGAGCATTGGAATGAAACCGGTTGGTCTCTTTGTGTTTGAGGAGAATATGTGACTTTCGTGTAGGAGGTACGATATTGGGCATGGATAAATTCGATGAACTCGGCTTCCTGAAGATTTTTCGTCCCATCTATGCGCGGAGACTGGAGCGAGCCGATTTTTCTAGGATGCATTTCGCATATTACACGAGCGCGACAACGGGGCTGAACATTTTGCACGGGCGTTCGCTATGGATGCGCTCGGCGGCCTGCATGAATGACTACCGTGAAATCGACTACGGCATCCAGCTCATCAATTCGGCGGTGCAGGGTTCAGCGCGGCGTCAGGACCAGATGAAACGCATCGCGCAGAAGCTCGGTTGGGGCGAAAACATGATCGGTTCCATCCTCGCCGATCTCAATCGCAATGAGCGAAAGTTCACGACGCATACGTATCTTGCCTGCGTATCAGAGCACGACTATGAGAGCGATGCGAAAGGCCGACTTTCGATGTGGCGTGCCTACGGGCGAAAGACGGGAGTAGCGTTCATCCTGAACCCGCAGGCCGTCATCGCATCAACGAAGGAGCTGGCACTGCGTATCGCGCCGGTTGAGTATCTGACAGGTGAGCAGTTCACACGCGGCTTCGACCGCATGATGAATAATGTCGAAGACCACATGGAGGAGCTCATGGCGGGGGAGCCGGCCGTCCTTCTCGAAGCCTTCATCAATATGATGCTGACATCGATTTTTTCCATCAAAAATCCTGGTTTCATTGAAGAACGCGAGTGGCGGCTCATCTATCAGGATACGGCAGGCAGCACTCTTGCAAGTGACATCGTGAGTGTCGATGGCATCCCACAGGTCATCTACAAACTGCCGTGGCGTGCTGTTGGTGAAAGTGGGGCGGGGCTGCCCATTGCCGACGCGCTCGAGCAGATAATCATCGGCCCCAGCCAGTACGCGGATGTCATCGAAGTGGCATTCACACATTGCCTCAGCGAATTGGGCATCGCAGATGCCGGAAAACGCGTTGTGAAGTCCAATATTCCGTTGAGGTAAAGAGGTCTTTCGCATCAGCAGGCGTTACATCACCGTGCATGCTAGTAGATATGATATTCTTTCCACGGTATCTGGTCGAGGCGGATGGTCTTGAGGAAATCGACGATATCTTTGCGGCCGTAGTAGTGCGGCTCGCCATTTGCATCCTGGCTCATGAGGATGATGGGCATGTTCGGGAAGTAGACGGAGAGGGCGCGGCGCATCCGGGTGCTGCGTACGGTGTACTGGGTGACGGTGGAGCGGACGGCCACGATGGCGAAGGTTACGCCCTGCTCAATGATAACGGCGCCGTGAATTGTCATGATGGGCGCCTCCTTTCTGTGATTGCTTTGACTTGATTCTATCAAATGTGTCGAGGTGCGGCAAGCATAAAGAGGTAGGAAAGTTTTCTGTGTGGAAAATGCAGGCTTGTACGAAGATAGATTTTGTGCCTGCAGGGTTGACAGTCCTGTCGCGAGAGCCTATAATAGAGCCATCATTGAGAAAGCGAAATGCTTTGACGAAGACATGATGCCATGAGGGCGGCCTGTCAGAGAGGACTGCGGATGCTGTGAGCAGTCTCAGGCGCGTGTGGTGTTACCCCTTCCGAGCAGCTGCGGCGAATCTTCATTTTATTTAGTAGGCGCAGACGGAACACACTCCGTTAACAAGACACGAGCGGCATAGCTGTGCTATGCAAGCAGGGTGGAACCACGAAGCATCAGCCTCGTCCCTATTGGGGACGGGGCTTTTTGATGTTATATATCATTATTTCGGCAGCACAGAGGGCGGAGCCATTGGCGATGGGCTGGTTGCCGGGGGTACTTCCCCTGATACTCTGAGGAGGGTATTTATTATGTTGAAGATTACGCTGAAAGATGGTGCGGTGCGTGAAGTGGCCGAGGGCACGACGCTCCTGGACTTCGTGAAGTCCGTCAGCAACAGCCTGGCCAAGAAGGTGCTCGTCGGCAAGGTTGACGGCGAGGTCAAGGATCTCATGACGCCATTGACGCAGGATGCCAGGGTCGAGTTCCTTACGTTCGAGGATGCGGACGGCCGCTGGGCACTGCGTCACACGGCTTCTCACGTACTCGCACAGGCGCTGAAACGCCTCTACAAGGATCAGAACGTGCAGCTCGCCATCGGTCCGGCTATCGACAATGGTTTCTACTACGATATCGACATGGACAAGCAGCTCAGCGAGTCCGACCTGGCCGACATCGAGAAGGAAATGAAGAAAATCGTCAAGGAGAACCTCAAGCTGGAGCGCAAAGAGGTCTCCCGTGCCGATGCCCTGAAACTCTTCGAGGAGAAGGGCGAGAGCTACAAGGTCCAGCTCATCAACGACCTGCCCGAGGACGCGTTGATCACGCTCTACACGCAGGGCGAGTTCACGGATCTCTGCGCCGGCCCGCACGTGGTCTCCACGGGCAAGGTCAAGGCCCTGAAGCTCATGAGCATCGCGGGCGCTTACTGGCGCGGTGATGAGCATAACAAAATGTTGCAGCGCATCTACGGCACGGCTTTTGAAAAGCAGGCCGATCTCGACGATTACCTGCATATGCTCGAAGAGGCGAAGAAGCGCGACCATCGCAAGCTCGGCAAGCAGCTCGACCTGTTCTCCCTGCATGAGGAGGGCCCGGGCTTCCCGTTCTTCCATCCGAACGGCATGATTATCCGCAACGAGCTCATCAACTACTGGCGCGAGGTACATCGTCGATACGGCTATCAGGAAATCAAGACCCCGATGATCCTGAACCGCAAGCTCTGGGAGCAGTCCGGTCACTGGGCACACTACGCCGAGAATATGTACTTCACGAAAATCGATGGTGAGGACTACGCAGTGAAGCCGATGAACTGCCCGGGCGGCATGCTCGTCTACAAGACGCAGCAGCGCAGTTACCGTGATCTGCCGTTGCGCCTCGGCGAACTCGGCCTCGTGCATCGCCATGAGAAATCCGGCGAGCTCCACGGCCTCTTCCGCGTGCGCAACTTCACCCAGGACGATGCCCATCTGTTCGTGACGCCGGAGCAGGCGGAGCAGGAGATCCAGCACACGATCGACCTGTTCGACGAAGTTTACAAGACTTTCGGCCTGACCTACGTCGCCGAGCTTTCCACGCGCCCGGATGATTCCATGGGCACGGATGAGGAGTGGGAGGCTGCGACGAATGGCCTGCGCAAGGCGCTGGAGCATCGCGGCCTCAAATACATCGTCAACGAGGGCGACGGCGCTTTCTACGGCCCGAAAATCGACTTCCATCTGAAGGATTCCATCGGTCGTACCTGGCAGTGCGGCACGATTCAGTACGACATGCAGATGCCGGAGAAGTTCGACCTCACCTATGTCGGCGAGGACGGCGAGAAACATCGCCCGATTATGCTGCACCGCGTGGTTTACGGCTCCATCGAGCGCTTCATCGGTATCCTCATCGAGAACTACGCCGGCGCTTTTCCGGTTTGGTTTGCACCGGTGCAGATCCGCATTCTGCCGATCACGGATAAGCACGCAGACTATGCGAAGAAGCTCTATGACAAGATGTTCGCCCTTGGCCTGCGCGTTGAGGTGGATAACCGCAACGAGAAGGTGGGCTACAAGATTCGTGAGTCCCAGGTCAGGAAGACGCCGTACACGCTGGTAGTCGGCGATCAGGAGATGGCTGACGGTCAGGTCAACGTGCGCAAGTACGGCGAGAAGGACAGCAAGTCCATGAGCGTCGACGACTTCATTAAATACGTGCAGGACAAGATTGCGACGCGCGCGCAGGAATATTGATAAATTTTCTGTCACGTGTTGACACTGCCAGAGCGGCGTGCTATACTAATACCTGTTCTGAGCAAGAACGGGGAAACAACAAGCAGAAGCCACCGCTTCTCACCTGCTGGCGTGCAGTCAGTATGGTAAATCATGGTAAAACGTGAATTTACAGAGGTGGCCTTGTGCCGCCTCTTTTCTTTTGAAATCTATCATCAGGAGGTGCATTTACCATTAGCAAGGATTCACTGAGAATCAATGAGCAGATCCACATCCGCGAAGTGCGCGTCACCAGTGCGGATGGTGCGCAGCTGGGCATCATGCCGACGCGTGAGGCTCTGCGCATGGCGGAGGAGCAGCATCTCGACCTCGTCGAGGTCGCGCCAAAGGCAAAGCCGCCGGTCTGCCGCATCATGGACTTCGGCAAGTACCGTTACGAACAGCAGAAACGGGAAAAGGAAGCCCGCAAAAAGCAGAAAGTTATCAGCATCAAGGAAGTCAAGCTTCGCCCACACATCGAGCAGCATGACTTCGATGTCAAGCTGAAAAATGCCCTGCGCTTTGTCGGCGAGGGCAACAAAGTCAAGGTCACGATCATGTTCCGCGGTCGCGAGATGTCGCATCCGGAGCTGGGTAAGGAAGTCCTCGCCCGCGTCGCCGAGGCTTTGGGCGACGGTGTCTCCATCGAGCGCAATGCGAAGATGGAAGGCCGTAATATGTCGATGGTTGTGGCGCCAAAGTCACAGAAATCGTCAAACAAGAGCAAACGTTCTTCTGCGCCGAAAGCGGAGAAGAATCAGCCTAAGGGAGGAAACAATAATGCCAAAGATTAAGACCCGCAGAGCTGCCGCAAAACGCTTTACCGTAACGGGCAGCGGCGAATTCAAACGCAACAAGGCCTACAAGAGCCACATCCTGGAGAAGAAGAGCCCGAAACGTAAACGCAACCTGCGCAAAGCTGCGCTGGCTACGGCTGCAGACAAGAACCGCGTAAAGCGCATGCTGCCGTACGCCTGATTGCGGGGCCAGCAAATAGCTTCTTTTGCAAATTACCACGATTTAGGAGGATAATGATATGCCAAGAGTTAAAGTCGGTGTGACTGCACATCGTCGTCATAAAAAGATCCTGAAGCTCGCCAAGGGCTACAAAGGCTCCAAGAGCAAACAGTTCAAGAAAGCTAATGAGACCGTCATGAAGGCTCTCTTCTACGCGCGCCGCGATCGTCGTGCCAAGAAGGGCAACTTCCGTCGCCTGTGGATTGCCCGCATCAATGCGGCTGCCCGCACGAACGGCATCTCCTACAGCAAGCTCATCAATGGCCTGACGAAGGCTGGCGTTGAGGTGAACCGCAAGATGCTCGCTGACCTCGCAATCAGCGATGCTGCTGCTTTCACGAAGCTGGTCGAGGTCGCCAAGGCCAACCAGTAATAGCTGGATAGCTGACACGTTAAAGACCACTGGTACATTGTGCCGGTGGCCTTTTTTACTAGTCCAAATCAATGCGGAGGAGTTGGGAAATCATGGTGGAGCGTATCGACAGCCTCACGAACAAGAAAATCAAGGATACCGCCGCCCTGCACAACCGTCGCCAGCGTGCGAAACAGGGACGCTTCGTAGCGGAAGGGTTGCGCCTCGGTGAGATGGCGGCGGCGGCAGACTGGCCGCTCTGCTATGCCCTCTATACGGCGGAGCTGGCGGTGCAGTCACGCGGTGCGGCCTTGCTGGAACAGCTGGCGGCAAAGGACTGTCCTTGTTATGAGACAAGTCCGACTGCCTTTGCTAAGGCTGCGGCCACACAGTCGCCGCAGGGCATTCTCATCGTCATGGAGCAACGCCCTGTTTCCCTGACTGACCTTGCACAGGTGGACAAGGCTTGCCGGGCAGGTGTGCCTGATCAGGAAACGCAGGCACCGTTTTTCGTCGTGCTCGATGGCCTGCAGGACCCGGGAAATGTGGGCACGATCATCCGCACGGCCGATGCGGCGGGCGCAACGGGCATGATCCTGACCAAGGGCTCCGTCGATATCTATGACGACAAGACCGTTCGTGCGACCATGGGCTCGCTCTTTCATCTGCCAGTAGTCAACGGCGTGTCGGTAGCGGAGCTTATCGCCTTTGCCCATGAGCTGGACCTGCAGCTCTTTGCCACCGCTCTGGATGCTGCCGCGCAGCCGCATTTTACCTGCGATTTCCAGCGTGGTACGGCCATAGCCTTTGGCAATGAAGGCAACGGCGTCTCCGAGGCACTGCTCGCAGCTGCGCAGAAAGTCTACATCCCCATGTACGGTCAGGCCGAGTCCCTGAATGCTGCCACTTCTGCTGCCGCTATCCTCTACGAAATGGTGCGCCAGCGATACTATAAACTATCATAACTTGTTATTCATGCAACAAAGGGTTGTCGCATAGGTGCGGCAACCCTTTGTTGTGTTATGGAAGATAGGTTTATAATCAGGAAAGGCAAAGGACTGGCGGCTAACATAAAATAAATAGAAATCCTTGCTAAAATATTTTGTTTAATATATAATAATAGAAAAATCATTAGAAATCGATACGATGAAGATAACATAGCATATGGAAAGCAGGCAATCTATGGATTATCTTGCGCATATTGCAGATGGACGCTGCCAGTCGGTAAAAGAGCATTTGTTGCGTACAGGGGATTTAGCAGCATACTTTGGCCAGGAATTTGGGGCAGGGGAAATGTGCCGTATACTTGGCAAGACGCATGATTTAGGAAAATACAGCCAGGCATTTCAACGATATATTCGTTTACCATCTGAGCAGCAACATCGCGGTATGGCGCCGCATGCGGATACAGGCATGCAGATCCTATGGCACACGGCTGGGGAGGTGGCGCAGCGGCTGGCGGCTGCCTTTGCTGTGGCAGGACATCATAGCGGCCTGCCAAACCTTGGCAATAAGTCCGATATGGTTGGCGGTTCGCTGCTGGCGCGATTGCGTCGGGAAATACCACCGGATGTATTCACTTCTGTTAAGGCAGAGGGGATGATGCCAACGGCGTTGCCAAAAGGGCCAATGTCGTTGGCGGCAGCCTGGAGCAAGGATAAGGAGGTTAGTGAAGCCAGTTTTGCTTACATGGTTTATGTGCGTATGCTTTTTTCGTCATTGGTGGATGCGGATTTCCTCGATACGGAACAATTTATGCGGGCAGGAACCATCAAACGCGTCTCGTTTGTCTCATTGCGGACCTTAAAGCAAAGGCTGGATGCCTATGTGCAGCGCTTTGCTCATCCCACGACACCTTTAGCGGAGCGTCGTACGGCGATTTTGCGTTCCTGTATTGCAGCTGGTGATGCAGCGCGGTATCAGATGTATCAACTTACCGTGCCTACGGGGGGAGGTAAGACCATCGCCTCACTGGCTTTTGCCCTGCACTATGCAGCCGCAAAGAAATTTCAGCATAAGCGTGTGATTTACGTTATCCCCTATACAGCGATTATCGAACAAACGGCAGCTGTATTTCGTGGTATCGTGGGTGCAGAGAATGTGGTGGAACATCATCATCAAGTGAGCTGGGATGATACGGAGTCCCAGCCGGACAAGAAAAGGCTGGCCGCTGAAAACTGGGATGCACCGCTTATCGTGACAACGAATGTGCAGTTTTTCGAATCTTTGTTTGCGAATAAGCCTTCGCGCTGCCGTAAGCTTCATAATATCGCAGGCAGTATCGTGATTTTCGATGAGGCGCAGATGATTCCAGTGAGTTTTTTACGCCCCTGTATGCGCATGGTACAAGAATTGGCTATGCATTATGGGTGCGCGGAAATATTCTGTACAGCAACGCAACCATCTTTGCAGCAATTCTTCCCAACATCATACCAGCAAAAGGAGATTTGTCCGCAACAGCAGGAGAATTACCAATTCTTTCAGCGCTGTCGTTATGAGATTATTGATGAGCCGCTAAGCAGGGAAAAATTAGCGGCGTACTTGCAAGAACAAGGACAGGTACTTTGCATTGTCAATCGCAAGCAGACGGCAAGCGAACTTTATGACTTGCTGCCACCGGAGGGGCGTTTCTATCTGACGACAAATCTCTATCCCGTACATCGACAGCGTGTATTGTATGAGATTCGTCAGTGCCTTGCAACGGGGAAAACATGCCGTCTTGTCGCTACCAGCCTGGTGGAAGCAGGCGTCGATATTGATTTTCCTGCAGTTTGGCGGGAGATGGCCGGACTCGATAACATCATTCAGTCTGCAGGACGATGTAACCGTGAGAACCGACATAATCGTGCGGAGAGTATCACCCATGTCTTTACTTTGCAGGATATACGTTATCCTCAATATATACGACAAAAGGTGGAAATTACGCAGCGAGTGCTGCAAAGATATGGTGAAAAGCTGGCTGCACCGGAAGCCATCGCATATTATTTTCAGGAGCTGCATCAATTGAGCGAAACGGATGCCTTGCATTTGTTGGCACCTCTGCCCGGTACACAGGCGGGGACTGCTGCTCCGCCACTTTTGGCCACACACCGCTTTCCTTTTGCCGAGGTGGCAGCGCGGTTTCATTTGCTGCAGGACGATACGATTCCCGTGCTTGTTCCTTTTGCAACACAATCTGATGAGGAAGAGCACTTGCAGGAACTGGCGCAGCAGCTGCGCCTGGGCATCATTACCCGTAAGGGCATGAGGAAGGCAGCACTGCACGCTGTGGCAGTATATCCACAGGTGTTGCAGGAACTTATTGATACCGGCAGGGCAGAACAGATAGATAAAATGCATTATGCCGTGCTTATGGACGCCGATGCCTACGATGATGACAAGGGATTGATAACCAATTTCACAGATGGTAGTGGCATTTTTTTCTGATGTGTGCAGCGGTATCGCTGCGCAGAAGGAGCGTGATTCAATGAGTTATGGCGTTAAGTTGGCTGTGTGGGGAGACTATGCACTCTTTACACGTCCCGAACTGAAAGTAGAGCGTGTTAGCTACGATTGCCTGACGCCATCGGCAGCGAGAGGCATTCTTGAAGCTATTTTCTGGCATCCTGGCCTGAAATGGTGCATTGACCGGATCAAGGTCTGTCGACCTATCCGCTACGCCAATATACGGCGCAACGAGGTTGGCATTAAGGCTGATAAATCGCAGATTGCGCAGGCGATAACGACGGGCAAGCGTATCGCCATCGTTGCTGGTCAGGAAATACAGCAGCGTGCCTCAATGGTCTTGAAAGATGTGCAATATGTGATTGAAGCGCATTTCGATATGACGTCAAAGGCCAGTCCAAGCGATAATCCGGGCAAGTTTGTTGAGATGTTCAAACGTCGTGCACGCAAGGGGCAATGTTTCCACCAGCCTTATCTGGGCTGTCGCGAGTTCCCTTGCCATTTTGCCCTTGTGGAGGATGAGACAGCATATCCAAGTTGCTATGAGGGTGGGAGCAGACCGCTGGGACTGATGCTTTATGATATGGATTATCGCGATCCAGCCGATATAAAGCCAATATTTTTCCAGGCTGAACTGAATGACGGCATTATGGATTTGCGTGATTGCGAGGTGTATCGCTAATGCTGGAGCACCTGATTCAGCTCTATGAGCAGCAAGCCGCGCATGGTGAGGCACCGCGCTATGGCTGGGAAGTCAGAAATGTCAGCTATGCCCTGCAACTGGATGCGCAAGGGAAATTGGTCGGTATCCAGTCACTGATGCGGCAGGAGCAGCGTGGCAAGAAAATGGTGGACGTTCCAAGGACGATGTCAGTGCCGAAGGGGCCAACGCGTACATCGGGCGTGCAACCGCTTTTTCTCTGCGATAATGCGAAATATCTGTTGGGTTTTGATGATACCTACCTAAAAAAGGATGAGCTTGAACCAGAAGCATATGACAAGGCGAAGCATCGTATTGAGCAATGTTTCACGGCGGCCAAAGAGTACCATCTGCAACTGCTGGCAGACGTGAAATCCCCTGTGGCCCAAGCTGTTTGTGCGTTTTTTCGTTCATGGCAAATTGAGCCAGCAATCCTGCTGCAGAATCGCTGGTTGCAGCAGGAAATCGATGGCCTGGCAAAAGGAGCAAATCTTGTATTTCGCGTGGGAGAAGTCTTCGCTGAGGACGATGCAGCGGTTCAGGAAGCATGGCAGCAGGTGTCTGGCAGTGACACTGCTGGTGCGCAGGGGCTTTGCATGCTGACAGGGCAGCGGGGCACACTGGCACGCATCCACCCGCTGATCAAGGGAGTCACTGGTACGCAGGCATCCGGAGCAGCCTTGATTTCGTACAATAAAGGCAAGCAGGCTTATGAATCCTTCGGCAAGGAGAATGCCCAGGCCTACAATGCTCCTATCTCAGAATATGCCGCATTTGCCTATACAACGGCATTGAATCTCCTGTTGGCAGATCGTACGCATGTCAAGCGTTTTGGCGATACAACTGTTGTTTACTGGGCGGAAGAAGCAAATGAAGCATGCCAGGATATTTTCGCAGACTTGTGTGAGGATGAATCCCGGCGTCATCTCAGCAATAACGATTTGAACGCGCTTTTCGAACAGGTGAAACAAGGACGTCCCTTGGCGTATCGGGATATGGACATTCCGTATGAGAATCACTTTTATATCCTGGGACTATCGCCAAATTCTGCACGTATTTCTGTACGTTTTTTTCTGCAAGGTAGCTTTGGTGATTTTTTGCAGCATTTTGCTCAACACGCTGAACGCATGCGTATTGACCGGCCAGGGTACATCATGCAGGAAGGTGTCTCACTTTGGCAGCTGCTGAATGAGACTGTGAATGCTAAGGCAGCACACAAAGAAGCTTCGCCGCTGCTGGCTGGTGCTGTTTTTCGGGCGATTGCTCAGGACTTGCCTTACCCCGAGGCACTTTATCAGCAGATTTTACTACGTTTGAAGTCGGAGCAGGGAAAAAACAAGGTAAACTATCGCCGAGTGGCGATGATCAAAGCATATCTAATCAAGAACAAAAGGAGAGTGGTTACCGTGTCATTGGATGAGCGGGCTGCAGAGCCAGCCTACGTCCTGGGACGTCTGTTTGCTGAATTGGAGAACATTCAGGTCAATGCCAATCCGGAAATCAACAGTACCATCAAGGATAAGTACTTCAATGCCGCCTGTGCTACGCCGGCGGCGATTTTCCCGGTACTACAAAAGTTGTCACAGCATCATCTGCGCAAATTATCTCCAGGCAGCAAAATTTATCATGAAAAGCTGCTGGGCAGCATCATGGATTTATTGAATTTGGAAAAGAACTCTATACCGCGACAGCTGTCACTTGAGCAGCAGGGGGTATTTATTCTGGGATACTATCACCAGAAACAGGCATTTTATAAGGGGAAAGAAGCAAGTGGGAGGAAAGAAAATGAGTGATCCAATTAAGAACCGCTATGATTTTGTTTTGTTTTTTGACGTGGAGAATGGTAACCCGAATGGCGATCCGGATGCTGGCAACATGCCTCGTGTCGATCAGGAGACAGGCCTGGGATTGGTAACAGATGTTTGCCTGAAGCGTAAGGTACGTAATTATGTTGAGGCGGCCTGTGAGGACAAGCCTGGATTCAATATCTACGTGCGTGAGGGTATCACTTTGGAGCAGGGCGATCGCTCGGCCTGCGAGTATATTGGCATCAAAGAAGAGAGTGCAGAGAAACGTGCGAAAGCTTTACAAAAAGCCAAGAAGAGCGATCCGGATATCGACCGTAAATTGCGTGATTTTATGTGCCGGAATTTTTATGATATCCGTACCTTTGGTGCAGTGATGACTACCTTTGTCAAGGGGGCACTATCCTGTGGACAGGTTCGTGGCCCGGTGCAACTGGGGTTCGCGCGAAGCATTGATCCCGTGATGCCGCAGGAAATCAGCATTACGCGCTCTACCGTCACAACGGAGAAGGAAGCAGAAACCAAGAAGACGATGATTGGGCGCAAATATATCGTACCCTATGGCCTGTACCGCGTAGAAGGCTATGTATCCGCTAATCTGGCACGTCATATTACTGGTTTTTCCGAAGAGGATCTGCAGCTGCTCTGGCAGGCGTTGGGTAATATGTTTGACCTTGATCATTCGGCAACCCGTGGCAATATGGCGGCACGCCGGTTGATCGTATTCAAGCATGATAGCGAACTAGGCAATGCCTCGGCTAACAGTCTCTTCGACCTGATTCAGGTAAAGCGCAAAGATACGGTACAGGTACCGCGTGCCTTTAGTGATTATGAGATCGCCATCCATACGGAGGAGGTACCAGATGGCGTCACGTGCGAGGTGAAATTTTGAGCTATCGTGATGACGATTTGCTACTATTATCAGGTATCCAGCATTTTGCTTTTTGCCGCAGGCAGTGGGCACTCATCCATGTCGAGGGGCAATGGAAGGAAAACTTGCGTACGACGCTGGGAGAAATCGTGCATGCCAGGGCACACGACGGAACGCAGACAGAGAGCCGAGGCAATACTATCGTGACGCGTGGCCTGCGTGTATCATCGTACACGATGGGCGTAGTCGGTCAGTGTGATGTTGTGGAGTTTTATCGCTGTTCAGAGGGAGCGGTGCTGGAGGGTCATACAGGTTATTGGCAACCCTACCCGATTGAGTACAAGAAAGGCAGACCCAAGGATTATCCTGCAGATGAAATGCAACTGTGTGCAGAAGGTATGTGCTTGGAGGAGATGCTGTGTTGCACCATCCCCGAGGGAGCGCTGTTTTATGCGGAAATTCATCGTCGGCAGGTCGTTCCATTCTCTGAGGAATTGCGGCATAGTGTACGGGAAAGCTTTCAGGAGATGCATCGCTATCTGCAGGAGGGCAGGACGCCACGTGTCAAGCCGCAAAAGCATTGCAATGCCTGCTCCTTGAAGCCAATCTGTTTGCCACGCAACTATAAGCAACGGGATATAAGCGATTATTATGCAACTATGCTGGGAGGTGAGAATTGATGCGGCATTTGCTCAATACCTTATTCATTATGACCGAAGACGCATATTTAGCTTTGGAAAATGATAATGTGGTAGTTTATCAGGACAAAAAGGTTCTAGGGCGTGTGCCGTTGCTGACGCTGAGCAATATTGTTTATTTCGGCTATAAGGGAGCCAGTCCTGCTCTTATGGGCGCCTGTGCAGCAAAGAGTATCGGCCTTTGCTTTCTGACGCCGCATGGGAAATTGCTGGCGCGGGTCTCTGGCGAGAGCCGGGGCAATGTGGTTCTGCGCAGACAACAATACCGCCTGGCTGATGATGAATTGGCAAGCTGCCATATTGCCCGTGACTTCATTGCAGGAAAACTGCATAATAGCCAAAGTATATTAGCGCGTGGTCTGCGCGATCACCCGCTTAGTGTGGAAAAAGAGAAGTTTCAGCAAGCTATTCACGATATGGGCGCGGCTGCCAGACAGGTGCGCAAGATAGAAGACAAAGGGGAATTACGCGGTGTCGAGGGAAATGCGGCACATCTATATTTCTCATTGTTAGGGCAGCTGATTTTGCATGATAAAGAGCATTTCTCGTTGCTGAGCCGTATCAAGCGTCCCCCTAAAGGGCGTGTCAATGCATTGCTTTCTTTTGCCTATACACTCTTGGCACATGATTGTGCATCTGCGCTTGAGAGCGTAGGGCTGGATGCTTATGTGGGCTTTCTGCATACCGACCGTGCTGGGCGGACTTCGTTGGCGCTGGATCTCATGGAGGAGTTGCGCAGTATCTACGCGGACCGTTTTGTACTGACATTGATTAATAACCGTCAGGTCAAGGCAGATGATTTTGTAGAACGGGAGGATAATTGCTTCTTTTTGACCGATAAGGGCAAGAAAACTTTTTTACAGGCTTGGCAGGACAGGAAGCGTGAGGAAATCAGGCATCCATTTCTAGCAGAGAAAATTCCCTGGGGCTTGGTGCCATATGTGCAATCACTATTATTGGCACGGTTCATCCGTGGTGACATCAGTGAGTATCCCGCATTCTTGTGGAAATAATATTTTTCTGCAATGGCATTTTGTTTCACGGAGGGGAGGTCAATATGCTCATACTGATTACCTACGATGTCAGCACAGAGACCGCGGCTGGTCGCAAGCGTCTCCGTCAGGTGGCGAAAATTTGTGTCCGGCATGGTCAGCGTGTGCAAAATTCCGTGTTCGAATGTAATCTGGACAGAGCCCAGTATGAAATGGTAAAATACCATCTAACCAGTACCATTGACGGAGCTGTAGACAGTTTGCGGTTCTACAATCTTGGCAATAACTATAAGGATAAAGTAGAGCACATAGGTGCCAAACCCACGTACGATGCTGAGGATACGCTGATCTTGTAGATAATATGTAGTGACCC
>DEDT01000028.1 GCA_002350105.1 Selenomonadaceae bacterium UBA2897 | reverse complement strand
TGCCTGGCCATGATGCCCGTCAGATAGTTGGCGTATTTCAGCTTGTCTTTCTCGTCATAGTCGCTTTCATAGTCCACGATGGCATAGCTGCCATCCGCCAATTTGGAATAGATTGTCAATACGTAACTCCATCGCCTTGATCGTGGGCAGGTTCGTGGGCTCGACGCCCACGATTTTCGGGAGGTCCAGGCCATAGGCCTGAAAGGACTTGTTCAGCATCCTTTCCCCCATAAACTTGGAGAAAATGTCCTTGTTTTGATACGCTATCTCCGCATCGCTGCCAGCCATTTGACGTGCATCCCCTTTCTTTCATTATACCACGAAATCCGTCTCCAGTACATTTGTCCGTATCTGTATACTACGATAGCACAAATAGCCATATATTGCAATATGGCAAAATATAGCGTGAGAGGCAAGGAATCATCGTGCCATCATCGTGACCCTCTCCGTCACGCTTCGCGTGCCACCTCTCCCAGAGGGGAGAGGCAGACGTCCCCGCCACGTTCGGCACGATAAATGTCAATATCTATAAGATATCCGTGCAAAAGTACCCTCTTGCCGTCCGGCCCCCCCTTGGGGTGTGAACTGCCCAGTGGGCAGTTCACTTGTCGAGCGTCAGCGAGACTGAGAGGGTCTGTTCCTCTGTCACCTTGCCATTCCCCAAAGTGGTCGTCCCTTCGTCTGAAGTAAAACGATATCACGCATCTTTGTCTTATTGCATTGTACATTCAACTGTGCTATGCTAGAGGTTAGCAAAACACAAATGTATTTTTCAATTTCGTGCTATAATTAAGGGAGAGAATATGTTGAAAAAGTTCAAGCCGTGGGAAGACCTGACCTTCACGGACGACTACATGTTCAAGCTCCTCATGGAGCGAAAGCGGATCTGCAAGGGGACGCTGAACGCTTTCCTCAACTGGAACATTCGGAGCATCACGTATTTCGCCACGGAAAAACCGCTGCAGGCTGGCTATGCGGCCAAGGGGGTGCGGCTCGACGTGTACCTGCACGACGAGGTCAGCCGCATCTACGACGTGGAAATGCAGGTACTGAAAAAGAAAGAGAAGCCGGACGTCGATGCTATGATGGCGCTCGCCAAGCGCGCCCGCTTTTACCTTGGTGAGCTCGACACGCGGGCCCTGGAGCGCAGCGGCCTCTACGTTGACCTCCGCCCGACCATCGTGATGTTCTTCTGCCCGTTCCGGCTTTTCGATGGCCAGCGCGCCATCTACACGTTCCCCCGCATCTGCCGGAAGGATCCGGGCCTCACATTCCCAGACGAGACCGAGCTCATCTTTATCAGCAGCAAAAATGCGCGCACTGGCCTCTCCGCCCGCGCCTGCACCCTGCTGGACTACATGAACGGGAAAATCACCAAGGAGCCGCTGATCGCACAGATTGAGGAAAGCATGTGCACCATCAAACAGCGCGAGATAGAAAGGAAGAGCTATATGACCTACCTACATCATGAAAATGCGCGAAGAGCGCGCCGAGGCGGCCGCCGAAGCATACGACAAAGGAAAAAATGAAGGCAAGGCTGCGGGCAGAGACGAGCAGCAGCTTGAGTCCGTCCGCAGTGTCATGGAGAGCCTAAAATGCACGAAGGAGCGCGCACTGGAAATCCTGAAAGTCCCCGCCGAAAAACGTGCCAAGCTCCTCGCCCTGCTATAAACCGAAGGAGCGAAAAAACCACCTCGCCTACTACCCCCGCGCCCCACGCAAACGGCCGGCACATACCACTGCGGATAGCAGCGGTCCTGTGCCGGCCTCCTTTGGGTACACGTCCCCTATTATCCAGCCATGTTCATGTATCAAGCTCCCTCCGTCCTCATTAGGCTCCCCCTCCGGGGGAGCTGTCGCCGCAGGCGACTGAAGGGGGCGTCTCCCCCACCGTCTCCCCGCCACCCGCAACCGCATTTTCCTGCCAGAATCCCCGCCTATCGCGGCACAAAAAAGCGAACGTCCAATTCCATCTGATAATTTTGCATCTCGAAAAATGAGGTGCCAATTTTCAGACATCATGGAACATGAGTTAAAGAGGGTACTGCTTCTTTCACCGTGTCGCTCTCCCAATCCGACATAGGGCGATACACAAATCCTTCAGCAGGAAATACCGTCCACGTTCACGATAAGCACGACGGTATGCCTGCGGATGCAGATGGCTGAGTTGGCAATGCTCAAACAGCGCAAACCGCTCACGGATAAAGTGCAGGTAAAAGTCCAGTGCCTCCCGTTCCTCCTCCGTCCAGCCTGATGCAAACCGCTCCTGCGCTGCCTGCAGCACCGCCTCCCGTCGCCGCAAATCACCCATGCGTACCTCCGCCTTGCGGTGGAATCTGGTCAGCCAGCCGTATATCCGACCCAGCAGCGATGGATGCATACCACCTATAACATTATTTCCCTGCCGATACTGCATCAGCGTCTCACGTATCGGCAGCATCTGCCCGTGTCCAATCGCCGTCAGTGCCAGCCACTCATCATGATACGCCTCCGGCGGGAGCGGTGCCGCCGCTGCGAACAGCGCCCGCCGAAACGCACAGGCACTCCCCTGCACCATGTTCACCATAAACAAATGCCGATAATCCCCGCACTCGAACTCCTCAGGATGAAAAGGTGGGAGCATACACGCCCAAAACGAGGGCTGCAACGGCCGCAACTGGCTATCCACCAGCGCCGAATCATGAAAAGCCAAAATGACGTCATCGCGCTCTGCGAAAATCGCACACATTTTCTCCAACTTGTCCCTCTGCCAGACATCATCCTGATCAGAGAGAAAAATAATATCCCCCCCACAGAGACTAATGGCCTTCTCAAAATTCTTGGCAAAGCCCAAATTCTCGGGATTGGCCACCAGCTGTACCCGTCCGGAGAATCCAGCCAGCGTCTCCCGCGCGACGCCCAGCGTGTCATCTGCCGAGCCATCATCACAAATCACAATCTCATCCGGCACCCGCGTCTGCCCGAGGATACTCTCCAGCTGTTCACGGATAAAGCGTGCCCCATTATAAGTACACATGGCTACTGAAATCTTCAAAACTGCCACCCATTCTCTCAAAAAGCAAGTGAATGGCGTTCGTTATTCTTCCATTTTCAGCAACCAATGCCCGCTCCCCCTTCCGGGGAATCCCCTTAGAGAGTGTCCGCCCCCCAGGCTCCCCCTTTGGGGGATCTGTCGCGCAGCGACTGAAGGGGTCGTCTCTCCCGCATCCTTTTACCCACGCCACACTGCCTGCGGCATCGCGCCCTTCTCCCCACAGAAAAAGCCACGCCAACCGCACAGCGTATAGTAGATTTTCTGCCATTTCTGCGGCTCATACAGCAGCATCTTGACCAGCAGGCTACACATAGTCCGAAGATGATGCAACCGCAGCTCAGGATAGTCCCTCATCAAAAACAATAGGTTGCGCATAATGTAATAATAACGAAATGGCTTCTCGTTTTGCACACGGAAGCGCCGCCACATCAACGTCCGCCAGAACGACTCACCGAGTTGGTGAGTCAGTACCAGCTTATTGTATTTGACAAGAGTCCCCCCCCCCACGTACGCAGCGGTAACAATACTCATGATCAACGTAGTCGATAAAATAATCCTCATCAAAGCCGCCAACCTGACGTGCCTTGGACACATCGACAATCATCCCTGAAGTGATACCCGTCTCAGGCGTTGAAAACATCTCCGTCACCTCCCTGATAATATCGCTCGTATTAGTCGCGCAGTAGGCATACATATGCGGGTACCGCGCCTGCGCCTCAGGCAGATGCGCCGCAAAATCGGCAAAACCGCCCGGCATGAACTGCGAATCCTGGTCCATGGTCAGCAGCCAGTCATAGCCATCGGCAGCAGCCAGTTCCAGCACACGGTTGGCTGCCCGAGAAATGCCCTGGTTGCCATCCATGGGGACATACCTGACCTGTGGCCAAGCCTCCAGCGCCTTCACCAGTTCCGTATTTGGCACGGGGGAGTTGTCCACCACGTACAGCCTGCCCAGCCCCTCAGCATACGTGGCCACATGCTCCGCCACATCAGCCTCGGGATTATACAGCGTGACCATGCCCGCCAGCTTGTTTTCCAACATGCGAAAATCCACCTTTCTACTATATCCCCAGCCGCCTCCTGTCCTGCAAATAGAACTTCAGCAACTGCAATATTCGTATAACGTAGTAAAAACTTAAATCGACATGAAAAAGTGACACCAGGAACCCTGCCCGCCAAATGGTGTTGCGACAATCGTGGGCAAACGCCACAGGATGCATCAAGTAATAGGTGATTGGTCTCGCGGCGCAGAAATATTTCTTGCCGTTATCCTCAAAGGTAATGCCCTGGAAATACTGCGTGCCACGATATGACGGGTGCCAGCCAAAGCGCATCAGGGGGTTCTCCCGCAGCCCCGCCTGCTGGAACACATACCGGAGCACCGGGAACCGCGCCGTGAAGGCCGCTGCCCGCACCATACCGCGCCGTATCGCCTCCAGCCGCGCCTGCTCATCTCCCGCCGCATGCTCATACGCCTGCATATGCATGCGGCAGCGTCCGTTCTCCTGCAGCTGATAGCGCAAAAGAGTACCATGCGGTGCCGAGAACACCAGTTCCAGCAGACTCGTATTCATACTGACCCTTTTCGTGTCCTGCCAGCTGCTGCCCAGATAGCCCACCGCATGCTGAAAATGCAGCGTGGTATCAAAAAAGCCCATATAGTAGCCCCACACCGGGTGCGAGAAAATCTTTTCCAGCACCGCCTGCGTGGAGCCATACCAGCCCAAATCCACCAAAGCCACGGGCCGCGACCAGTCTATCCCGAGGCTGCGCATATAGACGAACAAGGCCTCCCTGTCTGCAATCGAATCTGCCAGCAAACACTGCCGCACGCGCATAAAGAACGCCGCGAAAGCTCCATCGTCCGTCACCGCACTGCGCTGCAATACCGTATCGTAGGTATACTCTCCCATGACCTCGGCCGGCAGATTATCAATCTGCAGCAAATCGAGGAAAAACCGTATTGTAAAGCGCCGTGGCACGCAGTTCAACCACATAATCTGCTTGTACTCAGCAAAGGAATGCACACTGGCCAGTAATGGCCGCATCAGGCTTTTCCGCGAGACGAGGAAATACCGTGCCTTGACTCCCTGCATATGCGACTGCTGGAACGCCAGCTGCATATAATAGGCATCGCGCGCACAGAAAAGCACCTGCCGTACACCGTCACGCTCCAGCCGTGCCTGCAGCCAAAACGTAAAGCCCTGCAGCGTAGGTCCATAAACCTCCGCACCCAAGCGCTCAAGGGGCTGATCCATGTCGATGTCGGGGCACTTATGCACCAGCGACAGCACCGTGCGGTCAAAAAGGCTGCTACCCGCGTGAAACAGGGAGTCCCCCAACGCCTGTGGTGGCGAGACGAGGCAGGCCTGCAGGCCATGCTCCGCCGCACGCTGCCCGTCGCTCCGTGGATTGTCCCCCACATGAATCCAAGACTGCAACTTCAGCCCCGTTTGCGCCGCCACGGTATCGTAGAGCTCACCGCGCCACTTTGTCACGCCATAATCAGCCGAGACAAAAATCGCCTCGTAGCCTGTCACGCCGCATTTTGCCAGCAGGCGCACTGTCTCCTGCGCCGAAAGGTACATATCACTGATGATAAAGACGCGCTTACCTGCCTGCAAACAGTGCCGAAAGAATTTCACCACCTCCTTACACGGCAGTACCAGCTCGTACTCCGTATCCAGCTCCAGCTGGCGCAGGGCTTCACAAGTCTCCGGCGCATACCAACGCGCCAGCTCGGTATAAATCTCCGCCAGCGTAATCTCCCGCCCGCGATGCGCGCGCCGGGTTCGGCGCTCCGCCTGCACCCTGTGCGATGCAAACCCCTGCGCCGCCAGTCCCTGCTCCCGCGCTGCGAGCTCCACGACGGCAAACACATCGTGCGGGCGTCCCACCGCCCGCGTAACCAAGGTATCCCAGCAATCAAAAGACACAGCTGTAAACCGATCAAGGTCAGGCAGCTGTGCCAGGCTGTGATATATCCCTCCTTTGCTCATGCCGCAGCCACCTGCCCTTCGCAGGCTGGCTGCTCATGTGTATAGCAGACATAGATGAGGCAGTGCCAGGTTACATCTGCCCCCGAGTGGATGCGATGGTCATAATTTCCTCCATATTCTCACCTTTCACCAGCCGTTCCAGCCAGCCGGTAATTCTATACTGCTGAACGAGCTGCGCTGGCACGGTCTGATAGGGTGCGCGCACGAACTCAGCCAAGGTTCCGTTGTTGTCCTCCCCCAGCACAAATACATTTTCTGGGCGGTAGAAATCATAGTCGCGGATGCCCGCGAAATTGGTGATGAGCTTTTTGTGGTAAAAGAGCGCCTCGATAGGCCGCCACGTAAGGCCGCGCTGCTCCGCCTGCACGATATCGACGATACAGCGATGCCGCCGCGTCTCACGCACGAGCGCGTCATAGGGCATGTGCTCATGCAGCGTGAGCCATGCACGTTCCGCCTTGCTGTAGCGCTGGTGCCGACTTGGCGCTAGCAGGAACCGATACGTGAGCCCCTGCCGCTGCAACTCCTGCGCGAGCATCTGCAAGATAGGCAGCCGCCCCTTGTCCGCACCGCAGAAAAAACATTCCTCCGTGTCCTCATCCACCGATGTGCCACCAAAGTAGGGCACCACCTGCCCATTAAACCACAGCCCGTACCGCCGACAGTCCCCGGCATCAAAAGACACTACCTGCACCCGGCCAGTATCCTGCATCGCCACCACGTGGAGAAAGTCTGCACGGAAATTGTACAGGCGGCAGTGAATGCGGTCGATGGTGTTCCAAAGCACATAGACGACCTGTGCATGCTTCGTCCGACGCAGGAGATACTGCATGAGCACCGAGGCGCACAGAGTCTCATTGACGATGATAGCGTCATAGTCCGCGAGGTCGCATGCCTGCAGTTCCGCCGATATAACCAGCCGCTCCATATGCAGCCAGCCGCCGACGCGCAGGCACAGACGACTGGCAACGCGCTCATCACAGCGCACGCCCAGCAGGGCGGTCACCTGTCCGCCATAGGTTGCTCGCAGTTCCTCCACGAGGAAAGGCTGCAGGACATCCCAAGGGGATAGTACCACGAGCACCCTTTTGTTCATTGTTCTGTCAGCTGTTTCAGCCATGTACACTCCCCTTCCTAAATGTTTTTTTGACCTACTCCGTAATGTATTTGACGCGTTTCTTCACGACCCAGCCCAGGGTAATGAGGCTGCTCAGCCAGCCGCATATCGTGTACGGCGTTGCCATGATGCAGGCCATAACCTTGTAGTAAAGCGGCATGCTGGCCGTAGTGAGCAGCCTGCTGAGGTTCTGCCTGATAGTCGTCTGCATCTGCCGTGTGTGCGGCTCGTTGCTGACCTTTTGGCTGCTCTGAATCAGCTTATACGCATCCTTGATCATGGACCGCATGCTCCTATGCCAAAAGGCCGCCCTCAGCTTTTCGTCGTTTAATGGACTTTCTTTCGCCAAGATATCAAACACACAGGTTTTCGTATGCGGATAGTCGATTTTGTCGCAGGCCTTGGACATACTGTCCTCTCTATAGCGATAATGATATCCACAGACAGGCGTGTAGGCAAAACGCTGTGCACGCAGGAATATATACCAGTTGCGCATAAAATCTTCGCCCACCGTTACATACTGTGGCAGGATGATTCCCTTAATCAAATCTGTTCTATAGACTTTGTCCCACAACGCTGCCGTAGACGCACGCGATAACAGATACAGCATAGCGGTGCGCTGATCCATAACGCAGTCTTTATGTTCCCATAGGACATTCTCGGTGCTGTCCTCAAACTCCAGTACGCAATGCCCTATCGCCACGTCGGCCTCATTTTGCTCCAGTGCCTCGACCAGCTGCGCGTAAAAGTCCAAGTCCACCCAGTCATCCGGGTCGCAGAACGCGATATACTCGCCCGTGGCCTGCTCAATCGCCACCTCGCGGGCACTGATGAGGCCACCGTTTTCCTTGTGGATGACCCGCACGCGCGGATCATGCGCGGCATACTCCTGCAGCATAGCCAGTGAGCCATCCGTGGAGCCATCGTCAACGGCGATGATCTCCAGATTGGTATACGTCTGGTTAAGCACGGTCTCCATGCACTGCGGCAGATACTGCTCCATATTGTAGACTGGTATCGTCACCGTCAGCTTTTTACCCGACGGCTGGTTTTCAGTCCTTAGGCCGCTTGCAGCTGCCCCCCCCGAATGTGCAATTGCTCTGCCTGATCTCGCTTATCCATGTAACACCTGTCACCTTTCTCTCTGCTGTCTGCACGGCCTGTGCTTTGCCCGCATGGCTGGTCAGGGCCTGCACGCGGCGCTTGGCGGCCCAGACGAGCGTAATCGTCCCGCTGACCCCCAGGCACAGCGTATAAGGCAAGGCCATGATGAGCGCCATCACCCGGTAGTAGAGCGGCATCTGCCTGCAGGTCACGATACGGCGCAGGTTCTGCCGGATGGTCCTCTGCATGGCCCGCGTGTGCCGCTCGTTCGTCTGACGAAGCGTGCTGTGCATCATCTTGTAGGTATCCTTGATGAGCAGCTGCATGCGCCGCTGCCAAAAGGCTTCCGACAAAGCTTCGTCATGCAAAGGTGCATCTTTGTCCAGCATATCTAACACGCAGGTTTGCGTATGCGGATAATCCACGCGATTGATGACCTTCGTCATGCTATCCGCCCGATGCCGGTAATGATAACCGAGAACCGGCACATAGGCAAAACGTTGCGCACGCTGCTGGAAAATATACCAATTGCGCATGATATCCTCAGCACAGGTAACGAACTGCGGCAACCGGATACCCTTTATCAGGTTCGTCCGGTATACCTTGTCCCAAAGAGCCCCATTCGTCTCCTGCGCCAGCAAATAACGGAACACTGCCCGCCTATCCATCACGCACGGTTTATCGATATGTGGAAGCACCTCCGTATGGTTGTCAAACTCCAGGACAAAATGACCGATAGCCACATCTGCCTGGTTTTGCTCAAGCGCCTCTACCAATTGTCCATAAAAATCAAGGTCCACCCAGTCATCCGGGTCGCAAAACGTAATGTACTCACCCGTAGCCTGTTCGATGGCCACCTCGCGGGCACTAATCAGGCCACCGTTCGCCTTATGAATAATCTTCACACGCGAATCACGAGCTGCATAATCCTGCAGCATATCATAGGAACGATCCGTTGAGCCATCATCGACTGCAATAATCTCAAGATTCTTATACGTTTGATGGATAACCGAGTCCATGCACTGCGTAAGATAACGCTCCATGTTGTAAACAGGAATCGTCACCGTCAGCTTAGCCTGTTCAAAAGCTGCATCTAATTTTTCTGTTCTTTCGATTGAATCACGCTGCTGACAGGATTCTCGTCTCCCCCCCGTGCTCATATGGCCAGCATAGCGCGTCCACAGACGCAAAAAGGCCGCATGATCGGCTGAATCTACGGATGCAGGCGTATTGACCATCTGATCGTAGTAGAGGGCATACTGCGTCCGCAGCGTGGCCATGCTCGGCGTAAGGACATTCAGCGCAGCCGTCTCAATGACAGCCAACGGATAGCGTTCTGCCAGCGCGGCGCAGACCTGTTTCATCGATGCGCCCGTATCGACGGAATCATCGACGACAAGGATGCGCTCGGCCTGCAGCGGCATCGCCTCCAGAAAGGCCACCTGGCGCTCCATGTGGCTTTGGTGCACGCCGGATTTCAGCTCGCGTGCGCGCAGCCAGCGCAGGCAGCTTTTCGGCAAGTGCGCCAGCAGCGGCGCAACCAATTCCTTGACTGCATTGCCCTCGCGTACCGCCTTGACGGCACGCAGCGGGCAGCCGAAGTACGCCGCCATCGCCTGGCCGATCAGCAGGCCGCCGCGCGCAATAAAAACGACGAGATCCGGCTGCCGGTCCTCTGGCACCTTCTCAGCCAGCCTGCGGCTTTCCACTGCCAAGTCGGCGATAGAGAATTCTTTGTATTCCATGGACATCTCCTTTTGCTATCATCTTGCCCAGCCGGACGAACTTCGTCACATGGTGGGCCAGGCCAATGCACGGCCTGCGCTGAAACACAACCTCTGGCGAGCGCAACGCCTGGAGGAACGATGCCGTATCCTGGCTCGACGGCATTTCGATGATATTGCGTCCCACCTCGAAAAAGCAGTGCGCGTCCTCGCCGACAACCGGCAACGCACCGACACGCTCGCATACAGCCTGCTGACGTGCATCATACCATGCCTCGACGTTCCGCCCATTATGAATCTCGATACAGTCCACATCCTGCTGGATGCGCTGCAGCGCTTCAGGCCGCAGGACGGAGCGGTGGCGCTTCTGGTCAAAAGGATGCGGAACATAGACCACGCCGCCCTGTCTGCGAATCTCCGACACTGTCTGCTCCGGCGTCAGGCCAGCGGGTATCCTTTGTGAAAGGAACAGCCCGATAATCTCGCCCTCTGCGGTGAACACTTCCTCGCCCGGAATGATGCGTACACCATGACGGGCAAAGAAGCCCTGCCACGCCAGCGCATGACGCAGCTCATTATGATCCGTAATCGCTACACAATCAATATGGTACAGGCAACACATCAGCAGCAGTAAATACTTATCCAATATGCTATCCTGCGAGCATGACGTATGAACATGCAGCAGATACCTCACGCCTCAGTCCTCCTAACCATAGATTGGTAAGAGTGCGCTCTTCCCCGGCAGTCCTCTTACGCTTCGCATAGTACGCTATATGATTATAGCACATAATACGCGCTTACGGAGCATATTCTTAAGGATTCCTCGCGCGCTTACGAATTTTGTTTTCGTAAGAGTTTTAAGCCCCGGCTCCGGATGCAGCAGGGAATCATCATGTATGCATCGTGACCCTCTCCGCCCCTGGCGGGGCACCTCTCCCAAGGGAAGAGGCGGACGGCTCTGCTGCGGTCGGCACGACAGCCATACTTATGAGGCTTAGCAGAGCCTGCGCCATGCCCTCCCCGTGCATCCAGATGCAGGAAACCGCCGCCATGATGGCGACGGTCATGCTCCCAGCGGGTTATTTTATGGAGCGATTACGGATTTGCCGTACTGTATTCAGAGCATCATCCGGATAGCCTGGCGCATGCTGTCGGGGACGGACAGCATGTCCATGGCTTCCTTGGCCGTGACCTTCATGGAAGCCATGAGCGCCCTGACAGCATTGGCAGTGCCCTTGGTCTCACCTTTTGCCTCCCACCTGGCTTCGCCGTCTGCCAAAGCTTTCTCTATAGCTGCACGTTTTTCCTCTTCAAACTCGCGTCCCATTCTCGTCATGCGAATCCTCTCCTTCATACGCATATAGGTCTGTTCATCAATTATCTTTTCACAGAACACGATGATGCCCGGCAAGATGAAATTCAGCGTCTCCTCGTCGGTAATCAAATCCGATAGGTCATAAGCCCTGCGCACAGCTGCCTGCTGGTCCTCTTTTGCCTTATAAGTCAGCGGGGCAATCATGAACTGCATGCAGTCCGTATCGTCAAGCGGCTGCCCCTGCTGCAGCTTTGCCAACAGACGCTGATAAATCGCATCGCCAGACAGGTCGCTGAGGAAAGCCGTGTCCAGCCTGAGGCTGAGTGCCCCCATGTCCAGCCGATCCCTGGTCGTGCCACGTGCTACGTCTGCGGTATAGATGACCACCATCCGCAACGTAGGATAGTTGCCATGCTGCTCATAGTGCCTGGCCATGATGCCCGTCAGGTAACTGGCATATTTCAGCTTATCCTTCTCGTCGTAGTCACTTTCATAGTCCACGATGGCATAGCTGCCGTCCGCCAGCTGGAAAAGGTTGTCGATACGCAGTTCCACCGCCTTGATGGTAGGCAGGTTCGTCGGCTCGACCCCCACGATTTTCGGCAAATCCAGGCCATAGGCCTGAAACGACTTATTCAGCATCCTTTCGCCCATGAACTTGGAGAAAATGTCCTTGTTCTGATACGCTATCTCCACATCGCTGCCAGCCATTTGGCGCACGCCCCTCTCTTTGATTATACCACGAAATTCGTATCTGGTACATTCGTCCATTGCTGTATACTACGATAGCACAGATGGTTGTATATTGCAATAGGACAAAAATATAGTACAGGGCGTTACATCATCACACGTGTAACACCCTGTACCATGACAATTATGTTATTATGTTATGCTCTGCTCAGTTGGTTTCGCGCTTGTACAGCACGAGGCTGTAGCCGAAGGCGATGAGGCAGCCGATAGCCATGCCTACGGCGGCGATGAGTTTTTTCTTGGGGGCGGCGGGCTTGTCCTCATGCGGCAGGTCGGCGGGGTCGACGACCTGGACGTCCATGCTTTCCATGGCCTGCTTGATGCGGGCCGCCTCGCTCTGCTGGACGAGGTTGGTGTAGACGCCCTGTTTCATCGTGGCCTCATTCTGCAGGTTGGCATAGTCCATAGCGTCCTGCGGGAAGTCGCCGAGTTCTTTTTCTTTCTCCTCTTTGCGCTTCTCCAGAGCGGCGCGGCTGGCCTTGGCCGTCTCGATGCCGACCTCACCCTCGACCTGCTGCTCGACGAGCTTCGCGTGCATGGGGTTCATCGTCGCGGTGTGGGAACCGACGATGGCGTCGACTTCCTGTTTCAGGCTCTGCTGGAGCTTCTCCAGCTCACGCTCAGCCGCGATGACAGACGGATGGTTGTCGGTGTATTTCTGGCGCAGGCCGACGAGCTCGACCTGCTTGCCCACGATACTGGAACGCAGCTTCTGCACGTTCTCGTTGTCGTTGATCTGGTAGGCGTCACTGCGGCTCTCCTGGTCACCGATCTGCGCCTGGACGGCAGCGAGCTGGGCCTGAGCGGCCTGCTGCTGCACGTCCATGTTGCCGATGGCCTTGTCCCAAGCCTCGGTCTGCGAGACGATGGCCTTTGCCTGGTCGGTCGGGCTGTAGACCTTGTGCTCCTTCTGGAACTCGGCGAATTTCGTGCGGGCTTCCTCTGCCTCCTCACGCGCTGCGTCAATGCGCTCGTTGAGGAATTTCAGCAATAGACTCTGCGTCTCGTTATTCATGCTCGTCTGAAGCGTGAGGAAGTTGTCCACGACGGACTGGGAGATGTACTGAGCCTCCTCCGGTGTGTAACCCTTGGCCTTAACCGTGATAAGGTTGGTTTTTTTCGTGTTCTCAATGGTGAGGTACTTCTTGGCGAAGTCCTCTACTTTCGGTTTTTCCAGTTCGCCCTTGTCATTTTCATCCCACCAGGGCATATCGTCGATGATGGGCTCGAGGACGTAGCGGCTCTTCATGAGCTCGATGTAGCCCATCGTGGGATCGGAGGCACCGCCACCGAGGGCCGCGAGGGCTGCGGCCGCGCCACCGCTCATGGCTGCCGAGACACCGCGCGTCTGAACGAGGGTCGTGGACTCGTACTGTTTCGGCAGGAGGAAGGCGACGATAATGGCCAGGATGGTACAACCGGCGATGATGCCGCCCGTGACCTTTTTGCGGTCCCAGGCAATGGCCAGGAGGCGGCGGAGGTCGATGCTCTCTTCTTCTGTGGTTGTTTGCATATATATCTCCTTTAGATCAAAGTGCGTGGTGTGCGGTAACGGGACCCCCTCAGTCGCTTCGCGACAGCTCCCTCAGAGAGGGAGCCAAGAAGGGCCGGTACATGGTATGCGGTAACAGACACCCTCAGTCGCTTCGCGACAGCTCCCTCAGAGAGGGAGCCAAGAGGGGGCCAGCTGCTCCCTTTCTGTGGGAGCCAAGAGGGACGTGAATTAGTCCGTGAGGCCTTTATAGAGCGCCCAGGCGTTGAACCATGGCAGGATATCGCGCTGCCACTTGATGCCGTT
>DEDT01000008.1:22408-25253 GCA_002350105.1 Selenomonadaceae bacterium UBA2897 | reverse complement strand
CATCCACTGGATGAATGGTTCGCAATCATCGCGAGCAATCTTGCAGGGGCGTTTGGATCGCTTGCGGTTCGCCGCGTAGGCTTCCTGTCCACGTTTGGCAGTATAATCTAGGAATGCGACCGTGATTGCTCTTGCGAGGTGGTGTGCCGCGCTTCAGTTCATAGTAGATGGTCGTATGGGCGCAGCCAACACTCTTAGCGATACCACGCAAGGACATCCCCTCCTTATGCAGAGCTTGGATCATCCCTCGTTCAGCGAGCGTGAGATGACTTCCTGATTTACGAACAGCCTTATCTGTGTTAAAATGGTTTTGATCCATAGCGATACTCCTTTGTTGGTGATTGTTTTATAGAACCATTTTAACATAGGAAGTCGCTATGGATTTTTTTTGATTAACTGTTCAACTTCATTTTACAACGAACCAATAGATTTTCAAGGTTTTGTTGAAACAAAACAGAATCATAAGCAATATATAGGATATCCAGTGAAATCTTTAGATATGCTTTCCGGAAAAGCGTATTTACTGCTCGGATTGAATAGGAAGCATACAAAAGAGGTTGAGAGAATGCTAGATGGTAAATATCCGCATCGGTTTCAACTTTGGCGATATCTTTATTGTGCGTATGATGGATAATAGACCAATACTATAATTTTCGTTATTTTATGTGGGGGAATGGTAATGTGTAAAGTATCTGTGCTGGTTCCCGTGTATAATGTCGAAAAATATCTTGCGCAATGCCTGCGCAGTATTGCTCATCAGACCTTGCAGGATATAGAGATTATTGTCATCAACGATGGATCTATCGACCAGTCGCGTGATATTATCCGCACGTTTGAGGATGATCCGCGAGTCCGGGTGATTGATAAGGAAAATAGTGGATATGGACATTCCATGAATTGCGGATTAGAGGCTGCCAGAGGCGAATATATCGGCATCGTGGAGAGCGATGACTATATTGAACCGGAGATGTTTTCGGCTCTCTACCATGAAGCGGTTGAGAAAAAGGCAGAGGTTGTCAAGGCGAACTTTTATCAGCAGGAAAATGGTCGGGATATGCTTTGTAACAATCTTCAATCGCTGCCGTTTCATGAGGTGTTTTCCGCTGTTGGCCATAGGGATATTTTTTCGCGGGCGCCGGCGATTTGGAGCGCGATTTATCGACGGGATTTTTTGGAGAAAAATGATATTCGTTTTTTAGAAACGCCAGGAGCATCCTATCAAGATACCTCTTTTAATTTGAAAGTGATGATGATGGCTGACCGCATCGTTTGTTTGGAGAAGGCATATCTTCATTACCGCGTCGATAATCCAGCATCTTCTGTTTATGATAAAAAGAAAGTTTATTATATTTGTGAGGAATATGAGGAAGCGGAGCGTTATCTGGAGAAGAGGCCAGAAAAGGCCAGCGTTTTTCTGACTGCGCTGATTAAGCAGAAGTATTGCGGGGGCTATCGGTGGAATTTTCAGCGTATCGATGATTCGTTAAAAAAAGAGTTCCTGCAATATATCAGCCGAGAGGCAGTAGAGGATGAGCGGGCAGGTTTTATTGATCCAGCTATATGGACGCAGCGTGACCTTCATATGTTTCATCTTCTGTTGTCCGATCAGGAACAGATTTTATTCAAGGATAAAAAGCAGCGGCAGTTGTTGGAGTTGTGCCGGGATGGGCTGCGGGCGCGCTATCGGAGCAAGCAGGTATATATCTATGGTGCCGGGCTGGTGGGCAGGGAGATCCTGCATAGCCTGCGGAGGCAGGAAATAAAGCCGGTGGCTTTCCTTGTCTCGCGTGCAGAGGGCAATCCCTCTTCAGTGGAGGGGGTTCCTGTCTGCGTCATTCGTGAGAGGCGTATCGACAGAGAGACTTCGGTAATTTTGGTGGCGGTAAAGGAATCGTCACAGCTGGCAATTGTCGAGTCGCTGGAGAAGCTGGGATTTACAAATTATCTTCTGATGTCGAAGAACGTAAGGCAGAGTCTGTTGCTCCCCGGCGCGACAATTGAAATTTCGGAAAATGGGAACAGGTGAATTGCGTGAGTTCTTTATTAGGCAGAATCAAGATGGCGTTGTATGGGTGGGCTGATTTCCCTCAGGGAACGAGGATTCTTATTTTGTCCTCGCAGCACGCAGAGCTTGCGGAGGCTGATTCCTTTCATGGTGCCGAAGTGGTATTTCAGGATATTGCGGCTACGGTGGCGTCAGATTGGGCAACGAGGAACGCGGCGTCTTTTGATTTCGTGATTGCCTCGTCGGACGTCGAGGCGATGGAGTGTCCGCAGGTGTATTTCAAGGCATGGAGACGGTTGCTACGTCCGGATGGTCGTTTGCTCTTGGGATTGAACAACCGTCTCGGCCTGCGTTACTTCTGCGGAGATCAGGATCCGTATACGGGACAGTGCTTTGACGGCATAGATAATTATCGCATGGCGTACGGGAAAAAGGAGGATGTGTTCCGCGGCCGGATGTACAGCCGGGCGGAGATGCGTGCAATGCTGCAGGAGGCGGGCTTTTCCTCGTTGAAGTTTTATTCTGTCTTGCCGGATCTCGAGCATCCGGCTTTTCTGTTTGCGGAGGATTATCTGCCGAATGAGGATCTGGCGGGGCGGGTTTTCCCTTTTTATCATCATCCGTCATCGGTGTTTTTGGAGGAGGAGCAGCTTTATTCGTCGCTCATTGAGAATGGGATGTTCCATGCGATGGCGAACGCGTATCTCGTCGAGTGTTCACTTGATGGGCGTCATTCGGATGTGGAGCATGTAACGTGCTCGGCGGAGCGCGGGGATGAGTACGGGCTGTATACGATCATCCATGCGTCTGGTCTGGTGGAGAAAAAGCCGATTTCGCCTG
>DEDT01000008.1:21230-22300 GCA_002350105.1 Selenomonadaceae bacterium UBA2897 | reverse complement strand
CGGATGGATTTCGTGAAGGCGCCGATGGGGACGGCGTATCTGCGCGATCTCCTGTATCAGGACAAGGAGCAGTTCCTTGCAGCAATGGATCGTTTCGCGGCGCTGATTCTGCGATCCTCGGAGCATGTGCGTGAGGATGCCGGCGACGGCGAGGGGGTGCTGCTGGCCAAGGGTTATTTTGACTTGGTGCCGCTCAACTGTTTCGTTGTGGATGGGCAGTTCACGTTTATCGATCAGGAGTTCGTGATTCCAAACTATCCGGCGAATGTCATTTTGACGCGGATGGTGGATATTGCTTATACGGGCAATAAGGAGATGCAGAAAATCCTGCCGATGGAGGCGCTGCTGGATCGCTATGGGCTGACGCGCTATCTGGGACGCTGGCGCCGGATGTCGTATGAGTTTTTGCGGGATATCCGCAATCTCGGCCCGCTGCGCAAGGCGTATGAGCCGCATCAGCGGGATGGCCAGCAGGTATTCGTGAACCGGCAGCGCATCAATTACACGGAGGCGGAGTATCAGCGGCTGTTTCAGGATATTTTCGCCGGTCTGGAGCAGAAGAAACTGGTGGTGTTCGGCGCCGGCCGGTGGGCGCAACGCTTTATCGATGGCTATGGGCATGAGCATGAGGTCGCGCTCGTGGTGGATAATCAGAAGGCTCACTGGGGACAGTCGCTGCGGGGCGTCCCGATTGCCGCACCGGAGGAACTGAAGAAATGGCCGCAGGGGAGTTTCAAGGTGCTGATCTGCATCAAGGGCTATCAGTCGGTGATGCGGCAGCTCGATGCGTATGGCATCAAGGATTACAGCATTTTCGATCCGACGCGCGAGTATCCGCGGAAGCCGCGGAAGATCGTCGTGCCGTCCGTGCAGACGGTGCAGGAGCATGGTGCGGAGCCGCCGAAAAAGAAGAAGTATCATGTCGGCTATATCGCAGGGGTTTTCGATCTTTTCCATGTCGGACATCTCAATATGTTCCGGCGTGCTAAGGAGCAGTGCGATTATCTGATCGTCGGCGTGGTGTCGGATGAGGGCGTGCGGAAGAACAAGGGCGTAGAGCCATTTATCCC
>DEDT01000008.1:0-21218 GCA_002350105.1 Selenomonadaceae bacterium UBA2897 | reverse complement strand
TGCCGCTATGTGGATGAGGCGCATGAGATTCCCCTGACATACGCGGGAACACGTGAGGCGTGGAGTCTGTATCATTTCGATGTCCAGTTTTCGGGCAGCGATTATGAGGAGGATCCGGCTTGGCTCACGGAGAAGGATTATCTGGAGCAGCACGGCGCGACGATGGTCTTTTTCCCGTATACAAAGCAGACGAGCTCGACGAAGATCAAGGCGCTGATCAATCAGCAATTGAAAGAAAAATAACAGATATGATATTTTTTATATCGTTTATAGAAAAAACTTGACTATATGTTGCTGGTTTATATAATGGAGAAAGGAGGTAATCGAAATGGGGAAACCACTGGTTCGAATTTTGAAAATAGTTCTTGATAATTTTAAAAATGTAGAAAAAGGCGAAATCATTGCAGGCTCATCGGAGAACTTGCTGCAGGGGAAAAGTGATGTGCTGGGTATTTATGGACAGAATGGTTCAGGAAAAACTGCGGCGGTCGATGCGATACATCTAATGCAGCGGTTGGTTGTTGGCGAAAAATTACCACGATATGCTGAGGAGTTCATTCGACAGGGCGCAGATTGTGCCAGTGTATCGATTTTGTTTTTTATTCAGAGCGGGGATATTCCGTTGGAATTTGAATATACATATACGCTGGGGCGGAAAGGCGATAAATGTTGTGTTTCTGCGGAAAAAATAGCCTATTATTCGTATAAGGAAGATGTCAGACAAAGACGTAAGACGGCGTTTCAATGCGATATTCTTGGTGATGATAATCGCTTTTATCCGGTTCGAAAATATGAAAAATATATAAAACAAAGCGAGAAAAACCTAGTTGATTTTGCTGTGGCAAAAAAAATGGCAGCAGCGAATAGATCATCGCTGTTATTTTCAAAAGAAGGATATGGTATCTTTTCTAAAGACTATCTTGATGATAAGGTGTCTCTCGGTTTGAAAGCACTACGCTACTATATGTTCATGAAGCTTTTTGTGATTACAAATCGTGAAATTGGTGCAATCAATATGCAGATGCTGGTGCCGATAAGCTTTACCCAGCAGGATATGCAGCATATCAATACAGGAAAGATTCCAGTGGCCTTGCAGGGGACTTCATTGATTCCCGTTAGAATCTATCAGGTCCTCACTCGGACCATCGAACCAATCAATCAGGTTTTGACGGTGCTTGTCCCAGGGATTCGGGTAGAAATCGAGGATCACGGTCGTCAGTTGATGGACGATGGAGCGGAAGGGCGTAAAATTGAGCTGGTTTCCGTGAGAAACGATGTCCGTATTCCCCTGCGCTGTGAATCTGCCGGCGTCATAAAGATCATTTCGATGCTCAATGCTTTGGTTGCGATGTATAACGATAAATCAGTTGGCTTGATAGTTGATGAATTAGATTCGGGCGTCTTTGAATATCTTTTGGGGAATCTCTTGGAGATTATAGAGAAAAATGGCAAAGGCCAGCTTTTGTTTACATCACATAATCTCCGTATATTGGAGACGGTAAGCAAGGAGTCTGTTTTATTTACGACGACGAATCCCCGGCACAGGTATATTAGGCTGACAAATGTGAAAGAGACAAATAACGTTCGTGATATGTATTTGCGCAGTCTTTCTATCGGTGGACAAAAGGAACCGCTCTGTGAAATCGTAGATATTTATGCGATTGGTCATGCATTCCGGAAGGCAGGAAGGGAACTGGTAAATGAGTACGAAAACTGAGAAGGCAGTCTTGTTCTTGGTGGAAGGTGATACCGATGAACAATCTTTGGCAGGGGTGATTCGCCGTTATTTGGCTCCACGTCATCAGCGTTTTCAAGTTATTGGTACAGATATTACTTCCGACTGGGATATAAACCCGAAGAATATTTTAGATAGGGTAAATGATGAGATTCATATCGCTCTTGATAAGGAAAAATGGTTTGAGACAGATTTATCGGGGGTCATTCAATTAGTGGATATGGATGGCGCATACATCGATGATCGGTTGATCCGGGAAGAAGAGACACTGCTTCATTGGCAATATCATGAAGATGGGATGGTTGCGAAATCTAGGGATGAGGCCATTAAGAGAAATCGGCATAAGGTTCAGAATCTAGATCAGTTATTGACGTTAACCCATGTGGGAAAATCGGCTACGATTCCGTATCGTGCCTTTTACTTTTCCTGCAATTTAGAGCATGTGCTGCATAATGAGCCTAATGTTCCAGATTACGAAAAGCGAGAGAAAGCCGATGCCTTTGCTGATCAATATTATGACGACGTAGAGGGGTTCGTTAGATTTATTACGAAGTCCTCGTTTTGTGTACTTGGGTCGTGGGAGCAGACATGGGATTTTATAAAAGAGGGAAACCATTCCTTACAGCGCTTTACCAATTTCGGGTTGTTTTTTGAAAAGGGTGGAAGGGGAGTATGATGGAGGTACTATGTGCCCCAGCGGGGCTGGCGGCGTGGGAGCATCCCCGGCAGGGGGTGGGGGATATTGCTGGTGCCGGGTTTTCGCAGGCGCTTTTTGATATGGCGCTGCCTTTTCCGGTGAAGGAACTTCGCCGGAAGGGGCATGACCGCGCGTGGCTGGAGCGGCGCTGGCAGGCGGCCCGAGAGCTCGGGAGGCAGTTCCGGCAGGCTGGGGTGCGGCTGCCCCTGGGCTATGCGCCGCATTTCGGCTATGCGGCTGCGGACTGGCCGGAGGTTTCTGTATATCGCTCGCTGATCGAGCGGAGTATTCGTCTGGGGCAGGAGGCGGGCTGCCGGTATCTGGTGGTCCGTCCCTGGCTTGCGCAGCTTTCGCGGCAGGAGCTTTGGGCGCGGAACCGTGCGTTTTATTTGTCATTGGTGGATTGTGCGCGGGAATATGGTGTCGTGATCCTGCTGGAGAATCAGGCGCGAAGTGTCCACGGTCATTTGGTGCGAGGCGTCCTGTCGGAGGCAGAGGAGGCGGTCTCTCTTGTAGACGAGCTGAATGAGGCGGCTGGAGAGACGCGGTTCGAATTCTGTCTGAATATGGGTGCGAGCGGGCCGTGCGGGATGAATGTGCAGGAGCTCGTGCAGACGCTCGACGGGCGGCTGCAGGCAGTCATTCTCTGCGACAGTGATAGTGGGGAGGAGCGACAGCTTCTGCCCTTTACTGGGGCGGGGCGGCTGGTCTGTGAGACGGACTGGCTGAGTGCGATCCGCGGCCTGCGGGCGATTGCGTTTGACGGCTGGCTGGTTCTGGGGATGCTGGATACGGCGGCGGCTTTTCCGCCGCTGCTGCGGCCACAGCTCCTGGCGCTTGCCCGTTCGGTGGCGGAGTATATTCTCTGGCAGGTCGAGATGGAAAAGGCGCTCGCGCGGTATCCGAGGCGCGTGCTGTTCGGTGCGGGCAATATGTGCCGCAACTATATGCGCTGCTATGGGGAGCAGTATCCGCCGCTCTTTACCTGCGATAATAATTCCGCGCTCTGGGGGAAAGAGGTGGGCGGTCTCGCTGTGAAGAATCCGGAGGAGCTGCGGCGGCTGCCGGAGGACTGCGCGATCTTCATCTGCAATATTTATTACCGGGAAATCGAAGCGCAGCTGCGGGAGATGGGGCTCAAGAATCCGGTGGCGTATTTTAATGACGAGTGTCTGCCGCACTTTTATGCCGGCAGACTGCCGGAAGGGGAGGCGTGAGTATGCTGGAGCTGGGCGTGCAGACGAAGGAGATCGTGAGGGATGAGGATCCGGAGCAGGGATTCCGGCTGCTGAGGTCGGCGGGATTTTCCTGCGCGGATTTCAGTTTGAATGCCTATCTCTTGAATCTTGATATTTATGATGCGCATCTCAATCATTTTTTTGATGCGGATATTGAGGAGCTGGAGCGTTTTTTCATGCCGCATAAGCAGGGAGCGGTGCGCGCGGGGGTGCGCATCCATCAGATGCACATGCCGTATCCTGTTTTCGTCCCGCGGGGGACGAACGAGGACAATGCGTATCTCTGGCATCAGATGGCACCGAAGAGCCTGCGTATTTGTGCTTTTTTCGGCTGTCGTTATCTGGTGGTGCATGGCTTCAAGCTGGCAAGGGAGCTCGGCAGCGAGGACGCGGAGTGGGCGCAGACGGAGGAGTTCGTTCATGCTCTGGCACCGCTGGCGAAGGAACTCGGTATCACGCTTTGCGTCGAGAATCTATATTCAGCGCTGGGCAGCCACATACTGGAGGGGCCGTGCTGCAAGGCGCGGAAGATGGCGGAGCGCATCGACCACATCAATGAGCAGTATGGCGCAGAGGTGCTCGGTTTCTGTTTCGATACGGGGCACGCGAATCTGGTGGGCATCGATATGGAGGAGTTCGTCAGGACGCTGGGGCCGCGGCTGAAGGTGCTGCATCTGCATGATAACGACGGCATCGCTGATCTCCATCAGATTCCTTATACGTTTGCGCGGGCGCGGGAGAATGCCAGCTCGACGGATTGGGAGGGCCTTTTGCGCGGGCTGCGGGCCATTCATTTTGCTGGCGTGCTAAATTTCGAGACGGCGCCGGTGCTTACGTCGTTTCCCGCGGATATGAAGGAGGATGTCCTGCGGTTCCTGGCCCGGATCGGCAGGCATTTTTCGGAGCAGTTTGGCAGTTAAGGAAGCACTGATTAATTCAGCACTCCGTCTTCGCACGTCTGTGCTGTCTTCTCGTCGCCCTACAATCCTCAGCACAAAACGCGATGGAGCGTTTTGCCGCTACGCTTCCGGTTTGTCTCCGAAGAGTACAGCGCATCCGCGCAAATCCGGAGCACATCATTTAATCAGCGCTTCCTTAAAATAGTGGATTTTCTGTGCAGACGGTTCTATGTGATATAATGAGGTAAGGAACTTGGCTACGCAGCGGAGGTGACAGTATGGGCATTTATCTGAATCCGGGAGCGGACTTATTGCTCGAGGCCAAGAGAGATGAGATCTATGTGGATAAGTCGGCACTGATCGAAGAGCTCAACAAGGTCTACGGGAAATCACGGAAATATGTCTGCGTAAGCCGCCCGCGGCGGTTTGGCAAGACGATGGCGGCGAATATGGTCTGCGCTTACTATGACCGCACGGTGGCGGATGAGGTGTTCGACGGGCTCGCAATTGCGCGGGCGGAGGATTTTTCGCGTTATCGCGGAGCATGCGATGTGCTGCGTATCAATATGCAGGAGTTCCTGAGCCGGGCGCAGGACATTGAGGGCCTGCTTTCGCGCCTGCGGCGGATCGTGCTGCGCGATTTGCTGCGTGCCTATCCCGATGTCGATTATTTTGACCGGGAAGATCTCGTGGAGTGCATACAGGATGTCTATCAAGAGACGCAGCGGCCTTTCGTTATCGTCATCGACGAGTGGGACTGCATCTTCCGCGAGTATCCGCACGATACAGCGGCGCAGCGGAAATATCTTGATTTTCTGCGTGACTGGCTGAAGGACAAGGCGTATATCGGCCTCGCGTACATGACGGGCATCCTGCCTGTCAAGAAATATGGCACGCACTCAGCGCTCAATATGTTCACGGAGTATTCGATGGAGAATCCGGGCCCGTTTGCGCCGTATGTCGGATTCACAGGAGATGAAGTTCGCCGTCTCTGCGCGGAGTATGGTATGGATTTCGGAGAGTGCTGCGCCTGGTATGATGGCTATTCCTTCACGAACTGTCAGCATGTATTTAGCCCGAAAAGCGTCGTCGAGGCCATGCTGCGGCGAGAATATGACGATTACTGGACGAAGACGGAGACGTATGAAGCGCTCAAAGTCTATATCGACCTCAACGAGGGCGGGCTGCGTGACGCCATTGTCAAAATGATAGCTGGCGGGCGGCAGAAAATCAACACACTGACTTTCACGAATGATATGACGACCTTCACCTCGGCAGACGATGTCATGACGCTCCTCGTACATCTCGGCTATCTCGGCTATGACCGCCGGGAAGAGGAGGTCTTTATTCCGAATAACGAGATTCTGCGCGAATACATCGCAGCGACAAAGCAGGGCGAGGAATGGCAGATTGTGAGCCGCGCCGTTCAGGCTTCGGACGCCCTGCTCGCGGCAGTCTTTGAGAAAGACGCCGCCGCCGTGGCCGCAGGCGTAGAAAAGGCGCATCTCGAGACGAGTCAGATCCAGTACAACGACGAGAACGCGCTCTCCTATACGCTGTCTCTCGCCTTTTACAGCGCGCGGCGGTTCTACAACATCGTGCGTGAGTTGCCGGCGGGCAAGGGCTTTGCCGACCTCGCGTTCCTGCCGCGCCCGCAGCACGCGGAGAAACCAGCCCTCGTCATCGAGCTGAAGTGGGACAGGGCGGCGGAGACGGCCATCCGGCAGATCAAGGAAAAGGAGTACGCGGGGGCGCTCGCGGCCTACGCCGGCGAGGTGCTGCTCGTGGGTGTGAGCTACGATAAAAAAACGCGCCGACATGAGGCGGTCATCGAGACATGGCAGAAAGCAAGCTCCTGAGTGAAATTCCCGCTGGCCGCGCGGCATGGATGCGCTGCTTGCGCGCGTGACGGTGGTTCTCGTGGTTCTGTTTGCCGTCATCACCATCGTGATTGCCCGCATGACATCATGATACAGGAGACGTTCTCTGCCGCGTGGGTCGAGGGCGTTTTTTCGTGTGGCCTTGGCCCCGCCCGCGGGCAGCGTGTCAGACGCGGGCAGCGTCTGCGGCGTGCCGGGCTGCGATGTCTGCGATGTGCCGGGGGGTGTCTGCGGCGTGCGGGGCTGCGGTGTCTGCGGCGTGCCGGGGCTGAGCGTGCCGCTGGTCTGAGATAGAGAGGCGAGGATGGATGATTTGTTCCGGTGCGGAGCCGTTTTTTCTGCCGGGCGGACCGCAGGGCGTGCTGCTCGTGCATGGCTTCACGGGGAGCCCTGCCGACATGCTGCTCCTCGGCCACTCCCTCGCCTTCATCAAGGACGGCGAGATCTATCTCGAGAACAGGCATGTGAGCCCCTACGATCAGGGCAACCAGTTCAACCACGATCCCCTGCGCCGCAGGAAACTCCTGCTGTACAAGGCGGAGATCGTGAAGCTCTTCAGCTAGACGCGCGAAAAGGGCTGGACGCTCGTGCCGCTCAAGATCTACTTCAAGCACGGCCGCGCGAAGCTCGAGCTCGCGCTCGCCTCCGGCAAACACGACTACGACAAGCGGCAGGCTCTTCGGAAAAAAGCCGACCAGCGCGACATCCAGCGCGCGCTCAAGGAACGCCAGCGCTGATCCCGTGCCTCTTTTTCAGGAAACGCTGATGAAATGAGATACTTTGGATGTGCGTGGACACGCTCTGTTCCTCAGCGATTCCCTCAGCGACTCAGACATGATAAGAAAGCTGCCCCGGGCGGCGAGCGTTGGCTCGCTGCCCGGGGCAGCTTTCTTACTATATGGCAGGATGCCAGAGGAGCGATCAGATGCTGCTCTTCCCCACGGCATCAAACGTCTCCTGGATGTCTTTGGCAGGCGCTTTGCCCAGGAGGCTGATGGCGACGATGGCGAGGAGGGAGAAGAGGAAGCCCGGGACGATCTCGTAGAGGCCGAGGAAGGCGAACTGCTTCCAGACGAGCACCGTAACGCCGCCTGTGATGATGCCGGCGATGATGCCATCGCGCGTCGTGCGCTTCCAGAAGAGGCTCATGAGGATGGCGGGGCCGAAGGCGGCGCCGAAGCCCGCCCAGGCGTAGGAGACCATGTCGAGGATGAAGCTGTTCGGGTTGAACCCGAGGAAAATCGCGAGGCTCGCGATGACGAGGACGCTCGCGCGCGAGATCCAGACGAGCTCCGACTGCTCAGCATCTTTATGGATGAGCGTGCGGTAGAAATCCTGCGCGAACGCCGACGCCGCGACGAGGAGCTGGCTCGACGCCGTACTCATGATGGCGGCGAGCACCGCCGAGAGGATGAGTCCCGCGGCGATCGGCGGGAACAGCTCATTCGTCATGACGAGGAAGACCGTCTCCGACGCCGTGCCCGAGAGCTCCTGCGTGAGGAACACGCGGCCGACCATGCCGACGGCGACTGCCGCGGCGAGCGAGAGGACGACCCAGGTCATCGCGATGTGCGTCGCCCGCCGGATCTCGCCGGACGTGCGGATCGCCATGAAGCGCACGAGGATGTGCGGCTGACCGAAATAGCCGATACCCCAGGCGAGCAGCGAGATGAGCTCGATGGCGCCGAGCGTCGAGCCGTCGGACTTCGTGAGCGGCTGGAGCATCGACGCCTGGACGCTGCCGATCTCCGCGAGCGTGCGTTCGAAACCGCCGTTTGCCATCGTACCGCAGATGGGGACGACGAGGATCGCGAAGAACATCATGATGCCCTGGATGAAATCCGTGCGCGCGACCGCGAGGAAGCCGCCGACGAGCGTATAGAAGATGACAGATCCCGCGCCGATGAAGATCGCGTACTCATACGGGATGCCGAACACCGTCTCGAACAGCCGCCCCGCCGAGACGAAGCCCGACGCCGTGTAGATGACGAAGAAAATCAGGATGAAAATCGCGGGCACGATGCGCAGCAGATTCGTTGTATCGTGGTAGCGGTTCTGGAGGAATTCCGGCAGCGTCAGCGCGTTGTCGGCGAGCTCGGTGTACTTTCGCAGGCGGGCGGCGACGAAATGCCAGTTCGCCCAGGTGCCGATGGCGATGCCGACGGCGATCCAGCCCGCGTTCAGCCCCGCGAGATAGGCGAACCCGGGCACGCCCATGAGCATCCAGCCGCTCATATCCGACGCCTCCGCCGACAGCGACGTCACCCACGCGCCGAGCTTGCGGTTGCCGAGGAAATAATCGCTCATGTTGCGCGTGCGCCGATAGTAGTAGACGCCGATCGCCATCATGATGCCGATGTAGAGCACGAAGGTATTGATGATGGTAAGGTCATGTGTCAAGGGAACTCCTCCTCTATATGCGATTTCGCTATGGGAACAATGACTTCTCTATTATATAAGAAAAGGCGGCGATTGTGCAACTGCTTGTGCGCGAAACGGCATCCATTGTGCATCTCCCCTGCAGTAAAAAAGGATGGGCGTCCCGCAGCGGCGGGAATCCCATCCTTTTCTTTCCTCTTTATGCTTTCTGCGCGGCATGCGCGCTGCACGCTCAGGCAGTGGCAGGCGTGCGCCGCTCGAAGAGGTCGAGCAGCTCGCTCACGCTCTTGCGCCCGAACTCCGGTGGACGCGCCACGCCCGCCTCCTCGATGAGGAAGCAGGGGACGCTCATCACCTGGTAGCGCTCGCGCAGGTCGGTGGCGAGGTGGATATCGTAGACATCCGTCGTCACGAAGGGGGAGAGCGTCGCGATGCGCTGCGCGCTCGTGACGAGCTCCGGGCACATGGTGCACGAGAGGCTCACGAGGATCGTGAGATGGAGCGGCGTGCGCAGAGCGTCGATGCGGCGGCGGTCCTCTGGTGCGACGCTCTGCCCGTCGCTCGCGGCGTTGTAGAGACCGAGCACGAAGCTCGTGAACTCATGACCGCCCGGCACGCCGTGGAAAGCGATGCCCGCAGGCGTGCCGTCCTCCCGCAGCACGCGGACGAAGGGCACTGCCTCCGCACACGCCTGCCGTGTCACGGAGAGCGCGGGCGTCATCTCTGCGAGCTTTTCCATATAGCGCGCGAGCTCGGCAGAGGTCGCATCGTCTTTCAGGTGCAGCTCGAGCTGGAGCGAACGCGTGAAGCGGGCGAACACGGAGGCGAGCTGCGCGCGCATCTCACCGGAGAAGAGATCCTCCGGCTCTGCCGCCTCCGCCGCCGTTCCCGCATCGCGCACCTCGTGCTGCGGCGCGGCGTGCGGCGTGCGCAGGGCACGTCGGCCCGTGCGCTCCTCGACGGCGTGGACGTATTTCTCGATCTCCGTCGCGGCGAGCGCGCCGTCGCCGGTCGCCGTGACGACTTGGCGAAGCGGCTTTTCGCAGACGTCGCCTGCGGCGTAGAGCCCCTCGGCAGACGTCTTCTTCCCGGCATCCGTGAGGATATAGCCGAGCTCGTCGAGCGCCGCGAAGCCCTTCGCAAGCTGCGTCGACGGCTCATAGCCCGCGAAGACGAAGACGCCGAAAAAATCGCCGCCCTCCGCGCGGAACGTATGCTCCTCGCCCGTCCGCGTGTCTCGCCAGCGCAGCACGCGCGGCATCGCGTCGCCCTCGAGCCCCGTGACGACCGCATGATAGTGGATGGAAATCTTCTCGTGCGCCTTTGTCGGGGCAGCGGTACCCTCAGCGCACGTGAAATCATCCGTCGGCATGAGGATCGTCACGTGCTTCGCGTAGCGCGTGAGGAACACGCTCTCCTCTGCCGCCGCGAAGCCGCCGCCGATGACGAAGACCTCCTTCCCCGTAAAGAACTCGCCGTCGCAGGTCGCGCAGTAGGCGACGCCGCGCCCGCGGAACGCCTCCTCGCCATCGAAGCCGACGGTGCGCGGGTGCGCGCCCGTCGCGAGCAGCACCGCCGTCGCCGTGAGCGTGCCGCGGTTCGTCTCGACGCGCCAGGCGTCCCCCTCCCTCGCGAGCGAGAGCACCTCGCCCGCGAGGAACTCCGCACCGAAGCGCGCCGCCTGCTGCTTCATCCGCTCCGTCAGTGCCGTGCCGGACATCGGCTCCGCGCCCGGGTAGTTGACGACCTCCTGCGTGATGGTGATCTGCCCGCCGAACTTCGCGCGTTCTATGACAAGAACGCGGCAGCAAGCACGCGCAAGGTAGATGCCAGCCGTGAGACCCGCAGGTCCGCCGCCGACCACGATGCAGTCGTAGAAGTCTTTTGCTGCCGCTTCCATATCAGAGCGCTCCGACGAGATCGAGGCTCGGCTTCAGCGTCTTGTTGCCCGGTTTCCACTTCGCGGGGCAGACCTCATCGCCGTGCTCGGCGACGAACTTCAGCGCCTGCAGCTTGCGGAAAAGCTCGTCCGCGTTGCGCCCGACGTTGCCGGCGTTGACCTCGTAGGCGACGATCTTGCCCTCGGGATTCACGATGAACGTCCCGCGCTCCGCCACGCCGTCGCTTTCGATGAGCACATCGAAATCGCGCGAGAGCACATGCGTCGGATCGCCGAGCATCGGGAACGTGATGTTCTTGATGCGGTCGGAATGGTCATGCCAAGCCTTGTGCACGAAATGCGTATCCGTCGAGACGGAGTAGATCTCGCAGCCCTCCGCCTGGAATTTCGCGTAGCTGTTCTGCAGGTCCTCGAGCTCCGTCGGGCAGACGAACGTGAAATCCGCCGGATAGAAGAAGAACACGCTCCACTTCCCGAGCACATCCTCGCGCGTCACCGTGCGGAACGTATTGTTCTGGAACGCTTGGACAGAAAACTCGCCGATCTCTTTGTTGATAAGTGACATGGTAATTCCTCCTTCAGATGGATAGCAGGGATGTGTTCCCGTTGTTTCTTGGGATGGCTATAGGATAGCATAGAAATTTGAGAACGTCAATCATGAGCAACAAATAATTATTATGGATTAGATGAAAAAATTTCCTTAAGTTTTATTTGAAATCTACGATATAGATTAAGGAAATATGTACAATGGCGATAGAAACTGCTGGGAAAATAGACGGATCAAGGGAGGTGCAGCAGCACAAAGGAAATGTGCTGCCAATACTCTATGGGCATGATCGTTCAGAACAACAATGCCTCGATGCTGGCGCTCGGCCAACTCAAGAAAAATGAAACGACGCTATCGAAACAACTGCATAAAGTCGCGAGCGGGATGAAGATCAACTCCGCCGGGGATGGCGCGTCTGAGTATTCCATCTCGGAAAAGATGCGCATCCGTATCCGTGCGCTCGGGCAGGACCATGACAATGTCAGCAAGGGCGCAGATATGCTGTATCTTGCGGAAGGCGGCATCCAGAACCAGATCAACATCCTGCGCACGATCAAGGAGAAAGTCATCGATGCGAGCAACGATACAAACACGGAGATCGACCGCGCGACCATCCAAAAGGAGATCAATCAGGGCTGGAGCCAGATACAGGAGATTGCGACAGACACGAGCTACAACGGGCGCAACGTCCTCCTCGAGGGGAATATGGTCGTCGACACGGTCAAGAGCTGGAACGTCCTGGACCAGGTCACGCAGGCGCCGGACAGTGAGATGAGCGGCCTGCTGACGTACAAGCAGCATGAAGCCAGTCTGATCGACACGCTCGATGGACAGACAGGGCCGTTCGATACATTCAACGACTGGAAGGAAACCGTACCGGCGGCTGCGACGTCGACGATGACGACGATGGGCATTTCCTCGACGACGGCTTTGACTGGCTACACCGCTGGCACGCCGAACACCGTGACGATCGATCTATCGCAGGCATATACCGATGCGAATGTTCCGAACAATCTTGACAATACGGGTTTCTCCATCCCGAGCAACTGGAGGTATGTCCTGACGACAGACCCCTCGCGGAACTATCAGAATGTTGATAAAACCATCGATATCTCGAACTGCACGTCGCTGGCAGAGGTGGCGCAGAAAATCGCAGGCATCTCCTATAGCTATAGCGGCGTCACCGCGACGGCCTCTGGCACGACGGTGACGTTCACGACGACGAGCACAGGGGCCTCGACGAACAACACGACCGCAGAGGGCATCACGCGCCAGGCGAAGACGGAGCAGGTGGGCGCCCATCCTGTGATCCCCGCGCGGCCGGCGACGCCAGCATCGCCGGCCGCCTCCGCCACGCACGTCCTCGGCGGCATCACGCTCTCCGGCGGCGTCGACGAATCGGGCATTCCAGATATCATCGATATGCCGTATACCGCGGGCAAGGCGGCGACGGGCTCTTGGAATATCAGCGGGGTACCGGCAGGCTCAGGGATCCAGCTCAAGACAGGCGGATATACATACTACCTGCAGTTCACAGATGGCACCAACGGATTCGCTCATGATCCTAATACAAATATCTTCACTATCGGGAAGGACGCAGTCTCCACCCGGAGCTTCGGTGACTCGTCTTATGGCGTCACCGTGACCGTCAACCATGGCACGCTGAGCATCCAGTCGCGGAACGCGAAATACGGCGCGACGTCGGCGAGCCGATTCTCCGTCGTCGACGCCTTTGCCGAGGGAGCGGCCAAGCCGGCGCAGCCAGCGACGCCGGAGCAGCCAGCAGATCCAGGAAGGACCGTCACGTATACGGCCGTCGCGGCGCTCGGCGCGAATACGATCCAGAACCTTAGGACTGGCACGGACGGCACGCCGGCACATACGGTCATCGACCTCTCGGCGTACGATACGACGGATGCGAAGGCCCTTGAGGATTTCATCGCAGGCCTGGCAGGGAAAGGGCTGACCGTCACCAATCCCTCTTCCACTTCGTCCTCGACAGGCGTTGAATTCATCGACAGCCAGGACGAGAACGACGGCCTGCCCGGAGAGAATGCGCTCTACAAGCTCAACAACAATTCCAGCGTCAACTATGCGCTGCATCTCTCGCCTGCCATCAACACGTATCAGCAGGTCGACCTCGCCTCCCTGCGCAGCGCAGTCGCGAGCGGGACGACGATCGCCAAAGCTTTTGCCGATCTGATGAACGGCAAGGTCCATTCATCCATTGTCTACGACACCACCGATCCGACGAAAGTCGTGGGTCTCAAGGTCACCGGCCCGCAGAATGCCAACCTCGAGGTCGCGGAGGGGGAGCTCCGCCATTACGACCTGGACTTCGCCTCCTGGCTGAAAGACCATCCGGACCTGAAGCTCCCCGGCGACCTCGAGGGGAAGGGCTTCCGCACCTATTGCGCGACGGACTCCTCCCAATGGTTCAATTTCGAATTCATCAACGGCACGAAGGATATGGACGGCAAGCCGCTCTCAGGCAAGGACGGCTCGTCGGTGGTGAAAGAGGACATCAAGACCATCGTCATCGACGTCGAGCAAGTGACCGACGCGAAATCGCTCGTGAAGGCCATCTACGACCAGGCGGAGCCTGTCCTGACGGGGGGCGACAAGCGCTTCAACCACTTGATGCGGCTCTCTGGCGACCCGGAGAACGGGATCCTGCGCGTCTACGATGAGCGCCGGTTCCCCGTGGATACCTATCCGGACTATCAGACGAAGGGCGCGAAGATCGGCACGGGGATCATGGACAACGTCGTCCTGAGCCGGCGAAAAGTCTATTCGGATGACCTCGTGATCCAGGATACCGACCACGCGAGCCAGAACATCCACATCAAGATCCCCCGCACGACGCTCGACCATGTCCTCGGCTACACTCCCGGCACGAGAGAGCCGGAGGACTACCATGTGCTGACGAAGGAAAAGCGCGAGATGCTGCTCGGCATTCCGCCGAAGGAAGGCGCGCTCGACCATGGTCTGAACTACCTGATCGACGCGAATACGCTCATCGGTGCGCAGATCAACCGCATGTACTACTCCGGGCAGAACATCCAGACGGCGTCGGAAAATACGACGGCGAGCGAGTCGGTGATCCGCGACGCGGATATGGCGAAGGAAATGACGGGATATGTGCGGAGCAGCATCCTCGCGCAAACGGCGCAGAGCATGCTCGCGCAGGCCAATCAGAATGCCGGGGCCGTGCTGAGCCTGCTCGGCGGACAGTGACGCAGGAGAAAGCACCCTTAAGTTTTTTATAAAAATGACGATATAACATAAGAGAAAGGAAAATCGTCTGAGAAGATGATGTGCAGATAGCCGGAAAACAGGATCGTACTCAGGGAGGAATATCGAGATGGCTATGATAGTCAAAAATAATATTGGCGCAAAAAAGACGCTGAACGAGCTGAATAAGAACGAAAAGGCGATGAGCAAAGATCTCAAGAAACTCGCCTCGGGACTCAAGATCGGCAGCGCGGCGGACGATGCCTCCGGCTACGCCATCTCGGAGCGGATGGCGGTGCAGATTCGCGGCCTCGACCAGGACAGCCAGAACACGCAGAACAGCCAAGCGCTCATGAAGACGGCGTCCGGCGCGCTCGACTCGACGATGGACATCCTCAAGACGCTCAAGGAAAAGGCCATCAATGCGGCGAACGATACGAACACGGACGCTGATCGCGCGACGATTCAGAAAGAGGTGAATCAGGCGATTCAGCAGATCGATGAAAATGCGCAGGTGACCTACAACGGGAAAACAATACTGGATGGGTCGAAAAATAGCGAAGTTGTTGGGCTTAGTGGCAAGGGGACATCGACGTATCTCACAAATGGATATTTTTCAGATGATACAGATAGGATTTCTACAATTGTGGATTTGAAGTCGAAGACGGGCGAGAACCTTAATATACTGCCAGGCGATCGTATTATTGTTTCCTATGTAAAGAATGGACAGACGTATTCGAATGAAGGGGGATTAGAAGTAAAAGACGGTTCCATGTTTTATGAGATGTTTGAGTGGGATCCTTGTAGAGATGATATTGATATCACGGATGGTTCGTATACAGCAGAGATAGGTATAGGAGCCAATGGGGAAAAGGTTTATACGCAAGATGGGAAGAGTGCGATTTCTTATCATGCCAAGAATCCAGGCCTTGATGGACAGATCGCAGGCCTCACCATCCGTGTAGAGGATTCTGAGGGGAATCCGAAGAAAAGCATCAACCGGATCATGGACAATTTCACCGAGACGATTCGCGCGCAGGATCCCTCACCGGACAATGCGATGACGTTCCAGGTGGGCACGAAGGCCAATCAGAGCATCCGTCTCGGTTTCACGGATATGCGCTCCTATGCACTCGGCCTCGCGAGCAAGGACGGCAAGGCCATCGACATCTCGAGTCAGGTGAGTGCGAACGCCGCGATCAGTGCGTTCGACAACGCGGTCGAGAAAGTCCTCGCCCAGCAGACGACGCTCGGCGCGGTGACGAGCCGCATGGACTATACGAACGCGAACATCGTGACGGCGAGTGAGAATGTCACGGCGTCGAAATCGGTGATCAGCGACGCGGATATGGCGAAGGAAATGACCTCCTTCACGAAGAACAACATCATCACGCAGGCGGCGCAGTCCATGCTCGCCCAGGCGAACCAGACGAGCAGCGCGGTGCTGAGCCTGCTCCAGTAAGATAGTGAGAGACGAGAGCCATCCCCTTAGGGAGACGGGGGTATCCCCCTGCAGGGGGTGGCTTTTTGTTGTAAGAGTGAAGCACAACGTTTGCAGAGCGGACGCTGGTGCAGGTCGTTTCGTGGAACGATAACGCACACCGTAGGAGACGATGTGCGCGATATAGGAGAGGGATAACATGAGGAAGGAACGAGTCGCCAGGAAGGAACGGTTGGCACTGCAGGTCGGCATCGCGCTGACGGCCGGGGTGTTCGGCGCTGTCCCCGTAGCAGAGGGCGCGCCGGTGCTCGACAAGGTCGTGACGGCAGGGACGCAGGTCGCGCAGAGCGGCAGCATCACGGACGTGACGGGCACGCAGCCGAACAACATCGTGAAGTGGACGGATTTCTCTGTGAATCAGGGAGAAACGGTCCGCTTTGACAAGGGCGCGCAGGAGAAAAACTACCTGAACCTCGTCACGGGACCGAAGACTTCGGAGATTGCGGGCAGCATCGAGGGCGGCAAGGACGTCTATCTCGTCAATCCCCACGGCGTGATCTTCAGCCACGGCGCGCAGGTCAATGTCGGCAATCTCTACGTATCGACGGAGAACACGGACGCGGCGCTCGAGGCGTTCCATGCGGGCAAGACGCCAGGGGCGGTGCTGACGGCAGGGACGGCGAACGCGGATGTCGTCAATCTCGGCGGCATCGCGGCCTCCTCCGTCATCGTGAACGGCGATACGATCCGGTTCCTCACCGACAACGTGCAGGCGCAGGATGTGACCCTGCAGGCGGTGAAAAGCGTCGTCAAAGAACAGACGGCGACGCAGAGCGCCTCTACAGGCGTCCTGCGTGCCGCAGCACTGGCGGCAAAGCCAAGCTATGTACTGCGTGCGCCGAGCGTCTCGAATAAGATCGCTATCCTCGACGCCACCGGGCTCGCGGCGATGAACCAGAACCTCAGCGGCGATTATTCGCTCGAGGCAGACCTAGTGCTCAGCGGCAACTATACGCCAATCGGCGGTAACAGCTACAGCGCGTTCACGGGAAATTTCGACGGCAATTTCCATACGATCAGCGGCATCGAGGTATCCGGCGGCACCTACGGCGGCCTGTTCGGCCTTACGAGTGGTGCGACGATTCAGAATGTCGGCGTGAAAAGTGGGACGATTAACGCACAATATGTTGGCGGTATTGTTGGTCGGGCGGAGAATCAGACCAAATTGATAGATGTCTTTAATGATGGAACAACGATTCAGCCGACGGGAAAAAGGGTAAATAGCTTTTATGCAGGAGGTATCGTTGGCTATGCACAAAATAGTAGTATAAATAAAGCCTATAATACAGGGGCGATAGGTGGTAGAGGCGGTGGAATTCTAGGCTGTTCGGATTTCACAACCGTTAGCAATGTGTATAATACTTATGTTAGCAATAATAGCGCTACAGGAATTGTAGGATATGGAGTGAAGAATGATACGGTTTCCTCCATTACGAATGCGTACACCACAGGTAATATAATTGCTAACAATCTCTATACCGGAAAGCAGAGTAATGCATATTCTGTAACAGGAGTAGATACTGCAAGTAAAACAAGTGCAACGTATTCAGGCTTCGACATCAGCTCCAGCGGCTCCGATGACACCGTCTGGCGCATCTACGAGGGCCACAGCCTCCCGCTGCTGCGCGATTTCCTGCGCCGCGGCAAGGGCGCGGTGACGGTCAGCTATGACTATGCGCAGGGGGACAACAAAGGCACGATCAACGGCAGCGATCTCACGCTGACGTACAACAATCAGGATGTGACGCTCAGCAATATCAACTATACGAATGCGAACGGCCTCACCATCGACACAGCGAAAATCACGCAGGATACGGCAAGCCTGCGCAATGCGAACGTATATACTGATACGGAAAAAAATGTGTCTTCCAACGGTCAGATGGCATTCTACTGCACGTCGCAGGATGGCTATGACCTCGTGGGGAACAACGTCTATATCAACCAGCGAGAGGTCAACATCTCCGGGGACTCGGTGGCTGGCAAGCATATCACGAAAGTCTACGATGGCAAGGTGGATGCATCGGATGCCGTGAAGGCACTGTTCAATGCCTCGGATACCTCTGTAACGGGGCTGATTGCGGGCGATACGACGGCGACACTCAATGCCAATGATCTGAAGGCTTCCTTCCAGGATAAGAACGTCGGCGTCGGCAAGACGGTCACGGCGAACGGCACGCTGAAGCTCACGCAGACGGCGCATAACTACAAGGTCACGGGCAGCGGGACGGCGCAGCTGAGTAATGTCACGCTCACCGGCGACATCACGCCGGCGCCGCTGACGCTCAGCCTTGCAGACGGCAAGACACTCACGAAGGTCTACGAAGGCAAGGCGAATGCCGCGACGGCGGAGACGGTGTCGAGCCTGTTCTCAAAGGACAAGACGGTGACCGGGCTCAAGACGGATGAAAACGGCAAGACGGACGATGTGGCGCTCGGCTTCCGGAATAACGATGCCAAGGGAACATACGGGGCGAAGGAAGCAGACGGCACGTTCACGCCGGACGGCAGCGCGGGAGCGCATGATGTACAGCTCACGGGCATCCAGCTTTCCGGCGCGGATGCGGGGAACTACAACCTCATCGACGCGAGCGGGAACATCATCTGGGGCGAGCAATACACGCCCGGGAAGGATGCGACCGCGAGCGGCACGCTCCGGGATGTCGGCAAGGCATCCGGCGGCACGGCGTACCTCAACGGCACCATCACGAAGCGGAACCTCACGGCGGACGGCTTCACGTGGTATGATGGCAGCACGCCGCACGCGGTGCAGGACAACACCAAGGAATACGACACGACATCCGCCTACACGGCGGCGAACGGCAAATCGGTCAACAAGGCGGACGGCAGCAGCGCGGGTCTCGTCACAGGGGATCAGGTTGCCTTTACCGTGCAGCAGAGCGGCACGCATTTCGTCAATGCTGCCGTCGCGGACGGCAAGGTCACGGTACAAAATAACGATGCGAAGACCGTCAAGGACGCCAACCAGATCGCCTATGCCGTGACCGTCTCCGGCGAGGATGCGAAAAACTACACGCTCAACGGGCAGGACATCATAGACGGCGGCACGGCGACCGTCTACGGCGAGGGGCATATCACGCCGCGCACGCTGCTCGTCGCGGCTACGGACGGCAAGGTCTTCGAGAAGACCTATGACGGCGGTACGGCGCTGAAGACGAGCGACGGCAAAGGCACGGACGAGAATCCCTTCACGCTGGCGGACGGCTATCTCGCCTACACGGGCGACGACCGCCACCAGCTCCTGAACGACGGGGCGACGATCACCTATACGGGCACTTACAGCGATCCAAACGTCGTGCGTGACGCAACAAGCGGCAAGGCGACGACGAAGGACGTCACATTCACCGCGCAGGTCAAGGATGCAGATGGACAGCCCTCGCAGAACTATGTCTTTCAACGCGACGGCAATGTCAATACGACGATGGAGTTTCAGGGCAAGGGCATCATCAACCCCGCGAAGATCACGGCTGTGACATTTGAGGATGCCCACAAGCCGTATGACAGCACCTCGAAAAATTCATCGATCACGATGACAGGCGCGACGGGACTCGTGAACGGCGAGAGCTTCAGCGATATCCTGAAGGCGGGTACAGACAGTCAGTACGTCGTGCAAAACGGCGGCACCTATCAGGTGACGTCGCATGTCGACGCGACGAACGCGAGCTATACCGTCTCTCTCCAAAATCCGAAGGGAAACTATGACCTCGAGCTGCCGCAAGACGCGAAGGGCAACTATCTCGCCTATGGCAAAGGAACCATCACGCCGCTTACGATCACAAAGATCACGCTCAACCCCAAGACGGACACGCCCATCACCAAGGTCTACGACGGCAACAACGATGTCACGCATAAGGAAAACGGGCAGACCGTCGAGGCGAAGTCGTACGTCACGACACTCGAAGCGGAGATCCCAAACTCCACGAACAAGCTGACCTTTACGCAGGATGCGGCGAGCCTCGGCTACACGGTGGCAGGGGCAAGCTTTGCGGAAAAGAACAGCAACAACGGCCAAAAGCAGGATGTCACCTACTATCTCAATGTCAAAGGGCCGGATGGGTTTGCAGACTATAAATTTGACGACAGCCTGCTCGATCATGGGAGAGTCAAGGCGGCTTACGCGCCGCAGGGCGTCATCAAGCCGCGCAAGGTCATCGCGACGGCGCCGAAGGATATCAGGAAAGAATACGACGCGACGGATGCGGTCGTCAAAGCGAACGCGAACGACCCGCTGATTTCCTATACCCATTTCCCGGCGGACGGCCAGCCGGGGCTTGTCTCGGGCGACGCAGATGCGTCGACGGGCGTCTATCGAGCGACGGCGGCGGCCAAGAAGAACGGCGAACAGGACGCAGACGCAGGCGCAAAGGATGTCCGCTACACGCTCGGCATCCAGACGAGCGATCCCACGAACTACGAGATCGTCGACGCGAGCGGGCAGAAGGTGCAGACGCTCACGGGGAGCGGCACGATCGACAAGCGCGGCCTCACCATCTCGTTTGACCGTACGACAAAGACGTATGACGGCACCGCTGCCGTCCCGCAGGACGCGGCGCATATCCTGCCGCAGTTCGACGATGGCGCGGGAAATGCCGTCATCAAGAAGGATGGCACGAAGGCGGCCTTTGACGTCACGCAGGTGCGCGGCGAGTACCATGACGCCGCGGGCAACAAGGTGTCGGACGTCGGGACAGGACTCGCCGTGGCGTACAGCAATCTCGTGCAGGCGCTCGACAGCCATGCGAAGAACTATGCGAAGAACTACATCATCAACGGCGGCACGGACGCGGCGAAGGGCACGGGCGACATCACGAAGCTCAAGCTGACGAATCTCCATTTCTCGTTCGACGTCACGAAGGAATACGACGGCACGACAGACGTTGCCTACACCGACCGGCAGGGCGCGCGGCACGAGGCGGTCTCGTTCATCGGCGATCACTACGTCGATCTCAACGGCAACGGGACGTACGACGTGGGCGACGTGCTGCTCGGCGGCGCGGATAAGAGCGGCCTCACCATCCAGTCGGCGCAGTATGCAGGCAAGGATGCGGGCAACCAACAGGTGACGTACGAGATCGGCCTCGGGAATCTCAACAACTACGACCTCTCGGGCATCTCGAACGTCTCGTCGGGGGACACGACGCTTACCTTCACGGCACAGACGCAGGGCACCATCACGCCGCGCAAGGTCTA